>NZ_FTNR01000014.1 GCF_900156475.1 Natronorubrum thiooxidans
ACGGGAACTATTACGGTTCCTGCAAAGTGCGTCATGGAAGCAGGAAGCCCCACCCTCAGCGAGCGCATTAGCGCGAGCAGGGTGGGGTAGTTCACACGACGCCAGTCGGACCTTCGATACCTCGATTTCGACCACCCCGAACAACTAGTGGCGACAGAAAGTTTTTGCCGTGTGGCCCACTACGGATTCGCATGCGCCGAGACGACCGCGACGAACCCTTCGACGACCTGTTCCGTGAGATCGAACGAATGATGAACGAAATGATGAACGGTGCCGACGCCAACGTCGAGTTCAACTCCTCGAGCAATGTGGACAACGGCTTCGGGATGGACACTCACGTCGATATTCACGAGACCGACGAGGCGGTCCGCGTCATCGCCGACCTGCCCGGTGTCGAGAAAGACAATATCGAACTCGAGTGCGACGGGAAGACGCTGACCATCTCCGCCTCGAGCGACCACCGCGAGTACGACGAACGCGTTTCGCTCCCCCAGCGTGTCAACGAACACACCGCATCCGCGACCTACAACAACGGGGTTCTCGAGGTCGTCTTCGACCTCGCAGAGCAGTCTTCGGATATCAGTCTCGAGTAACGTCGTTGCGTCGCGGTCGAAAGACAATTTTAGCGCGCAACTCGAAAACACACCGTCGGATTGACGCGAGCGGCTCTCGTCGTGTACGTTGGCTTACACCACAATCTTTGCAGCCAGCCAGCCAAGCGCCATTCCGCCCAGAACGACACTGCCCAGCAACAGCGCCGCGTTTGCCAACGCGTTCGGAACGAGTGCTGGTACCTGTCCGCTGACGAACATCATCACCGACACGCCAAGCAGGCCGACGATTCCCCCGATCCCTGCCACAGTCGGTGGATCCGGTGACGTCCCCGGGGAGGCCTCGGCTGTCGTGGTCGTCGACGCTGTCGAACTGTCGTCTGCCGTCGCTGGGTCCGTTTCCGTCTCGGGCTCTGAGTATGACGTCGTCGCCTCGTCCGCATCCGACTCGGCGGGTGACTCGTGATTCGAATCGGGCTCCGTCGACACATCGTCGTCTTCTCGCTCTGTCGTGTCGGTTTTTTCGTCCGTGCCGGGAGTTGGTTCGACAGCGAGGCTCGGCTCCTCGAGTTCCGACACCACGACATCTGTCGCGGTCGTTGGGCGTTTCGCGATCCAGTTTCGCCCCTCGGTAATGTCGTCGGTGATCAGCCGCTCGATGTCGTCATCGACTTGTTCCATGACGCTGTCGACGGACATCTTCGCGATGACCGACTCGGGATAGACGATGACGAGAGAATCAAGCCCCGCTTCGTCCGCCTGCGTCGCCCACTCAGTGATCGACCACAGTTTGTCCTCCTCGCTGATCGCCCCCTGATCGCGTGCATCGGCGTACATCTTGTTGGCCCCGGTGGCCTCGAGCAACTCGATACAGAGCTCCATATGCGCCCGGAAACTCTCGCTGGTCGCGAACCCGTGCCATCGGAGCAAGACGGCATCGAGCTCGTCGTCCCAACCAACAGTTCCGGCGTCCGTTCGACGATAGACGTTCTCTTGAACGAGAGTCATACCGACCGCTAACAAACCTGTATAAATATATCTACGCCAGGATATCAAATATAATAATGAGACAACTGTTGAGAGAATGACTATAAATAATGCAATTTTAGTTCCAATTCATCTATATCAACGCAAGATTGATAGTCAAGGTATTTGATGCACAACCATGAACACTGTACTCGACGGCGAAACGGCAGTTATTACAGGTGCCGCAAGTGGGATCGGTCGTGCAATTGCACTGACGTTTGCAGACGCAGGCGCAGACGTCGTCGTCGCAGACCTCCGTGAGGAGCCACGCCAGGGCGGTGTTCCAACACACGAACGGATCACCGACGAGACCGACGCCGAAGCGACGTACGTCGAGTGTGACGTCACCGATCAGATCGCACTCGAGGCAGCGATCGACGCCGCAGACGAGTTCGGCGGCCTTAGCATCATGGTGAACAACGCGGGCGTGTTCGGGCCGATGGGTTCGATCACGGAGATCTCCGTCGAAGACTACCGCGACCTGATGGCGATCAACCTCGACAGCGTCTTCGTCGGCTCGAAACTCGCCGCCGAGAAACTGATCGAGCAGGGCGAGGGTGGAGCGATCGTGAACATCTCGAGTCTCGCTGGGCTCCAGGGATACGGCGAAATCGCCCCCTACTGCACCGCAAAAGCCGGGATTCGGAACCTTACCTACTCGCTGGCCGACGATCTCGGCCCGCACGGTATTCGGGTCAACGCCATCCACCCCGGAGAGGTCGAGACGGCGCTGACGACCGAAGACTTCCCGATCGTCGGCACCGAACAGGAGGCGGCACTCAAACAGATGATCCCGCTCCAGAAACTCGCACAGCCGGAAGACGTCGCCAACGCGGCGCTGTTCCTCGCGAGCGACATGGCTGGCCACATCACGGCCGAGTCGCTGCTCGTCGACGGTGGCACGCGGAACACGAGCTAGGTTTCCTCACCGACACCGAGTGCGTATCGCCGCCGCTAACCGATCGTAGAAGTCCGGCTCGTACTTCGTCTCCTCGTCGATCGTCGGACGGGCGTTCGTCTCGTTTATGACCAGTCGATCGTCGGTCTCGAGCAGGTCCACGCCGAGAAACGAGATCTGGAGTTCGGTCGCAACCGACTCGGCAAGGGCACGCCACTGCTCGGGGAGGTCGACACCGGTTGCCGTCGCTCCGCGATGGACGTTGTGTTTCCACTGGCCCGCCGCGACCGCGTCGTCGGGAAGGCGACGCTCGACGGCGCCGACGTACTCTCCCTCGAGAACCATCACCCGGTAATCGGTCGCATCGGGCAGATACTCCTGGACGAGAAACGAGCGGTCGCCGGTCGCACGGTAGTCGTGGACCAGCGAGAGGTAGTCACAGATCCCCAAAAACGAATCGAGATCGTGGGCCTTCGCCACGCCGACGCCGCGCGTCGTCGAGTTCGGCTTAACGACGACCGGTGGGTCGAATCGATTGAAGACGTCGGCTAACTCCGCCTCCGAAACGTCGTTCGAGACGTAGACCGACTTCGGGACCGGCAGATCGGCCCGCTCGAGGCGAGCGAGCACTTCGGCCTTGTTTCGCGAGGTGAGGACCGCCTCGAGATCGTTGAGCCACGGCACCTCGAGGACGGCATCAGCTACCCCACCCTCCATGAGCCGGCCGGGATAGACATAGCCGACGTCGTACTCCTCGGGCGACCACGGTGCGTCCGCACCCAGCGCCACCACGCGCTCGCTAACGGGCACGTGCTGGGCACGGACTCCCCGTTCTGCAAGCGGGTCGCGCATCCGCTGGAACGTCTCCTGGTCGTTCGCGACCGCAAGCTCGATCATACACAGCAGTCGGGAGTGAGTGAATAAAAAGCTGCTCGAGACGCCAGTCGAAACAAGCGAACGGCTCTTTCGAAGCTGGTATCGACGATGCGGCGCTATCGCATCCGCAGCACAAAAGGTCGGTTCGGTTAGGCGATCAGCTGCTCTTCGCCCTTCTCGACGACGATTCGGCACGGCGGCGAGATCTTGTTGTAGGCACGGCGGAGCGCGTCCTTTGCGAACTCGGCGTCGTCGACGTCACACCAGATCGTAAAGATGCGCTCGCCGGAGCCCATTCGCGCGGCGGTGCCAACGATCTTCCCGAAGGACTGTCGCATCCCGTCGGAGACACGGTCTGCACCCGCACCCGTCGCCTGCTTGTTCTCTCGGATGACTTGGTGGGGGAACTTCCGGAGAATCATCTTGTAGTTGCCCTCACCGGCGTTTTTCAGCATGTGACGGTTGGCCGAGAGGCGCGAGGCCTCGAGGCTGCCGTGACGGAGCTGAACTTCTTCTTCGGTGATGAGGCTAATCTGGACGGGGTAGTCCTCTGCGTTGGCGCTGAGGTCGCCCATCTTGTGCTGTGCAATCTTCGAACCCGGGATGCCAGTAATGTATTCGCGGCGCGTGTAGGCCGGCTTACTGATTTCCCGATACATTGAGGCGGGTTTATCGGACATGGTTGTGGTTACTTACGAAAACGCAGGCCTACCGTGCGGATAAAGGCTTCGAAGCACGCGCTGAGAAGACCGGCCGAACGGGATGTATAAGCCGACCGATGGGGACGAAACTGTGGCTTCTGCAACAGAGGGTAACTTTCGCGCGGGTGCGCGAGGATCTCGAGCTACTCGAGGTGAGCGACACCCGTTGGTGGTAGGCGACGAGAGAACCATGTGGGGTGGAAAGTACCCGAAACCGACGACACGGCACGAGGAGGCGACAGAACAGCGACGGACTCCGACTCATACGGTCTGCTGTAATGATATACCGATGCAACCGCAGGGCGGTCGCGCCGGAAATGACTTCTAACAGACCGTCTCAGTTGTGCAGGACGTATTCGCTGCCGTCTTTCTCGATTAGCTCTTGCGTCGAGAGGGAGTTCAGGACGCTCAGAATCGAGATCTTCTTCATCGACAGGAGTTGGCCGAGCTCGTCGGCCGTCGCACCACCGGTCGCATCGATCGAGAGGTAGACGAGTTTGCCCTGTGGGGACTTAATTTCGGTTGGGAGGTCGTCGACCGCGGCGTCGGCGTGGGTCTGTTCCATCATTGTACTAACACCAACCACGAACTCCTGTATAAATCTATGGTGCAGTGGGTGCATATTGACTAGCGAGTAATAATGTGATTATATGTATTGTTGTGTGATATCACGGCCAACTGTCTCCGGCGGTACGACACCGAAGCATCGTTAGAAACCCGCTACGGCGGATAAAACCGTAATCATCACTGTGGTCTATGCGTTGTGTCGATCGACGGACTTCCCGTGTGTCCTCGAGGAGAACTAGCGAAGTCGTCGACTACCAGATCAATTAATGATATGAAACGTATGTATTACCATATATCACGTTCTGTTTACTGTGTATTAACATCGTTAGTCGATCTGCTGGAGAACACGATTCAACAGCGATTTCGGCTCCGCTCGAGTGTGACGAACGACTGGGAGAGGATCTGTGTAGGCGATGGCTGCACGGGTCGGCCTCGAGTTGCGAGAACCGGTCTCGACAGCCGAGGAAATAGCACACTGGCAGCGTGTTTAAGGCCTTCCCGCAGGTATACTATGGTATGATGAAGAGTTTCCGAATCGGCTCTCTATTCGGGATTCCGATCAAGTTGGATCTCACGTTCTTGCTGGTGTTGCCGCTGTTTGCCTATCTCATCGGCGCACAGATCGGTCCTGTCGTCGAGATCCTCAACACGAGCATGAACGCCGGAATCGACGCTGGAGCGCTCACGACCGAGTGGTGGCTGCCGTACGTCGTCGGCCTTACTGCGGCGATCGGGCTGTTCGTCGGCGTCGTGCTCCACGAACTCGGTCACTCGCTGACGGCCCAGCGATACGGGTTCCCGATCGACTCGATTACACTCTGGCTGTTCGGTGGGATTGCCGCGCTCTCCGAGATGCCCGAAGACTGGAAACAGGAGTTCAACATCGCGATTGCCGGTCCGATTGTCTCCGTACTCGTCGGCATCGCGTCGTATGTGCTCTTTTCTATTACCCCCGAGGCGTTCAGCGGGACACGGTTCGTGCTCGGCTATCTCGCCGTGTTGAACGTCGCACTCGCGATCTTCAACATGATCCCGGCGTTTCCGATGGACGGCGGACGAATCCTTCGCGCACTGCTCGCTCGCGGGCAGCCGTACGCGAAAGCGACTCAACAGGCCGCAGGCATCGGGAAGTTCTTTGCAATCCTGATGGGCCTGTTTGGCCTGCTTTCGGTCAACATCATTCTCATCGGTGTCGCCTTCTTCGTTTACATCGCCGCCTCGAGTGAGGCCCAGCAGGTGACGATGAAAGCCGCCTTCCAGGACGTTACTGTCGGCGATATTATGACCCCGGCCGGTGATCTCCACACTGTCGAACCCGAAACCCCGATTTCGACGCTCATCCAGCGGATGTTCACCGAACGGCACACGGGGTATCCGGTCATCGGACAGGATATATCCGGAGGCCAACGGCTCATCGGCCTCGTCACGCTCTCGGATGCTCGCGGGATCGATCCGGTCGAGCGTGACGCCTACACGGTCGAGGACGTGATGACAACCGATCTGCAAACGATCTCGGCGGGTTCGGATGCCATGACCGCGATCGAACGAATGCAAAAACACGGTATCGGTCGCTTGCTCGTCGTCGATAGCGACCACCGTGCCGCCGACCGTTTGCACGACGAACCGCCGCGCGACGACGACGAACTCGTCGGCCTGATCTCGCGGTCGGACGTGATGACTGCCTTCGATATCGTCCAAAAAAGCGGCTCGGTTAATCCAGTTGGCCAACCACGAACCGCGGATTGAACGAATGATAAACCGGCAATATGGGCCGTAACGGCCGTCTCGAGCACCGAGACCAACATTCTTAACCGCAGTCGGGGCTGACGCTTCGTCGATGCCACCGGCCATCGAGACCGTCGATCTCGTCAAGGAGTACGGCGATTTGCGCGCTCTGCAGGAGCTTTCACTGACCGTCGAAGAGGGTGAGTTCTTCGGCTTGCTCGGCCCCAACGGCGCGGGCAAGACGACGTTTATCAACACGCTGGTTGGACTGGTCCGCAAGACCGGCGGCGAGGCACGAGTCTTCGGCCACGACGTTGAAGACGACTACCGGCAGGCCCGTGATGCGATCGGGCTTGCGCCACAGGAGTTCAACGTCGATCGGTTTTTCCCAATTCGGGAAGTCCTGATGCACAAGGCCGGCTACCACGGAATCCCGGAAGCCGAGGCCGGGGAGCGTGCCGACGAGGTGCTCAAACGCGTCGGCATCTACGATAAGCGAAACGAACGCTTCGACTGGCTCTCTGGCGGGATGAAACGCAGATTGCTACTCGCGCGAGCGCTCGTGACCGAACCCGATCTGCTGATCCTCGACGAGCCGACGGCGGGCGTCGACGTCCAACTTCGACACGATCTCTGGGAGCTCGTTACCGAACTCAACGAGGAGGGGACGACGATCCTCCTGACGACCCACTACATCGAAGAGGCCGAACGCCTCTGTGATCGGGTCGCGATCATGAATGAGGGCCGAAAGGTAACCGTCGCGACGCCTGACGAACTGAAGACCCGCGGTACGGATACGATCTCGGTACAACTCGAGTCCACACCAGCCGTTGCACCCGATCTCAAGGCCTACGCACATGACACGAGGGTCTCCGGGGACCACCTCAAGGTGCGCGTCGACGACGGCGGCTCGATTGCGCCCCGCCTGCTTAATGACCTCGAGGCGATGGGCTACGAGATCACCGACCTCGAGATCTCCCGGACCTCGCTCGAGGAGATCTTCGTCGATCTGACGAGAAGCGAGGATCGGACGGTGACTCGTTCGTCGGCCACAACCGAAACCGACGAGGAAACGAGCGAACGCGACGCCAAGCGAGAACAGGAGGGGGTCGCCTGATGTTCTCTGTCGGCTTCCGGGCGCTGTTCCGGCGTGAACTGCTCCGATTTATCCGTCGGCCGAAGAACACGTTCATGCCGCCGGCGATCACGAACGTGCTCTACTTCGCCGTCTTCGGGGTTATTCTGGGCGGCCGGATCGACGAACCGGTTGCGGGGATCGGGTACATCCTCTTTCTCATCCCGGGACTCATCGTACTCGGAACCATCTCGAACGCCTTCGAGAACGCCTCGTTCTCGATCTTCCATGGCCGATGGAACGAGTACATCCACGAGACGCTGACCTCGCCGCTCTCCTATGCCGAGATGGTCGTCGCCTACATCGGTGCCAGTGCGGTCCGCGGACTGATCGTCGGCACCATCATCGCCATCATCGGCCGCCTGTTCGTCCCGATTTCGATCGAGCACGGCCTATTCCTCGTCGCGACGATGGTCGTCATCGCGTCACTCTTTGCTGGCCTGGGGATCATTGGCGGACTGGTCGCGAGAGACTTTGACGACCTCACCGTGATGAACCAGTTCATCCTCCGGCCGCTGGTCTTCTTTGGCGCGGTCTTTTACTCGCTGACCATGCTCCCCGCGACCTGGCAGTACGTCTCGCTGTTGAATCCGATGGTCTACATGGTCGATAGCGTCCGATACGGCTTGCTGGGGTATTCGGACATGCTCGAGGTCGCGCCGGAAGCCTACGCCGAGTTCGCACCGTACGCCTCACTCGGCGTGCTGATCGCGCTCACCGGAGCCGTCATCGCACTCGACGTCTACCTGTTCAAAATCGGTTACGGGCTGACGGACTAAGCGACGCTGCTCGAGCTCTCGATACCGGTTCGAAGCCGAACCGATCTCGAACGACGCTACGACTCGTACTCTGCGACTTTGACGAGCTGTTTCCCGATGTTCTCGCCCTCGAACAGCCCCAGGAACGCGTCGGGGGCGTTCTCGAATCCCTCGACGACGTTTTCGCGGTACTGGAGGTCACCGTCTCGGATGAACCCCGAGAGACGCTCGAGCGCCTCGCCCCAGCGCCCCTCGTAGTCGCTGACGAGGAATCCCTCGACGCGGGCGCGACTCTCGATGAGTTTGCCGAGCTTTCGCGGTCCGGTCGGGACGTCGGTCTCGTTGTAGAGGGCGATCTGCCCGCAGACGGCGACGCGGGCACGGATGTTCAGCCGGGGCCAGACGGCGTCCGTGATGGGGCCACCGACATTGTCGAAGTAGACGTCGATTCCGTCCGGACAGGCGTCGTCGACCGCACTCGAGAGGTCGTCGGTTGTCTTGTAGTTGATCGCGGCGTCGAAGCCGAGGTCGTCGGTGAGCCACGCGACTTTCGCCTCGCTGCCGGCCGTGCCGACCACGCGCGCGCCACTGAGTTGTGCGAGTTGGCCGACGACGGAGCCGACTGCACCGGCCGCGGCGGAGACGACGACCGTATCGCCGGGTGTCGGCTCGGCGACGTCGAGCAGTCCGAAGTAGGCCGTGACGCCGGGCATGCCGAGGACACCGAGGGCTGTCGAGATCGGGCCGTGCTCCGGGTGTACCTGCCGGAGTTCGTCCGCGTCCGCGACAGCGTGTTCCGCCCACAGGAGGTCTCCCGTGACGATATCGCCGGCCGAGAACGCGGCAGCGTTGGACTCTATGACTTCGCCGACGACGCCGGCCCGCATCGGCTCGCCGACGTCCCAGGGCTCAGCGTACGACTCCGCGTCGCGCATCCGGCCGCGCATGTAGGGATCAACTGACTGATACAGCGTGCGAACGAGGACCTCGTTTGGCCCAGGGACGGGACGGTCGACGGTCACGAGGTCGAAGTTTGCTTGGGTCGGTTCGCCGACTGGACGGCTCGCAAGTCGCCACTGTCTGGTCGTTGCCATACGCACGCATGGATGCTCGGGAACGTGAATATTCGGCTCCCGGAACCGGATTCTCTTCGAGTTCAGCATCTAGGCAGGGTCTAAACGACGCCGTGACACGTGCACAAAGAGCAACCGTTTTGACGGCCATCCACCATGTCGTTCGTATGGGCGCAGATCACGACGTACTAGACGCGTTACTCGCAGGAAACGAGCGCCACGTAGCGGGACTCCCAGACGACTACTTTGCGGCGGTACAGGACGGCCAACACCCCGACGTCGTCTCCGTCTGCTGTTCGGACTCCCGTGTCCCACAGGAACGAATGTGGGGTGTAGACGATCCGGGAACGGTCTTTACCCCCAGCAATATCGGTAATCAGGTCTGGGACGAGGACGACGGCGAGCAGATCGTCGACGGCGGACTGCTGTATCCGATCGCACACACCGGAACCACGGTCGCAGCCGTCGTCGGTCACACCGGCTGTGGTGCCGTCACCGCAGCCTACAACGCCGCAACCGACGGCGAACTCCCCGGCCCGCGGGGCGTCGACAAGTGGGTCGAACAGCTCGTTCCGGTGATCGAAGAGGGCCTCGAGAGCGACCTGATCGACGCCGATGCCAACGACGAGACGGTCATCAACCAGCTCGTCGAGTACAACGTCGACTATCAGACACGGTTCCTTCGTGCGGCCGACGACGTCCCTGACGAGGTCGACGTCTACGGCTTCGTCTACGATTTTCAGGGGATCTACGGTGACGAACCCGGCCGGACGTATCTGGTGAATATCAACGGCGAGACGGATCCTGAAGCGATCGCAGCGGAGCTTCCCGAGGAGTACGAAGCGGTGACGGACAGCCTCCTCCACTGATACGGTCTGCTGTACCGAGTTACCGCCGATCACCGACCCGTCTCTGGTGATCGGCGGTAATTGACGACAGCAGTCCGTATGAGAGCGACGCCAAAGGCGTCGGTTTCAGTCTCGACGTTCGAGACCTCGAAACGCAGTCGAGAGCACCTGTGTCGGTAGCGTTTTGCCGCTCGCAGTAAAACGGTTGGCTATGCGAGCGTTCCTCGAGTCCGATACGGGATTTTATTACGTTATTGGCCTCTTTACGATTGGTGTGTTTCTCGTGGCGCTGGCGGCGCTAGCAGTGGTCAGTCCTGCCGGCATCGGTGCAGCCGAACTGGGTGGCCTCATCGTCGGCTTTCTGGTGTTTATGCTGGTGTATTTCGTCTCGATGGCGGTCCATCGCCTCGAGGAACGAGACGGGCCATGACCGCTCTCCAAAATCGCCGATATAGTCCCTGAAACCCCAATAGCGCCCGATATCGGCACTTGCGGCGAGTCGCAGGCTTTATGCATATACGGCCACTCTATCCAAAAGCAATGGCGAAAGGAACCGTTGATTTCTTCAACGACACTGGCGGCTACGGATTCATCGAGACTGAGGACGCGGACGACGACGTGTTCTTCCACATGGAAGACATCGGCGGCCCGGACCTTGAGGAAGGACAGGAGCTTGAGTTCGATATCGAGCAGGCCCCCAAGGGCCCGCGCGCGACGAACGTCGAGCGCCTGTAAGGCGAATTCGCGGTAGTATCGGCACTTGATTGCAGTATTTTACACCGGTGAGCGACAGCGCTCCGTTGTTGAGGTCCACCGAACGTTTAGTATCTCCACCGTCCACGGATAGACATGCACACCACTGACGACGGCTCCCACGTGCTCCGACGTGGCGACGAGATCGAGTACGAGTCTGTCGACGCCGCTGATGGCCTCGAGAAAGGCGTTCTGATCGACGAGAGCGACGGCGCGCCGACGTTCGCGATCCGGCGGTTCGTCCTCGAGGCCGGCGCGACGGTGCCAGAACACACCAACGAGGTCGAACACGAGCAGTACGTCCTCGAGGGCGAGTACACGGTCGGTATCGGCGATGTGCCAAAGGCACATCGAGCAGACGGCAACGCCGTCGACGGTGACGAGGAGTATACGGTCGAAGCGGGTGACTCGCTGTATATTCCCGCCGGAACCGTCCACTGGTATCGCAACGACGGGGATCGAGACGGCGCGTTCCTCTGTGCTGTTCCCAACGGCGACGACGAGATCGAACTGCTCGAGTAACGACGCCCGCGTGGTGGTCGTCGGCACACGTCGCCGGCCTCGAATGCGAGAGGACTCGGACGGGACGACCGTCGGCGAGCACTCGTCTCGAACCACAACTACTAAACACCTTTTAGGTGCACCTAAATGTAATGCGAGAAGCGAAGTCGATGGGTGAACACGCGCCTACCCGACAGCGGGATGGGTGGGTGACGGGAACGCTCATCGTGTTTTGTTTGGCGAGTACGGTCGTTACGATCGTTGCCGGACTGATACAGGTGAGTTTCGGGGAGTACTCGATGACGTTCGGCGAGGCCTGGAGGGCGGTTTTTAACCCCGATGTCGTCTTCGATCTCGACGCGTGGTCGGCGTTCCTGTTCGGTACCGACCTGCCGGAGATGGACACCGGAAGTGTCGTTGTCTGGACCCTCCGGCTCCCACGGGTGTTCGTCGGCATTATCGCTGGCGCGACGCTTGCGGTCTCCGGTGCGATCTTTCAAGCCGTGACGCGCAACGAACTGGCGAGTCCGTTCGTACTCGGCGTCAGCTCAGGCGCTGGGTTCGCCGTTCTGGCAACACTCGTCGTCTTCAGCGGCCTCTCACCGTTTCTACCACTGATCGCTGCCCTCGGTGGGACGTTCGCGTTCGCAGTCGTCTACACGATCGCCTGGAAGGGAGGGACCAATCCCGTTCGACTCGTGCTCGCGGGCGTCATTGTCAACATGGTCTTCCAGTCGCTTCAGCAGGGACTGTTCTTTTTCGCGGACGATCTGGGTGTCGTCCAGACGGCGATCGCCTGGCTTACGGGCTCGCTCACGGGAACCGGCTGGGGGGAGGTCAGGATCGCGCTCCTGCCGGCGATCGTCGCGGTCGCGATCGCGCTCGCCGGCTCGAGACAGCTGAACGTCCTCATGCTAGGCGAGCGAACCGCCCAATCGCTCGGGATGCGCGTCGAACGGGTCCGCTTTTTCCTCTCGGCCGTCGCGATCTTGGCCGCGAGCGTCGCGATCGCCATTGCGGGGGTCGTGAGCTTCTTCGGCCTCGTCGTTCCCCACATCGTTCGGAACACTGTCGGCGGGGATTATCGGCGGCTGATGGTCGGCTGTCTGTTCGCCGGCCCGGCACTGATGGTCACCGCCGACGTCGGCGCACGTCTCGCACTGGACGGCATCCAGATGCCCGTCGGCGTCGTGACCGGGCTGATCGGGGGCCCGTACTTCCTGTATCTGATGCGGAAACAGCAATCGATGGGTGAGCTATAATGGACCACACACGACAGGAGATGGACCGCGAACGGGAACAGAAACGCATCACCGACGAAGACGGTGTCGCCGTCGAAAGCGCCCTCGTCGGCGACGACCTCGAACTCAGCTATCCGACGAGCGAGGAGACGATCGTCGACTGTGCTCGCCTCGACGTTCCCGAGGGTGCGGTCACCGCCCTCGTCGGCCCGAACGGCAGCGGGAAGTCGACGCTTCTGAAGGCGCTCTCGAACCACCTCGAGCCGGAAGCGGGAACAGTTCGGATCCACGACGAGGACCTCGAGTCGTTCAGCCAAAAGGAGCTGGCACGCGAGCTGGGCGTCCTCTCGCAGGAAAACGACTCGCTCGGCTCGATCACCGTCGAAGACCTCGTCTACCACGGACGCTATCCGCATCGGGGCTTTTTTGACGGAGTCAGTGACGAGGACCACGAAGCGGTCGAACGCGCGATCGAGTTGGCCGGTATCGAACACATTCGGAGCGCCGAACTCGGACAGCTAAGCGGCGGCCAGAAACAACTGGCCTGGATCGCCATGGTACTAGCACAGGAGACAGACGTCCTGTTGCTCGACGAGCCGACGACGTTTCTTGACGTCCACCACCAGTTTCGCGTCCTCGAGACGATTCGCCAACTCAACGAGGAAAAAGGCGTCACCGTCGCCGTCATTCTCCATGACATCTCGCAGGCGGCCCGCTTTGCGGACTACCTGATCGCGATGTGTGACGGCGAACTGTACGACTGGGGCCCGCCCGAGGAGGTGGTAACCGAAACGCTGCTTGCGGACGTCTTCGGCGTCGAGGCCACCGTCAGATGCGAACCCGAGTTACAGGTGCTACCCAAACGAGCGCTTCCGAATCGGAACTGAAGTGCTGCTTTTCGGAACGTTTTTATACTTTTAGGCCAGCCTAAAAATCGATGAACGACCAACGGTGCTGGACGAGACGGAACGTCCTTCGAATGGGTGGGGTAGCCGCCGTCGGCAGTGCGATGGCCGGCTGTCTCGACGATGGCGGAAGTGACGACGGGGATGCGTCGAATGACGCTGCTGGAACGATTTCGATGCAGCCGGTCGGTGACGTCGAGTTCGATAGCGTGCCGGAGACGTGGGTGGCCAACAACGGTAGCTGGGCCGACATGGGGATTGCGCTAGGTCAGCAGCCGCCGGAGGCCGTCTGGATGCCCTCGCGGTACCACACTCACTACTACGACCAAATTCCCGACGTCAGCGTCGACATCGACGAGATCGACGCCTTATACAGCGACGGCGTCGATAAGGAGAAGTTCTACGAGTATCAGGCAGATGTCCACGTCATCGACCCCAACTTCCTGCAGAACCGATTCGAAGGCTGGGACGAAGAGGACATCGAGAACGTCGAGCAGATCGCCCCCTTCTTCGGTAACAGCATCTTCTCGCGAGGCTATCCGTGGCACGAGGACTACGAGTACCTCACGCTGTACGAGGCCTTCGAGAAGCTATCGCAAGTGTTCCAGGAAGAAGACCGCTACGAGGCGTTCAAGACCCTCAACGATGAGTTCCAGTCGACGCTCGAGGATGTCGTGTCAGCCGAAGACAAACGGCCGTCGGTTGCCATCATGTGGCCCAACGGTGACGGTACGTTCCTTCCGTACCTCATCGACGAGGGGACGAGTTTCAAACAGTGGCGCGACCTCGGCGTCACCGACGCGCTCGCCGAGACCAATGTCGATGACTTCCACAGCGGCGGCGGGCAGATCGACTACGAGACGCTGCTCGAGATCGATCCCGACGTCATCCTGTGTCGCGGGCAGGAAGCGAAGAGCGCCCAGGAGTTCCAGGACAGCGTCGTCGCGAACATGGACGCGGACAACGCCGGCAGCCAGCTGACGGCCGTCGAAAACGGCGACGTTTACCGCGGTGGCCCGCTCTATCAGGGCCCGATCACGAACCTCGTCGTCACCCAGCGCGCGGCCGAGCAGGTCTACGGCGTCGACGAACAGCTGTACGATCCACAGGCAGTCAGCGACATCGTCAACGGATCGTTATAGACGATCTGATCTCTCATACGGTCTGCTGTACCGAGTTCCCGCCGATTACCAGAGACGGGGTCGGTGATCGGCGGGAATTGACGACAGCAGTCCGTATCATTGCTTCTGACTCGAGTGTGTGTCCTCTCCTCCATAGCCGTTCTCGAATACCCTGTGCATCCCGCTCAGTTGTTGGCGACGACCCACAGCCGAGCACTCGCCCGGCCAAGCGTTATGCCACCCCATGTTGACTGTCCGATATGGGCGCGCTACAGGATACCGAGGCAACCCGACGCTGGTTCAATCTCCTCGCACCGGGCTACGACGCCGTCGTGCCGTCGCTGTTCTGGCCGGCCTCGCTCCAGCAGGCAGCGATCGACCGACTCGAGCTCGCGTCGGCGGATCGAGTGCTCGACATCGGCTGTGGGACCGGCGAGACGATCGCCCAGTTGAATACGGACGCGTCAACAGTCCACGGCCTCGATCTGAGTCGGCCACAGCTCGAGACCGCTGTAAATAAAACGCACCTCGAGGACGCCCGATTCGTTCGCGGGGATGCCTGTGCGCTCCCGTACGCGGACGAGACGTTCGACTGTGTGGTCTCGATCGGTTCGATCCTCTACTGGTCCGATCCTGTCGAGGCGCTCCGGGAGGCCCACCGGGTCACGAAACCGGGCGGCGAGCTACTGCTGCTCGGGTTCAATCGCCGATCGCCGTCGTGGTGGAACCCGATTCAAAACGCGCAGGACGGCATCGCCGAGGCGCTGTTTTTCCGGTACGACCGCGAAGAGGGGACGACACTCGTTCGGTCGGCCGGCTGGACCGACCCCACCCACGAGGTGACCGGGCCCGTCTGGGGCCCCGATCTCGTGCTCGCTACGACAGCACGGAAAGCCGAGTCCGGGGCGCACTGACTCTCATCGCGATCCGCGCTGTTCGACGTTTCGAACCGCTCAAGTACGACGACCGACTATGACTATCCAGTGTCGAAGCAGGTCCAGCAGGTCGAAACGATCTTTTGTCACGAGATCGGTGACGATTATCTCGTGGTGGTCGAGCGCGACGGACAGCGGCTGTTCCGGGCAAAGCTCGGACTGTCGGAAACGTCGGCTGGTCCCCGTCCCGCGAAGTTCCGGCTCAAAGACGGCTCAAGCGAAGAGCCCCGCCAGCCCGACGAGTTCATCGAACTCGCCCGTCGAGCCAAGCGGATTCGAATTTCGGAGCAGACCTCGCGACAGGGTCGCCAGGAACTCATGGAGATGCTCAGCGGGTACCAACTCGAGGACAAGGCCAAGGCCGTCCGGACCTGTCGGTACTGTGCCTCTGCGGGTCGGTACTCGCCGATCACCACCGAAACAGCCGTCAAAGACGACAACGACTGGATCTGCCAGGACTGTGCACGGCAGGAACTCGAGCGCCAACTGTCGTATTCCGGCGGCGGCGCGGTCACCGGCGCGGCCAAAGACCGCCTCGAGGAGCTCATGCTCGAGGTCCAGGATTTAGAGCGGATCGTCAACCTGTTGAAAGGCCAGCTCGATCCCGATCTGACGAAGTTCGATACCATCTCGGCGACGACCGACGAGGTCGATCCCGTGCGTGTGGACTCGCTGAACCTCCATCCCGGCTTGCAGGGGCTGCTCGAGGACCGCTTCGAGACTCTCCTCCCGGTCCAGAGTCTCGCAGTCGAGAACGGCCTGTTCGACGGTGAGGACCAGCTCGTGGTGTCGGCGACGGCGACCGGGAAGACCCTCGTCGGCGAGATGACCGGGCTCAACCGCGTCCTAAACGGGAAGGGGAAAATGCTCTTTCTCGTGCCCCTCGTCGCACTCGCAAACCAGAAATACGAGGACTTTCAGGACGAGTACGGCCATCTCGTCGACGTCTCCATTCGCGTGGGCGCGAGCCGAATTAGCGACAACGGCAACCAGTTCGATCCCAACGCCGACGTGATCGTCGGCACCTACGAAGGGATCGACCACGCCCTGCGGACCGGCAAGGACATGGGCGATATCGGGACCGTCGTCATCGACGAAGTCCACACGCTCAAAGAAGACGACCGCGGCCACCGGCTCGACGGGCTCATCTCGCGGCTCAAGTACACCTGCGAACAACGCGCGACGCGCCGCGACGAGTACGGCGGCGCACAGTGGGTCTATCTTTCGGCGACTGTCGGCAACCCCGAGCAGCTCGGGGCGGCCCTCGAGTCGACGCTCATCGAGTTCGAGGAGCGCCCAGTGCCGATCGAACGCCACGTGACGTTCGCCGACGGGCAAGAGAAAGTCCGGATCGAGAACAAACTCGTCAGACGCGAGTTCGATACGGAGTCCTCGAAAGGCTATCGCGGCCAGACAATCATCTTTACCAACTCACGGCGACGCTGTCACGAGATCAGCCGGAAACTCGAGTACTCCGCCGCGCCGTATCACGCTGGCCTCGATTACAAGCGCCGCAAGGAGGTCGAGCGCAAGTTCGGCGAGCAAGAACTTTCCGCGGTCGTGACGACCGCCGCGCTCGCAGCGGGAGTCGACTTCCCGGCTTCGCAGGTTATTTTCGACTCGCTGGCGATGGGCATCGAGTGGCTTTCGGTCCAGGAGTTCCACCAGATGCTCGGCCGTGCGGGTCGCCCCGACTACCATGACAAGGGGACCGTGTACGTCCTCGTCGAACCCGACTGTGCCTACCACAACTCCATGGAGATGAGCGAGGACGAGGTCGCGTTCAAACTCCTGAAAGGTGACATGGAGTCGGTGATGACCCACTACGACGAGGCCGCCGCAATCGAGGAAACGCTGGCGAACATCACCGTCGGTGGCAAGGCCGCAAAGAGGCTCAACGACCGGATGCTCGGCGACGTGCCGACGAAACACGCCATCGGGAAACTCCTGCAGTACGACTTCATCGACGGCTTCGAACCGACACCGCTGGGGCGGGTGATAACTGAACACTTCTTAGAACCCAGCGAAGCGTTCACCCTCGTCGATGGGATCCGAAAGGACGCCCATCCCTACGAACTCATCGCGGATATCGAGCTTCGCGACGCGGATCTGTAATCGCTCGAGGCCGTCACACTGCCCTGCTCGAGAAACGTGGACGCGAGTTCGAGTTTTCGGAACGAAGCTGACCACTGACCGTCAGTACACAGTCGCCTCTGTTGGTACTATCGACCGCCGAGCGGTGAGATGGTCTGCTGGTACGGTGTCCGGCGCACCTGCAGGGCGGATTGGGGTGTACCGGCACTGACTGCCAGGAGTCCGTCTGAGTGATTACGGGACAAAGGCAATGCCCAGTAGCGATAGCACGAGCACGGCGATCGAGCCAGGAAGGCCGCCGAGGGCGACGATCCCGAGGACGATCGGTGTTAGCGCTACCGAGAAACCGAATACGGCCTGCGCGAGAAACAACACCACCAGTCCGACGACCGCATTGATGATGAAGGGGCTAACCGCACGGACGAGGGCTGCCGCGACGAGGACGCCCACGAGAACGAGGATCAACAGCAGGATCTCGAGGCCTGTCATGAGGCTAACCGTAGTACGTCGATGGGCAAAACCGTTCGGTCGAGAACGAAACTCTTTAATTAATGCACCCGGTAGATGGAGGTACGGGATCGTGGGTTAGCTTGGTATACTTCGGGCCTTGGGTGCCCGTGACCCCGGTTCAAATCCGGGCGATCCCATACGGTATATAAGTAAAGCGGGTCATTTTGCCGCTTTACTCCCACCATTCTCACACCACCCAGCAGCCGCTTTCTGGAGGTGGTCGTGATGTCGATAGCGTTCGGAGCCCACGCTACCGACAGCTCGTGCCGACACTGTGGCGCCCACGTTTCCGACCGGTTCAGCCGCGTGTTCGGTGACGACGACGACCGCGCCCACCGCTGTTCTGAGTGCGATACCTACGCTCGCCTGAGCCGCGGCTCCGCTGCTGGCGTGGGCGTCTCGATACCAGATCCGGAGACGTCACCCGGCCGTCACGGAGGTGAGGCCGATGCGTGAGGGCTCGTTCGTTCCCGCGAGTCAGCTCTACGATGTCAGAAGTCAAACGCCCATAGCCCATCCGGCCCACCAAGCCACAGACGAGGATGTTCGTCGCGCGCTCGAGGCTCGAGAGATCCGAACCGATGGCGGGCTTCGCGATGTACTAATCTACGTTCCGGATTTCGAATCAGTCCGGCATAAGCTCGCGAGTAATCTTGAAGACGACGAGATCGCGTACTGGTCCGTTCACGGAACACCGAGACAAACCGGAGCAGGAGCGACGGTACTGTTCTCAGACGGTAATCGAGTCGTTGCCACCGGTGACGTAGTCGGCACTTCGGAAAACCGTCTTTGGATTGATTCGCTCGAACGAGACAATCGAGCAAATCCCGCAGAGCCGGTCACACGGGGGTTCAAGTATGTCTGAGAGCGGTACTGACCGCGACGAGACTACGATCCTGAAGGTCCCGCTGGTCCCGTTCGGAGCGGCGTTTGCGCTCGTCGCGTCCGGTGCTGTCATCGCGATCACCGTCAACCCGGCCGGGCTGGTATTTTCCCTCCTCGGACTCGCGGCGTTCGTGTATCGGAGAGACGTGGAAATCGATCGCTCTGTAGGATCGGACACTGACCACGAGGACAGTGGTTCGCGATGAGTTCGCGGACGTCCGCCCTCGAGAGTTCGAAGGCCAGCGGCGATGCCCTCGAGGCCGAGATCGTCCAGACGGTCGACGCCCTGGAGTACGTCGGCGATCGAACGGCCACCTGGCACGATGCGAAGACGACGGCCGTCCTCGAGGCGAGTCAGTCGCTGCCGTTCTACGGCATCGTCCTCGTCGAGCCCGAGACGCCAATCGAGATCAAAGGCTGCCAGATTGAGACGAGCAACGGTGACCGCTCGACTCGAGGGCGATTCTACGTCAAACGCCGAGCACACGACCAGCTGCTCGAGGCGGCCGGGATGTACCTGCTCGTGGTCTACCTACCGCGGCCGGGATTGCCCCAGGTGGCCCGCGCGATCGTGCCGGCAACCATCGTCGACGAACTATTAGTCGGGCGGTGGTACGACGTCGGCGGCTCGCGATCCGAACAGGAGGTCGCGAAACTCGCGTGGTCGCACGTGATCGATCCGATGGGTGTCGATCCCTCCGTGACCGTGGGTGATCGACTGTGAGTTCCGACGCCGATCTCGATGTCAGGGACGGTTGCGCTCAGATACAGGACATCACGGGAACCTGGGCACGAGCCGATCGAATTCGTGACTGTCGGTTCTGTCGAGAGCGGTTGTATACAATCGCCGACGGTCACCGTCACGAGTGTTTCGACAGTGGTGGTCAATCGTGAGTTCGGACTCTCAAGCTGCCGATCGCGACCTCGAGGTAGAACTCGCGAGCGCAGATGCGGGAACGGTCGGCGTTCCCGTCGATGCGATCTGCGTGGGCTGTGGGCGGATTCGAGTCAAACGCGCGAGCCTCGAGGAACTGAACCAGGCTTCGCACGTCGATCCCGCCACACTCGAGACGGCAGATCTCACCTCGTTCAAGCATGTGTGCCACCCCTGCGGTGGCGCGACGTGGTGGAATCCGGTGGCAGTGCTGACCGGACTACTCGAGTCGGAGCGAGGTGAGTAGCGGTGTCACAAGTCGAGACGACGCCGCACGAGATCGAGGGCCGCTGGAAGTGGGCCGATTGGGGCCGCGGGCCGTACGATGCACTGTCGTCGGTGATGCTCGGTGCGCCGTTCGAGGGCTACCTCGAGTTGGACGTCGAGATCGACGGCGAGCCCTGGCACCTCGAGGTGAGCTACAGCAAGTCCGGCTTCGCCCCGCGACTGTCGGATGGGATCAACGCTGAACGCCTCTACGAGTGGGATATCAAGGGCCGCGGGCGAGGCGAGCGGAAAGCATCGTACAATATCTCGCCGCGGTTTCCGAACATGCGCCACTGGGAGACCGGCGATCCGATACAGCTGCCCTGGGAGAATCAGGTCGGTGACGTCGACGGTGTGGACGTCGAGTTCCACACTAGTAACATCGAACCCGAACGTGGGCTCGAGTTGCTGCCGGAGTTCTACGCGGCTATCTTCGAGCACGCGAACAAACGGATCTATCCTGAGTACTTCCGAACCGATCCGCATTCGGCGAGTCGGATGTGGGCGTACGAGCGCTACGTGCGAATTCGACGGGAGTGGGCGGAAAAGCTCTCGTCGGCCGGGGTGCTCCAGAAGGTCGCGCTGTATCTCTCCGACCTGGAGGGCATCAAAGCCGAGCTCCACATCGACAACGAGGAAGTCGTCAATCACCAGAACCGGCTGTTTCTGAACCCCGCCTCAGCTGGGAAGCTCATGCCGGGCCACACCTACGGGCGAAAGCTCGAGATCTACCAACTGGCCGATCCGGATGCGGTCTCGAAAGATCACCCGTCGTACCATCCGAAGGTGGAGGTGCTGGTGAACAAGTCGATGAACGACAAGGAGGCATGGGCATGGGCCGATCGCCACGAGGTGACCGAGCAGATCGAGGAGACGCTGTTGAACGCGCTCCACTGGGAAGACATCCCGCTCGGTCCCGATGGGAACGGTGTCTACATTCCGGACGATCACTTCGACGCCGTCGCTCGAGATGACCTGGTGGAACTCTACGACGATCCAACGCCGCGCCTCGAGGCGAAGTCGGATCACCTGTTGATGACGACGCTGCGAGATATGGGCGAGACTGCTCGGGATGTCACCGAGACAGTCGCGACCGACGGCGGTGCGACGGTCGACGATCTCGCCGACCAGCTGGGCAAACACCCCGCGACGATCTACCGAGCGATCCAGGACCTCGGTGATATCTTCGAATTGGATCAAGGGCAGATCTCGTTCCGTGCCCGGAAGTATCGCGAGGAACTTCGCGGGCTCGTCGAGTCGGCCGAGTACGCGATCGAGAGCTACGCCGATCGGATGCAACACATCATGGGCTTGGCCGACCACGTTGCGGAACTCTCGCCGTTTCAGCAGTGGCTCACGGAGAACGGTGCCGATCTCGAGTTCGACGATGTCGGGAACCCGAAGCGCCTACGAGTGGATACGATCCTCTCGACGCTGAAAGGCGACAGCTACGAAAACGCCCAGCGAGTCGCTCGAGAGGCGATCGAGAAGTGGCGCAAGTCCGGGAACGACCCAGTTGGTTTTGCGAGTATCCACATGGTCTGGCAGTCACCCGAGGGCGACACTGCCGCCCGTCCGCTCGGGAAGCTCGCGCCTGACTGGTAGCGCCGTCCCTCTGAGTGGCAACAC
Organism: Natronorubrum thiooxidans; assembly: GCF_900156475.1. Lineage (GTDB taxonomy): Archaea > Halobacteriota > Halobacteria > Halobacteriales > Natrialbaceae > Natronorubrum > Natronorubrum thiooxidans. The sequence goes on from NZ_FTNR01000014.1 coordinate 21,934, forward strand.
TCGCTCGACACTTCTTTTCAGCAATTCAGGTTGTATAATAGCCGTTACTGTCCAACTGTGGTTGTTATTTGCGCCTCGAGGGCGGGGTCGGCACAGCGATCGCACCGCACTGCATGCGGGGTCGTTTCGCGCTGCGCGCGAACGCCCCCTTGGCGGGTGTCCCCAAGGGGACAGCGTCAAAAAATTACAGCGCCCCACCCCCACCTCCGTACGTAGATCTCCAGTTGAAGCACATGAAACGGAGGTGTTTGATACTATCTGGGGTCGCAGAAGCGGATTAGTCAAAGTTCTTATTTTGGCGGAGTAGGAAGTAGGCGTATGCCTCAAACGTCATACGGCGAATATATTGACACTGTCTCCTCTGCTGTTGAGGAGAAAGTTGAAGAGATGACCTGTCAACCGATATTATTTGTCGGATCAGGTATTTCACGACGATATTTCGACGGCCCCGATTGGCTTGAGCTCCTCGAAGAGATGGCTGAACAGTGTCCCACCGCAGCCGAAATCGGTTATTATACCCAGAAGGGGATGGACGAAACAAAAATTGGGGAGCAACTCGCAGATGCCTATTACGAATGGGCATTTGAGGATAAATCTCAATTCCCTTCCAAGCTTTATGACGGCGACAATTATGGAGAAGACATCTTCCTAAAACACTCTATTTGTGAGCATTTGAAAGAGAAGTCACCGGAGAGCATAGAAGACATTGATGAACAGTATCATGAGGAAATAGAGCTCTTGCAGGATATCAGCCCTCAATCTATAATCACAACTAATTATGATCCTCTTTTAGAAGTCATCTTCCCGGAGTATGAACCAATAATCGGCGAAGAAGTCCTACGGTCGCCACATCAAAGTGTTGGAGAAATCTACAAAATACACGGGTGTGTGTCAGATCCTGATAGTCTTGTCCTCACTGCGGAAGACTACAATAACTATGATGAGAAGAAAAAATATCTTACCGCGAAGTTACTCACATATTTCGCGGAACATCCAGTGCTCTTCACCGGATACGGTGTTGGAGACCGCAATGTGAAGAAAATCCTATCCGATCTGGATGAGGTGCTTGCTCCCGATGAAAACGAGGCTGTTGAGAATCTATACTTCCTCAAATGGAAGGATGATATCTCTGAGCTTGCGAAGTTTGATTATCAAAAGCGGTTCCAAACAGTAGGCGACAGGACGATTATTCTAAATTATATCGTGGCCAGTGGATTTGAGTGGGTCTTCCGGGCCTTTGGATCCGGTGGTAGTATTGAAGGAGTCAATCTCAAACTCCTGAGAACAGTTATGGCCAATACATACGATATAATCGCAGAAAAAGCTCCGAGGAAGGAGGTTAATATAAATTACGAGTCTCTCAAAACAGCAGCCGATTCTGAAGATAATTTTGCAACAGTATTTGGGGTGTCTATGATGGACGATCCGCCGGATGCAAATGTTCTATACCGATATCGTCTCACAGACATCTCCAATGAACTCGGTTACGATACCTGGCATCCGATGGATGATAACATCGAGAAAATTGAGCAGGAGACCGGGATAGATATTCGGGATTTCAACAATAGATATCACATGGATATCGCATTCCACTCTGACTACCCACAGCACCGATATTCAGAAGCAGGATTGCGGTTACTGAAGAAGGTGGAGAATGGCGAAGAATGGATACTGGATATCTCAAGGGACCTGCCCGAGAGCTCGATAGAAGAGGAAGAACCAGAAGCTTCACCTGCCTAAAAATCGGTAATCTGGTGGTTCAACTCCTTAAGATTGATCGTGATTGTATTCTCTTCTTCTTTCTCCTCATAGAATATCCTAATCCCGTCAAAGTCGGAATTCTCCTCCTTACCCTCTGGGAGAATTCGAATCTTCCTTCCCTCATACATTAACCATTCTCCCTCTTCAACTTCTTCACAACCCCGAACATCTTGTATCAATTTCCTCCGTACGGCTTGGCGCGGATTTCTATTCTCATAGGTTCCATAGAGAGACATCCCTTCCACAAACTTGCGAACATCGTCCTTGTCAAGTTGCTTTATCGATTCTCGAATCTTCACTAACATACCGTAAGCGTCCTCTGTCGCTTCTTCTAACCGTTCCTCTCCCTCATGTCGGTTGTAATAGAATTGTTCCCAGTCTTCGAAGTCACCGTTGGGATGGACTTCTTCGAAAGTATCATATATTGCCTGCATATCACCGAGTCGCTCCTTTTTATTCACGCCACTGTACCGTACTGCGTTATTCAGAGCAAAATACGTGTACTTCTTCCTGTCTGGTACTCTTCCTGAAGTTAGTTTCTTCCGCTCATCCGAATCAATCTCGATTGTATCGGACATGCTCTCTCAGTGTTGTGTTATCCAAATAATATTTTCCCTTGTCAGTCACACATTGGTCATGTTTCTATTTTGTCTCATTCCTATATCCAACTACGACACCTACGAAATAGGAAATATCCCTCAAATTTTCAAACTATCCCTCGGGGTTGCACGTCGACAGAATCCGTTTCCCGGATATGCACACGAGATCGGAAACGCCGTGTGCATATCTCGAGTCGATCGGTCCCTCGAGCCGGGATTTATCTACGATGGGCCGACAGATCACCCCCGTTTTGGGCCGATATGGGGCGTTGAGTGAGCCGAAAAAACTAGGATTTCGGGGGTCGTGTGTACGAGCATGCGAATCAGAACCGACGGCGATTATGCGTATCGACGAGACGCGATCGAGCGAGCAGCTGACTTCTACGACTGCAACAGGACGAAAGCTGTGGTCAGTGCCTGCGATGACGTCCCCCACTTTGTCCGTGCGATCCGGCAAGTCCTCGAGCGCGATGATCTCACGCTCGAGCAGCGCCGGGAGATCGCCGAGACGTTATCAACGAAGGCAATGTCCTTCAAGATCGAGACAGAGGTTGCCGTCAGCCCTGATTAGCACGGCGGTAACAGTAGGTTTTAGCGAGTGAAAACATATTGTGAATATAATGACTAGTGGGGGTGACAAATCCGATCCAAATGAAGTGTCTGATTCTAGTACCGAACAGGAACAAAACGGGGGAGAAAAGCCAAAGTCAAAAGAACCGGATTCAAACACAAAATGTGCAGTGATCAGTAATATAAATTTAAAATATATACCTAGTTTGGTTTTTCTCGTGATACTTCTTGTGTTTCTGTCAGCATATGTGCCAATCATTCTAGAAAGTCCTGAAAGCATAACTCCAGAAAGAGAGACACATTCCATTGCCCAATCTGTTGGTCAGGGAGATTATGACAATAACACCTATCAATTGGAGGAACCCGAGAGTGAATACATCTATAGAGAAGAATTTATTGCTGAGTGTACTCCAGAAGGAGATTATCTAAGTACAGGAGGATCTTTTAGTTGCGATTATAATGTCAGTGCTACTGATGGTGGTGAAAGTATTGGACTTGTGGAATTTGATCGTGATTTCTTAGACCGTATTGGAAATGAACCACTCATAATCGCAAAGTGGGAGAGACTTTCTCCAGAAAGAGAAACGTTCTATGTCACGCACCGCTACGGCTATTCAGACAATCCAACACTTAACCGAAGTTTCGAGGCATATACACCAGATGAACCCGGTGAATATGAATTCAGTCTTCTAATAAGTACATATCTCAACCCAATTGGCCCAGAGCATTCCGAAGAAAGGGTAGTATACACCATCCCTTCGAATGTATATGTTTACTCGGAGGAACAGGCTGCATCATTCACAATCTCAGAAGCGACGTATAGACTTGAACAGCTCGTAATCATTGGAATTGCTGTTGGTTTGGCACAATTGATTCTGAGTGTATATCCCAATCGAAAAGAATGAAAGATAGAATTTGAACTATCCTAAATTGTTATAAAACCGACCCTATTGCAATCTTCGCCTGCTCAGTGTCGCGGTGATCGCCGCCACCGTGCCACCGGAGCAGCGGGAGATCGGCCGCCCGAACCATCTTGTCCTTGACGACGGTCAACCCGCTACGACCGTGCGGACGGTAAACTACGAAACAGTACCAGCCGTCCGCCCGCCGAAGCTTCTCGTGATATGCTCGGTAAATCTTGAAGTTCCCCGGCTGGCCGTCGGCGTGCTCGAGCATCGTTGATTTGATCTCGACTGGGGTATCGTTCTGGAAGCGAGCGTCATGCCAGCTGGCGCGCTCGAGAGAGAACCGACGCTTCCGCGCCATCCGCTTTTCGCAGATCGTTCCGAAGTGGTTGGCTCGCTTCGATCGGTTCACAGTTTCCTCCGTTCGTCTCGCCAGCGCCGGTCGGCTCGAGCAGTCGACCAGGTGAAGAACGCGGCGAAGAACAGCGCGCTCAGTCCCAGTCCGTATGCAGCCTTCGCGATCGACGCGATCGCGACCGCACTCGAACCGCCGATGATCGCGAGCGTTTGCTTCGAGAAGACACCGCGCTCGTAATCCATCCGTAGTTCGTGGGCCAGATCGACAACGGTGAATCGAGCAACGTCGATCAGATAGCGGAGGGCGACAGCCATTCCGATCACATCCTACGCGCTCGTCGCGCGCCTTTGTTTATTTCTCCGCCAGCCATGTCACACGGAACGCAGGCGATGGGCGTAGCCACGCGGCCCTGTCGGGCCGCGCCCATAGCTATTGCAAAGGGGGGTGTGTAACCGTAACCAGCTATCCAACCCGCCGCTGTCATGCGATTACCTCCTCGATCTTGCCAAGTGTCTCGACGTGCTTGCCGTCCTTGCGGTGTTCGTTCCACCGGGAATTGACCCATCCGTGGCTGTACGGAACGAATTTGGCGGTTTCACGATCCGTCATTCCCTCTTCTTTGCACCGAATAGCCGTCCAAATGGCCGTCATCTTCGCCGCCTGGTCCGCCTCGAGGTCGTCCGTTTCCTCGCCGTACTCCGACCAACTCCAGTCGCTCGCTTCCTTCGTGTTATATCGGAAGTCCGTCGGTGGAACGCCTTCGAGCTCGCCCTCGATATCTGCCAGCTGGGCGTTCCGAATCGAGTCGGCGATGACCGCCTTCTTTCTCGAGACCTTCTTGACGATCGTCCCAACGCGCCAGAGCATCGGATGGATCGAGCGCTCGCCGTGTGCGATATAGATCAGCGCACCGCCGTACTTGCGGATCTTGTACACCAGCGGCGCCATCTTCTGTCGGGTTTCATATCCCTGCTTCCCGCTGCCGCTGGCGGCACTCGAGAACTCGTCACCGATGAACAGTTTGCTGCGCTGGCTGTGCTCGAGCGGGTCGCCGTCCTGCTCGACCCACTCCATGAGCGTGCCGTAGTCGCCGATCCATCCGTCCTGAACGTCGCCATCGTCGTCCACCCAGCGGTCTTTCTCCTCGAGGCTCTGGATGTTCGTGCCGAGCAGCGAGTTCTCCTGGTGGAGCGCTCGCCAGCGCTGTGCGAGCAGACACGCGAAGTCGGTCTTGCCCGCGCCCATCTCGCCCAAGACGACGATGACCGGAGCCGGGCCGTTCACCAGTTCGTCCACTTTGCCGATCGCCTTCAATCCAGAGACGTCCGCGCGTTTCGAGGTGTCGCCGACGAGGTGCTTGATCGTCGGCATATCGCCGTTCTCCATGGCTCTGCGGAAGGTTTCAGTTCCTTCGACCATCCTGATCTGACGGTGTTTCTCGAGGTCTTTGCTCTGGCCGGGCATCTTCTTGGGTCGATCGGCAGCCGTTGGGTCGTAGTGAATTGACCGGATCGACATGGCTCGAGAGATCGATTCATCGCGAACGATGCCGCCGTGGTCCGCGATCTCGCGATTCTCTCGCTGACCGAATCCGTCCTGGTACTCTCGCGCTTCGCCCGTGACGTGGAGTGCGTTGTCGTCAGTCATCGGTCCACCTCCATCGATTTTGCTCATGACCAACGATTAGCGGTTTCTCGGTCCGCCGAAGCTTGTACAACAGCTTCCCGAAACTGTTCCTCCGGGCCGACATGACCGGCTCACTGCCGACGAACGCCTTCGGTGGCTCAATTGTTCGATTCCGCAACGTACCGTCGTAGATGTATCTCATTCTGACCCTCCGTTTCGGCCGGCGATCACGGCGGCAAGATGGTCGTTTCGTCGCCGCTCGATGGATCGTACTTCGTCCCACAGCTGTTCTTCGACCAAGCGATATCGTTCGTCGTTCGGGGCTTTCGCTATCCCCTCGAACAACTGATTTCGATACATCTCGAGTGCGTTGCTATTGAATCCGTAGTGCTCGATATGAGGAATCATTGTTCAGGTCCTCCGTCGGTCGCTGCTTGCCCATCGCCCATGCCCATCGCTCCCTGATCGATCGTCACGGGATCGGGGTCGGCTGGGTCGAACTCCTGTTCGTACTCGCCGAGGTCGCTGATCTCGTCGCTGGACCACTCGGTCACATCGTCTTCGGCGGCTTCGAACCGCTCCTTGACGCTCGTCTTCTGTGTCATCAACCCGCGCTCGTCCGCCTCCGCGTGCGCGTTAATCGTGTCGCGTTCGATCTCGATACCCATTCTCGAGATCCGGCCGCGAAGTTTGTTGTAGGCGATCGCTGTCTCGACCAGCTCGCCGTGGATGTCCTCGAGCATGGCTTTGACCGTGACGAGTTTCGAGTCCGACAGCTGTGAGAAGTAGCAGCCGGTGACGATGAGGGTGCCAGTCTCGCCCTGGTCCTCGTGCCAGTCGAACTCGCGAACTTCGAATGCCTCGTCGTCATTCACTCGGTATGGGCTCGGGCCTTCGACCGTCTTTTCGTCCCAGACCTTGGGCTCGACGTAGAGCTTTCGCCGGACGTCCTCGACGGCGTTGATGTGGTGAACCTCGATCATCCGTCGTTGCCGAAGCTTCCGCGCACCCGTCACGAACAGCGCGAGCAGCGGTGGCCCGAGCAGGAGCAGCGCTGCGAACCAACCGAAGACGATCGGGGGAACGCCCGGCAGTGACGGCCGTATCCAGATCAGTGCCGCGCCGAGTGAGACCGCCAGCCCGAGGACGAGCAACTGACCTTCCGCCATGATGTACGTCAGTCGATCGCTCCAGGAGCCGAACGTGCCGCTCGTGTCGCTCATGCTTCGATCACCCCGCTGTCTTCGGAGCGAAGGACGTACCACGTCCCAACGCCCGCCAGCCCAACGGTCATGAGGATACCCGAGAACAGCCCGGACTCACCGCCGAAGTGCCGGAACGGGTTTTGCTCAACCTGACCGACCGAAACGAACGCGCCGGTCCCTTGCTCGAGTGACTGTCGCGTCGCGATCGCGACGCCCGCGCCCTGCCGATCGGTGACCGGCATGGTGACTGTGTTCGTTCCTTCCTCGAGGTCGAACTCTCGGTAGTTGAACGAACCCGTGCCTTCCTCGAAGTCACCCGCCTCGGTCATCGAAACCTTCGTCGGCGAGTCCGCCTCGAGCGTGATCGTGAACATACCCGGCCGGTACTCCCAGTCGACGATCCGCGTCTCGGTGTCGATCTCTCGAAGGTAGTCGTCGCCAGCTTCGACCGCGGTCTCGTTGGCCGTCTCGTTGAGCTCGTCGCTCGAGTTGTTGACCGCGTCTTCTTGTGCCGAGATCGGAGCCGCCCATAAGCCCATGCCCATCGCCAGCGCCACTGCTGCAATCGTGGCAAAAACGAAAATCCGTCTCATGTTAGTTCCCCAGTCCCGGAATAAGGTCAGTCACGAATCCGATCACCGCGAGGACAGTCACGCCGATGAGACCGAGACCGAGATAACCAGCACTGTCGCCGAGATTGCCGAGTAGTCCCGTCCCGATCGGATCGGACTCAACAGTGACAGAGACATTAGTTTCACCGTCTCGAGTCTCTCTTTCGTCGTCATACGCCTGTTGCAGTCGTTTAATGATCTCCTCTGTATCTGCTGGTTCTGTTAGATCACGTTCTTCGAAATGGAGAGTTTCACTATCGTCTTTGACACTCTCGATAGTAAACGGATTTTGCAGTTGGTGAGTGATAAGATCGCCAACCTGATCGGACGGTCCGTCAACGATCTCGGCAGCGATGTGCAACTCACCGATCGTATTAGACGGGTCGATCTCTGAGCCGACAGGTAAGCCGTCACCAGAGGGACTTGTCCAGAACATTGCACCCTCGAGCGTCAATTCCCCGGCCATGATCGTACCGGGTTTCTCAGCTTCGGGGAAGTTCACAGCGCGGTAGTATCCGGCCATGTCCTGCCAGTCTTCGGCATTGTCGGCAGCCTGTAAGATTGCCTCACCGCTGGCAATGTCGTGAGCATTGACCTCGCCATCTACGATCGGCTGGTACAGCAGGTCAACCAGATTTTGCGCTTCCGTTTGGAGTTCGTCGTGCAGGTCGCGGATATTCCGGTCTATTTCCACGAATTTCTGCACGTCGAAGAACACCGCGGCATCGTCTTCGGGGTCCGGATTCAGCGGATACGCACTGAAACGGATTGCAGCGTCAGATGTTGGGTCAGACGCGTCAGTGTAGCCATTTTCGTCGACTATTGTTTGATACTCGTCACGATCTGCAAGGAATTCGTACAAGTGACCTAACGTGTCAGTGTACGATGTACCATTACCCGGCTCGAACGTCGGACTCGACAATTCGGCAGTTGGCACGAATCCGATCGAGTCGTCACGGATGAACGAATGCGCGGGAAGCGTGGACTGGCTGCCATCAAGCAGCGTTGTCGTCACAGTGTGAGCAGCTATATCATTCCACGGCGCAAGCTCGGTGCTCTGCTGTGCTGTCCACTCCCACGGATACAGCGAATCGTTACTGTTGCTACTCGAGTCCCAGTACCCAACGTGAACATTGTTTTCGGTAGTTACTGGCTGGGTGGTAATCCCAGTGCCATCATAGAACGACAGATAGAACACCGAGCCATAGTTTGTGAGTGATCCATCTTGTCGGACTTGTTCAGCCCGACGCATGGAAGCGAGGAAGTCAGTTGCCCAGAGATTATACAGCTTTCCCTGAATGTCTGCCGCATTAGCAGATACAACGGACTCAGCAGCAGCAAGCACGTCAGCCTCAGAGTCTCCTGCTTTCGTTCTATCAGCAATCTCAAAGGCCATATTGTTCCGCACATAGCCCTTGAGCATTGTGACATTATCACGGATTGAGTTTAGTGCCGGGCCACGGTTTTCCTCGAGTTCAACCGCGTCAGCGTAGATCCGCGTATGCAGATCTTCACCCGACTCATCACCGAGATCAGCAAGGGCACCAAAGCCACGAAACAATGCGACCGGACCAGTAATCGGCATTGGGTAGGTCGCCAGTTGTGCCGATGCCGAAGTGCTCGAGGCCGTCCCACCCACCGCGAGAGCCATGCTCGCGGCCGTCCCTTTGATGAACGTCCGGCGGTCGATCGAGCAGCCGGGCACGACCTCGTGGGCCGTGGGCTGTGGGCTGTGGGCCGATCCGTCGGCAGCCATCAGCTACCACCACCGAGACGAACTCGAGCGACCATTGCCGACGCGATCGCGATCACCGCGACACCGACACCGAAGCCGGGCGAGCCGTCCGCGCCAGTGAAGATGCCACCGATCGAGCCGTCGTCGACAGTGACGGAATCGGCTTCCGTGTCGTCGGCCGAGACGATCACGCGGTACGAGTCGCCGTCAGTCAGGCCGTCCGCCGTCGTGTATTCTGCCTCCGTGGTGTTGCCCGGATCAGCGGTCATCGAGTCGGAGACGACCGTATCCGCCGTCGCCGTCACCGAGAGAATCGTATCGTCGGCCGTCAGCGAGTCAGCCGTGTGCGTCGACAGATCAACCGTCCCGTCGTCTGCGATGTCCGCCGCCGCGATCGTGACCGTCGTCGCGCTCGAGTCCAGCTCGACATCGAACGACGTGTCGTTCGAGACGTTTTCTGTATCGAACTCGGCGACCGTCCCGGTCAGGGTGGTCGCGTTCAGATGCGAGTCCGTCACGTCGTCGCCGTCGACGTGATATGCGTCTTCGCCGTAGACCGTGATATCTGCCGTCGCGCTCGAGTCCGCGCCGTCCCTCCAGTCGACCGAGACCGTCAGGTTGCTCGAGTCGTCGAAGATCACCTCTTCGTTCGCCATATCGGTCACAGCCGCCGCGCCGAGTCCAGCCGCGCCAGCGATGCTAACCGTAATCAGTGCCAGTGCAACAACCGCCGTGGTGAATCTTGAAAATGCCATTGTAGGTAATCGAATCGGTTACTTGTAGGCGATGACGTAGAACGCGGCTCCGTTCAGAAAGACGCTGAACCAGCCGACGTACCACATGCTCTCGAGGGTGACCTGCATCGCTGGGACGAGTGCCCCGAGCACGTTCAACAGCACCGCCAGGAGCACAACGACGGTCTCGACGTCGGTCCAGTCCTCGGGGGTACTTTCGTTGGTCAACCAGCCGACCACGAGAATCGAGATCGAGAGGATAAACGCGTAGGTGATGTCCGTCCCGTGGGCCGAGTAGAGCGAGTCCGTGAGTGCCACGTCGAGCGGCGCGCTGAACTGAAGCGTGCCGACCGCGCCGATCGAGAACGACGCCAGCACGAACAGCGGGGCGAGAATACTGTCTGTCAAGTCGATACCGTCTTCCTGACGAACCGAGTCAGGGACGTACTTCTGCGGGAGGCTTAATGCCATACGACCAGCCGGTTTCCCCGCGCTGACGAAAACGTCAGGAAAACCTCCGGAACACCTTGGGTTTCCCGAGAGTCACCAACTTTTATGAGAAGGGGGGTTGCCCGCCTGCTATGGCACTGAACAAACTCCGCCAGCTGGATCAGGATTCGGTCGGTATCACGCTCCCGAAAGACGACGTCCGCCTCGAGGGGCTGTTAGATGAGGATGGGCGACTCGAGGGCGAACATCACGTCCATATTCGGCATGTGGGTGAGGGAGAATGGTCGCTCGAATTGGTCGAGGGGTTCGAGCCCTGAGGAATCATATGAAACAAATGATTCAACACTAATAATTTAAGCTGGTGAATGTGTTTCGAACTATTGTATCGAATGATCATATTCGAGTCGGATAATACGACTATCGAGATATAGCTTGGACTCGATGGTTGGGATGTATTGATTTATTCAGATCCCACGGTCCCGTATTTCCATGAGATTTTTCCGTTACTATCGAAATGGGGAATTGAAACTTCTCAAGCCTAACAGAACCAGATTATAACGGTTTGATGAACATCTCTGCCACTGCCCTCAAAAACAAAGTCGAAATTGAGCTGGCCGAAATTAGTCGAGTGATTTAGAACGATTCAATTTCGTCCTCAATGTCGTCGTCAGTATCCTCGTCGACGGCAACAACAGTACCAGTTCCGTCACCGTCTAAGTCAACAGTGTCCGAACCACCACTGACATCTAGATTGGTCGTGTCACTACCATCCCAATCAATGTAGAAGCTATTTGCATCTCCTGCTTCGTCAATGGTAACAGTCACTTCACCACTCTCACCTGCATCCTCATCAACTTCAGCAGTAGCATCCGCTCTCACCCCATCTTCCCATTCGAAGTTTCCGACAGTGTTTTCTGCATCGCCAGCTACAGCAACGATATTGACGCTTCCACCTTCTGATGGTAGGTAAATAGATGTTGCATCGCCTGTTTCACTTATACTCAGTGACTGCTGAATATCCCCTGCAAGCCTGAACTCTTCTGCATCTCCTGCACTGTCGATGGAAATCGAGACTTCTCGATCAGAATCGCTAACGTCAGTAGTGATACCAGCGTTTACGTTCCCTTCTCCCATGTTGTCGCCAAGATCCAGTACGAATGCTGCGATCACGGCCGCGAGGATGACTGTTATCGCGACCATGAGAATGACACCGATAACTGGTGATACTGCTCTCTCTTCTTCGCTTCCGATCAGTTTATTACGGTATTTTTCTATACCCATATTAATCACGGATCGTAAACATCATCTTCGAAGTCCCACTCAAAACTGCCAACAACAGTTTCTGAGTCACCATCTACAGCAACAATATTAGCTTCTCCCTCTTGTTCATTTAGAGCTTGAACTCCAGAACCGGGATTATTGTTAATAGATCCAGTATTGTCTGCTAAGGTAAGAGTAACTGTATCTCCTGTTGCATCAAGATTTCCTTCTAAATTCGCTTCATCTCCACTCACAACATCGCCACCGAGCCTGAAGTAATCAGCATCACCCATTGTCTCAACGGAAAGTGTAACCTCGCCGTCAGAGTTGCTCACATCAGAACTCACACCCGCGTTTACATTTCCGTCACCCATACTATCACCAAGGTCAAGCACGAACGCTGCGATCACAGCCGCGAGAATCACTGTTATCGCGACCATGAGAATGACACCGATGACGGGCGATACAGCTCGCTCATCTTCGCTTCCGATCAGCTTGCTTTGATATTTTTTAAGATCCATGTTTTGATTTTGCGTTTTCACGCACCCGCAAACGGTGAGAAGGCTTATCTCGAGTGCCACGGTAGCACTCGGTGACGCTCGAGGGGGATTGGAAATCGCACCTCGGCGTTGCCTTCTCGGTGTTTCGGGGCTACTTGCATCCAGTGAAGTCTGTATATATATAATTATCCCGTATTGCAACACATTGGTGAAAACGACGTTTCGTGTCACTTTCAGATCTGATAATTAGGGAGATGCAGAGACCCTACAGCACCCCCTTGAAGCCACGCCGTCTTGCGATTCGCTGACTGTTCAATGATTCAACACCTATTTGAAGTCTCACATCTGAAACCCAGTATGGACTGGGACACCCCCGTAGTCGACGGGCGCGACCTCGCGCGCACCTACGACGGCGGGGCATACAGTGATCCGTGGGCGGCCGTCCTCGATTATCAGGCAGTGCTGCGATACGCGAGTCAGCATCCGAACAAAGGCTCCTACGCGATCTCGAATGCGCTGGAGCTACCACGTGGGCGCGTTCGTGGGTGGACTGACGGCGGGAAGCCGGATGCCGCCCGCGGGATCGAGATCGCCCGCGACTACGGCTGGTTGGATGCGACGATGCAAGACCAGACGTTTCTCGCACTGAACACGCTCGTCGCGAACGTGTTCTCCGGCGGCTCGATCGCCACCGAGACGTTCGTCCCCTCCTTCGCATTGAACCATCGCGATCACCGCTCGCACGTGATCGACGCCCTCGAAGGAGTCGGTATCGGGTACGAGTTCTACCACGAGGATGCCGACTCGCGAGCAACGGAGGTTCGACCGACGACCGCCGGTTCGGTCTTGGGCCGAACGCTTGCGGTCCTCGGTGCGCCAGTTGGGCCGAAGGCGCGACTCGAGGACTTCACGTTACCGTGGTATCTCGATGAAGCGCCCTTCGAAGTCCGCGAGATGTTCGTTTTGGCGTATCTCGCGAACCGAGCGATCCACCAGCGAACGAAAGAGACCGTCCAGATCCAAGAGGAACGCGACAAATCCTATCGCGACGAGCTGGCAGCGCTGATCGAAGACGTCGCGAAGGAACCCGTCACCTCCGGCGAGCGAATGGTGACGATCTCGGCCGACGCCGCGCGATCGCTTGGACTCCAGCCGCGGTATCGTACACCGACTGGAACGACCGAACCCAGCGAGTAGCTCCCGATCCTGTGCCTACTCAGGGAACCGGACTTCAGTTCTGCTTGGGGTTTTATGTTGAAACTTTCTTGACGTGCTCTTCGTCCGGTGTGTGAGCGTTACTGGCTGCCTTCGAAATTGCTTCCGCGAACTCGAGAGACGTTTCGTGTAGCTGTAGCGACTTTGCTACCTCTCCCTCTTGCGTTCGTAGCTGAACAGAAATCTGGCCCTCCTCGGTATCGAAAGCGTATATGAGGGCGATTATACCGCTAATGAGTCCAGCAGCACCAATCATGATGAACACAGCAGCGATACCTTCCGGCATCTGTGCTTGAAGTGCCAAGGAGACGAGTCCGGTAAAAAGTGCAATCAAACCGACTGCTAGACTGTCCGTATTCAGATCGTTTCCTTCTTTTTTCTGGATGTTTACTCCGCCCAAACCATCCAAAAACTGTGATGTAACCGTGATTGTTCCGTTGTCCTCTTCATTATACGTGAAAAACCGTCTATCGGTTAGTAGGTATGTAACCGAGCCTCTGGTACACGCAGTGATTGCCGTCTCCCCGTCGGCGAGATATGATGAGAGTGTTTTTTGTTTCGCTTGTGACAGCGTCATGAATACGTCCTTTCATATCTGTGGTCGGATTAGTCTCTTTCCCTAGCTATCAGCACCGATAATTAGCCAGCTACCCTGTCTGAAGACTGTACGCTCGATTCGTGATTTACTCCAACCGTCAGTAATTAATACTGAGTCTGATAGCTATAGCTCATGATTACGGACGCTCGAGCACTCGAGACGACCTATCTTCCCCAGGACCTCGAGCACCGGGACGGTCAGATCAGCCAACTCGCCGCAGCGCTGGAGCCCATCACGAACGGGATCGGTGGCGAGCATAGCCTGATTTTCGGCCCATCGGGCTCGGGGAAAACGACCCTCGCGAAGTACGTCGTGCGAAAACTCCGTCAAGAGTCGTTCGGCGTTCGGCGAGCCTACTGGAACTGTATGTCCGGCTCGTCGAAGACGGAGGTGCTCCATGGGCTCGCGCAGGATTCCGGGATCGGGAATCACCTCTCTCGAGACGGAACGGCTGCCAGCACGTTCATCGAGACGTTTCGAGAAACAGATGATCATATCGTTGCGATCCTCGACGAGGTCGACGTCCTGGAGGACGAGACGCTCCTGCTGGGGCTCGGTGATCTCCCGAACGTGACGATCGTCGGGATCACCATCGACGAAGACGACTTCTTCGCCAACTACCAGCTGAATGGGCGGGTGAAATCGCGCTTCTCGAGTGCCGAGACGCTTCGACTTCGGAAGTACACGCACGACGAGTTAGTCGACATTCTGCTTGCGCGGATCGACGCGGGCCTTCGCCCCGGCGTAATCACGATGGACGTCGTCGAGTACATCGCCGATATCGCAGCTGGCGATGCTCGAGAGGCGATCAAGCACCTCGAAAAAGCCACCAAGCGTGTCATGCGAGACGATCGATCACAGATCAGGCACGATGACGTGAACGCAATCCATGGTGCGGCCCGGAGCGATCTACGGCAAGATCACATCGATACCCTGGGAACGCACAAGCGATTGTTGTACGATATCGTTGCCGACGCTGGCCGGATCGGTGTCACCGATCTCCATGCGACGTACGAGGAACGGGCCGGTGATCCGAAGCCGAACCGAACCCGCCGACGGTATCTCTCGACGCTCGTCGACAAGTACGGCTTGCTCGAGACCACTGGGACGGGGAGAGGAAAGAACTACTCGATTCCGGATCTCTGAAGGCGATTTTCTTTCCGGACACTTTCCGGCCACTTTCCGGCCACCGGTTTCAGTCTCTCTCAGTGCTGTTTTCAGGCGGTATATTGAATATCGGCGTTTTCCGGCCACTACCGGTGTAGGAATATGGGGGCTTCGTTCCTTCCCCCGTGTATGTCACGGATCGCAACTAGATCTGAATCAAACGCAACGAATTCACTCGAGGAGATCGCTGTCGATCTCCCGGACGGACGAACGGCTCGAGTCGAGATTACGGGACTGCCAACGAATCATGCACGTGTCGACGTGCGGATTCCGAACGGCCGTCGCTGGATCTTCGGCGTGAACGGCGATATTGCTGGGCTCGTGATGGTCCTCAACCAGAACGGTCAGCGTGTCGACGACGAGCTTCCGACGTGGATCGAACCGGTGATCCAGCGGACCGGACTCAAGGGGATCGATTCGTGAGTCGGTCAGCTGTCGGTCGGCTCGAGGTCGGCCGCATCGAGATCGCCCGCGAGATACTGCTCGCCGAGGTCGGTAATCTCGTAGTACCCGCGCTCGACTCGAGTGACGAGCCCATAGTCGACGAGAGCCGAAAGCCGGCGAGTGACCTCTTCGCGGCTTCGCTCGATGTTCTTTGCGAGCACTGCTGGAGAGAGAATCAGACCCGACGAATCCAACGCCTCGAGAACTCGATCGTCGGTCGGCTGTTGCATCCAATCGCCGGGCTGTCGCATACGTCATCTGTGTCAGAACGAAAGGATACGCCTACCGGTACGACGATCAAATATCAACGTATAGCGAGAGATAGCTCACTAACTAGTGAGAGATTTTATAGTGATGGAGTCACGACTAATCTGATAACGCGAGTTACACGCGGGCCTGACTGTCTGTCGGGCCCATTGCAAGAATGCGGTCCGGTGCTAGGGACACCGGGTCCGCGCGGCTCGCGTAATCCAGGTACGCAAGCCATGTACGACGACCATTCGCGGGGTCTTGAAAGCCCCGACCGACCAGCAGCATCGACTGTTACTGACCAGCGCATCGTTGCGGACGGCGGCACGACGTGGAGCGACCTCACAGGGTTTCAGCGAGACTGTCTTGAGGCGATCGCCCGACTCGAGCGCGACGACGAGCGATGTCATGGGCTCGGTATCAAACAGAAACTCGAGCAGCAGTACGCGGCGGTGAACCACGGGCGGCTGTATACGAACTTAGACGCAGTCGTTGAGTATGGGCTCGTCGAGAAGTCCGCTTTCGACAAGCGAACGAACGAGTACACCCTGACAGATAGCGGGTATGCACTTCTGTACCAGCGCGTAGAGCGTCTTGCGGACGCTTGCGAAATGGGGATCGCTGTCACCGACGGTTCGGGAACCGGTGATCGCGATGGCGAGTGACGAACTCCTTGCACTCGAGGCTCAGACAACGACTTTCGAGCGTCAAGCTGAGGCACTCGAGGCAGTCGCGACAGAACTGCGGTATCAGAACGCGGTTCTGTGTGAGCACCTGGAGGCGATGGACGAACTCGTTGCGCGCGTGTCTGATCACCACGTCGCCGAGGACGAGCCCCGTGATCGATCCGGCCGTGCACTCCAGAGGGATGTTCGGGATCGGCTGTTCGATCGCGATCGAACCGAAGATGAGACCCCGGAGTTCCGCTGGGGGTCGCCCGAGAACTGGCAGTGCGCCGAGAGCAAAAAATGAGACGGCCCAACGAGCTGACGCCACGCGAAGCGTGGCACCGATATCTCGACGGTCGTCGGACGGAGATCACCGACGAAACTGCATCGACGTACCACTACCGACTGAAGCTGTTCGTCGAGTGGTGCGAGGAAAACGAGGTTGAGACCGTGTCGGAACTGACGGGATGGATTCTCGATCAGTACGAAAGTGCCCGCTCGGGCGAGGGCGTTGCGGCGACGACGCTCCACAACGAGATGGAAACGCTCCAGTCGTTCGTCGAGTACCTCGAGCGGATCGAAGCCGTCGACGACGGGCTCGCTAATCGCGTGAACATTCCCGATATCCCGTCCGACGAGCGATCCCGCGAAACGAAACTCGAGGCCGATCGCGCACTCGCACTGATTCGTCACTATCGCACGAGCGAGCAGGCGGGCTCGCGAAATCACGCACTGCTCGAAGTCGCCTGGCATACAGGCGCTCGGTTAGGCGGGATTCGAGCGCTGGATCTCCGAGACTTCGATGCCGGTGAACAGACACTCGAGTTCGTTCACCGGCCGGAGACTGATACCCCACTGAAAAACAAACGCAAGGGCGAACGGATCGTTGGGATTCGTGACGGCGTTGCGACGGCACTGAAACGGTACATCCAGTCCGAACGGTGGGACAAGCACGACGATCACGGTCGTCAACCTCTGTTTTCGTCACTCCAGGGCCGTGCGTCGACGAACACGATGCGTGCCTGGATGTACACCGCGACGTTCCCCTGTAATCGCGGCCCATGCCCACACGGACACGAACCGGAGACCTGCGAGTTCCGTAGTCATACGCACGCGAGTAAGTGTCCGTCCTCGAGGGCACCGCATCACGTTCGGACGGGTTCGATTACCTGGCACCAAGATCGCGGTGTTCCTCGCGAGGTCACGTCGGAGCGCGTGAACGCCTCGCAGAACGTCATTGATCGGTACTACGACAAGGCAACGAAACGCGAGCGGATGGAGCTTCGCCGCCGTCCGCATCTCGAAAAACTCGAAATCGAATGAGAGACATGATCCTGACAGTTAGCGGTTTGATCGACGCACAGTATTGCGATTATCAACCTAGTTCCAAACCGGGCGATCCCATACTGTTGTTGTGAACAACTCTGCCAGCATAGCAGTCAGACCGTGGCAGAGTGTTGCAGTTGATCGAGCGGTTGTCCGAAGCACCGGTTCCCGAGCGAGCGTCGAATTACGACCGCTGCTGTCACGAACGGATCAGTGAGCGCTGTCGTCCCAACTGCATAGCGCACTAATCACAAGAGAGCGTGCGTGTAGCCGTCTATTCAGCAGGACGTACCAAAACAGATTGGCCGTACATACATAACCGAACGAAACCAAGCCCAACTGTGGCCACGTAAACAGGGAATACAGGAAACGGTGTGTGCGTTTCCGGCGCAGTGCTGGAGACGATCCTCGAACGGCCGGTTCGATGTGGCCCGAAATCGGTCCGTTCAGTTTCGGCTCGCTTTGCGACCATTTATACCCGATGGCAAACCTAGAACAGTGCAATGGCGCAAGCGGGAAATTCTGAACTCGTCGACTCGTTCGAGCAATTCTTCCGCAACTACTACGACAACGAAATCAAGCAGCTTGCGCAGCGATACCCCAACGAGCAGCGGTCGCTTCACGTCGACTGGCAGGATCTCTACCGGTTCGACCCAGACCTTGCTGATGACTTTCTGAACCAGCCCGAACAGCTACAACGGTACGCCGAAGAAGCGCTGCGGCTGTACGACCTGCCGATCGACGTCAGTCTTGGCCAGGCCCACGTCCGGGTCGAAAACCTGCCGGAGACGGAGTCACCCGAGATCCGGGATATTCGCGCCCGGGACATGAACTCCCTCGTCCAGGTCCACGGCATCGTTCGAAAAGCGACCGACGTCCGGCCGAAGATCGAAGAGGCCGCCTTCGAGTGCCAGCTCTGTGGTACGCTGACACGCATTCCACAGTCCAGCGGTGATTTTCAGGAACCCCACGAATGCCAGGGCTGTGAGCGACAGGGGCCGTTTCAGGTCAATTTCGACCAGTCGGAGTTCGTCGACTCTCAAAAACTCCGGATGCAGGAGAGCCCCGAAGGCCTTCGCGGCGGCGAAACGCCGCAATCGCTCGACGTCCATATCGAAGACGACATCACCGGCGAAGTCACCCCCGGCGACCACGTCTCGGCGACTGGGGTCTTGCGACTTGAGCAACAGGGCAACGACCAGGAGAAATCGCCCGTCTTCGATTTCTACATGGAGGGGATGTCCGTCACCGTTGACGAAGAGCAGTTCGAGGACATGGACATCACCGAGGATGACAAGAAGGCGATCTACGAGATCTCTAACCGAGACGACATCTACGAACAGATGGTCGCCTCCATCGCGCCCTCAATCTACGGCTACGAACAGGAGAAACTGGCGATGATCCTCCAGCTGTTTTCGGGCGTCACAAAGCAGTTGCCCGATGGCTCGAGGATTCGTGGCGACCTGCATATGCTGCTTATCGGTGATCCTGGTACTGGCAAATCCCAGATGCTCAGCTACATCAAAAACATCGCTCCTCGAGCCGTCTACACCTCTGGCAAGGGGTCGTCCTCGGCAGGGCTGACGGCTGCTGCGGTTCGTGACGATTTCGGCGACGGCCAGCAGTGGACCCTCGAGGCCGGCGCGCTCGTTCTGGCCGACCGGGGGATCGCCGCAGTTGACGAACTCGACAAAATGCGGTGTGTCACAGGCGATACGCTGGTCCATACTGGTGACGGAATCGAACCGATTCGTGAGCTTGCACACGAGTCGATAGCTGGCGGTTCGATCGAAGAACTCGAGAACGGCCGGACGATCCGAGATGTCGACATGGACGTCTGGACCATGACTGCAGACGGAACCGTGGTCAGACGCAACGTTCTCGCGATACATGAATACGACGCACCAGACATACTCCGGAACGTCGAACTGGAGAGCGGAGAGCAACTAACGACTACCGCAGACCATCCGTTCTTCGTCTTGGAAGACGGGAAACGCAAAGAACGTCAGGCCCAGCATCTTCGCGAAGGCGACTGGGTGTACGTTCCTGAGACGATTCCAACGGAGATCACGGACGGTGGAGCCAGCGTACTCCCCGCTACCGATACGGAACCGGAAGCAAATGAAATGACCCCCGCTCACGGAGCGGTGCTGGGCTATATCGCTGGTGATGGGAACATCTTCTACGATCGAGAGGGTGGAAGCTACGGATTCCGCTTTACGAATACGGAAGAAGAACTCCTGGGCGACTTCGAAGCGGTCTGTGAAGCGGCGTTCGATACGCACGCCGTTCGGCATCCGAGTGAGAAGCTGAGTGACGGTGTCGAAACGGTTCGCGTCCACGGAAAACAGTACGTCAACGACCTTCTCGAATCGGGTGCGAACCTCGAGACCTACGATGGAAAACGGCTCCCCGAGGCGATAACGAACGCATCCCGACCGACGAAAGCAGCGTTCGTTCGTGCCCTCGCAGACTCCGAAGGGACAGTCGACAAACGGGCTGTCAAAATCTACTCCTCGAGCTACGAACTGCTCCTCGGAACGAAGATGCTCCTGCTCGAATTTGGGATCTCGAGTCAGATACAGACGCGTGCTCGCGACGACGGGCGTAACTTGTTCGTGCTCGTGATTACGTCTAATCAGTCGCTCGAAGCATTCGAGCAGCACATCGGATTCACCCTCGACCGAAAACAGCGATCGCTGGAACAGGCCTGCGAACGAACGACGGGGACCCGAACGATCGTAGATGTACTGCCCGAGTGTGGCGACTTGTTCGAACAGGCACGTGGCGCACTCCGATTACATCAATCCGAGTGTGGGCTCGAGAGCGATTCGACCTACTGCAACTTCGAAAACGGAGATGCGAACGCATCGCTTCGACTCTCGGAATCCATCCTCGAGACGTTCGAAGAGCGGAACGCAGCGGCCGGCGATCATCACAGTGAACTTGCTTCTGAGACGTCTTGGGAACGACTCGAGGAACTTCGAGAGCAGTACCACGTCTCACAGCGGGAACTATCCGCAGAGATGCCGTGTTCCCAGCAGCGGTTGTCCGCTCAATGGGGATGCGATACTGATCTTCGAGAGCGCGTGCGGAGCCGACTACGTGATCGACTCGAAACGCCTGCCTCGGTCGATCTCGAGCCGCTCCAAGCGTTGATCAAGAGTGACGTAAAGTGGCGTCGCGTGACCGCAGTAGACTCAGTAGCTGCCCGAGAACACACCGACACCAGAATACGGGTTCTCGAACAACAACTCGCCGACGAAATCGGCGTTTCGACCGTCGATTCGATTCGAGAGCGAGCGCGTTCGTTGCTCGAGACGGACGAACCGGTCGAAACGTGGGACGCACTCCGGGAGCGACTCGAAACGTACGGCGTTTCGTTCCAGCACGTTGCTGCGGAGATGGATGTCACGGGATCAACGGTCTCACGGTGGTTCTCGGGAGCCGTTGATGTCGGCAATTTCGATACCGTCCACTCCGTCTGCGAGGAGTTACTCGATGAAAAACGACAGAACATATCGACACTTCTCGGGGAAATCGAGCGACGAGAGCAACCCAGAGTCTACGACCTCACGGTGGAAGGGACCCACAACTTCATTGCAAACGGCATGGTCGTCCACAACTCTGAGGACCGCTCTGCAATGCACGAAGCGCTCGAGCAGCAGAAAATCTCGGTTTCGAAGGCGGGGATCAACGCAACCCTCAAGTCCCGGTGTTCGCTGCTGGGTGCGGCAAACCCCAAGTACGGCCGCTTTGACCACTACGAACCGATCAGCGAGCAGATCGACCTCGAACCTGCACTGGTCTCGCGATTCGACCTGATCTTTACGGTCACGGACGAACCCGACGAGGAGAAAGACCGCAACCTCGCAGAGCACATCCTCACGACCAACTACGCCGGCGAGTTGACCACCCAGCGCGAGCAGATGACGTCGATGGATGTCTCCGACGAAGAGATCGAAGCGATGACCGGGCAGGTCGATCCTGAGATCGACGCCGAACTCCTGCGCAAGTACATCGCCTACGCGAAACAGAACTGTCATCCACGGATGACAGAGGCAGCACGCGAGTCGATCCGAGACTTTTACGTCGACCTGCGGTTGAAAGGCACCGACGAGGACGCTCCGATTCCGGTGACGGCACGGAAACTCGAGGCGCTGGTTCGGCTCTCGGAGGCGAGTGCCCGCGTGCGGCTGTCGGATACGGTCGAGGAGTCCGACGCGAGCCGAGTGATCGAAATCGTTCGGTCGTGTCTACAGGATATCGGTGTCGACCCAGAAACGGGTGAGTTCGACGCGGACATCGTCGAAGCAGGGACGTCCAAATCACAGCGCGATCGGATCAAGAACATCAAACAGCTGATCAGCGATATCGAACAGGAGTACGACGACGGGGCGCCGGTGGATATCGTTCTCGATCGCGCCGAGGAGATCGGGATGGACCACTCCAAAGCCGAACACGAGATCGAGAAACTCAAACAGAAAGGCGAGGTCTACGAGCCGAGTCGGGACAATCTCCGGACGACCTAATTGGTCGTTTCGATGCCAATTGGCTCCGCTCGAGTGACGAGGATCGATCACTGCTCGTTGAGCATCTTCACCGTCGAACGGATCGTTACGGGTGCAACATCGGCGACGTCGGCAGCGTCGGCCTGTGTGATTGTCGGCCACTCCTCGCGTTCACTGGCCGCCTTGTAAAGACAGGCCGCTGCGACGCCGCTTGGATTTCGACCGCCGATGAGTCCCTCCTGAAGCAAGCCGGTGAGGAGTTCTCGAGCGCGGCGCTCGACGTCCGTCTCGAGGCCGAGTTTTGAGGCGTAGCGCGGCAGGTATCCTGTGGGATCAATCGGTCCCGTCGGGAGGCCGAGTTCACGATTGAGTGCGTCGTAGGCAGCCGTGAGTTCGTCGGCGTCGGCACGGGCAACGGCGGTGATTTCGTCGATCGTTCGCGGATTCGAGCGTGTTCGACAGGTGGCGTAGATCGCCGCGGCGGCAAACCCCTCGAGTGATCGACCCTGAAACAGCCCTTCGGATTGGGCAGATTTGAACAGGGTACACGCCTGTTCTCGAGCGGATTCCGGCAGCGAGAGCAAGGCGTTGACACGACGAATCTCGGTAAACCCGTAGACCTGGTTTCGTTCGGCCTTCGACGAGATTCGAGCGCGGTTGTGCTCGCGTCGCAAGCGAGCGATCTGTCGGCGTTTCCGGCCGGTTACTCGAGAGCGATAGGCTGAATCGGAGCCGGAGCCGTAGCCGATTTCCGTCGAGAGTCCACGGTCATGTCTCGACCGAGTCAACGGCGCGCCGGTCCGCCGTGGGTCGGTCTCGTCGTCATCGAACGACCGCCACTCTGGTCCGCGATCAATCGCGTCCTCGGCAAAAACGAGACCGCAGTCTTCACAGATCGTCTCGGTACCGTTCGTCCGCAATCTGCCGTCACATTCTGGGCAGACACCATCTCCATCTATCCTAACCATTGGTTATTCCCAATCCGTACATGGATTGATGTTCGCGATCATATTTAAAATATATGATCTAGTTGGGAATTAAACATACAATCCGGTTTCAGTTACCGGAACGCGAACTAGATCAATTAGGGGTCGCCCCCGCTTACAAACCGGCTACGACGACGAACGTGGCGGATTTCATTCGAGACGGCGCGCCTCGAGTCGGGCTGATACGGCCTGCTGTAACGGTTTACCGGTGTGACCGCAGGGCGGCCGCGGTTGCACCGGAAATAACTTACAGGAATCCGTGTGAGGTCTCAAAACGGTGGTTGTGACTATGTCGTGTTTCGAAAGCGAGGTGGTTCAGTTACAGTGGACGCGCGAGCCCGCTACTGCTTGAGGTGCTCGAGGATGTCTGCCGTGTCGGCTGGCACGGGTTCGGGGTCGCCGCCGGCAGCGGCCGCAGCGTCGGGGTCTTTGAGCAGGTGACCGGTCGTTAGACAGGCAACGCGTTCGTCGTCGTCGACGACACCGTTGACGCGGAGTTTTCGCAGGCCGGCGAGTGAGGCAGCGGAGGCGGGTTCGACACCGATCCCCTCGCGAGCGAGGGCTCGCTGGGCGTCGGTGATCTCCTCGTCGGAGACGGCAACGGCAGTCCCATCGGTTTCTCGAATTCCGGGGAGAGCCTTCGGTGCGTTGACAGGATTGCCGATCCGGATCGCCGTCGCGCGCGTCTCGACATCGTCCCAGCGCCGGACCTCGTCCGCACCGTTCTGGATTGCTTCGACCATCGGGGCCGCGCCCTCGGCCTGAACACCCGTCAGCTTAGGGACGTCGTCCTCGGCGAGTTCGCCCGCCTGGACGAGTTCGCGGAACGCCTTGTACAGCGCCGAGGTGTTCCCGGCGTTGCCGACCGGCAGCACGATCCGGTCGGGAACGGTGTCGTAGTCGGTGAGGAAGCCCTCGAGGATCTCGAGGCCGATCGTCTTCTGGCCCTCGAGTCGGAACGGGTTCAGCGAGTTCAGCAGGTAGACTTCGCCCTTGGCGGCCAGTTCCTGGACGATATCCAGACAGGCGTCGAAGTTACCGTCGACCTCGAGGATGCGCGCATCGTGCAGGCTCGCTTGCGCGATTTTGCCCGCTGCGACCTTGCCCGCAGGCAAGAGCACGAGCGTCTCCATGCTGCCACGGGTGCCGTAGGCGGCCAGCGCGGCGCTCGTGTTTCCGGTCGAGGCACAGGCCAGCCGGCCAACGCCGAGTTCTTTGGCGACTTTGACGCCGACGGTCATCCCGCGGTCTTTGAACGAGCCGGTCGGGTTCATTCCCTCGTGTTTGATCCGTAGCGCTTCGACACCGACCTCGTCTTCGAGACGGGGGACCTCGTACAGCGGGGTCGATCCCTCCTGAATCGAGACGCCCGATTCGAACGGCAGCGCGTCGGCATATCGCCAGACGCCGTGGCCCTCGAAGTCGTCGAACGTCGGCAGGTCGTCGTAGCGAACTTCGAGCAAACCGTCACACTCGTCGCAGGTGTAGCGGACGTCATCAAATGGCGCGAACGTTTCGCCACACTCGATGCACTCGAGCCAGACACCGTCGTCGGCGACGTCGGGAACGGCCGGCTGCTCTGCGGACAGGCTGAGACTCATTGTCAGCCGAGAGGTGTGGCAGGGGCAAAAAGGACGTGGATTCGCCGGTCCCGCCGGTGTGACTGACTGACAGTCGGTGACTGTCTGTGTCGTGACCGTCGAGCCGCCCCCGTCCCGACGCTATGGCCCCCAAGAGCGTCACGGGTCCGTGATTATCTTGCAGTGGCGTCTGTGTGACGTGGTTACCCAACCCAGATAGGTGTATGCCACCGCATGACGTGAATGGCGACATGGCATCGAAAACTGCGACTCGACTCGGCGTCCGACGCGGTACCGCCCTCGAACCCTGGCAAGCCGGAACTGTCGGCGGAATTATCGCTGCACTGGCCTTCGGCATCCTGATGTCCGTACAGACCCCTGCCGTCCTCGAGATGGGGATTCCAGCCATGTACGGCCTCGAGGGTGGCCTCGCCGGCTGGCTGATCCACGTCTCACACGGCGCGGTGCTCGGCGTCGTCTTCGCTGCGCTGCTTACAGCGACGAAGCGACCTCATCTCGGTCCCGTCAAGAGCACCGCCGCCGGGCTCGTCTACGGGGTCGTCGTCTGGGCAGTGCTCGCGGTGGTCGTGATGCCCATCTGGCTCTCGACGGTAGGGTTCGCGATGGCACCAGCGTTCCCGAACATCGATATGATGAGCCTGGTCGGACACGCGGTCTATGGGATCGTCCTCGGTATCGCGTACGCGTTCCTCGAGCGGTAACCGGAACACGCCCGCCTTCTCCTCCATCAGTGAGCACCGCTGTCCCCCATTCTCGGCTACATGAGAATGAGAACAAGCAACGCTGCAGGCCCCAGCAGCAAGAGCAACGTGGCGAGTACCAGTCGAATCAACATACTACGTACATCCGAGTTCGAACTGCCGGATAACGTCTCCAGATCGTTCACCCCGCTAGTGACATCCTACCAGAATTTACTCGAGAACTGAATATCAGAACGGACTGATTAGCGAATCGAACCGGCTAATCTCGATCGAGGAGCAGCCAGAAACAGCGTCGAACGTGATCCGGCAATCGTTCATACAGACTGCTATCCGTTAGTTTCGGCGCGACTGCGTGCCATCCCGAAGTTGTGTCGAGACACAGGGACAGCAGACCATATCACTCGAGCAACCAACTCAACACGGCTTTCTGGGCGTGGAGCCGATTTTCGGCCTGGTCGAAGACGATCGATTGGTCGCTTTCGATGGCGTCGTCGGTGATCTCCTCGCCACGGTGGGCGGGTAGACAGTGCATAATCGACGCGTCGGGGGCGTGCTCGAGCAAGTCCGAGCCGACCTGAAAGCCCTCGAAGTCGTTCATTCGGACGTCGCGTTCGTCCTCTTGACCCATGCTGATCCAGACGTCGGTGTAGATAATATCGGCATCGGTGACTGCCTCGACTGGATCTGTCGTCGTTGTTGGATCGCCGCCCAGTTCGCGGGCGCGCTCGAGTACTTTTTCGTCGAGTTCGTAGCCCTCGGGCGTCGCGACCGTTAGATCGATGTCGGTCATCGCACAGCCGAGTGCAAACGACTGGGCGACGTTGTTGCCGTCACCGATCCAGGTCGCCGAGACGCCGTCGAAGCCGTCTTCCTGTTCACGGATCGTCTGGAGATCCGCGAGCGTCTGGCAGGGGTGGGCGTCGTCGGTCAGCCCGTTGACGACGGGGACGTCGGCGTACTCCGCGAGCACCTCAACGTTTTCGTGTTTGAACACGCGGGCCATCACGGCGTCGACGTACCGCGAGAGCGCACGCGAGGTGTCTTTCAGCGGCTCGCCACGACCCAGTTGAATGTCGTCTTCCCCGAGGAAAATCGCGTGGCCACCCAGTTGGGTCATCCCTGTCTCGAATGAAACTCGAGTTCGGGTACTCGCCTTCTGGAAGAGCATTCCCAGCGTCTGGTCCTCGAGGTCGGCGTGGTCGTCGCCGGCCTCGAGGGCTCGTTTGTACTCCGCGGCCCTGTCGAGGACCGTGAACAGTTCTGCCTCGGTGAGATCGTCGACGTCGAGGAAATGTCTCGGCTGTGTGTCGTCAGTATCTGTCATCATTATCTGTGAATCGTCTGAAAATGCGTGTAGTCAGTCCTCGCGCAACGTCTGCGAGACGCGCTCTAAGATCGAAACGGACTGGTCGAACTCCGACAGCGACAGTCGCTCGTCGGGTGCGTGATCGAGGTCGGAGTTGCCGGGGCCGTAGGTGACCATCGGACAGTCCCACGCGCCCGCGTAGATATTCATGTCGCTGGTCCCCGTCTTGCGCACCAGTCGTGGGTCTTTGCCCTCCTTGCGGATAGCGACGCGGAACGCTCGAGCGACCTCCGTTCGCGGACTCATCATCACGGGTGGAACCTTGTCCTTCCAGGTCACGGTCCCGACCTCGAGTTCGGCTTCGGCGGCTTCACGAACCGTTTCGACGTCGAGTGCCGGCGGCACGCGCAGTTGGACGTCCATCGTCGCTTCAACAGAGAGGCCGTCCTCGCTGACGCCGCCTTCGATGTCGACCGGCTTGGTCGTCACCTGCTCGAAGACCGGTTCGTACTCGCCACCCTCGAAGTGGTCTTCGACGGTCGCCCACCAGCGAACGGCGTGTTGGATCGCGTTCGGGTCCGGCCGAGAGGTGTGGCCGGATTCACTGGTCGCGACGTAGGTGCCAGCGATGAGGCCACGATAGCCGAGCGTGATCCCATCAGCCCCGGAGGGCTCGCCGTTGACGACGGCTTCCGGTGACTCGTCTCTGTCGTCGACGAGATAGCGCGAGCCTTTCGAGTCGACTTCCTCGCCGACGACGCCAACAAAGGAAACACCGGTGCGAACGGCGGCGGCCGCCATTGCGGCGAGCGGGCCAGTCGCGTCGACGCTGCCACGACCCCAGAGGATCTCGTCGTCGCCGGTTTCTTCGACCTCAACCGGAATGTCGCCCGGGACGGTGTCGATGTGTGAGGTGAGCAACACGGCATCGTCTGCTGGTGCGCGGACGTTGCCGACCGCGTCGATCCAGACCTCTCGGTCGTGGGCCTCGAAGAAATCCACGAGACGTTTGGCCGCCTCGCGCTCCTCGCGGGTCGGCGACGGGATCGAGACGAGGTCGACCAGCAGTTCTCGGGCTTCCGAACGCGAGACGTCCGTCGGTTCAGTCGTGCTCGTGCTCATGAATCGTCAGATGCGATGACCGCGCCCAGCGCGTCTATGAGCTGGTCTGCCTCTTCCTGGTCGATCACCAGCGGCGGCAGCAGGCGCAGGACGGTCCGACCCGCCGGCAGCGCCAGCACCTGATGGTTGATCGCCAGGTCGCGGGCGGCGCGATTCGCTCCTCGTTTCAATTCAATGCCGATGAGCAGGCCCTCGCCGCGGACCTCCCGTACCTCGTCACCGAGGGTCGCCTCGAGTTCGGTCGTAAGATAGTCGCCCATCGACGCGGCGTGGGCGGGCCACTCCTCTTCGACCAGCGTCGAAATCGTCGCGTGGACCGCCGCGGTGACGACGGGGCCGCCGCTGAAGGTGGCATTGTGCGAGGCCGCGCCGTCGGCGATCCAGTCACGGACTGCGACCGCGCCGACTGGCAGCCCGTTACCCAGCCCTTTCGCCGTCGTGAGGATGTCGGGCGTGACGCCTGCATTCTGGCAGGCCCACATCTGGCCCGTCCGTCCCATGCCGGTCTGGACCTCGTCGAAGACGAGCGCCGCGCCGGCTTCCTCGGTTGCCTCGCGGGCACGCTCGAGGTAGCCCGCAGGCGGGACGTTGATGCCGCCTTCGCCCTGGATGGGCTCTAAGATGACGGCCGCGGTCTCCTCGTCGACGGCGTCGGCGAGCTCCTCACCGTCGCCGTAGGGGACGAACTCCACGTCGCCGGCCAGGGGCTCGAACGGTTTCTTGTACTTGTCTTTCCAGGTCGCTGCAAGCGAGCCCATCGTTCGGCCGTGGAAGCTCCGGGTCGCGGCGATGATTTTGGAGTTGCCGGTCGCCGAACGGGCGAACTTCAGTGCGGCCTCGTTGGCCTCGGTGCCGGAGTTACAGAACCAGGCCGAGTCGAGGCCGTCGTGCGTCGACGCGACGAGCGCAGCGTAGGCGTCTTCGCGCGACTGGACAGGGAACGAAGAGTCGACAAAAGTCAACTTCCCGACCTGTTCTTGGACCGCGTCGACGACCGCTGGGTTGCTGTGACCGAGCGGCGTACACGCGTAGCTCGCGCCTGCGTCGAGATACTCCGTTCCATCGGTACTGTAGAGGAACGACCCCTCGCCGCGTTCGAGCGGAATCGGCTTGCTGCCGGAGATGAAGTCGTGGTCACTCATTGTGCAGCCTCCCCAGTATCGAGTGCGCCGGGCTCGAGGGTCGTCCCCTCACCGGAGAGCGCACTCGAAATCGGCTCGTCTGCGTTCGCATCAGCAACGATGACCGAGGACGCACCGCCCTCGAGGGCTTCCTCTGCGGCCATGACTTTCTTCGTCATGAAGCCTTCCGCAGCCGATTTGACGGTCTCGAACGCTTCCGGAGTCGCAGCCGAATCGATCTTGGTCGACTCGTCGTCGGGGTCCTCGTAGATGCCGGACACGTCGGTCAACAGGACGAGGTCGGCCTCGAGTGCGCCCGCGATTGCGGCGGCAGCGCGGTCGGCGTCGGCGTTGACCGCGGTGTAGCCACCGTCTTTCTCCTTGCCGAGTACCGGGACGGAGACGACGGGCGTGTAGCCGCCTGCGAGGACGGTCTCGAGCAGGTCGGCGTTGACCGACTCGATTTTGCCGGAGTGGTCGCCGCGTTTGATTTTCTTTTTGCCGTCTTCTTTGACGCGGACGGCAGACTTGCGCTTGCCTTCCAGCAGTTTGCCGTCGGTCCCCGAGAGACCGACTGCGTTGACGCCCTCGTTCTGTAAGCTCTCGACCAGATCGGTGTTGAGCTTGCCGGGCATCACCATCTTGAAGACGTCCATGGTACGTTCGTCGGTAAAGCGCCCGACGACGCCGCCAGGCGTCTCGACGTAGGTCGGCTCCTCGCCGAGTTCTTCTAAGGTCTCGTCGACGGCTGTCGAACCACCGTGGGTGAGCACGACGTCCTCGCCATCCTCGACGAGACTCGCAACGTCTGCGAGTGCGCCTTCCGGATCGACAGCGCGTGCGCCGCCGATTTTAACGACCACGGTCACTCCGGACACCTCCGTTCCCTGTCTGCTCGCGGGCGTCGCCCGCTCGCACGGCTTGAGGGACGCATGCGTCCCTCATTGCTTTCGATCACGTTCGCTCTCGAAAAGGCTGTCATGGTGCTCCCACCGGGTGCAGTCCCGTAAACTCGAGTCCGGCCGTCTCCTCGAAGCCCAGCGCGATATTGGCGGCGTGGACCGCCTGGCCCGCCGAGCCTTTCATCATGTTGTCGATCGCTGAGAAGACGACGATGCGCTTGTTCGAGGGGTCGAGTTCGAAGCCGACTTCGGCGAGGTTCGTTCCCGCGACCGACTTCGGCTCTGGGTAGCGGTAGACGCCGGAGCCACCGGCAGCCATGCGGACGAACGGCTCGTCCTCGTAGGCGCCGCGGTAAGCCTTCCAGAGGTCGCCCTTCGAGACGGGGCCCGACGGGAAGACGTGACTCGTCGCGCTCGCGCCACGGATCATATCGACGGCGTGGCACGTGAACGCAACGCTCGTGCCGAGGAACTGCTCGATCTCGGCTTCGTGACGGTGGCCCGTCGGCGCGTAGGGGCGAACGACGCCCGAGCGCTCGGGATGGCTCGAGGCCTCGCCGCCGCCGGCCCCGCCTTCGGAGGAGCCGACTTTCACGTCGACGACGACCTGCTCGCCGCCCTCTAAGATGCCGTGTTCGAACAGCGGGTAGAGCCCGAGGATCGTCGCGGTGGCGTTACAGCCGCCGCCAGCGATCAGCTCTGCGCCCGCGAGGTTCTCGCGGTTGATCTCGGGAAGCGCGTACTCGGCCTTCTCGAGGTATTCGGGCGCGCTGTGGCCGTCGTACCACTCGTCGTACTGCTCCTCGGTGTTGAGCCGGAAGTCAGCCGAGAGGTCGACGACGGTGTCGGCAATCTCGAAGAACTCGTCGATCTGTCCCATCGAGACGCCGTGTGGCGTCGCCGCAAAGAGGACGTCGACGTTCTCTAAGTCCTCGGGTTCAGTAAAGCGTAGGTCCGTCCCCCGCAGTGGCGGGTGGACGGAGCCGACGCTTTTGCCGGCTTTCGATCGGCTTGTGACTTCGGCGAGCTCGACGTTCGGATGGCCTTCGAGCAGGCGCAGGAGTTCGCCGCCAGTAAAGCCCGAGCCGCCGATGACGGTTGCGGTAACCGTGTCGGCTGCCATCAGGCGCTCACCTCGAGTTCGCTGTCGGCAGCGTCGGCTGCTTTTTCCTCGAGCCAGTCGACGACAGTGCCGGCGATGTCGGTGTCGACGGCCCCGTCAAGGGCTTTGAACTCGACGGTGTGGTTGACCTCGTGGACAGTATAGCCGTCTTCGGTCTCCATCAGGTCGATACCGAGCAGTCCACCGCCAACGGCGTCGCTGGCCTGTTCGACGAGTTCGATAGCCTCTTCGTCTGGCTCGAAGACGTCCGTCTCCGCACCTTTGGCGGCGTTGGTGATCCAGTGGTCCGACGAACGGACCATGCCAGCGATGGGCTCTCCGTCGGTCGCGAGCACACGGATGTCACGGCCGGGTTTCTCGACGAACTCCTGGACGTAGAACACCTTGTGCTCGTAGTGGCCGAGCGTGGCCTTGTGCTCTAAGATGGCTTCGGCGGCGTCCGGCGAGTCGATCTTGGCCATCAGGCGACCCCACGATCCCACGACGGGTTTGAGCACGCAGGGGTAGCCAAACTCCTCGATGGCTTCCATCGCGGTCTCTTTCGTGAACGCGACTTTGGTCGCCGGCGTCGGTACGCCCGCTTTCTCGAGTGCGAGGCTGTTTTTCACTTTGTCCGCACAGATGTCGGCCGTCTCGTGGCTGTTGACCACGGGGATGCCGTAGGCCTCGAAAAACTGCGTGGCATAGAGGCTACGGCTCGTGGCGAGACAGCGGTCGACGACGATGTCGAGGTCAGCAAACGCCTCGGGGGCCTCGCTGATGTCGAACGTCTGCTTGCGGACGTCGATCTTCTCGATCTCGTGATCGCGCTCGCGAAGCTCGTTGAGCAGGAGCTTCTCGTCTTTGCGAATCCGGGAGTAGAGTATTCCTACGTTCACGCGAACCACCCCTGGTGTGTGAGCTCAGGGCACAAGGTAGTCGCGACCGTGTGCAAGGTCACTCACCCCAGTCCTCTTCGAGCTCGGGGGCTCGCTCGAGGACTGGCGGCTCGGTGTCGACGACTTCAAGCTCTGCGCCACAGGTCGTACAGTCAACGATCTCTCCCACTTCCAGATCATCGTGCAGGGACACTTCTGCCCCACACTCGACGCATTCGGTCATTGTACCTGCAACTGGGAGCCAATAACCCTTAAACCCTTCGAACCTGTCAAGGGATATACACGAAGCGCAGTATCGTCTAATGGAGCGAAAATGCTGTTTTCCAGCCGATTACAGTTCCAATATCATGGAGTTGGTAGTTTGTCCCCTGGCGGGGACCGCCGGGAAATCGTGGGCCGCACTCGAGCAACCGACAGGCTCGAGACTGAGAGGAACGCGACGGCAGGCTCAGACATAGCCGTTCACCTCCGAGCGAAGCGCCTCGTGGGCTTCCTCAAGTGCGTCGTCGGTCGCTTCAAGCGTTTCGCCGTCGGCCTCGAGGGCGTCGCGAGCGGTCTCGAGCTGTGGGCCGACGGCCTCGGGAGCAGGCCCACCCTGCGAATCGCGGCTCGCGACGCTTTCGGCGGGATCGAGCGCGGCCTCGACGGCCTCGGGGTCGACGTAGGCCTCAAGCGATTCGCCGAGGACGTCCTGGGCTGCAGCCTCGAGTGCGTCGTAGTCCGCGCTGTTTTCAGCCGCGATCGCAACGAGTTCATGTGCGGTCCGGAACGGCAGCCCGTTCGCCGCGAGCAGGTCGGCGACGCCGGTCGCCGTCGAGAATCCCTCGCCGGCTTCCGCCGCGAGCGCGTCCGCGTTCCAGTCGGCCGTCGCCACGGCCCCAGCCGCGACCTCACTGGCTTCGGTCACAGCGTCGACGGTCTCCCACGCGTGGGTCGTCGCGCGCTGGAGGTCACGGTTGTACGCACGCGGGAGCCCTTTGAGCGTCGTCGTCAGCCCCTGCACCCCGCCGGCTGCGTCTCCCGCGACCGCGCGGACGAGTTCCAGCGTGTCCGGGTTCTTCTTCTGGGGCATGATCGACGACGTCGACGAGTAGTCGTCCGAGAGGTCGACGAAGCCGCGGTTCGCGAAGATGATCACGTCCTCCGCCAGCCCGGACAGCGTCGTCGCGTGTGTCGACAGCGCTTGTGTCGTCTCGAGCAGGAAATCCCGGCTCGAGGAGGCGTCCATCGAGTTCTCGACGACCGATTCGAACCCGAGCAGTTCCGCGGTGCGTTCGCGGTCGATATCGAACGGCGTGCCGGCGAACGCGGCCCCACCTAACGGCGACTGGTTGATCCGCTCGTAGGCCTCGAGCAGGCGTGCCGTATCGCGACGAACCGCGCCCTCGTAAGCCAGCGCCCAGTGTGCCACCGTCGTCGGCTGGGCGGGCTGGAGGTGCGTGTAGCCGGGCATGATCGTCTCCGTGTGCTCGGCGGCGACCTCGATGAGCGACTCGCGAAGCGCGAGGGTCGTCTCGATGGCCTCGAGGACGTCCTCACGCAGGCGATAGCGGATGCAGGCCGCGACCTCGTCGTTTCTCGAGCGCGCGGTGTGCATCTTCCCGCCGTCGGGGCCGACTCCCTCGATGACGGCGGTCTCGATGGCCTCGTGGACGTCCTCGCCGTCGGGCAGGGAGTCGTGGCCGTCGACCTCGATCGCATCGAGTGCCGTGAGGATCTGGCCCGCAACGTCGTCGCCGATGATGTCCTGCTCGGCGAGCATGATGACGTGTGCGCGGTCGATCTCGATGTCGGCCTCGAAGATCCGTTCGTCGGCTGCAAGCGAGGAGAGGAAGCTCCGAGCGGGGCCGCCGCTGAATCGGTCCCGTCGGACGACGCCTTCGTCGCCCGCAGTGTCGCTCCCGTCAGTTTCCAGTGTGGACTCGGTCGGCCCGTCGTGAGCGCTCTCCTCGGTCATTGTTATTCGTCCTCGCCGTTTCCGTCGGTCGCGAGTTCGACTTCGTCGTCGTCGGCGTTCGCCGCGATCGCCTCGTTTGCGAGACGGCGCTGGAAGCCGTGGTATTTCGCGACGCCGGTGGCGTCTTCCTGGGTGATCTTGCCGACCGTTTCGGTGTCGAAGGAGGCGTGTTCAGCCGAGTAGGCCGCGAATTTGCTGTCACGGGCGACAGCGCGAGCCTGGCCGCCTTCGAAGCGGATCGTGACGGTGCCGGTGACGCGCTGTTGGGTCTCGTCGATGAAGCCCTCGAGTGCGCCGACGAGCGGCGCGTCGACCAGGCCCTCGTAGCCCTTCTTGGACCACTTCTGGTCGATCAGCTGCTTGAACTCGCGTTCCTCCTGTGTGAGGACGAGTCCCTCGAGCGCCTCGTGGGCGTTGAGCAGCGTCGTGGCGGCCGGGTGTTCGTAGTTCTCACGCACCTTCAGACCGAGCATGCGGTCTTCCATCGAGTCGGTGCGACCGACGCCGTAGGCGCCGGCGACTTCGTTCAGGTGCTCGATGAGCTCGACTGGCTCGTACTCGACGCCGTCGACGGCGACGGGACGACCCTGCTCGAACTCGATGTCGATCTCCTGGGTCTCGCCGGTTGGGGCCTGCGTCCAGGCGTAGATGTCCTCCGGTGGGACATAGCTGGGGTCCTCCAGATCGTCGCCCTCGACGGAGCGACTCCAGAGGTTGGTGTCGATCGACCAGTCGCCGCCGCTGCCACCCTCGACGGGGAGGTCTTTTTCGGCGGCGTACTCCTGTTCCCACTCGCGGGTGAGCCCGAGTTCGCGCACGGGGGCGATGACCTCGAGGTCGGAGTTACGCCAGACAGCTTCGAAACGCAGCTGGTCGTTGCCCTTGCCAGTACAGCCGTGGGCGATGCCGGTACAGCCCTGTTCCTCTGCGACCTCGAGAATCGCCTCGGCGATCACTGGGCGGGCGAGTGCCGTCCCGAGCGGGTAGCCCTGATAGGTCGCGTTCGCGCGAACGCCCTCAAGGCAGAGGTCAGCGAACTCTTCTTTCGCGTCGACGACGTAGTGCTCGAGGCCGAGTGCCTCGGCGGTCTCTTCGGCTTCGTCGAACTCGGAAGCCGGCTGGCCGACGTCGACCGTGACGCCGATAACGTCGTCGTATCCGTACTCTTCCTCGAGCAGCGGAACACAGACAGTCGTGTCAAGCCCACCCGAGAACGCAAGTGCGACGCGTGTCATATGGTACTCGAGTGAAACAGCAGGAGGGACTTAAGGACATTGGTTTACGTCGCGTAAATTAAGAATAGAGCGGCTGCTAACTGGAAATTTGGCGTTTCTGGGATCGTGGAACAATCCGGGAACGTGGGGAGTGATGTAGGTCGGGCTCAAAGGCCCGCCGTCGCCGTCGCCGCCGCCGCAGAGAAACGGTCCCGTCGGTACCAGGAACACCGAGCGTGGTTCCGACGGTGAGACTCATTAGTGGGGCTATAACAGTCCTCGGTATTAAATCCTGCTAACTAGCGGACAACACGTCGATCGTGACGGCTACGTCTCCGCGTCGTCCTCCTCCGGAAGCGCTAACACGTTCTCCCGGCCGATTCTGAAGACCTCGATCTCGTCGTCGTCCCGCAGGGTGCTGACGACCTGACTCGTCTTGGCCTCGGTCCACCCCAGTTCCGAGACGACTGCCTGCTGTTTGATCCGGCCGCCACGCTCCTCGAGCAGCCCCAGGACGCGTTCTTCGTTACTGAGCAGTTCGGGTGACGGCTCGTTCGAGCCGTCGGTCGCACTCGAACCATCGGCCACCGGCGAGGTCGCGCCGTTCGTACTGACCGCCGCGCCGTCTCGATTTCGTTTGAGCAACCAGCCAGCAGCCCCGACGGTTGCCAGCAGGGCAAGCGCGGCCAGCACGGTGAGCCACGGCATCGACGGCCCGTCCGCCGTTTCGTCCGGTTGCCCGCCCCCGTTTGTCTCTTCGATCATGACGACCAGCGGCGGGTCGGGTGAGAACTCGGAGCCATCGCTGTCCCAGTAGACGTAGTCTGCTCCGGCATCCTCCGGTGACGGGGCGGCCTCCTCGATCGTGTAGCCCTCGGGGGCGATCATCTGCAACGAGGTGTTCTGTGATAAGGTGTACCCCGCGAGCGCACCACCGGCCTCGATTCGATTCAGTTCGACGTACGCGAACTTCGACCACTCGAAGCTCACCTCGACGCGGCCGATGTCTCGAGGGGCGGAACTCGTTTCCGTCGCGACGGAGACGTTCGAGAGTTCCATGTCCCTGTCCGTCGCGTCCGCCCCCTCGAGGACGACCTCGTTCCAGCGGGCTTCCTGACTGGCGGCGTACGCCTCCGGGTTCGCCTCGACGTCGTCGCGAAGCGCTTCCCACTCCCCGTCGGAGTTGTTTTCGAACCGATAGTCGACGACGACCGCGGCCGACCCGTTCTCGGAGACGACGATATCGATATGGATATCGTCCGCCTCGGCGAGTCGGTCGCTCTCATCGGTGGACTCCTGTAGCAGTGCCCCCTGCATCTCGGCGCCGCCGACGACCCCAACCGAAAGGACCGCCAGCAACCCGAGGACACACCCGATACCCACGAGCACCCAGAGCAGGGCCGAACGCCCCTTCCCATCCATTACACTAATTGCCGTATCCGTCCAAATAGGCTTTGCGACGTCGTAACGGTGCGTTTTTCAGACAGTCACGCCTACACGAAGGTATGTTCGACATACGCGGCGAACTCGAGGTCGACACCCTCCTGAAAATCGTCCTCGGACTGGTCGCTGTCTTGCTCGTCTTGCAGATCCTCCAGACACTGGTCAGTGGGATCGCCAGCCTGCTCGGTCCGTTCTTCCTACTCGTCCAGATTGCGATCGCCGTCCTGATCGTCCTCTGGCTGGTCGACCGAATCTGAACCGCTCGAGCGTCGTCGGATCACCACACTCATACTCGAACCGCTCCTATGACGGGGTAC
The DNA here is from genome assembly GCF_900156475.1 of Natronorubrum thiooxidans. Classification (GTDB taxonomy): domain Archaea; phylum Halobacteriota; class Halobacteria; order Halobacteriales; family Natrialbaceae; genus Natronorubrum; species Natronorubrum thiooxidans. The sequence continues at coordinate 59,097 of NZ_FTNR01000014.1, forward strand.
GTGTACAGCGTCAACGTCCCGGTTCCCGGTCGCGTCCGCACGCTCGCGAACGAACTCTATCCCGAGCTCGTCGGCTTCGAGCACGTCCGCGAGGACCACTCGTGTCTGCTCAAACGCCTCGGCGAGGCCGACCACGTCGCCCAGCTCCAACACCGCGCCCACCGCGCGCTCGAGGGTGCACCCGCCGTCGAAGCCCGAATTACGGAAATCGACTACTTCGAAGCCCCACCGCTTGGGTCGGCTCCCGTCGTCTATCTCGCCGTCGAGAGCCCCGGCCTCGAGTCGATCCACGCCGACCTCACGGAGGCGTTCGAGACCGTCGAGGGGCTCGAGGGCGCCGACTACGTCCCCCACGTCACGCTGGCCCGCGGCGGAGACGTAGCGACCGCGAAACGGCTGGCCGATCGCGAGATCGAGCCGATCCAGTGGACGGTCAGCGGCCTCGAGTTCTGGGATGGAACGTACAAGCTGCCGGTGAGTCGCGTCTCGCTGCCCGCCTGACAGCGATTGGCTGCTCCGTGTCCAGCGTGACAGCGTTACGGGGCCGGCGGCTCGCCGCCGTAGGCGTCGTGATCGCCGTAGAAGTTTCTCATTGCGAACTTCAGCTTCTCGGGATCGAGATCGATCAGTTCCTCGCGTTCCTCGTGTGGGAACGTACTGTTGACGCTGTATCTGCCGAGGTCGGCTTTGGCCGACCGTGAGTAGCGCTGATCGAGCAGCGCGCGGACGCCGACGTCCTCGGGCGAGCGGATCACCCGACCGAGCGCCTGTCTCGTTTTGCGGACCGTCGGAATCTCGACGGCGTAGCGCCAGCCCGTTTCGGTCCCCTCGAACGCCGCGTCGTAGGCCGCCTGGACCGCCTCGGCTCGATCGTCTAAATGCGGGTACGGAACGCCGACCACCAGCACCGTCGTCGCATCGTCGCCGTCGAAGCTCACCCCCTCCGCGAGGGTTCCCCACAGGGAAGTACACAACACCGCCCCATCGTCCGCGACGAACCGCTGGCGCAACTCCTCGACTGACTCGCCCGGCTCGTCCAGATACACCGTCTTCGCAGACTGGGCCTCGAGGCGGTCGGCGTAGCGCTCGGCCTCGCCGTAGTTGGGGAAAAAGGCGAGCGTGTTGCCGGGCGTCATCCGCACGGCGTCGTGGATCGTCTCCGTAACCGACTCCTGTACGTCGGGATCGTTTCGATCCGAGGAAAACAGCGGCGGCGTCTCGACGGCGTACGTCCGTCGCCTGTCCTCGGGGAACTGCAGTCCGTAGGCCATCGTGACCGGCTCCTCGAGCCCCAGTACGCTCTCGGTGACGTCGAACGGCTGGAGGGTCGCACTCATCAGGACGGTGCTATAGACGTCGTCGAACAGCCGTCCGGTGACCTGTCGCGGTAGACAGGAGTACAGCTCCGCGCGGCCGTAGACCTCGTCGGTACCGGCATCGCGGGTGACGGCGACGACCGGATACAGCCCCTCCGTCGTCCCTTCCTCGAGCCACGCGTTGACGAACGCCGCGGCCTGCAGGGTCTGACACTCCGTCCGGGTTGCCGTCTCGCCGTCGCGGTAGGCCTCTTCGTACTGCTCGTCTAACTCCTGGCCGAGTTCCATCGCGGCCTCTAAGTCGTCGTCGATCCCCTGTCCGGAGTAGCGCTGGAGGAACTCGAGGGTCAGCTCGTCGCGTCGGTCCTCGTTGGCGATCGAGATATCAGTCCAGTTCTCGCCGACCGCCTCACGGTCACCGAAGCCAAACGACTCCTCGTAGGTCTCGACGAGCGCGCGGTGAAACGCCGAGAGGGCGTTGGCAGCGTCCGTCGAGCGCGGGTCATCGGTGTCCGCGAGTTCGTCCAGTGCCGAATCGAACGTCCGTTCAGAACAGGTCCGGGTCGCGTGCTCTCGAGCGGCGTCCTCGACGTTGTGGGCCTCGTCGAAGACGGCGATGACGTCCTCGGGGTCGCGACCGAGCCAGCGGAAAAACTGCTGTCGGATGGTCGAATCGAGCAGATGGTGGTAGTTACAGACAACGAGGTCGACGCCCTCGAGTCCCTCTTTTAAGAGTTCGTAGCCACACAGCTGCTGGTTTTCGGCGTACTCGTAGATCTCGTCGGGCGTGCGGACGTCCTCGAACAGCCAGCTAAAGAAGTCGTCCGTGTCGTCGGTCAGGTTGTTCCGATAGTACTCACAGATGTTCTGGTCTGCTAAATCCTCGAGTCGGTCCTCGATCGACTCGAGTTCGTCCATGACGGCGCTGCGGGCATCTGCCGCGCCGCCGTCGCCCTCTTGGCTCTCCGCGAGGAGTTCGCGCTGGCGGCGCTCGAGTTGGCGTTTGTCGCGTTCGGTATCGACGACCGCGCGGGTGTTGTCCCGCAGGGCCTGACACTCCTCATAGCCGACGTCGATGTGACACATCGAGGACTTGCCTTTGAACACGACCGCTCGAATCCGCTCTTCGCGGGTGATCGCGCGGGCCTCGGCGACGAACTGGCGCATCTGCTGGTGGACGTTGGTCGTGATGACGACCGTCTTGTCCTGCTCGCGGGCGACCTCGAGGGCAGGGACCAGCGACGAGAGCGTCTTGCCGGTCCCACAGGCCCCCTCGAAGAGGACGTTCTGCCCGCGAGTCAACGCGTTGTGGATGCGATCCATCGCCTCGCGCTGATTCTCGTACGGCTGGTCGTACGGGAAAAAGCGCATGTACCCGGCAGTCTCGGACACGGTACGTGATTGGTCCTTCATTCGATAAAAGGGTTCGTCTCGATCAAACCGGCGACTGTCGCTGCCGCTGTGCCCACCAGGGGCTGTCGTTGACACGGGCCGGCGAACGCGCGGTACAGCGACATCCGTCTCGAGTCCCTGCGCTCGAGTATGGCCATCCCCGGATACGACTCCAGCAACGTCGCGGAGTTCACACTCGAACACGCCGGCGCTCGCGTCGCCGTCGTCGCGGGCGTCGTTCCCGACGCGTTCGGACTCGAGAAAAGCGGACACGAACCACCCGTAGACGCCCTCTCGAGCCCCGTCTACCTCGTCGCGCTCGACGGGCTGAAGGCGGTCGAAGCGATGCGAATCGCGCTCGTGTACGATCCCTCGAGGCTCCCTCCCGGCGCGAGTCCGACCGACGTCGCGGTCGCCGTCGCCCGCGAGGACGGCTGGGATCCGCTCGAGTCGACCGTCGATCTGGAGGCGACGACGGTGACGACAGTGCTGAACGATCGGCCGCCGGGCTCGACGGTTGTCGCAGGCTACGACGACAGCAACGGCGACGCGTACTGATTCGATCTGCTGTACCGATCACCAGAAGCGGGGTCGGTGATCGGCGGTCAGTGATTACAGCGTCTGTATGACTAGCTCGTGCATGATCGAGCGCGAGGATGGCGATGGCGAAAGGATCGTCACCCCTCGACCTGTAGCCGACGGTATGATCGCGATTTTCTCGGATACGCACAGCAGCCGTGGACACGACCTCGAGGGCGAGGCGCTGACGGCGGCCCGCGAGGCCGACGTCGTGATTCACGCGGGCGACTTTACGAGTCCGAGCGCGCTCGAAGCATTTCAAGACGAGTGCGAGGTGCTTCATGCCGTCCACGGAAACGCCGACAGCGCAGCCGTCCGGGATCGACTCCCGACGGCTCGCGTCGTCGAAGCGGGCGGCGTCCGGTTTGCAGTGACCCACCGGCGGGACGGCGGCGAGATGGGCCTCGTCATGTTCGGTCGCTCGAAACAGGCCGACGTCGTCGTCTCGGGCCACAGCCACCGACCGACGGTTATCGAGACCGAGGACTGTCTCCTGTTGAACCCCGGCAGCCACGCCGATCCGCGCGGGAATCGACCAGGATTCGCTGTCCTCGAGGCCGCCGACGCGAGAGACGAGGGCGACGAGCCAACCGGGGACGAGACGCGACTCGTCGGCGAGATTCGCCAGCCGGATGGAACGCTTGTGGATTCGTTCGAGGTCACTGGAACGGCGACAGCCGAAAGGGAGGAGTAAATCGCCTCGGGGTCAAGTGGTTCGAGACGCGGAGCGTCTCGTCATCAAGCGAGACCAGAGGTCTCGCGGACATCGCGGAGCTTCGCTCCGCTCAGTCACGGAAATCGAAAATTTCCGTACGACCCCGAGGCTTTCGCGTGGACTCCCGTTCTATGCCTCAACCGAGGCAGGGGGTACGTATTCCCCACTCACGTTCAGCGTCCCGCGATTCAAGCGCACATCTACGGGTGCGCCTCCATCGTCTGCGTTTTGCCGACGACGGAGATACTGCAAACCGATGTTCTTGGAAGCGTTGTAGTCGGCGTGGTTCTCATACCCGCACTGCTGACACTCGAACGACTCCCCGTCACGGTTATCGTCGTGGGTAAACCCACACGTCGAACAACGCTTTGACGTATTGCGCGGGTCAACCTGTACGGCTTCGACACCGTGTTCTTCGGCCTTGTATTCAACGTACTCGTGGAGGCGTCGGAACGCCCAGACGTGTTGCCACGTCGCCTCGGGAATGTTCTCCCGAATGTAGGTCAAATCCTCGAACACGATGTGCGAACAGTCGTTCTCGACGGCCTCCTCGATAAGTTCGTTCGCCACCGTGTGCAGGTATATCTCGAACCGTCCATACTCTTTCTGTCCGACGCTTTCAATGTTTTCGTGGGCGTGACGAGACCCACACTGCTGGAGCGACCCACGACGCTTCTCGTACTCTCGACGCCAGTGGTTGAACTCGTCTGCCGACCAGAATCGGCCCGTCGAAGCAACGGCGAGATTGTTGACGCCCAAATCCACACCAAGGACTGTTCTGTGCTTGGATTCGGATTCAGACGGTTCTTCGTCTGCTTCGACTTTCCGCATTGAGGCGTGGAGATACCAGTCACCGTCGCGGTACTGCAAGTTCGCCATCCGAAACTCGAAGTCTTCGTCGGAGACGTATTTGGTCGGCGGTGTCTCCGAGTCGTCGGGAAGGATGTAGTCGCACTCAACACGCCCATCCACGGTCGAAAGGGAAACGTGGTCTCGGTGGAACGTCGCGCTCCGCTTGTCGTACACCGCGCTATCGGCAGAAAAGTACGGTTGTGACGTGTTCTCGCCACGTTCGAGGCGCGAGACTCCACTTTTAACGGCTTCGACCGCCCTACGAATCCCTTTCTGGACAAGATTCGCGGTCAAGTCGGTTTCGTCGCGGAGTCGGTCGTAGAGGGCGCGTTCGGCTTTCGCTTTCGAGGTGACGTGGTATCCGTCGTCGCCGTGCCAGCACCATTCGCTCGCGGTGTTGGCGCAGTGTTTGAACTGCTCGACCGTCTCTCGAAGCGACTCGTCGGCTCCTTCGGGAGTGTCGAGTTTGATGACGGCGGTACGACGGTATTCCACTGTGCTTTCACATGTACAAGAGGTATTACTTATCTGTTTGGGAGTTGGCCTGCCATCGTAGCGTGGTTTGTGTCATCTGGTGTCGGCTTCCTCCCCGACCTCAAGGGTCGGGGCATCCGCCTCGTACCGCCTGTGAACAGCCGGAAGACGGAGCCTCAGCGGGGCGACAGCGAGGCGTCGGAAGGCGTCAGCGGGGGACACGTCCGGCGAGCCGGTTGCCCGCGGCGTGAACGATAGTAACCATTGAAAATCAATGCACACCTAATCGCAGGACAGCGTTGCGATCAGTGTGTAAATCGTTTCAGTGGCTACTATATCACCCGGGGACAGCCGGGAGTACGTGGGTGATCCGTGTGGTTGCCCGTCTCGACCGCGACAGCAGCGAGCCGCGATCAAGACGTAGTTGCGACGATGCGAGCCGGATGGATATACACGGCGGAAGGTGAAACGTCGGTTTCAGCCAGTCCTCCGGTCGAGACGGCTGTCGGACAGGCGGCCGACCGTCTCAGGCCCAATTTGTCGGCACACAATCAGTTCCGTGCGGTCGAAACGGTTTTGCGCGCTGACACAGTATCGATCCCATATGCTGGATTTCATCCCTAACGATCCTGTCATCATCGCGGTCGTGGTGATCCTCCTGTCGCTGGTCTTTTTTTCGTATCTGCTGCTCCGACGAACGATCCTCGAGTTCCGCGATGGCATGCGCTAACGGCCGCCAGGCCGTGCTGAGACACGGTGACCGGTCGACGGGGCGATGAGTCGGGACGATTCGACCGACTCGAGCGCACGCGTCTGGGGTGAGCGCGTCGTTTCGACGCTCCGTCTCGTCGCAGTCTCACTGCTCGTCGTCGGCTTCAGTGGCTGGCTGATAGACGACGGCGGCGAGGTCGCACTCGAGTCACCGTTTACGCTCGCGTTCGGTGTCGGTGTCGGCTGTGCAGTCGTCTCGATCTATCTCGGGGTCTTTCTGGTGAACCGGGATTGATCGCCGACCGGTCGGTCAGCTGGAGTGTTCGATTCGAAAACGGTATGCCGGCGCTCGGGATACGTGTGACACATGGACCCACGTATCCGCGAACACGCCGAGATCATCGCGAACCACTCGGTCGACCTCCAGGAAGGAGACACCGTCATCATCGACGCCCACCCCGTCGCCGAGGATCTGGTCGTTGCCCTCCACGAAGTGATCGGCGAGATCGGCGCGAACCCCCTGACGACGAACCAGCGAACGGGCGCACGCCAGCGCCGCGCGTACCTCCGTGCCGGCGACGACGAGTACGAGACGCCCGCCCACGAACTCGCACTCATCGAGGAGACGGACGTCTACATCGCGATTCGGGCGGGCGACAACGTCACCCAGACCAGCGACGTCGACCCGGAAACCAGTGCAGCCTACCAGCAAGCCCGTCAGCCGATTCTCGAGGAACGGCTCTCGACGCGCTGGTGTCTCACGCAGTTCCCCGCGCCAGCGAACGCCCAACTGGCCGAGATGTCGACGGCAGGCTACGAGGAGTTCGTCTGGGATGCCGTCAACAAAGACTGGGACGACCAGCGCGCCCATCAGGCGAACATGGTCGAGCTCATGGACCCGGCCTCCGAAATCCGAATCAAAAGCGGCGAGACGACCGACGTGACGATGTCGATCGACGGGAACCCGACACGCAACGACTACGGCGAGCACAACCTCCCCGGCGGCGAGGTCTTCACCGCGCCCGTCCCCGACAGCGTCGAGGGCGAGGTGCTGTTCGACATGCCGCTGTACCATCAGGGTCGGGAGATCACGGACGTCTACCTCGAGTTCGAAGGCGGCGAGGTCGTTTCCCACTCGGCGGCGAAAAACGAGGAGACGTTGACGGAAGTTCTGAATACGGACGACGGCGCGCGCCGACTCGGCGAACTCGGGATCGGGATGAACCGCGATATCGACCAGTTCACGTACAACATGCTGTTCGACGAGAAGATGGGCGACACCGTCCACATGGCCGTCGGCCGCGCCTACGACGACACCGTCGGCGAAGGCAACGAGGCGAACGCGTCCGCGGTCCACGTCGACATGATCGTCGACATGAGCGAGGATTCGCTGATCGAGATCGACGGCGAGGTCGTCCAGCGGGACGGCACGTTCGTCTTCGAGGACGGTTTTGAGCAGTAGGATCGCGACGGACTCGAGACCCGGTCCAACGACCGCAAACCGCCCGACGGATCGTCATCGTCTGGGTTTATCAGTCCGGACTCAGTAGCTATCATATGGCAGTCCTCGTAGCGTACGATGGGTCCGCGCCCGCACGCAAGGCAGTGGAACACGCCTTTGAGACGTTCCCCGACGAGGAGATCATCCTGCTGCGCGTCGTCGAAGCAGCGGAGGGCTCGACGGGAGCGGGGATCGAACTCCTGAAAGACATGTTCCGAGACCGTGAAGCGGAGATCTCCAAAGGGTTCGGCGACGAAGTCTCGGACATCGTCAGCACCGATGACGTCGATTTCCGCACGGAGACGGCTGTCGGCCAGCCCGCTCGAGCGGTCGTCGCGTTCGCGGAGGAGAACGATGAGGTCGAACACGTCATCATCGGCAGCCACGGACGGGACGGCGTCTCGCGCGTGTTACTCGGCAGCGTCGCCGAAACAATCGTCCGCCGGTCCCCCGTTCCGGTGACCGTCATCCGATAGCTGCGCTTACTGCGAGTTCGTCATCCCGCCGTCGACGACGAGCGATTCGCCGGTCACGTAATCGGAGAGGTCGCTCGCGAGATACAGCGCCGCGTCAGCGACGTCCTCGGGTTGACCCGCCCGTCGCGACGGGATCGCCTGCAAGAAGTCCTCCTCAGCGTCGGTACCCATGATCGGGTAATCGTCGGTCGTCATCGTCGTCTCGATCAGGCCCGGATGGATCGCGTTTACTCGAACTCCGTCGGGACCTAACTTCGCCGCCATCGCGTACGTGAACAGCCGCACAGCACCCTTCGTTCCGCAGTACGTGATGAACTCGCCCGAGCCCTCGAGGCCGGCGACCGACGAGAGATTGATGATCCGGCCGCCGTCGGCCTCGACCATCCGCTTTGCCGCTGCTTGCGCGCCGAAGAAGACGCCTTTGACGTTGATGTCCATCATCCGGCCAAAGTCGTCCTCGTCGACCTCGAGAAACTCCTCGCCGTGGAAGATCCCCGCGTTGTTGACCATTACGGTGACGCCACCGAACTCCTCGGCGGCCTCGACGGCTGACTCGAGGTCGTCGACGTTCGTGACGTCACACTCGACGAACGTCGCGTTCGCGTCCGTCTCGTTCTCGATCAGTTCATGAGTCGGCTCGCCGCCCTCTCGAGGCGACTCCTGAATATCCGCGACGACGATGTCTGCACCCTCCGCGGCGAACCGACGGGCGATCGCGCGCCCGTTGCCGCTCGAACCACCCGTCACGACTGCTACATCATCCGTGAGCATTGGAGACATTGCACATAATTGTTCGTCATGAACACAGATAACGGTATTCACACCTCACACGCCGTGAAAATAGATTCTATACCGGATTCGCGGCGTCTCGAGTGCGTCAACTCCGACGTGTTATCCGTCGATCACGCGAACGGCACCGATCTGGCCCGCCTGCTGGTACTCACAGAGGTAGTTCTCCATCGTGGTGGTGGCTTGGAACTCGAGCGTTTCGACCTTGCCAATGGTTTCGTTGCCGTCGGTCGAGTACTCCTCGACGACGTCTTGATCGGCGTCCCAGAACGCGATATTGTGGTGTACGCCGTCCATGTTCTCCCACGTAATCTCGTACTCTCGACCCGCAACGAGCACGAGTGTCGGGTTCTCGACGCGGTCGATCGCGGGCGGTTCGACGCCGACCCAGCCACCGACGTAGCCGTCGAAGACGATTTCGTCGACGTCTTGCCACGCCGCTGGGTCCGTGTCCCCCTCGAGCGATTCCGCCGCATCGACGACGGGTTCGGGTTCGGTGGGTTCGTCGTCGCCGCCCAGACAGCCGGCGACGGACACGGCTGCAAGCGTTCCAGCTACGCCTGACAGGAATGTCCGTCTGTCCGCGCTGTTCGGAGTCATCATCAAATGTACACCGTTGGACAATATAAGTGCCATCCCAACAGCGGCTCGAGCGTCGCTTTTAGTGACTATCAGCGGAGCTAACTGAACGGTTTAGTTCTCGAGGAGAGTTGCGACCATCCCCGAGACGGTCTCGAGTTCGTCCTCGTTGACGCCGTGGCCCATCCCCTCGTAGAGTCGTTTCGTCACGTCGGCGTGCATCGACTCGAGGGCGTCGGCCGTCTCGTGGACGCGTGCTTCAGGGATGTGTGGGTCGATGTCACTACAGCCGAGGAACACGGGGGTCCCCTCGAGATCGCCGGGGTAGTCGTCGTCGAGGGCCTCGCCGATGAGGCCGCCGCTCAAGGCGGCGAGCCCGCCGTAGCGTCGTGGATTGCGGGCGACGAACTCGCTGGCGAGACACGCGCCCTGCGAGAACCCGATCAGCATGACGCGGTCGGTCGGGATGCCGGCGTCGCTGGCCTCGTCGATCGCGTCCGCGATCGCCTGCAGTCCCGACGTTCGGCCAGGCTCGTTCGCCTCGACGGGTGCGAGAAACGAGTTCGGATACCACGTCTTACCGGCCGCCTGCGGGGCGAGCACGGCGACGCCGTCGTGGTGGACCTCGGTTGCGAGGTCGAGCATTCCCTGTGCGGTCGCTCCGCGCCCGTGAGTGAGCACGAGCGCAGCGGACGCCTCCTCGAGGGGTGTGCCGCCGGTGACGAGTGGCTGGCCCTGGTGTGGGCCCTCCACATCGTCACCCGCGCTCATTCGACACCACCGACGCCCGCACTCGCCTCGGGCAGGTCGTGCTTGACGATCTCGAGGCCGAGCGCGTCGATCGCACCACGGAGGTGTTCGTCCTTGGCGTACTCGGCCCCGTCGGCCTCGCGAAGTTCCTGGGCCTTTGCTAGGATCTCACCGCGCCGGTCGTTCGGAATCTCGTACTTGTCCGCCGAGAGTTCGATGACCAGGCCGTTGTTGTCTGTGGTGTAGATCGAGTGGAAAATCCCCCGATCGAAGACGTTGTACTGGTGGCCCGCGTCCTCGAGGGCCTGCATCGTCTCCTCGTACTCGTCGGGGTCGACGCTGAAACAGAGGTGGTGGACGGCACCGACGCCACCACGCTGGCCGCGCTGGTTCGAGGGTCGGTCGTCGCTGACGAAGAAGGTGAGGATGCGGCCGTCGCCCGTGTCGAAGAACAGGTGTGTCTGGGAGGGGTCGTCGAGGTTGGGCTGGCGAAGGACAAGGGGCATACCGAGGAGGTCCCGATAAAACTCGATCGTATCGGCCTCGTTGCTTCCCCAGATGGTGATATGATCGGTCCCCGTCATGTGGACGGGGCTGTCGGGCAGTTCGGGCGTGACTGGGTTCGGTGTATCGTTGGACATAGTTGCTTACTCCGCGACGAGGTCGCCGAAGACGCGCTCGGCGTCTGCGGGGACGTCGAAGTCGTGGTAGTACTCTCCCTTGACGGTCGAGAGGATGTTGAGCGCTGCGGCCGCACCGTCGCCGACGGCGATGGCTGCCTGCCACTCTTCCGGCCGGACCATCGCGCCCGTCGCGTAGACGCCGTCGATGCTTGTCTCCATGTTGACGCCGACATCGACGATCTCCTCGTCGGTGAACGCACAGCCCAGTTCGTCGGCCAGGTCGCGGTTGGCTCCCGTGGCGAGAACCACGTAGTCGGCCGCGTACTCGCCGTCGTCGGTCTCGACGGTGAAGCCGTCGGCAGCCTCGCTGACGGCGGTTACGGGTTCGCCCTGATGGCGGTCGACACCGAAGTCGTCGACCTGCTGGCGCGCCGTCGCCATGAACTCACTGCCGCCGACCGAGCCAATGCCGAGATAGTTGAACAGGTGGGCCTTGTGCATCCACGTTCCGTCGGTGTCGAAGACGGTCGTCTCGAGGCCGTTTTTCGCCGTAAACAGTGCTGCGCTAAGACCGGCAGGACCGCCGCCAACGACGATTACAGATGGCGTTTGCGTCGCGTCAGCGTCAGATTCGTCCGGGGAACCAGTGTCGCTCATTGTAGTTACACAATGTTACTGCAAAGGTATGAACCCAGCAGAGACGCCGGAACAACCACGTGACATGAGTGTTACTACTGTCGCCGAGTGGGTAGCAAGCCGTCACCCAGCCGTCTACCGGTCGTTCCGTCGCATTCGACGCTCTCCGTAACAGCTGCTTACGACCGCTGTAGTCGGTTGTTACCGTCCGACACGCTACTTGCGCACGAAAGCTCAACGGGTACACGTAGAACCGACCTCCTTCGAGACACAGAAACGATCAGTCGAACGGCGAGACTACGTTTGGTGACGCCGTCGATGGTTGGCCCAGTGACAGCACACTCGAGGGCCACACTACCCACAGCCCCCCGGAGACATCCATGAAAACTAGCCTTGAAGTAGAGTACTGGGTCATCGACGACGCAGGTGACCTGGTCGCTCCCGGACCACTGCTCGACACCTCGGCGCAGATTGATCCCGAGTTCGTCGAGCCGATGCTCGAGATCAAAACGACGCCATGTTCGTCGATGGTCGAACTCCGCGAGGAGTTCGTCGACCGCATCGGAAACGCCGTCGACGCAGCGCGCGACCAGAACAAACGGCTCGTCCCGCTGGCGACGCCCCTCCACGCGAGTCCCGCGGAGATTCCCTATCGTGAGAAAACGAGTACGGATCTCCAGCGCCAGATCATCGGCCGATCGTTCGACGACGCTCGTGTCTGTGCCGGCACGCACATCCACTTCGAGCAATCCAACGTCGTCGACCAGTTGAACACGCTGACCGCACTCGACCCTGCGTTCGCACTCGTCACCAGTTCGTCACACTACCGCGGCGAACGCATCCTCGAGTGCGCCCGGCCGTTCCTCTACCGACGCTCGTGTTACGAGCACTGTCCCGAGCAGGGTCAGCTCTGGCCCTACGTCGACAGTGTGGCCGAGTGGGAGAGACGGCTCGAGGACGCCTACGAAGGCTTTCGCGAGCGCGCGATCACGCGTGGTGTCGATCCAGCGGCGTTCGACGACGCGTTCGACCCCTACGACGCGGTCTGGACCCCGGTCCGGCTGCGAAAAGCGATGCCAACCGTCGAATGGCGCTCGCCCGACGCCGCCCTCCCGAGTCAGATCCTCCAGCTTACCGAAGCAGTCCGCTCGATCGTCACCCACGCCGACGCCCGCGGTACCGTCGTCGGTGACGCCGATTCGTACGCTGGCGAGGTCACACTCCCCGAGTTCGACACTGTCGAATCAGTTACCGACGCCGCGATTTATGATGGACTCGAGAGCCCGGCTGTGACGACCTACCTCGACGAGCTTGGGTTTACGCCGTCGGCGTACGACCCGCTGGCAACTCGACTCCCCGATTCGCACCTGTCGAAACGGCAGGCAAAGCAGTTGCGGTTGGAGGCGTCAAAGCGGCTCGAGGCCGATCTCAAGCGGCACCGTGTTCGAGCCTGAAGACGCCGCCGTCTCGAGACTGATACCACGCGCCAAGGACCAGTCACCGTCGTCGCTCGAGCCAGCGCTGTCCCGTCCGAATGTCGGTCGGAATCTCGTCGCCGAAGGCACACCGCGTACGCTCCAGTTCGCAGGGGTTGCCCGTCGCGATATCGATCACTGGAGAGCCACCCTCGAACACAGCCGTACTCGCGGTCGTCAACTGGCCAAAGGCGTGGGGTTTGTCTGTCTCGGGCTCCGGGTGGCGACAGATCGAGTCGTCGCCGGGGCCGTTCTCGTGATCCTGGGCGATCGTCCATAGCTCGTCACGGTCGATCCAGTCGACGCTGTCGAGCAACTCGAGGGCCCGTTGTCGCCGCGTCGTCGAACTCGTCGTCTCGGTCGACGCCGAGTGCACGAAATGATTCGTTCGTGTGACGACAGGATTGTCGTCGACGGCGATGCGTTCGGCGGCCGGATCGATCTCGAGCAAGACGCCCTCGGTTCCGTCGGCCAGAAACAGCGTCTGGCTCATCAGCTGCCGGGTCGGGTGTGCCTCGAGGAGAGACCGTGCCTCCGCGACGGTCGCACACTCCTCTAACAGCATGCGAATGACGGTGCCGTTCCGGAGCTGTGTTTCCGGCGCAACGTCGTCGCGGTTGCAGTCGATGTACGTATTCGCCGCAACCAGCCCCTGATCGTTGACTCCTTTATAAATCGAAATCGTCCCGCAGGTGTCGACCGTCAGGAAGCCGTAGTAGTCGTCGATCGGCGGCTGCTCAACGATCGACTTCGGTCGGGTACCGCGTCCCGAAATATCTCGGTTTTTGAGCACGAGCGGGCCGGTGTCGGCGTCGGTGCCGCTGTCGGATCCGCCAGACGCCTCGGTTTGCTGCGGGGTCACAAGCGCGTTCGTACATCCCTGCGGATGCTTCTCGGATCGGCCCTCCCCCTCGGCTAGTTCCTCGCACAGTTCCGCGTACGCGAAGACGTACACTTCGTAGACGTCTGCGTCGACATCGAACACCTCGGCCATCGCCTCGTAGGCCCGTCGATGCCGCTCCGGCAGACTGGCTCGGCTTCGGCGAGCGTACTCGAGCAACGGTTCGAGGTCGACGTTCTGAGCGGTGATTGCCGACTCGAGTTCCTCGATTGCCCATTCGACAGCCTCGCGTTCGAGTACGGCGCGTTGGCGTGCCCGGCCGGCGAACGTCTCCGAGTCGGTGATCACGTCGCTGTAGGCGGTGGTGTCAACGTCCGTCTCGTTCATATCACGAGGTGGGACTCGAGGGGGTTGTATCGTCGGCCTGAAAGCGTCTGGGACCGGTGTAGACTCGAGACAGCACCAGCCCCTGCTCGAGGGCGACTCGCTCGAGGTGGGTTGAGTAGCAGGCCTCGAGTGCAGTCACTCGCTACTCGCGGCCGTGAGAAGACGGGGCACGATGGGATTTGAACCACGCCATCGGCTCGCTTCGCTCGCCGCCGTCTAGTCCAACCCCATCTCAGTATCTTGCTGTCGCTCACGAACTGTTCGTGACAGCAACGGGCACGATGGGATTTGAACCCACGACCGTCGGATTAGAAGTCCGACGCTCTTTCCGGACTGAGCTACGTGCCCTCGAGTACGAATCAACGGCGGATTGGCATAAGCAGTGTGGATTCATTCAGCCGTGAAAGCGGTACAGCGACGTCACGAACGGCAGTCGGTTGATCAGCCAGATGGCAACCGGGAGGCCGATGATCGTCACCGCAAGCAGGGCCGCGAGGTTCGCCCAGAGGAAACTCAGCCACCAGCCGATGAAGACGAAATACAGCGCCCGAACCACCAGCGAGTGCTGGCCACGAGCCAGTTCGGGGTTCGTAAACGATCGCGGTTCGGCCAGCGTCAACACCGTCGGGACGAGGTTGATCAGTTTGATCCCGATCGGGGCGAGGACGATGGTGACGTTCAGTGCCCACGCGAGGTTGATCACGACCGGCGTCGCCCACCAGCCGATAGCCAGAAACCAGAGCCCACGCATGAGCAGCGACCGCTGTGTCATGGCTGGAGACAGCCACTAGGCGATGATAGGGCTGTCGAAGCCGCCCCGCTCGAGCGACGAACACAGCGTTTATGCACGTCTCGCCGGTACTCTCGAGCAATGCACGTCATCGGAACGGTGGGACTCCCCGGTAGCGGGAAAAGCGAGGCTGCCACCGTCGCACGCAAGCACGGACTCCCGGTGGTGACGATGGGCGACGTTGTCCGCCAGGAGACGGCCGATCGCGGCCTCGATCCGACGAAAGACCACGGCAGCGTCGCCCAGGCGCTGCGCGACGAGAACGGGCCAACGGCGATCGCCGAGCGCTCGCTGCCGATGATCGAGGATCGGCTCGAGGACCACGAGACGGTCTTGGTCGACGGGATTCGCTCGGACACCGAGGTCGATATCTTCGACGACCGCTTCGGGGAGGCGTTTACCCTCCTCAGCATCGAGGCTCCCTTCGAACTGCGAGCCGAGCGCATCGACGCCCGCGGCCGCGATGCGAGCGAAGCCGACGGCGGCGAGGGGCTAGCCGCCCGCGACGAACGCGAGCGCAGTTTCGGGATGGATGACGCGATGGATCGCGCTGACATCGTCGTCGAGAATACCGACTCGCTCGAGACGTTTCACGAGCGGATCGAGACGATCATTCAGGACGAAGCCGGGACGGCCCCCGACGAACCCGAATCGGAACCGACACCTGAGTCCGGATCGAACACGGAAGTCAACCAGCCATGACTGATATCTACCGCGTCGACGTCGAAATCACGGCCCCAGTCTACGACACGGAGGTCACCAGCCGCGTCGTCGATGCCGTCTCGAACATCTTTCCGAACGCCGACCTCGAGGAGGAGTTCGGCGAGATCAGGGCCGAAGCCCATTCGATGGACCACGTCTCCGAGTTGCTTCATCGCCAGGAAATTCTCGACACGGCTCGCGGCGAGTTCTTCGCCAATCGCGAGGGAGACACCTTCTCCTTTGCACTCAAGAAACAGGCAGCCTTCGAGGACCGTATCAACTTCTCCGTCGGCGAACCGGACGAACTCGGCGAGATCAGCGTTCGCGTGCGCGTCATGGAGCCGACCGTCGAGGAGTACGTCGATCATATCGCACCGCCGACCGAAGACGGCCGGCCGGTCGAAGACTAACTCGATTCGTTTCGAGACGCTGTTGACGGCGAGTTGCTGTGCCAGTGCCACCGGCGTCCCTGTCTATCTGAAATACTGAGAGGGACAGGAGTGATGGGGGATCCACACGTATCCCGAAGGGATGCACGACTCACTCACCGTCGCGGAGATTATGGTCACCGACGTCGTCACCGCTTCCCCGGACGCGAGTGCGACCGACGCCGCGACCCTGATGCGTGACGAACACGTCAGTTCCGTCGTCGTCGTTCGCGACGACGCGCCCGTCGGCATCGTCACGGAAGGCGACTTCGCCACCCAACTCTGTGAACGAACTGATCTCGGGAGTCTCGAACTGGCCGACGTGATGTCGACACCACTCGAGACGATTCCGCCCGGGACAACCATCGTCGATGCCGTGAGCGTTCTCCGTGCCGAAGACGTCGAACACCTCCCGGTCGTCAGCGACGACGACGAATCGAGCACACTTGTCGGGATCCTCACGACGACGGAGCTTTCCTACTACGTCCCGCATCTGGCCCACCGAACGGGTGGTCTCAAGAGTCGACCGCCGCGACGGCAGGTTCGGACCGATACCCAGTACGAGCGCGACGACTGGACGTTCGAGTACCGCGGCGAGGATGAATCGACCGTTTCGGTCGGCGACGTCGCCCAGTTTTCGAAGACGCTCTCGGACGGTGACGTGGAATCGTTCGCCGAAATCACCGGCGATACGAATCGCGTACATCTGGACGAAGCCTACGCCGCCGAGACCCGGTTTGGAAGGCGGATCGTCCACGGAATCCTCGCCAACGGCCTTATCAGCGCCGCACTCGCTCGACTGCCCGGGCTGACGATCTACCTCTCACAGGAGAGTACCTTCCTCGCACCGCTTTCGCTCGGCGACCACGTCACGGCTGTCTGTGAGGTCGTCGACGACCTCGGCGGGTCAAAATACCGGATCGAGACGACCGTTACCGACGGCGACGGGACTGCCGTGCTCGAGGGCGATGCAGTCGTCCTCATCGACGACCTGCCGCCGGAGACAGCGCTCGACAGCGAGACGGCGACGGCCGACTGATTCGGATCGTGCCCCAATCGTCGGTGGACACCTGCGTGTCGAGTTACTGTGAGCAGTCGCAGGCAGCCTCGAGTTTCTGTTCGCCGTCGTCCTGACGCTCCTGTGCGGTGATCGGATCGCCGGCCGCAGCCGCCCCAGCTCCGTCCTCGAAGGCCGCCGCCGCGGCCGTTAGACGCTCGTTCTGGCAGGTCGCCGTCTCGAAGTACGATACGAGGCCGCTCGGCGGGTCTTCGTCCCCCTCGAGCACGGCCGTCGCCGTCGCGAAGTCAGATTCGGCGTCGACGAACGCCATTTCCGCCTGGTTGTACCGTTCGTCCTCGAGGTGGGTCCGTCCCTGTTCGAGGTCCTCGTACCCCTCGAGCATCGACTCGAAGCCGTCCCCAAGCGTCGACAGCGAGCCCACGACGTCGCCAAGCGTCGCAATCCCATCCTCGAGTTCCGTGTAGTCGATCCGGGCGAGGTCCTCGAATCGCTCCTTCTCGAAGGCCGCGAAATCGGCCTCTGCCTCGCCGTATCGCGTCTGTGCCGTGTCGAGTCTCGCTGTTCGGTCGTCAAGGGTGTCGGTTGCGGCCTCGAGATCGCCGTCCTCGTTGATCGCCGCGGTGACGGTATCGACGTCGTCACCGAGCGTCTCGTCGGTGACCGTGTCGGTCACCACGACCAGTCCCTCGAGGATGTCGGCATACGTCCGCAGCTCGTCGACTTCGGACTGGCGGTCCGCGTCTAGTTCGGCCGCTGCGGTCTCGAGACGATCTCGCGCGTCGTCGATCAGGCCGTTCGGCTCCGCGGGGTCGAAATCGATCGTTTCGGGGTCGTCGATGGAATCGTCGATTTGCAACGCGAGGGCCGCTTCGTTGAGTGTGCCCGTTGCGCGGTCGAGTGCCCGCTCGCCGGTACGGTCGGCGACGTCGCCACCTCCATCGCTGCCATCTCCGAGACACCCCGCGAGCGCGGTCAGCGTGCCGACGCCTGCGCCAGCACGAGCGAGATACTGCCGACGGTGCATTGATACTCGAGTATACGTCTAGAAACGTATGAACGTAGTGGCACGGGGCGAACGAGTGATTCGAAACGGCACGGGTTGTGTCCTCAGAACGGACCCATTCCGCCCATCCCGCCGCCACCGCCGCCGCCTTGCTGTTGCATCTGTTTCATCATCCGCTGCATCTCCTTTTCGGAGCCCATCCCCTGGAACTGCTTGATCGTCTTCTCCATCATCTTATACTGCTCGAGCAGTTCCCGGACCTTCTCCTCGCTGGTGCCCGAGCCACGGGCGATGCGTTCGATCTGGCTTGCGCCGATCGCTTTGGGGTACTCCTTTTCGGTGTCGGTCATCGAGTCCATGATGACGCTGAACGTCCGCATCCGGTCCTGGGTAACGTCCATCGCGTCGTCAGGCAGCTGGTCTTTGATCCCGCCCCCGAAGCCGGGGATCATGTCCATGACCTGATCGAGCGGCCCCATGTTGTTCATCGCCTCCATCTGCTTTTGCATGTCATTGAGGGTGAACTGGCCCTGGAGCATGTCCTCGGGCTCCCAGTCGTCGTCTTCGATCTCGGTCTGCTCCATCGCGCGCTCGACGCGCTCTGCGAGCTGGCCGAGATCGCCCATGCCGAGCAGCCGGGAGATGAAGCCGTCGGGCTCGAAGCGCTCGATGTCCTGGACCTCCTCGCCGGTTCCGAGGAACGCGATCGAGGAGTCGGTCTGATCGACGGCCGTCAGCGCGCCACCACCTTTCGCCGTCCCGTCGAGTTTCGTGATGACGACGCCATCGATGCCGATCGACTCGTCGAACTGGCTCGCCTGCTCTTTGGCACCCTGTCCGATCGCCGCGTCCAACACGAGCAACGAGGTGTCGGGCTCGACGACGCCCTCGATCTGCTCGATCTCGTCGATCAGATCCTCCTCCAAGGCGTGCCGTCCCGCCGTGTCCACGATGTGGACGTCGGCCTCGCTGGTCTCCTCGAGGCCTTTCCGGGCGATTTCGACGGGGTCCTCGCTGTCGGGGTTGCCGTAGTAGTCGACCTCGGCGCGGCCGGCCATCTGCTGGGCCTGCTCGTATGCACCGGGCCGGAACGTGTCCGTCTGGATCACAGCGGGGCGCAGCCCCTTCGTCGAGAACCACCAGGCCATCTTCGCGGCGGAGGTCGTCTTCCCCGACCCCTGCAGCCCAGCCAGCAGGATGGTCTGTTCCTCGAGTGGTAACTCGGTCGACTCACCGATGAGGCCGACCAGTTCCTCGTAGACGATGCGGAGAACGAAATCCCGTGCCGGCGTGCCGGCCGGCGGTTCTTCCTCGAGTGCGCGTTCTTTGATGTTGTCCGACAGCTCCATCACGAGCGAGACGTCGACGTCGGCCGAAAGCAAGGAGCGCTGGATCTCCTTGACGATCTCCTCGATGTCTTCCTCGCTGATGCGTGACTTCCCGCGAAGTTTATCCAAAGTGCCCCGCAGAGAACTGCCGAGATCGTCGAGTACCATTTGCTCGATGTACGGGACGACGTCGTTAAAGGCTTTTTCTACTGTTCACCCCTCGACGGCGCGAGGCGACCGCCGGGACAGCGCCGGAGCGTATTTCAACCGACCGTGACAACGTCTCCGTATGACCACCGACGCGGACGTCGATCCGTCCGAGTACGACGCACTCGAGGACGCGGACGTGACGATGCGAGAGAACGATCACGGTCTCCACATTGCCGACGACGAGGTGACCGGCGTCTCGAGTCAGGGACAGACGCCCGAGGAAGCCCTCGCGAACCTCGCCGCCGCAGTCGAATCCTATACCGAGGCGACCGACGACGATCCAGGCGACGACTGGCTCTGAGAGCCGATCACTCCTCGTCGACCGGCCCCGTCTCGATCGCCCCGTCGTTTGCCAGCCACTCCGTCAGGCTCCCTTCGTAAAAGTGGACGTCCTCGTAGCCAAGCGCCCGGAGGACGACGTAGGTGTGGCTGATCCGGCGGGCCGTGTTACAGTAGAGAACGATTTCGCGGTCGGGCGTGATGCCGTCGTCGGCGAGCAACGCCTCGAGTTCAGCCTCGGACTTTAGCCGACGCGTCTCGTCGTCGACGGCCTCCCGCCAGTCGAAGCGGACCGCCCCGGGTAGGCGGGCTTCCTCGAACTCGTGTTTATCGCGCGTATCCACGAACAGCGAACCGCGCTCGAGGGCGTCTTCGACGGCATCGAAGCCGATCAGCGGACTCTCCCCGCGCGTGAGCGGGTCAGGGTCGTAGCTCGTTGGCTCGAGTTCGGGGGTGTCGCTTGTCGTCTCGTACGCGCGGTTCCAGGCGCTGTAGTCACCATCGAGCAGGCGGACGTCGTCGTGGCCGTACTCGAGGGCGGTGAGTACGAATCTGGCGGCGAAGACGCCGTGGGTGTCGTCGTAGACGACGACCGTGTCGTCGGGAGCGATCCCGACATCCGAGAGCAGGGCTGCGAAGGCGTCGGCACCTGGAAGCGTCCCGCGATCGACGTCGCTTTCGTCGCGGTAGCGATCGAAGGGGACACTCACGGCACCGGGAATGTGCCCGATACCGTCGTACTCCCAGGCGTCTCTGACGTCGACGATGCGAAGCTGTGGGTCCTCGAGATGTGTCGCGAGCCAGTCGGGGGCAACGACGACGGATTCGTCCATTGGATGACGAATTCGTGAGCCTGCCTGGAGAACACACCGGTCCCGGCATCACTCCCCGTGGTACCGAGTTCCCGGCAACAAACTCCGCATTGTGGCGACGTGTCGGGACACTGAGAGTCGACAAATGTCGGCTGTGCATCCGTTTTGCCGGTCGGCATACGCCATGCTGGATCGCGTTATCTCCGCTCGCGAAACATAGCGGCAACAGTCACCGGAACGATTGACCGGCGTCCGAATTGACCGGTTGGAATGGCCCTATGACCCTGGCAGCCGTTGGATCGTGTATGGCAACAGACTACGCCAACGACGTACTCGTCACCGCCGACTGGGTCGAAGACCATCTCGAGGAGTTCCAGGCCGACGATCCAGCGTATCGACTCGTCGAAGTCGACGTCGACACGGAAGCCTACGAGGAGGCCCACGCCCCCGGCGCGGTTGGGTTCAACTGGGAAACCCAGCTGCAAGACCAGACGACGCGAGACGTCCTCACCAAGGAAGACTTCGAGGACCTGCTCGGGAGTCACGGCATCAGCGAGGACTCGACGGTCGTCCTCTACGGCGACAACGCCAACTGGTTCGCCGCCTACACCTACTGGCAGTTCAAGTACTACGGCCACGACGAGGTCTATCTGCTCGATGGTGGCCGCGAGTACTGGCTCGAACACGACTACCCGACGACCGACGAGGAACCCGAGTTCTCGGCCGTCGAGTACGACGCCGCCGGCCCACGCGAGAGCATCCGTGCTTACCGTGAGGACGTCGAGAAGGCAATCGATCGCGGCGTCCCACTCGTCGACGTTCGCTCGCCCGAAGAGTACAGCGGCGAGATTCTCGCCCCGCCAGGCCTCCAGGAGACCGCCCAGCGCGGCGGCCACATTCCCGGCGCGAAGAACATCTCGTGGGCCGCCGTGACCGACGACGACGGCATCTTCAAGTCCCGTGAGGAACTCGAGGAACTCTACGCTGAGGAGGGCATCGACGGCGACGAGACGACCGTCGCCTACTGCCGCATCGGCGAGCGCTCGTCGGTCGCCTGGTTCGCCCTGCACGAACTGCTCGGCTACGAGGACACCGTCAACTACGACGGCTCCTGGACCGAGTGGGGGAACCTCGTCAACGCGCCGATTGAGACAGGCGAGGGCGAGTGAGCAAAGCGACCGAGGCCTCGAAAAGCGAGCGGGTGTAGCCCGCGAGCAAGGCGAGGGCGACGACTGAAAGGAGTCGCCCTCGAGGCGAAACGGCAAACGGAGTGAGCCGTAGAGCAAGGCGAGGCCGACGACGCAACCGAGCGCCTGCAAGCAGTGCCATCACCCTTCGTTTTTGGATAGTCGTACTCGAGCGACGCGCAGGCCCGACTACTTCGAAAAGATGCTATCGGCCGTCGCCGCGCCCACGATGCTGAACACCGAGCCGACGCTGACGGCTTTGAACGTGACCAACAACCCGTCGGCGCTCAGTTGGTCGGTCTCGAGAAACGTGTCGGGAGCGTCGAACAGGAGCGCGAGGATGAGCACCGCCCCGAACGAGACACACAGCAGCGAAATGAACCTGATGGGGATGCCAGCAACCTCTCGCTCGACGTCCGGATCACGTGTCGTATCGGCCTTATACAGGGCCGCATAGCCGATCGCGGCGACGACGCAGATCGTCGCCGTTGCGTGAAAAAGACTCATATTCTCTGCGAGCACCCAGACCTCCTCGGTCACGACGAACGGCCCCGCAAGCAGGAAGCCACCGACAATCTGCTGTGCAGAATCGGCCGGTCGGAACCGCTGTGGACGGCGGAATTTCATGCTGAGGGGTATCCATCCGCCGGTGAAATAACGACCGGTACTGACGATACCAGCGACGAACGACGCTACTCGGCGATGTTGTCCGACGCGACGTCACTCGGCGAGACGACCTCGAGTTCGCCCTCGGACTCGAGTTCCGAGATCTTCGAGACGGCCGCCTCGAAGGCCGTGAGCGTGCCACCATCCAGAGTCTCGTAGGACAGCGACGTGATCGTGTTGTATTCGGCGGTCAGGTCCAGCAGCGTGGTCACCTCGTCGGCGTCCGGGCTAGCGGCCCGCGGTGCAAGCGCCGCGTTGGTGAGGTAGCCGTGGCCCGCAAAGCCGCCGACGAAGCCGAGGTCGTGGTACTCGTCGACGAGCTCGAGTGCAGACTCGTCGTAGCCGTCGAGTGGGTAGGAAAAGTAGGCGCTGTCGAAGCCGTGGTCGTCGAGCCACGAGACGGCGCTGCTGAGCTGCTCTTCCTGTCCAGACACATCCCGGTCCGTAAGCGGGGCGTTGTCAGCACCCTGACTGCCGATCGTCCACCCGTCGTCTTGCAAGGACTCGAGGTCGTCCACCGAGAGTCGATCCTCGCCATCCACGTAGTCGGTGTTGACGAACACCGTCGCGGGGTAGTCGTGTTCCGCGAGGATCGAGGCCGCTTCGCTCGCGACCGTCTCGTGGCCGCCGGGGAACTGCAACAGGACGCGACCGGTGTCGGGGCGACCGACGAGGCGATAGTCGTCACACCACAACGAGAGTTCGCGGTCGCCGGCCCAGACGGAGATTTTGGTGTGGGCGACCGAACTCAGGTCGGGTTCGCCGACCCGTTCGATGACCCCGAGATCACGGTGGACGAACGGCCCGTCCGCGTTGACTGCACACCGAAGCAACAGTCGGTCACCGTCGGTGTCCGTGAGCTGGACGGTCGGGTTGACCGTGTGGTCGCTCGCGAATGCCAACGCAGGATAGCCATCCGAGAGATTTCGTGGCGTTTCGAACTCCCGTTTGATCATAATACGCTCGTCGGACTCGGCGGCCTCCATCCGAGCGGACTGAGAGCCGACGTACATCCGCTCTTGATCGGCAGTGAGCGAGCCTTCCATCACCGTCCACTGCGAGAGATCCTCGAACTCGTCGAACGAGCCCAGTTCTTCATCGACCGCGTCCGACGACCCGTCGTCGCCATCACCGTCTTCGCCCGCGGTTTCCGAATCACTCAATGCAGAACAGCCAGCCACCATCGCCGCAGCGGCCGTCGTGAGATACACACGTCGTTTCATTCCGATCGATAGCACTCGGCTTACGGTGATTGTTATGCTCTATTGACGGTTCTCCTCGAGTGGGTAACCGGGGCCTATCCACAAGCGTATTGACAGGCTAGTATCCTGCCCCACGTCTCCTCGGAAACGAAGCTGCTCGTCGCGACAGACCTAACTCGAGGCCGGCCGAAGAACCCGATATGACCGATTCCGAGGCGTTCGTCGAGGCTGTACGGGACGACAACCAGACTGCACTTTCACGACTCGGATCCTCGAAGTCGCTGTATGCCGACACTGGCGGCGATATCGACACCGAACCCGTCCTCCGGGCGACCGCCAACGCCGAACACGCAGCCTGGCAGACGTTCGCACAGTGGGCCGACAGCGACGACCACGACGGCGCTCGCGACGTCTTCGACACCACGGCAACGGAGGAACGAGGCCACTACGAGACCGTCCTCGACCACCTCGGCGTTGAGGAGTACGACCCAAGCGACGTGCCAAACCTCCACGAGTACCTGCGTGGCCTTGAGTCGACGGTCGAGCGCACCGGGGCCTTTATTGGCCGCATCCTCGCGAGCAAGCGCTCGAAAGAACAGGTCGTCGGCTACTTCGTCGGCGACGCCGACCCCCAGACAGCCGGCGTCTTCCGGGAGTTCGGCACGGAGCTAGACGACCAACTCGAGCGCGCGGGGGACCTCCTCGAAGACGTCTGTGAGACCGACGACGACTACGAGCGCGCGCAGACGGCCGCGGCGGGCGCGATCGAGGCCGCCTACGACGAGTACGTCGCGAACCTCGAGGCGATGGGCGCGAATCCGAAACCCGTCTGCTGATCGGGTCGACTCCGTTTTCCCGAGTTACTAGACGCCCTCGACTGTCTCGCGGAACGCCCGAACCGACTCGAGAGCGTCCTCGACGTGGGTCGCGACGTCGCCACCCGCGTCGTCCGCGACCTCGGTGAGGATGTGTTCGTGGCGAGCAAGCGTGCCGTGGTCCGGCCCGCGATCGGCCTCGGCCAACGTTGCAAGCTGATCCGACTGCTTTTCGAGGCGGTCGCGGACGTCGTCCTCGGCCGCGGCGTCGGCGGCGTCCTGTAGTGTTTCGGCGGCGTCTGCAAGGTTTTCTCGAGCCATACGTGACGTTCACCAGCCGATGATAAAACGATTTCACACATGGTAGAACGAGCCGAGACAGCAGACCGTCTCAGTCGACGCGTTCGATCCGATCCTCGAGATCGA
Source organism: Natronorubrum thiooxidans (assembly GCF_900156475.1). GTDB lineage: Archaea > Halobacteriota > Halobacteria > Halobacteriales > Natrialbaceae > Natronorubrum > Natronorubrum thiooxidans. The sequence continues at coordinate 84,062 of NZ_FTNR01000014.1, forward strand.
GGTCGGCGACGGCAGCCGGCAAGAGCCCGGCGACGGCGTCGTGGAAGTTCGTGCGGTAGCTTTCAGGTCCGTTGTGGGCCGTCTCGGCCGCGCGCTCTCCGGCGATCCCGAACGCGAGCGTGCCGTGAACGGCGGCCGTGGTGGCGTCTTCCAGCGCGCCGCGGAACGTCGCAAGCGTCGCGCCGAGCATACAACCGGTCCCGACGACCTCGGAAAGCCGTTCGTGGCCAGCCGTGACACGGACCGCCTCGTCACCAGTGGCAATGACGTCTGAGACGCCGCTCGCGACGACCGTCGTGCCGGTCGCATCAGCAAGCGACTGGGCTGCGTCTTCGATCTCTGCGTACTCGCCGACGGATTCGACGCCGCGAACCTCGGCTTCGACACCCGCGAGCGCGCTGATCTCGCCGTAGTTGCCCTTGATGATCGAAAACTCGAGGTCCTCGAGGAGCGCTTCGGCGACCGCTTTTCGGGTCGGCGTCGCACCGACGCCGACAGGATCGAGGACGATGGGAATCTCGCGGTCAGCCGCGGTCGCGCCGGCCTCGTGCATAGCCTCGACTTTCCCCTCGGGGACCTGCCCGGTGTTGAACAGGAGCGCGGCCGCACCGGCGGCCATCTCGCCCGCATCGCCCGGCGAGTCGGCCATCACCGGGAGCGCGTTCCAGTGGAGGGTCAGGTTCGCGACGTCGTTCATCGTCACGGTGTTGGTCAGATGCTGGACGAGCGGCGTCGTCTCGCCGATCGCCTCGAGCGACGCCGCGAGGTCGCCACCGGAGACATCGGTCGGGAGCGAGTTAGTCATCGTGTGGGGGTGTGTCTCCCATGCCCTTCGCAGTTTCGACGGCCGACACGAGCGACTCGGTCGCAGTGCGCGGGTCCTCCGCGGCAGTGATCTCGGAGACGACGGCCACGCCTGCTGCACCGGCCTCGACGACCGGACCGGCGTTTCCGGCCGTTATGCCACCGATGCCGACGAACGGGATCGACACCGCAGTCGAGATTTCGGCGATCCGTTCGGGGCCGACGCTGGCTCTGTCAGCCTCGACGTCTTTCGACGTCGTCCCGTAGATGGAGCCGATGCCGAGATAGTCCGCGCCGTCGGCTTCGGCCTGCGTCGCCTCGTCGACTGTCGAGGCCGAACAGCCGAGCACGGCTTCGGGGCCGAGCAGGTCCCGCGCCACCGCGACGGGCAGATCGGACTGCCCGAGATGGACGCCGTCGGCGTCGATCGCCTGGGCGATGTCGACGCGATCGTTGACGAGCAGATCGACGCCCGCCTCGGCGGTCAGCTCGCGCACCTCGAGGCCGAGGTCGTAGCGCCAGCGGGCATCGGTCCCCTTCTCTCGAAGCTGAACGGCGTCGATACCGCCGTCGATCGCCGTCCGGACGATCTCGGTCGTCTCCCGACCGGCCGACAGCGACGCCTGCGTGACGAGGTAGGTTCCGTACTCCGTGGGAGGCATACGCACAACAACGGCTCTGAGAGACCATAGTCCCTACTGAACGGCGGCGCACGCTCGAGCGGAAGAATCGGTATCGCGCCCGCCCAGCGGAACAGTCAGTACTGCACTCCCCAGACGACCTACGATATCTCGAGAGCATCCACCCCAGCCTGAACCAGTCCGTCCCAGTCGGACGCGTCTCGAGCGACCGGCAACGGCGTCGGCGGTTCCGGATCGGACGTCTTCTCGGCGATCGACCGCCGCCACCAGGCGACGTCGTGCCACGCGTCTTGCGTGTAGCCCATCGCCGGAAAGTCGGCGACGCATTCGAACCCGAGTTGTTCGTGGAATCGAACCGTCGCGGGGTTCGGCAGCGTCGTCACGGCGTAGGCATCGCAGTAACCCTGGCGCTCGAGGATCGCGAACAACGACTCGTACAGCGCCCGGCCGACACCCGACCGGCGGGCGTCGTCGGCGACGTAGACGGAGAGTTCGACGACCCACTGGTAGGCACGGCGCTTTCGCAACGGGCCGGCGTAGGCGTAGCCGACGACCGCGCTGTCACGGACACAGACGAGCCAGGGGTAGCGCTCGAGCGTCGAGTCGATACGGGCGGCCAGTTCGGCCGCGGTCGGGGCGGTTTCTTCGAAGGTGACGGCCGTCGATTCACAGAACGGGGCGTAGATGTCACGAACCGCGGCGGCGTCTTCCGGAGTCGCGAGTCGAATCTGCGGGGCAGCGTCCATACCCCTGTGACAGCCAGTGGCCGATAATAAGCACGCGGGACTCGACGCACACAGTGCAGGTCAGTGCGGGGAGACTCGAGGGCGTCTTACGTGGCTCGGGCGAAGTGCCAGCCGCCGAAGACGCCGACCGAACCGGCGAGGAGCAACACGGCATCCGGATCGGCGTTACTCGTGACGAGTGCCACGACGCTCAGGACGACCGCGAGCGAAAACGCGATCGGTCGCTGTCTGGTCGGGTAGCGAGCGAGCAGTCGTTCGACCACGAACAGGAAGGCGAGTCCGACACCGACGCCGGCGACGACGTCGACGAGGTAGTGCACCCCCAGCGCGACTCGAGAGAGGCAGACGGCCGTAACCACGGTCACCGCGGCGAGCAATCGACGACGCGGCGTTCCGATCGAGAGCCGCCGAGCGAGGCTGCCGTAGACGACCGTCGTCATGAGCGCGTGGCCGCTCGGAAAGCCATAGCTGCTGGCCATCGCCGTCACTTCGTACAGCGGCTGGAGCAACGCGGGCAGCGACTCGAGGGCGACGAGCGGTTGCTCCGGCCGCGGCAGCGCGAAAACGTGTTTCAGTGTCGTGATCAGCCCATACCCGGCCAGCGCCAGCCCGGCAACGACAGTCGCGTCCTCGCGTTCGTCCGCGTAAACCCAGTAGAGCCCACCGACGAGGACGACGAAAAACCAGGCATCACCCAGCTGGGTCACGAGCGCGACGAGAATCGCGGCCCAGTCGGGGATCAGCTCCTGGATCTGGCCGACCACGCCGAGACCACGGGACATATCGGTCCTACTGGGACGAGTCACTAATGGATGTCGGCTCGTCGCGCGCCTCGGTCCAGTCCTCGTCGACACGAGCGGAGAACTCCGCGATCGGGGTCGCCGGCGCCTTTCACGTCTGCATCGAACGACGGCTGTTCGATGCGTCTGTAAATCGTTTCAGTTGTTACTATAGGGAACCGAGACATCGAGAGCGCCAGTGTGAGATTCCGTGCCGGGAACCGGACTGGTATTTTATACTGCTTCCGAGAGAACGAATTCGTATGTCTACCGAAAACACGCTTCTCCGGAGCCTGCTACTGATCATCGCTCTGGTCGTCCTCGTTCCGCTGCTCATGATGGCATTCATGATGCCGATGATGGGGATGTGGGGCTGGGGACACATGTGGGACGGTGGGATGTGGGGTGGCACGGGAACACCGTGGCCGTGGCTCGTGATGTGGCTCGTGTTTTTAGCCGTCGTGATCGGCCTCGGATACCTGCTGTCCCGCGCACTTCGTGGCCCAACCGGCCGCGAAACCGACGCCGCACTCGAGGAGCTGCGGCTGGCGTACGCCCGTGGCGACCTCTCTGACGAGGAGTTCAAAGAACGGCGACGGCGACTCCAGACGCGAGATGAGTCCCAATGACGACTTACACCACAACTCGGCGACGGACACTCGCAGCCACCGGCAGCGCGCTCGCGACCGGTTTCGCGGGCTGTCTCGAAAGCAACGACCCCCAACCGACCGACGCGGGCGACGACTCGAGCGGCGACCACGACCACGATACCGATCACGAACTCGGCCATCCGGAGGCACGGATCGACGTGACGATGGAATCGGACGACGACACGCACCACTTCGCTCCGCACGTGGTTCACATCGAGGAGGGCAGGACGGTAACGTGGACGCTCGAGAGCGGCGCGCACGATACGGTCGCCTACCATCCGGACAACGCCGAATTGCTCCCGTCGGCGAGCGAGCGACGGCTCCCCGACGGCGCCCAGCCCTGGGCGAGTGAGCTCCTTCGAACCGAGGGCGAAACGTTCGAGCGAACGTTCGAAGAGGTGGGTGTCTACGACTACGTCTGTACGGTCGTCGAACACGGTCATGGACCGGAGCGCGGGCAGGGGCCCTCCGGCTATCACCCGACGCACGAATCGACGGGCATGGTCGGTCGCGTGATCGTCGGCTGGCCGGACCTTGACTCTGACGCACAGCCCGCTCTCCGAACACCCGCAGCCGAACTACCTGAGGCCGTTCGAGACGAACTCGAGGGATTCAACGAGCGAACGCGGACGGCGCTCGAGCACGACGACGATCACTGAACACGGCCAGTCGACCTCGAACTGCGTTCGTCGGACCGTCCAGAACAAAAGAGAGTGGTTAGCGCTCGAAGTAGCGGCTGAGAAGCGCCGCCACGACCATGATGACGACGAGGACCGTCGAGAGCGCGTTGATCGTCGGCGTCAATCCGGTCCGCAACATGGTGTAAATCTCGACCGGGACGGTACTCGAGCCCGGGGAGATGAGAAACTGCGTCGCGGTGAACTCACCGAAAGAGACGACAAAGGCGACAAAAAAGCCCGCCAGCAGCGCCGGCGAAATGATTGGCGCGGTGACGTTCAGAAACGTCACTGTCGAATCGGCGCCGAGCACGCGAGAGGCCTGCTCTAGGTCTTCATCGAATGTTACCAGCTGTGACCGGACGAGCAAGAAGACGTACGGCACCGTCAGAATCGAGTGGCCGACAATCAGCGCCGGGTAGCCACTCGAGACGTTGACCATCCCGAAGTAGCGGATCAGTGCGATCCCGGTGATGACGGGCGAGATGATCATCGGCAACAGCATGACCGTCGAGAGCTGCTGTTTGTACGGGAACTCGGCTCGAACGAAGCCGACGGCGGCTGCCGTCCCGAACGCGACGGCCAGCAGCGACGCTGCTGTCGCGACGATAAAACTCGTCACCAGCGCGCCCAGAAGCTGACTGTCGGTCAGTAACTCCGTGTACCACTGGAGGCTGATGCCGTCATAGGGGATCGCTGGGAACGTCTGCCCGGTAAAAGACGTGAGGACGACGATCGCCACCGGCACGAGCAAGAACGCATAGATGAGCAACAGGACGAACAGCAACGTGCCCTGTCGTACCAGACTGGCCCGACGGATCGAGGAGGTCACGCTCATAGGTTACCGAGCGCCTCCTGGAGGTTGAAGACGGCGTTGAACGCCGCGATAAACGCGACGAGCAAGACGGTGTAGATCACCGCCAGCGCCGATGCCAGCTGGATGTTGTACGCCTCGAGGAACGTGCGTGCGATCTCGTTTGCGATCATCGATTGGTTCGGTCCACCGAGAACTGCAGGCCCGAGGAACGACCCGGTTGCGAGGATGAACACGATGACACCTGCAGCGATGATTCCCGGCATGGATAACGGAAGCACAACTTCGCGGATCGTCCGGAACTGCCCGGCGCCGAGTACCCGAGATGCGTTGATTGTCTCGTGGTGGATCGCGTTCAGTGAGTTGTAGATCGGCAACACGGCGAAAGGAAGGTACGCATTGGTCAACCCGAGAACGACGGCTGTCGACGTAAACAGCAGGTCGATCTCGAGGCCAGTGACCTGTGCGAGCGGTCCCGTCGGTGAGAAAAACAACATCAAGCCGAAGTAGCGGATGATGTAGGCGATCCACAGCGGGACGACGACCAGCGTCAACAGGAGTCGAACGCGCTTGCTCGCGAACGCGAGGTAGTACGCGAGCACGTACGCGAACACGAGCGTGAGCACAGTCGTCACAAACCCGTAGATGAACGACCGAACGAACGCACTGACGTAGACGCCGCCGGTCGCCCGGTGGTAGGCCTCAAAGAGGCTGCCATCGCCGAAGTTGAGGCTCTCGACGACCAGAAACAGGATCGGAAACACGAAAAAGAGCGTGACCCAGCCGATGCCGATTGCCACGAGATGGCGATTACTGATGCGCTCGGTGAGCCAGTTGGGGATCGGACTTCGTTCGACGACGACGCTCATACCACGACCACCGACTCGGGGTCGAACGTCACGGTCACCTCGTCACCGACGGTGATGTCCGGGAATCGGGGGGTGTTCGCCAGCGCCGTTTCGCCGCTCTCGAGTGTAACGGTGACCTCGGTCCGATTGCCGAGGTTGGAAACCTTTTCGACGGTGCCGAGGAACGCGTTGTCGGCGGTCGCTGCTGCGGTCGGTGTCGTCGATCCTGTTTGTGAAACTGTCGTGCCGCCGTCGGCGGTCGCCGAGACGGGTTCGAGGTCGACGTCTTCTGGACGAACGAATAGGCTGACGTTCTCGCTGTCACCGTGGTCGCCGGTGATAGTGACGCGGGTCGTCTCGGTCTCGACGACCGGCTGCTCGTCGACGGTCGTGACCGTGCCCCCGAACGTGGTGGATTTCCCGACGAAGGTGGCGACGAACTCGTTGGCTGGCTCCTCGTAGAGCGTCTCGGGATGGGCGGCCTGCTGTTTCCGTCCGTCGTCGAGGACGATCACCTTGTCCGACATCGAGAGCGCGTCCTCCTGGTCGTGGGTAACGTACAGCGAGGTGACGCCGAGTTCGCGCTGCAGCGTCATGAGCCACTCGCGCATCTCCTCACGAAGGACGCGGTCCAGTCCCGTCAGCGGCTCGTCTAACAACAGGATGTCGGGTTCGTATGCGAGCGCTCGAGCGAGCGAGACGCGTTGTTGCTGCCCACCTGAGAGTTCGTCCGGGCGATGATCGCCGTGGTCGGGAAGATCGACGAGTTCCAAGAACTCCTGGACCTGCGCATCGCGCTCCTCGGCATCGTAGTCGTGCATTCGAAGGCCGTAGGCGATGTTTTCTCGAACCGTCATATGGGGGAACAGTGCCGTACTTTGGAACGCCATGCCGATGTTTCGGTCCTCGGGTGCCAGGTCGGTGACGTCATCGCCGCGGAGTTTGACTTGGCCGTCGGTTGGCTCCCGAAGTCCGGCGATCATATGCAACAGCGTCGTCTTGCCACAGCCAGATGGCCCGAGAAGTGTGACGAAGTCGCCCTCGTCGATTCGGAAACTGACGTCGTCGACGGCGAGCAACTCTCCGTAGTACTTCGTGAGTCCGGTGACTTCGAGCATTGTTGGTTAACTCTGTTTGACTTCCTGGAACCGTTCGGACCAGTCGTCTTGCAGCGGGAGGATCTTCGACCAGTCGCGGAAGGCGAGATCCTCGACGGGCGCGTAGTCCGGGAGGTCGGTCATCTCCTCGGGCGGATCCTCGACCTGTATCGTGTAATTCATCATCTCCGACATATCGAGCAAGTTCTCGCGTTCGTAGGTGACATTTAACAGTTCGTGGACAGTCTCACGGTTCTCAGTGCCGTCGACGATCGCGAGCGTGTCGGTCCAGGCCATCGCTCCCTCCTCGGGCATGACGTACTCGATGTGGTCGTAGCCGTCCTCCTGCAGCGCGAGGACGCGGCCGCCCCACGCCTCACAGACCGTCGCGTTCTCCTGACGGAGGTACTGGATCGACGTCGCCCCGTCGGACCAGTAGCTAAAGCAGTTCTCGTTTTGCGCTTCGGCCTCGGCGATCACGTCCTCGAACAAATCCTCGTCATCAGCGGCGTCGTTGATGTCGGCATCGATCGCGACCGCGCAGTTCGAAAACCGATCGACTGCTCGGTCGAGAAGCGCGACATCGCCGTCGAACTCCTCGGCTTTGATATCCTCCCACGACGTGAGTTCGCGGTCGACAAGCTCAGTGTTGTATGCGTAGCCGGTCGCACCGTTCTCTCGGATCAGTCCGATCGTCTCCCCGTCCTCGACGAGGAACGTCAACTCCTGTGCGCCGTCGCGGATGTTATCGGTGTAGTTCGACACCTCGTCGAGATCAATCGGCTCGAGGACGCCTTCCTCCTGTCCCTGCGCCATCCCTGTATCGTTGAGCGCGACGATGTCGAACTCGCCGGGGTTTTGCTGGATCATCGAGATCATCTCCGTGGTCCCACCGGCCGACGTCCCCTCGATTTCGTACTCCGAATCGTCGGCCCAGCGTTCGAAGATTTCCATCTGGGCCTCCTGCGTGTTGCCACCGAATCCGAGAAATCGGAGTGTACTCGAGCTGCCACCGAGACAGCCTGCAACACCTGCGAGTGATCCTGCACCGATCGTAGCTAAAGCCGTCCGCCGCGTTACCATGTTACGGTCAGTCATGGGTCTGCTAACTGGTATGATAAGGGGATATATAATTCTACCGCCAAATCCGAAGTTTGTAGCCAATTTTAGTAATCTCTCCGAAATAGCTAAGTGTATTAGGAGATATTGTGATTAGCACATCTCTCGGTACGGACACGGGAGAACGAGAACAGATATGGACTGCACTGACGATCGAGGAGTGGACACTGTCGAACCGACAGCGACCGACGCCGTCGAGTATCGAGTCGACGGCGACGTCGCCACCGTGACGCTGACGCGCCCGGATCGGCTCAACGCCGTCACGAAGGAACTGTACGCAGGCGTCCTTGGTGCACTCGAACGAGCGAGTGACGAGGATGCACGCGTCATCGTTATCCAAGGGGCCGGCCGGGCCTTCTGTGTTGGCGCGGATATGAAAGCCCACGGCGAGCGTGAGCGAACCGCCGGCGAGAAGCGCGAGTACGCCTGGGCCGCCCAGCGGGCCTGTCGAGCGCTCCAGACCCACGAGCGACCGGTGATCGCGAAGGTACAGGGGTACGCGATCGGTGCGGGCGCCGAACTGGCGCTCAGCGCGGATCTGATTGTGATGGCCGACGACGCCGAGATGCGGTTTCCCGAGGCCGGGATCGGCACCTACGTCGGCGGGGGCGTGACCTATCGGCTTCCCGAGCGGGTCGGGACTGCAACGGCGAAGCGACTGCTGCTCACCGCCGCCAGCGTCGACGGCAACGAGGCTTCGGAGATCGGGCTCGTCAACGAGACCGTTCCCCCGGACGATTTGAACGACGCCGTCGACGACCTCGCTGGCGAAATCACCGGCAACGCGCCGATTCCGGTCGCGTTCGCGAAAGAGCACCTGAACCGTCGGGCGGATAATCTCGACCTCGCGTTGACCGCCGAGGTCGACGCCTTACTCACCTGCATGGAAACCGACGACTGGCAGGAGGGCGTCGACGCGTTCGCCGAGGACCGCGAGCCGATCTTCGAGGGGCAGTAATCATGCGCGACCCAATCGATCGCATTTTAGAACCGTCGTCGATCGCCGTCGTCGGCGCGTCCTCCGATCCATCGAAACGCGGCTATCAGGCCATTGAAACCCTCCAGACGGGCGGCTACGAGGGCACGATCTACCCAGTCAACCCGTCGGCCGACGAGATCCGCGGCCTCGAGGTCGTCGCCTCGATCGCCGACGTCCCCGAGCCGGTCGACCTCGCGTTGATCGTCGTTCCGGGACCGATCGTCCCGTCCGTACTCGAAGACTGCGGCGAGATCGACGTCGGCGGTGCGGTCGTCATCGCCGTCGGCTTCGGCGAGACCGACGCGGACGGCGAAGCCCTCGAGGAGGAGATCGTCTCGCTTGCAGCCGAGAACGACGTCCGACTCGTCGGGCCGAACACCTCCGGGTTGATCAACGTCGGCGATGGGGCGAACCTCGTCGGTGCCGACGGCGTTCCCGAGGGCGACCTCGGACTGCTGTGTCAGAGTGGGAATCTCGCCATCGCGTTGTTTACCGAGGCCGCCGGCCGGGAGGGCGTCGGCTTCAGCCACTACGTCGGCGTCGGCAACGAGGCCGACCTCCAGTTCGACGAGTATCTCCCCTACTTCGAACGAACCGACGAAACCGATGCTGTCGTCTGTTACGTCGAGGGCTTCTCCGACGGTCGCGCATTCCTCGAGCAAGCCCGCGAAACCGGAGCGAAGACGCCGATCGTCGTCTGCAAGAGCGGCCGCTCGGACGTCGGCAAGCAGTCGGCGAGTTCACACACCGGCTCGCTCGCGGGCGATGCAGCAGTTGCGGACGCGGTCTTCCAGCAGGCGGGCGTCGTCAGCGTCGACCGATCCGACGAACTGCTGGCGGCGGCCGACGCGCTGGCCTCCCAGCCACCCGTCGATGGCGAGAACGTCGCGGTCCTCGCCGACGGCGGCGGCCACGCGACGCTGGCAGCCGACGCCCTCGCCGAGCGCGGCCTCTCGGTGCCGCAGCTGGCAGCCGACACCCAGCGCCGCCTCGAGAACGTCCTTCCAGACGCTGCAAGCGTCCGAAACCCGGTTGACGTCGCCGGCGGCACTGACGATGACCCGTCGGTGTTCGCCGACTGCGCCGCGGCGCTGTTCGACGACCCGAACGTCGATGCCGTGTTGCTCTCGGGACTGTTCGGCGGCTACGGCCAGCGCTTTACCGACGACCTCGAGCCGATCGAGCAAGCCGCCGCAGCGGAGATTGCCGACGCCGCCGCGGCGACTGAGACGCCGCTGGTGATCCAGAGCGCCTACGAGAGCACCGACCCCGAAACCCATACGATCCTCCGGGAGCACGACGTTCCGGTGTACGAGTCGCTGGACATTTCCGTCGCCTGCCTCGATGCGCTGTCGACGTACGGAACACATCTACAGGTTGCCGACGAAAAGAGTTCGTTCGAACTCGATTCCGAGTCCGCCGACGGCCCCGACGGCATTCGAGCGCTCGGGGACCGTGCCACCGACGGCACCCTCTCAGAGTACGACGCCAAAGCGCTTCTCGACGAGTACGGCGCGCCGGTGACGCCGTACGCGCTCGCCGAAACGGCGACGGACGCCGAACGTGCCGCCGCCGAGTTCGACGGCCCCGTCGCAATGAAGGTCGTCTCGCCGGATATCGTTCACAAAACCGAAGCCGACGCCATCGCACTAGACGTCGCGGACGAGTCGGTTCGATCGACACACGAGAGCGTGCTCGAGAACGCTCGAGCCTACGATCCAGACGCCGCGATCGACGGCGTGCTCGTTTCGCCGATGCGGACCGACGGCGTCGAAGTGATCGTCGGCGCGACCCACGACGAGCAGTTCGGCCCCGTCGTCATGTTCGGCCTCGGCGGCGTCTTCGTCGAGGTGCTTGAGGACGTTGCCTTCCGTGCCGCGCCACTGACCGAACACGACGCACGGACGATGCTCGACGACATCGACGCACAGGACGTTCTCGAGGGGGCTCGTGGCGACCCGCCGGTTGACCGTGACGCGCTCGTCGACGTCCTGCTGTCGGTCTCCCAACTCGTCGCTGACCACCCCGAAATCGCGGAGGTCGACCTGAATCCGGTGCTCGCGGGCGAGGACGGTGCCGAGATCCTTGACGCGAGTATCGTCCTCGAATCGGGCGATGGCAACGACAACCCCGACAGCGACGATGGCAGGCAGACACAGGAACCGGATGCGGTTCCCGATGGAGGTGTCGATGAATGACAGAGCCCACTGAAACCAAGACCGACAAACCGCCCGTCCGCGTCGACCGTCCCCGCGAGCACGTCGCTCGCCTCACACTCGACCGCCCGGATGCGATGAACGCCTACGACGAGTCGCTCCTGCGGACGCTCGTTGCCCGCCTCGAGGAACTCGATTCGGACGATGACGTTCGCGCCATCGTCCTGACCGGCGCAGGTGATCGGGCCTTCTGCAGCGGCGTCGACCTCGAGAACATGCCGCTGACCCCCGAAATGGAGTTTGCCGACTACGAGGCGGGACTCGGCCTGTTCCAGAACGTCGTTCGCACCCTGCGGACGATTCAGACGCCGGTCGTCGGCGCAATCAACGGCTACGCGCTCGGGGCCGGCTGTGATACGGCACTCGCCTGTGACATCCGCATCGTCAGCGAGAACGCAGCCATCGGCGAGACGTTCATCGACGTCGGCTTCGTCCCCGGCGACGGCGGCGCGTACCTCCTGCCGCGACTGATCGGCGAGGCCCGCGCGAAGGAGCTGATATTCACCGGCCGCCACCTCGAGGGCGAAGAGATCGTCGACTGGGACCTCGCCCGTGAGTGTGTCCCCGCCGACGAGTTGCTCGAGGCAGCCGAGTCGTTCGCCGCCGACCTCGCCGCCCAGCCGCCGATCGCACTCGGACTGAGCAAGTCGCTGGTCAACGAGAGCGCCGACGTCGACCTCGAGACGGCGTTCGAACACGCCACGCGCGCCCAGCGGATCTGTGCCCAGACCGACGACCACGCGGAAGCGGTCGATGCGTTCGCCGAAAACCGCGAACCGGAGTTTACGGGCGAATGAGCCTCGACACCGTTGCACTCGTCCAGTTCGATCCCACGCTCGGCCCGGCAGACGACGGCACCATAACGCGACTCTGCGATCGGATTCGAGAGACCGCAGCCGAGGCGGACCCGGATCTGATCGTCTTTCCCGAACTCGCGACGACCGGCTACTCGATCTTTGATCAGATCGATGCCTGTGCAGAGCCGATTCCAGGGCCGACGACACGGGCCATCGGCGGGGCAGCCGCTGCCGTCGAGTCACACGTCCTCTTTGGAATGGCGGTCCGCGACGAGCGCGGCGTTCGAAACAGCGCCGTCTGGATCGACCGGACAGGGGCGGTCCGGGCCCGCTACGACAAGCGAAACCCGTGGGGCGACGAACGCGACGTCTTCGTTCCCGGCGACGACATCCTCGTCCTCGAGTGTGAGGGCCGAACGCTCGGTGTCCAGATCTGTTACGATCTGAACTTTCCTGCACAGAGCGCGGCGTTTGCACGGGAAGCCGTCGACGCGATCATCAACATCTCAGCGTGGTCGGTTCCGATGGCAGGCGACTGGGATCGGTTGCTCCCCGCTCGAGCACTCGAGAACGGGGCGTACGTCTTCGGTTGCAACCGGGCCGGTGCCGAAGAAGACCTCACGTTTTACGGCCACACAACGGCCTACGAACCCGACGGCTCGATCGCCGACCGGCTCGACAGTCAATCCGGCATTCTCGTCTCTCACATCGAACACGAGACACTCCGCAACGAACGAGAGCGAAACCCAATGCGATGCGACCGACGCGACGATCGACCAACGACGAACCGAGTGATAATCAGTACCAGAAGTGAGAAGCACTGACATATCCACCGACGAGATGTTTGGTGCATGATTTAGGGGTTCCGACGACATTTCAAGGAGTCACAACAAATAAATACCATGGCCGAAATCACACTCGACGAAACCGACTTCCGCTTGCTCAGAGAGTTAGACGAGAACGGAGAGATCGATGCCGACGAGATCGCCGAAGAACTCGACATTAGCCAGTCGACAGTCTACTATCGACTCGAGAAGTACCGCGAACAGGGAATCCTGACGGGGACGATCTCCCATCTCGACCGACACAAACTCGGCCTGGGGATGACAGCAATTTCGGAGATCAAGACCGTCTACGGCCCTGAAGCGAAGGAAGTCGGCGAGCGACTTGCACAGCTTTCGGGCGTGCAACAGGTGTACTCGATGATCGGAGAGATGTCTTTCTACGTCATCTCTCACGTTCGAGATCACGATCACCTCCAGTCGTTAATCGAGGAAATCATCGAAACCGACGGTGTCGAAAACTCCGCGACGCATATCGTTCTCCGGACGTTCAAAGAGGAGTCGCGACTGCTGGTCAACTACGACGACGAAGACTTAGAACAACTGTTCAACAGCTGAGAAACGTCCGACCCCGTCCCACGCGTTGACGGCAGAGTCATCGCGGCCGCCATCGGGGTTGACCCGGTAGCGGGGCGTGGGACGCCACAATCGTAACAACTGAACCGAGTGAGACACCCATCGCAGGGTGTCATCGTGCGATGGGACGGGCAGTAGCTACGATAGTCCGACGCAAAACGCGACGACCACTGGCTCGATTACTCGAAGCAGACGACCGGGTTGCCGGCGTCTCGAGGATCGGGCTCGAATGCGGGTTCGTTGGCAAGCCCGTTGTATCGGGCCCGAAGTACGACGTTCTCGTCGACGTAGTACGTGACGCGAGTATCTCGCTCGGTTGACGCCGGAACCCCTTGTGTCGCGGTCGTCAGATCGTAGACGATCGAGACTAGCACAGCCTCTTGGTCTGAATCCGACCCGATATCGTCCAGTTGGCGTGCCCGGAACTGGAAGTCAAACGTCTGTGTTTCCGAGCCGTACGCCTCGAGAAACGCGTTTCGACGGTACGCCCGCTCGAACTCGAGGACGTACTGACCAGCGCCGTCGGACATGGACGCCGGCGGTGATGGATACGGTTCCGGTTCGACGTCCGGCAGTGTCGGAGACGGTCGATCACTGTCGGCACAGTCGTACGCAGCTGTCGAAACGATACCGGAGTCGTCCGGGTTCTCCTTACTCGTGTGTTGGCCCTCGGAACAGCCCGCAATCGCCACGGCAAACGGCATCGCAGCGGTGAGGAGGGCACGACGGGAGCGGCACTGTCGCATAGTGTGATGTCAATTATATATTATATGTATGTTTCGAAGTCATCACTACCGAACACGAATCGTGCCGAAAACCGGGTCCGTATACTGCTCGAGTCCGTCGGTCGAAAAAATCCGACCGCAGATGTGCCGTTACTCGTCTTCGAGCAGTCGATCGACCATTTCGTCGGGGTCGAACCGCTCTAAGTCGTCGTAACCCTGGCCGACGCCGAGGAAGAGAATTGGCTTCCCGGTGACGTGGGCGATAGAGATGGCCGCCCCGCCGTTGGAATCCGCGTCGGCTTTCGTCAGAATCGCGCCGTCGATCGCTGCCGCGTCGTTGAACTCGCGGGCGCGGTTGACCGCGTCCTGTCCCGCCACTGCTTCGTCGACGAACAGCGTCATGTCGGGGCCGACGACTCGATCGATCTTCTCGAGTTGGTCCATCAGGCCCTCGTCGGTGTGGAGTCGACCCGCCGTATCACCGAGGACGACGTCGATGTCGTTTGCCTCGGCGTACTCGACGGCGTCGTACAACACGGCCGCGGGGTCGCCACCCTGTTCGTGTCGGATGAGGTTCGTGTCCAGTGCGTCGGCGTGTTCCTGGATCTGCTCGTTGGCCCCGGCGCGGTAGGTGTCGCCGTTGGCCATCACCGTCGAGAAGCCACGCTCCTCGAAGTAGCGGCTCAACTTCGCGATCGAGGTGGTCTTCCCGACGCCGTTGACGCCGGTGAAGACGATCGTCACCGGCTTGTCCTCGATGGCGATGCGCTCGTCGAAGTCGAACTGCCCGACGCTGATCACGTCGTAGATCGCATCGCGCAGTGCGTTCTCGACGACCTCGCCCGTCGACGTCGTAAACGTCCGCGTCTCGCCGACCAACTCCTCGCGGATGTTGTCGAGGACTTCCTCGGCGACGCCCATCTCGACGTCGCTCGAGAGTAACGCTAACTCGAGTTCGTGTAACGGGCCCTCGAGGTCGTCTTCCTCGATGACGAACTTCCCCTTGACGAGGGATCTGGCCTTGGCACCGAAGCCGGTCGAGTTGCTGTTGTCCTCACCGGCCTCGCTGGCTTCATCATCCTCGGCTTCAGCCGCCTCGGCGTCCGTCTCGACGGCCGCGGCCGCGTCCGGCTCGTCGGTCTCGGTGTCGAGGTCGGGTTCGGTATCTCCCGACGGCTCCTCGACAGCGGTCGCGTCGGCGGTCGGCGCAGCCGTCTCGGTGTTCGAGTCTGCCGTTTCGGTTGCCGGTGCCGTCTCGACCGCGTGTTCGCTCTCGGGTGCGGCCTCGGCTCGAGCGCCGTCGTCGGCCGCGTCAGGAGTCGTCTCTGGGGCTTCCGACGCTGCGTCCGTATCGCCTTCGAGTTCGTCTTCAGTCTCTTGGAGTTCGTCCGCCGTCTCCTCGAGATCCGACTCCTCGAGTTCGTCGTCGTCGACTTCTTCGACGTTCTCTTCGGCGGCTTCTTCGGCGTCTTTCCGGAAGCTCCCGAGTTTCTTCTTCAGGTTATCGAACATAGTAGCGGTGGGGTTCCGACGTTACTCGTCGGGGCCCTGCCCTTGGCCCATCCCCTGCATCTGCTGTTGCATCGCCTGCTGCTGGAGCTGCTGGGCCTGCTGCTCGAGTTCCGTGCTCTCGGACTCGAGTTCGGCAATCTCGCTGTTGACCTCGTCGATACGGTCGTCGAGGTTCTCCTTTTTGCTCTCGAGGGCGTCGACGGCGTCGTCCTGCTCGAACTGTCCGGCGTAGTCTGCACCGAGTTCGACGATCACTTCGTCGATATCCTCGACGTTCGCGCGGAGGTAGGCCCCGCCGCCGATGGGGACCTGAACGGTCGAGTCAGTCTCGAGGGTCTCGAGTGCCTCGATGGCTTCGTCGGTTTCGGTTTTCTGTTGCTGGATGGCCTCAACGTTCGCTTCGAGCTCTTCGATCTCTTCTTGGATCTGCTGGAGTTCCTGGGAGAGCTGCTGGAGTTGCTGCTGACCCATTATGCGCTCACCTCGTCGAGTTTGATCTCCGAGCGCTTCAGCCCGTGCTGGCTCCCGAGCTGGGAGAGCACGTGTTCGCGGGCGACGTTCTCGTTCTCGGCGTCGATCGTCGTTTCGAACGGCGCGTAGCCGTCGCGGCTCTTGAACTGGCCAGTGACCGTAAATTGACTCATGACTATCTCTCCGGCAGGCAGTCGGAAGAATCTTCCCTTCTGTCGGAGTCAGGCCGGGCCGGGACCGCGGCGGGATCGGAATCGCGTTCCCGGTGTCTCAGACGGTCTGCTGTGTCGTGTTCCCAACGCGATCGCCGTCGCGGCGATGTGGACGACGACGAGTGCGCCCAGCGCCACCACAGTCGGGACGATCGTATAGCTGACCGATTACTGGCAGTGAATATATGCCTTGGCGACCGGTTTTCGTCCTGACACAGCATCCGCGTTGGTCCAAACGGTTTTGTCCGGAGGGCGATATGCTCCGATATGAGCGAACTCGAGCCAAGCGAACTGTTGCCAAGTGAACGGATGCAAACCCAGGTCCTCGAGGGCGAGGTCACCCAGATCCATCGCGGCCACCAGTACGCCGACGTGGGCGATACGTTCACGATCGACGAGACGACGTTCGAAGTCACCGACGTCACCGAGCGCACGCTCGGGGATTTGACCGACGAGGACGCTCAGGCAGAAGGGATGGACGACCTCGAGGCCTACCGCGGGCTACTCGAGCGGGCTCACGATAATTTCGAGTGGGATGACGACAGCGAGGTCGTCTTACACCGGTTTAAAACGCAGTAGACGGGACGAAAAACGGCTGGGCAACCAGAAACGAGACGCGATCGACCGCGATCAGTCCAGATAGCCCAGTGCGTCTTCGATCCGGCCCAGTTCCGGTCCGGTGGTGTCCGAACCGACGACGTAGCCGGCGTCGTTGGCGATCAGCCCGGAGCCGACGAGCGGAGCACCGTAGTTGACCGTGCCGACGTCGGCCCGGACGTCGAGTGCGTCCTCGAGGACGTCGAGTTCCTCGTCGGTCGCTTTGGGGTGACAGAGCACGCCCGAGTTCGTCGCAACCGCGGCCGTCCCGACGGTCCGGACACCGGCGAGGTCGCCGCGTTCGACGGGGACCTCGAGCGTGTCTTTGACGATCTGAATCGCCTCCCGCGGGAGGTCGGGATGGACGTACGCGCCGTAGTCGTTGGCGAGGACGACGTTCCCCGCGGCGTTGATGTTCCCCGGCAGTTCCGCGACGGGGAGATCGACCTCGTCCTCGAGGTGTTCGCGTTCGTACTCGAGTACACGAGCGCTGACGAGCAGTCCGTTCTCGTTGCCCGTCGCTAACGCGCCGACCGTCGAGGAGCCACCAACGGTCGTCCCGATTGCGGGCACCTCGAGTTCGTCGGTCAGGTCAGCGATGGCGTCGTCGTCGACGTCCGGGCGGACGAGCACGCACGAGCCGGTCGCGCGGGCGAAGACGCCGACGTACGCCGACCCGGCGAAGGCGAGACGCTTCAAATTTACTCGGCGACCTCGGCCTCGACGATGGCGTCACCGTCTTCGTCGAAGCGAGCAGCACGAACACGGAGTTTCCGTGGCGGATTGGATCGGCCCTGCGACCAGACCGTCTCGTTGATCGAGGGGTCCAGACGGATGGCGTCCTCGTCGACCGCGAAGTGTTTCGCGAGGTGCTCGCGGATGAGTCGCATCGCGTAGTCGGCGGCCTCGTGGTTGGCTCCCTTCTTGACGTCGCGCAGTGGAACGGTTACAACGCGTTCCTCGAAATCACTTGCACTCATCGTTATTCGTCAGTGTCGTTGCGCCGCCAGTTGCGTCGCTTGGGGTTTCGCTGCACTTCCATGTTGGTCTTCATCATGACCCAGGCCGGAACGCGGCTGTTCTGGTTCTCGAGTTTGGCAAGACGCTTTTTCTTGCCCTTCGATTTCTTACCCATAGTAGCCGGACGTAGCCCGCGGTCGCTTAAAATCTTGTCCATCTCGAAGACGAGCGCAGCGCGATGGCTTCTCACGGTTGCTGGAAGACGAGTCGCTCGAGCGAGCGCGTGACGGCCTCGAGCGTGGCCTCACTGAGGTCGGTCGTATACGTCCAGTGTTCGACACCGTCGAAGCCGTCGTGGCGGTGAAATGAGTCGTGATTAGCACACCCCCTGCCCTGCCAGCGGGTGCCGCCGCCGATCTCGTCCGGGCCGGCGTAGGCGGTCGCCATCGGTGAGACACGCATCGTGTCGTCATCGATCCGTACTGCAGTCCCAAGGTCGTGATCACAGCGGGAGCCGCCAACTCCCTCGGCAACGTCCGACGAGAGGATGGTGTGTAACAGCTCGTGAATCGCCATATTCCGCGTCACCGCCCGCGAGTCCCAGAGCTCGGTCGCACCGAGGTTCGCGACGGTAGTTGCGTCCCCGGTCGTCCCCGCAGCGTCGTTGCCGACCAGCGCGTTCGGTGACAGCGTCCCACCGTAGCCAAGCCGGTAGTTGAACGGCGACCAGCACAGCAGCAGATGGCACGCCGATCCGGTGAGGGCGTTTCGCGCCCTGAGCTGCGCTCGGAAGACGTCGAGAACCGTCTCGAGTGTTGGCACGACCGCTTCGGACGACAATGGGGTCGCCGAGAGCGGAAAGCGAACCAGCTCACCGCGCTCGACGCGGGCCTCGAGTCCCTCGAGTCGCGAACGGTCGTGGGCGTAGGAGAGGATCTGCTCGAGCGCTCCTTCGACGGCCGAAACCGCGTCTCGAAACGGCGGCGGCCAGTCCTGGTGGACGCCGTCGAACCCGTGGCTGATCCAGGCTCGCAACGAGACCGGACCGGGATAGACACGGATGTGAAGCGGGC
This sequence comes from Natronorubrum thiooxidans, assembly GCF_900156475.1. Lineage (GTDB taxonomy): Archaea > Halobacteriota > Halobacteria > Halobacteriales > Natrialbaceae > Natronorubrum > Natronorubrum thiooxidans. The sequence continues at coordinate 103,197 of NZ_FTNR01000014.1, forward strand.
TGTCGGCGACGGCCTGCGTATCAGTGCTGCGACGCAGACTCGAGGCGGCAGCCGCGCCGCCGATCGACGTCAGTAGCTCCCGTCGGGTGACGAGTCGTCCCGTCCCGTCCGGTGAGAGGTGGGTCCGAAGTGAGGGCGTCACGGCTGATCGCTGAGAGGTCCAGTCGACATCGTTCCCTGATTGGTACACTAGCCACGGGAATTATATTTGGACTTGCACGTGCGCCCGAATCAAAAGCGAGCGGTCGTGGCTGACTCGAGACGGACGAGTCCCGGCGCTCGAGCCATCCGTTGGAGACGAGCCGGCCGGGAGTCCGAACGGGCAAGCGGCTACTCGAGGGCGAAGGACTTGACCGTCGAGTACACCGGCCCCTCGTCGGTGAGGGTGCTCTCTGTCAGCCGGATCTCCTCGACGCGCGTCTCGCCGAGCGTCGGATCGCGTTCTCGAACGAGATCCTGTACCAACTCCTTTCCGCCGGCGTGTTTCATGCGGGCGAGCGTGACATGTGGCGTAAACTCGTGGGACTCCGCCTCGAACCCCATGTCAGTCGTTCGGCGCTCAATCGCCTCGTGTAGCTGTGTGAGCTCCTCGCCGCCCGTTTCGGTGCCGAACCAGACCACACTGATGTACTCGAGGTCGGGAAAGACACCTAGACCGCCGTACCGGACGATGAATGGATCGACGTCGGCATCGCCGACGGCGGCCTCGAGTTCGCGCTCGAGGGCGGGGAGCCGATCCGCATCCACGTCGCCGAGGAACTTCAGCGTCACGTGAGTCTGTTCGGGGTCGGTGAAGTTGAGCCCGCTTGCGTCTTCGAACTCGGCTTGCAGGTCGGCGACCGCGTCTGTGAGGTCGTCTGGGAGGTCGACACTGACGAACAGTCGCATACTCGAGTCTTCGCTGGCGGTGTACTCAATGGTGACGGTGGTCGTGACTCCGGCTGTCGTCGACCGACTCGAGACGGGCCGGGCAGCGAACACTGTTGTCGGGTTCGATTACTGCTGTTCGGGACCGAATAGCTGTATGCTGTCCTGGGGCATCACAACCGTGATCGTCTCGCCGGTCGCTGGTGGATTCCCGGACTGCTCGACGACGAGTTCGTCACCCGTTACGGACTGCACGGTCACGTCGTACCGACGACCGAGATCCGCGACGTGGACGACGTCACACGGCAGCGACGGCGTCGTTCCGGGAGCCGCAGAAGACCGAAGTGAGAGGTCTTTCGGGCGAATATGACACGTGACCGGCGTTCCCGCTGAAAAGTCACGCGCCGTGCCGTCGAGCCTGATCTCGTGTGTCCCCAGTGTGATCGTCAGTGGGTGTTGGTCGACAACGGTCGCCGAAAGCGTGTTCGATCGGCCGAGAAACGACGCCACGAACGGGGTTGGCGGCGACTCGTAGAGCGTTCGTGGCTGTCCGACGCCGGCAACCTGCCCGTCGTTCATCACCACGAGCCGATCCGCAAGCGCCATCGCTTCCTCTTGATCGTGGGTGACAAACAGCGTCGTGACACCGGTTTCGCGCTGGATACGTGCAATTTCGTCTCGCAGCTGTTCACGTAACGTTCGATCGAGTGCCGATAGCGGCTCGTCGAGCACCAGGACATCCGGCTGTGGTGCCAGCGCTCGAGCCAGTTCGACGCGGCGCTGTTGGCCACCGCTTAGCTCCGCGGGGTATGCGGTGCGCTGTTCGTGGAGGGCAACCAGATCGAGATACTCGTCGACGAGTTCATCTCGGCGGTCAGGATCGATATCCCGTGGAGCGAGCCCGTACGCGACGTTCTCGCTGACGGTCATATGCGGGTACAACGTCGGTTGCTGGAAGACGATGCCGACACGGCGGGATTCGGGTGGCGTGTCGGTGACGTCGTCGCCGCGAAGCACCACCCGTCCTGCCGTCGGCCGAACGTGGCCGGCGACTGCCTGGACGATCGTCGTCTTTCCGCAGCCACTCGGACCGAGGAGTGCGACCAACTCGCCCGACTCGAGCCCGAACGAGACGTCGTCGACGGCCAGTTCGGTGCCGTATCGGTGCGAGAGTTCCTCGAGTTCGAGGATCATTCGTCGACCACCGTCGGGACCCGTCCGAGCCGCTGGACTGCTGCGAGGACGACGAGGGTAATACCGAGGAGTGCAAGCCCCATCGGGACGATCGCGTCGATGCCACCGGCGATGAAATCCACCCAGAGACGGGTCGGCATCGTTCGCGGGTTGTAAGCGACCATCATCGTCGCACCGAACTCCCCGATCGCTCGCGCGAACGTCAGGACGATCCCCGCGACGATCGCCCCTCGAGCCAGCGGGAGCGACACGTTCCAGAACGTCGAGAGCGGCCCGTAGCCAAGCGACCGTGAGGCCTGTTCCAAGCGCTCGTCGATAGCCCCGAACCCGGCTCTGGCGGTGATGATGACGAACGGCGCGGCGACGAACGTCTGTGCGAGGACGACGCCGAGCAGGCTATCGGTGAGTGAGATGCCGACGGCAGCGGCGGCCGCGCCGATCGGCGTGAACCGGCCAACGGCCGTCAGCAACATTGCACCGCCGACGACTGGGGGGACGATCAGCGGTAGGATCACCAGCGCTTCGACGAGGCGCTTGCCCACGAACGACGTGCGAGCGAGCACGTACGCGAGCGGGACGCCGAACACGGTCGCAATCGCCGTCGAGACGGGTGCCGTAAGCAGTGAGTTCCGAATCGCAACCTGCGCTTCCGGCGTCGACAACCCCGCGACGATGTTCGACATCCCGGTACGGGCGAGGAACGCGACGAACGGAATCGCAAAGTAGAGCAGCACAATCCCACCGAGGACGGCCGGGAGCAGGAGCTCCGGCGTTCGCCGTGAGTAGTCGGATAAGGGCGGCCTCGAGAGACTCATACGTCGATCGCCTCCGGAAGTTCGCCCGCCGGACGCGGGAGGCGCTCGCCGACGGTGAGCCCTGCATCGACGAGCAGGTCCGGGTTGTCGATGAGAAACTGGACGAGCTGGTGGCCCGCATCGGGGTCGTCTGCCTCGTCGTTGACCGTGGCGTTGTACAGTATCGGCCGCCCTTCCGCAGTGTATCCTTCCTCGTCCGTCGTGAACTCGACCGTCGCGTAGTGGTCGGCCAGTTCGGGGTTCGCGAAGTTGTACGCGTCGGGAAACTCGAGGAACGGCAGTCCGTGATCGACGGCCATGTTGTGATAGACGACCGCCGCCGCTCGAGAGCCGCTCTCGACGCCCGCCATCATCTGTGGCTCTTCGGGCTCCTCGTAGACACGCTCCAGTAGTTCGTCTCGGAACCCCTCGAGGCCGTGTTCGGCCTCCGCAAGCTCGAACGCTTGGACGGCGCGATAGCCAAGCGGGTCGAGGTCCGGATCACCGATCGAGAGATCGCCGTCGTCAGTCTCGAGCGCCAATTCGTACCACGGCTCGCCGGCCTCGAGGCGCTGTCCGAACGTCGTCTCCGCGTTGTACCCAATGCCGAGGCTGTTGGTCGCAAACTCGACGTCCCAGTCGGTGAACGCGCCGTATAGGCGATCACGGAGCAGCGTCGAATCGGCGCTCACGACGACGTCGGGATGTTTGGTTCGGTCTTCGACCATCCGCATCACCGCATTGGTCCCGTAATACTCCCCGTGGACCGCAATCCCGGTTTCGTCCTCGAACGCCGGCCCGATCTGATCTTCGAACGTCCGTGCGAGACTGCCCGCCGAGAGGACGCGTACCGAGTTCGTCGCCGTTCCCAAACAGCCAGCGACACCGATGCCGACGAGGCTCCCCGCTGTGGCAAGGGCCGTCCGACGGCTGACACTGTCCCCACCGTGTCTGCCACCAGGAGTCATATGACCATGTCTGTTCTCCGCATACATATAACCATATCCAATTTCTAATTGGCCTAAATTTAACCGTTTCAAGTTACATAATTGGGAAATGTGAACGGTCGTTTCGCTCCGGTTTTCGCCACAGATGGACGGCTCACGTTGCCAACGCTGCCATGATAAGCGTCGGCTGGTTGCCGGTTGATTACCGATGCCGGTTACAAAAGCTGTTAGGGCTGGTGGTTATATTGATACGACACTTGCATTCGGTGATGACCGACGTTGCCGTACTCGGTGGCGGGATCGGCGGACTCACCACAGCCCACGAACTCGCCGAACGGGGATTCGACGTGACCGTCTACGAGGCCAACGACCGCTTCGGCGGGAAGGCTCGATCGGTGCCGATCTCGGACGAGCCAACGGCGTTACACGGTGAACACGGCTTTCGATTCTTCCCGGCGTTCTACCAGCACGTCATCGACACGATGGGGCGAATCCCCGACGGAACGGGGACCGTCGCTGACAACCTCGTCGAGACCGAAGCAACACTGATCGCGAGCACCGACAGCCCGGGACAGATCGCCGAGACGCGAACCCCCGACTCGCTGCGTGGCTGGCTCGAGGCGCTGCGTCCGGCGTTTGCCGAGGACCTGCCCGACGCCGACGTTCGCTTCCTGCTCGAGCGACTCCTGTACCTGTTGACTGCCTGTGACGAGCGACGCGAGGGCGAACTCGACGACATCTCCTGGTGGGAGTTCATCGACGCCGACAACCGCTCACAGGAGTTTCGTGATCGACTGGCCTTTGCCACACAGTCGCTCGTCGCCCTCCGCCCGCAGGTCGGGAGCACCCGAACGATCGGCACCATCTACCTGCAGTTGCTGTTCGGCCAGCTCGATCCGACCCAGCCGACCGAGCGCGTCCTGAACGGGCCGACCAGCGAGGCCTGGATCGAGCCGTGGATTCGCCATCTCGAGGCGCTCGGCGTCGACCTCCGACCGGCCACGCCAGCGACACAACTCGCGTTCGATGGTCGCCGGCTCACCGGCGTCACGCTGGCCGATGGAGAGACGGTCACGGCCGACGAGTACGTCCTCGCCGTGCCGGTCGAGGTCGCCACCGAGTTCCTCACGCGAGAGATGGGACGTCTCGCGCCTGAACTCGAGCGAATCGATCGGCTCGAGACGGCCTGGATGAACGGGATCCAGTACTACCTGACCGACGACGTCGAGTTGACGCGGGGCCACCAGGTCTACGCCGACGCGCCGTGGGCGCTGACGTCGATCTCACAGCGGCAGTTCTGGACGGGATACGACCTCGAAACCCACGGCCCCGACGAGGTCGAGGGCGTCCTCTCGGTGATCGCTTCGGACTGGGACACGCCAGGGATTTACCACCAAAAGCCCGCGAGAGCGTGTACGCGCGAAGAGATCGCGACGGAGATCTGGGCGCAGCTGAAAGCCCACCTGAACGTGACCGGGACGACGTTGACAGACGACATGCTCGTCGACTGGTTTCTCGATCCGGCGATCGTCGAAACGGACGATGGCGTCGAGAACCGCTCGCCGCTGTTGATCAACACCGTTGGGGCGCTGCGGAACCGCCCGCCGGCGGACGTCACCATCGACAACCTCACGCTGGCGAGCGATTACGTGCGGACGAACTCCGATCTGGCCTCGATGGAGTCGGCCAACGAGGCCGGCCGCCGCGCGGCGAACGCGATCCTCAAGCGTCACGGTCGGGCCGCGACGGCCGAAATCTGGGACCTCGAGGAACCGGCCGTCTTCGAACCGTTCAAACGGCAAGATCAGTTGCGGTATCGTCTCGGATTGCCACATCCCGGCGACGTGACGCAGTCGCTTCGGGGCGTCACCAGACGGCTCGGCGGCCGCGTCTGAACGCCCGGTCACCGGTTGCGGCGTGACGACGCGATACCGGGTCGCAGCCCTTAACAGTCGTCGTCGCCAACTTCAGCCAATGACTGACCGAGAGGACGATCGCGACCACCGCTTTTCCGAAGGCGAGGGCTTCGAGGACCCCTACGACGAGTTCGATCTGGATCCGCCGGAGCTGAACGTCGATCCGTCGAAGGTCGACCCGGTCGACTCCCGCGTCCTCACTGACACGCTCGACACGCGCAACGTCGATCAGGACGCTGTCGAGGCGAGCGAACTGCTCGACGTCGGACTGAACTACATGCAGATCAACCGCCACGAGCAGGCCACCGAAGCCTTCGAGCGGACTGCCCGCTTTGCCGAGGACGACCGCATCGCACAGGAGGCCTGGGTCAACAAAGGCGTCGCCCACGCCGAACTCGAGGAGTACGACGAGGCGATCGGGGCCCACCGCGAGGCGCTTCGGATCGACGGCGAGAGCGAACACGCTGCGACGGCCGAGACGAACCTCGCGTACGCGCTCTGGGAGTTCGGCGAGACCGCACAGGCGTTAGAGCACGCCGAGCGCGCCGTCGAGATCGACGAGCGCTTCGCTGAAGGCTGGTTCAATCGCGCCTTTTTCCTCTCGGAGCGTGGCCTGGCCGAGGAGGCACTGCACTGTATCGACAACGCGATTCGTCTGGGACTGCGCAACGCCAAAGTCCTCGAGGAAAAAGCCGAGATCTTGGAGGAACTGGGCGAGTACGACGAGGCCGAAGAGGTCGCCGAGGAGGCAAACGAACTGCTCGAGGAAGCTGAACAGCGCATGGTCGAAGACCGCAAGGAGATGCAGGGCCATACCCCTCCTGGCGTCGATGGCCAGGGCGGGCGACAACAGGACGGGGCCGACATCACGGATCCCGGACGTGCATCCGACCGCGACGACGAGTGGGAGTTCGAGTAACGACATATGCTCGTCAACGAACGACAGACACCCGAGGGATTGCTCGTGGCCGTCTGTGACGAGGACGTCCTCGGCGAGACGTTCGAAAGCGATGACGTCTCGCTGACCGTCAACGAGGAGTTCTACGGCGGCGAGACGGTCGGCGACGACGCCGTCATCGACAGTCTCGCTCGAGCGACCGTCGCCAACATCGTCGGCACGCAGGCCGTCGAACTCGCCATCGAGGAAGGATTCATTGACGAGGCGAACGTCCTCGAGGTCGGATCGACGCTCCACGCACAGCTGTTGTGGATGTGATCGGTCGGCAAAAGAGACGGAGAGAGTGAGCTACAGATCCGTTTTCGTGAACCGATAGTAGCCGATAGCGACGGGGATGACGAGCCAGAACAGCAAGACGATGACGCCGAACCAGTCTTCCAGATAGAACGGCGCGTCACCCGCGTACCGTTCGGCCGGCGTCATCTGGGAGGCTTCGAAGTCCTCGAGTCCGTACTGGAAGGTAAAGGGGAAGACCTCACCCTCGATGGCGTTGCTCGAAAGCGTCGTATAGGCGGACATGGGGTTGAACTGCTCGAGGACGAGATACCACGTCTCGGCTTCGACCGGCGGCCCCTCGTCGTAGAGGAGATAGTACGGGCCGGCCGTGAGGAGTTCCCACAGTGCGACGAAGATCATGTAGAGGCCAACGACGAGCGCCATCGACTTGCCCCGTGTCGAGGTGCCGGCGGAGACGCCGACCGCGAGGCCGGCGAAGGTGACGCCAAACAGCAGCGTGATCGCGGCAAAGGCGAGCCAGTCAGCAACCGGGACCGAGCCGAAGAAGGCCGCGCCCAACACGAGCGCGACGAGGAAGGCGAGGACGACGGCCGTGCCGACGACAGCCATCCGTCCGAGCAGTTTGCCGAAGACGACATCGGTACGGTTCGGCGGCAGCCCGAGCAGGAGTTTGATGCTACCCGAGCGCCGCTCCCCGACGACGGCCATGTAGCCAGCGATCAGGGCGGCGATCGGCACGATCGTCTGGAGTGGGAAGCCGAGAAAGCCGAGCACCTCGGACGCCGTCGCGTCGTCTGCCGTATACCAGATCGCCGTGTAGCCGATGACGACGATCCCAACGAGCAGGGTGATCAGCGCCCAGAGCAGCTTCGATCGGCCGGCGTCTTCGAACTCTTTGCGGGCGACAGTCGGGATATGTGACGTCATCGATCTCCCTCCGTGGTCGCGGCGACGGGCGTCCCGGCGTCGTCAGTCGACTGTCCGTCAGCATCGGTCTCACCGTTGGTCAACGTGGTAAACAGCGACTCGAGCGAGACGTCGTCGATCTGCATATCCTGAATCGTCGCGCCAGCGCCGTCGAGTGCGGTCACGAGCGTCGCCTTCGCCGCCGGGTCGACGATCGAACACTCGAGAGTGTGCCCGGACGCGGCGACATCCGTGATTCCAGTGACACCGCGTGCGGTCTCGAGGTGGCCGTCGGCAGCGGTGGCAAGCGTGAGTTCCATCGTCGCGCCGCCACCGATCGACTCTCGAAGCCCGTCGATGGTGTCGACGGCAACGAGCGTACCCTCGTTCAAAACACCAACGCGATCACAGACCGCCTCGACGTGCTCCAAAATGTGACTCGAGAAGAAGACGGTCGTCCCCCGTTCGGCCTCCGAGCGGACGAGCTCTTGCATCTCACGGATGCCGTGGGGGTCAAGGCCGGAGGAGGGCTCGTCCATGATGAGCAGGTCGGGATCGCCGATCAGTGCCATCCCGGTTGCGAGGCGCTGGCGCATCCCCTTCGAGTAGTCGCCGGCCGGCCGCACCGCGTCGTCGGCCGAGAGCCCGACACGCTCGAGGATCGCGTCGGGATCGTTCGCGGCGTCTTTGGTCTCGATCGCGAACTCGATGTGTCGACGGCCGGAGAGACGCGGATAGATGTCGAACCCCTCCGGGAGAACGCCGACACGAGGGCTGATCTCGTCGGCCTCGTTCTGGGCGTCGTAACCGAGTACTGTCGCCGATCCCGCGGTCGGACGGGCGAAGTCGAGCAACATGTTGATCGTCGTCGACTTCCCGGCTCCATTGGGGCCCAGAAAGCCAAACACCTCGCCGTCTTCGATCGTGAGATCGAGGTCATCGACGGCGGTCAACTCACCGTAGGTTTTCGTCAACCCGGTCGTTTCGATCGCGGTCATCCTGTTGGAACGTACACAGGAATAACATATAACCGACGGGCTGCAGTTTCAGGTTCGGAAACTCCACTCGAGCCCGAAATCGGCGTCTACTCCCGCGTTTCCCGCATCGGTCGCAGAACCGAGTCAATGCCGGGACCGAAGGAGTGTTTTGTCTGGGATACCTGCTAGTTACATAATGAGTCAGCAGAACCTCGAGCCGCTGGACGTGGCGGCGATCCGCGAGGAGTTCCCCATTCTCGAGCGGGAGTTCAACGGCCAGCAGGTCGTCTACCTCGACAACGCGGCGACGACCCAGACGCCGGATGCGGTCGTCGACGCGATGAGCGACTACTACCGTGAGTCGAACGCGAACGTCCACCGAGGCATCCACCACCTGAGCCAGGAGGCGTCGGTCGCCTACGAGGAGGCCCACGACCGTGTCGCCGAGTTCATCGGCGCTGCGGGGCGCGAGGAGGTCGTCTTCACGAAGAACACGACCGAAAGCGAGAATCTGATCGCCTACTCGTGGGGCCTGAACGAACTCGGGCCCGGCGACGACGTCGTTCTCACGGAGATGGAACACCACGCCTCGCTCGTGACGTGGCAACAGATCGCCAAGCGAACCGGTGCAAACGTCGAGTACATCCGTGTCGACGAGACCGGGCGGCTCGACATGGACCACGCTCGCGAACTGATCGGCGACGATACCGCGATGGTCTCCGCCGTCCACGTCTCGAACACGCTCGGCACCGTCAACCCCGTCTCCGAACTGACCGACCTCGCCCACGAACACGGCGCACTTTCCTTTATTGACGGCGCACAGGCCGTCCCTAACCGCCCCGTCGACGTCGGCGAAATCGACGCCGATTTCTACGCCTTCTCGGGCCACAAGATGGCCGGCCCGACCGGTATCGGCGTCCTCTACGGCAAGGAACACCTCCTCGAGGAGCTCGAACCCTACCTCTACGGCGGTGGCATGATCCGCAAGGTCACGTTCGAGGACTCGACCTGGGGCGAGTTGCCCTGGAAGTTCGAGCCCGGAACGCCGCCGATCGCCGAAGCCGTCGGGCTCCACGCCGCGGTCGACTGGCTCGAGGAAATCGGCATGGAACGGGTGCAGGCCCACGAGGAAGAGCTCGCCGCCTACGCCTACGACCAACTCGCGGCCGAAGGCGACGTCGAACTCTACGGCCCCGAAGGCGGCCCCGACCGCGGCGGGCTGGTCAGTTTCAACCTCGAGGGCGTCCACGCCCACGACCTGACCTCGATCCTGAACGACCACACGGTCGCCGTGCGGGCCGGCGACCACTGTACGCAGCCGCTACACGACAAACTCGGCGTTCCGGCATCGACTCGAGCGTCGTTTTACGTGTACAATACACGCGAGGAGATCGACACACTGATCGCGGCATTAGACGACGCACGAGCACTGTTCGCGTAGCGACGCCGTGCTCCGGGTCCGCGCGATCCGTTCGTTTCTTCTTTGTCGGCAGAACACGACACCCATGCTCGAGGCAGTCCGAACCCGCGCTCGCCCGTATTTTGAGGATGCCCCACCGGCCCACGACTGGCACCACGTCAGACGCGTCGAGACGCTCGCGGAGACACTGCTCGAGCGTCACTCGCAGTCGGAGTCGATAGACGGCCGTGTCGTGCGCCTCGCGGTCGTACTCCACGATATCGGCCGCGAACGGGAAGACCGCGGCGAAATCGACGACCACGCGATCTGGGGGAGTCAGGAGGCGGGCCGGATTCTCGAGAGCGTTGGCGCGGACACGGAGACGATCGAGCAGGTAAAACACTGTATCCGTTCACACCGGTACTCGAACGCGACCGAACCCGAGACGCTCGAGGCAAAGCTCGTCAGCGATGCGGACAACCTCGATGCCCTCGGTGCGGTCGGTATCGCTCGCGTCTTCGCCCACGGGGGTGCGCTCGGCACACCACTGTACGATCCCGAGGTGCCGGTTGCCGACGACGACACGGCGGCCGGGCAGACCCAGTACAACCACCTCTACACGAAGATCCTCGAGCTTCCAGATCAAATGTACACCGACGTCGGGAGGGAACGAGCCGATACCCGTTGCCGGTTCGTCCGCGAGTATCTCGAGCAGTTCGAGGGAGAGTTGACCGGCGAGCGATAGCAGCCCTCGACCTCACGGAGAGACTGCCACCCAATTGTAACTGCCAACAACAAACTCACACAGGATTTTTCGACCTGCCGGTTGTATGGAGTAGTGCCGAGGTGAGAATTATACGCTGAACAGGCGCAATACCACGGCTTCAGCCCGTGGATACGCGCCGTCACTTGTGAGTATTTCCATGCATTCCACTTTGTTGGAATTTCTATCGATATGTTCAACTGACACCACGCCGTACTGTGAAACAGGATGAACTCGACACACATTCATCGCG
>NZ_FTNR01000011.1 GCF_900156475.1 Natronorubrum thiooxidans
GTGATTCCGCAGCTGCGTTCGGGTGAGCCAGGCGGCTCACCCGAACAACTATTGTCAGTGGTGTGGTATAGCTCGGTGCGGGATTTTCATAGGAGTGGTGTGGTATAGCTCGGTGCGGGATTTTCATAGGAGTGGTGTGGTATAGCTCGGTGCGGGATTTTCATAGGAGTGGTGTGGTATAGCTCGGTGCGGGATTTTCATAGGAGTGGTGTGGTATAGCTCGGTGCGGGATTTTCATAGGAGTGGTGTGGTATAGCTCGGTGCGGGATTTTCATAGGAGTGGTGTGGTATAGCTCGGTGCGGGATTTTCATAGGAGGATGGGTTCAGCACACGGATTACTCAGCAGGGACTCGATCAATTCCGTCGTGGCGGTCGTGGATCGACACGCGTCCGTGTCCCAGTGTCGAGGCTTTCTTCTCAAGTTGGTGGACGAGTTCCGCACTGGGTCGTCCATACACGTCGATGGCTTCGAGATCAATGAACTCGCCGATTGGAGGGAACTTGGGCCCCGCAACCTCCATGTGATACGCTAATGATGCCGAATCGGCGTGTGTGTGCACGACGGTCATTCGGGTGCCGTCCTCACTGAAGTAAACGTCATACGACAGGATGTCGGGTTCGTTGGCGTCAACGAACTCCACCAGATCAGTTATCGCTCCCTTGAGTTCGTCCAGCTTCCCGTCGTGCACCGCTGATTGGTCTACGTAGACAATCATTTCAGTTCCTCGGCTCTCCATACGTCACCTGTCAATGTGGGTGTTTCGCACACAACGTTGGTTTCTATGAACCTGCAAGATACGCGCCTTGTATTCAGCATGGCCTCTCTAAACCATCAGTCAGAGAGGATTTCAACAGGGCCAAATATGCCTAACGGAGAAGTTTGAATCCCCAAATTCGGGCGATCACGTCGTAAAGGTCGAGCCGTTCGACGGACGAACGTGAGCTTTTACCACCTATCACGTCTCTTCTCGTTTCGAATCGGCCGAAACAGCAGGGACTCACCGTGTCACACTGTGATTCTCTACGAAACACTCGCAAATTACGGATCGAGTTCAGCACTCAATACTCCGCCTCGGTTACCCCAAGCACACCGGCGATCTGTCTCGCGAAGCCCGCTTCGACGACGACCGTGACGAGAATGACGAGAAAGACAGTGCCGAGCAGCAAATGCGCCCCCGACGGATCCGACGGGGGCGCCTCCGTCAGCAGCCGGACGGCGAACAGCGTCGCGACCGATGCTGGAATAATTCCCCGCGGACCGACGAAACTCACGAACAGCCGTTCGCTCGGCGTGAAGCCGACCCCGACCGTCGAGACGAAGACAGCAAGTGGGCGGATCACGACCATCAGAACCGCGACGACCGCGAGCCCGGCGACGCCCAGCGCGAGGAGTTCCGCGAACTCGAGCAACGCCGCCAGCGTGATGAAGACGAACGCGAGAACCAGCAATGTCACGTCCCGCATAAACTGTCGGATCGCCTCCTGATGGGGAAGTTCGAGGCTCCCGAGGATGAATCCCGAAGTGGCGGCGGCCACGATCCCCGCCTCCGAGAACACCGAATCGGCGGCGGCGAACGCGATAACGGCACCGGCCAGCGCGACCAGTCGGGCCGTCTGCGGCGCGGTCTCGGATGGCTGTTCGACCTGCGCGAGGAGGTACCAGACGACCCCGGCGACCACGAACCCGACGACCACTCCCAGCGCGAGACGCTGGACGAAGAGCCACACGTACCCGCCCGGTGCGAGCTGCCGGGCCGTCATGGCTTTGAAGAGGACGACAGCCAGCACCGCGGCCGTGACGTCGTTGACGATCCCTTCGACTTCGAGCGTCGTGGCGACCTCCTCGCGAACGGGGACCACCGCGAGAATCGGCGCGATGACCGTCGGCCCGGTGGCGACCAGCAGCGCGCCGATGAGAAACGCGATATCCCAACTCGCTCCCAGTAGCAGGCGCACGGTCAGCGCCGTCCCGACGAACGCGATGACCGCTCCGACCGTGATCATCCGGCTGACCGCCTTCGACGTCTTCCAAATGGCCTCGTACTCGAGGCGAAACGTGCCTTCAAAGATGATGATGGCGACGCTCACGCCGACGATGGTCGAGAGCGCGTCGCCGACGACGGCGGGCGTTATCAACCCGAGACCCTCGGGACCGATGGCGACGCCCATGAGAATTAGAAACAACACGCTTGGCACCCGGTACTTCGCGGCGAGAAACTGCGCCGTCACACCGAGGCCGACGATGGCCGCAATGAGGGCGACGGCGTCGAGGCTGACGTGAATGGACACCGGTTATCGACCTCCAAGAGAGGAAGTACGGCTATCCGCGCACCATGCACTCAACGAGCTACGGCTCCACGGGTAGTTCCCGATCCATGCGCCCGACATGCGACGTGCTCCCACGCCCAGTCACAAATATCCGCAGACTCAGCGACAACCGACGGCTATCGAGTATTACCGGGTTCGGTTCGAGCATCGTTCGGAATCACCACGGTCCTTCGGGCGTTCTCCGGATCGAACGGACAGGTGGCCCGGATTAGCGCTGTTGACTCGTTTGAAACGGAGAGACACGCCGCACTGTATAGAGAAGGTGCGTTCAGCGCGACGCGGGCACAAACGGGTGTCGAGCCACCAGTCGATATTGCACGTTTCGACCTTCAGAGTCGCTAAGACGGGGATTTGGGGCATTGTCACTCGACCGGCTCGGCCTCGGGGAACTGGTAGCTCCCGTCGAGAATCTCCTCGCGCGGCTGGTAGAGCCGAACCGTGTAGGTCCATCCCTCTGGTGTATAGAGGAAGTTCGGCTGGTCGGGGTCACCACCGAAATGGATCGTGACACTGCCGTCGTCGGCTGGCTCTGCGGTCGCGTTACTCACAGTATAGGCATCGTACTCGTTCTCCTCGAAGTAGAAGTCGCTGTTGTAGACGCTGACCGACCAGAACCCGTCGACGGGGACGTCCTCGACGGTGAGTGTGTGTGGCGTCGTGCCGTCATTCTGGGCGGGAGTCCGTTGAAGAGCCAACGCTTCCGACGGCTCCGGAACACCGGTCCACCCTGCCGTACTGGCGATGAAATGCTTCACGGGGTCGACCTCATCGACGTCGCCATACGCGCCCGAGTAGTCGTCAACTGTGAGTCCGACCGGTACGAGCGCGTCGTTGAGTTGTTCGTATGATTGCTGATCCCAGTTAGGGATCTCGAACGAGCCAGCCGACGATTGCTCCGCCTCGGTCTCGTCCTGGAGTTGCCGGACTTGGTCTAGATCGTCTGGATCGGTCGGGTCGACGAACGCGCGAATCACGACGCCAGCATACCGGGTGCCGACGAGGTCCTGGGTTATCGTGTACTCGCCGGGGTCGGTGGCGAACATCTTCACGTATTGGTTCTCGTTCTGGACGTTCATCGACCGGTATCGGTCACCGCTGTCTGGGAGCGTGATGGTGACCGGCTCGGTTAGATCGAAGACCCCGAACGAGCCGAGCACGTCCCGGTCCTCCCCGACATAGACCTGATCCTCGATGGGGGAGACATCTCTGCGATGGTAGAATTGTCCGAACCCGCCCGCGTCGACGGTTGACTGGAACACGACATGACAGTTGGCGCGCGGGTAGTTCTCCCACGTCACTGGGACCGACTCGCCGTCTGCTGCCGTCTCGTTTTCAGCCCCCTGGGTGTTCGCCTCCGAGGCATGTTGGCCGGCAGTGGCGCTGCCACTGCCCAGTGCGAGCAGTCCGGCGAGGCCCGCCCCGCGAAGTGCATTTCGGCGCGTCGCCCACAGCAGTTCGGAACTGGAATCTGACGTCGTGTGATCTGTTTCGTTGCTCATGACTCGTACCTCTCCGGGTGGCCCACAGCAGCGGTTGGGGCCGACTCAGACAATCGCACACCAGCATTTCATATAAAACATCGACGCCACTCGAGAATACGTCCATGTGATGACAATAGTGATACATGACTACTCATCTTTGAACTCTCGATCAACTATCTGGACGTGGGGTAATCGACCACAGACCTCAGTTCGTGTTGCACTCGCGATGAGTCCAGCACCCAGTGAACTACCTGGATCTCATCAGAAACGATGTGATCGACTCTGAGCGTGAGTTCGTCACGACTGCCAGTACGAGGGGAAAACAAACGACGGTCGGGACACACCGACGTGCTCGTCAGAATAGTGATATTCGCGTCCTTCTCACTCGATCGGCTCGGCCTCGGGGAACTGATAGCTCCCGTCGAGAATCTCCTCGCGGGGCCCGTAGAGCCGAACCAGGTAGAACCACTCCGCTGGGGTGTAGAGGAAGTTCGGTTGATCGGGGTCACCGCCGAAATGGATCGTGATAGTGCCGTCATCGGCTGACTCTGCAGTTACGTTGTTGAACGAGTACGCGTCGTACTCGTTCTCCTCGAGAAACCCGTCGCTGTTGTAGACGGTGACCGACCAGAATCCGTCGACGGGGACGTCCTGGACAGTGAACGTGTGTGGCGTGTTACCGTCGTTCTGTTCTGGGACTCGTTGCAGATAGATCGTTTCTGGCTCCGGAACGCCGCCCGGTGTCACAGTGGCAAGATAGTACTTGACGGGGTCGATCTCGTCGACGTCGCCATAAGCACCGCTGAAGTCGTCCATCGTTTTCATGACTGTGACGAGCGCGTCGAAGAGTTCTTGATGTGTCTGGCGGTCCCAATCGGGAATATCGAACGTACCGACCGAGTCTTGGCTCACTGCGAGTTCGTCCTGTAGTCCATAGACGGTCTCTACGTCGTCCGGATCGTTCGGGTCGACGAACGTGCGGACGATGACCCACACGTACCGCGTCCCGACCCCGTCCCGGGTCAATGTGTACTCGCCGGGATCCTGATACGCCTCTTTCACGTACGCGTCCTCGTCCATGACGACCATCGACTGGTGGCGGTCACCGGCGTCCGGTTTGGTAATGGTGACCGGCTCGGACAGGTCGAAGACGCCGATCGAATAGATCGTGTCGCGATTGGGCAAGGCTGCGATCCGCACGTCAGGCCCGACTACCGTTCGGAAATGGTGGAATTCGCCGAACCCGCCTCGTTCGACGATGTTCTCCATCATTAGATGGATCTGTGACCGGGGAAAATTCTCCCAGGTCACTGGGACTGACTCGTCGGGCGCTGCCATCTCATTTTCAGTCCCCTGGGTGTTCCCTTCCGAAGAGTTTTGGCTGGCAGTGGCGCTGCCACCGCCCAGTGCGAGCAGTCCGGCGAGGCCCGCCCCGCGAAGTGCGGTTCGGCGCGTTGCCCGCAGGAGTTCGGAATTAGATTCTGGCGTCGTGTGATTTGTCTCGTTGCTCATAGCTCATGTCGCTCCGAGTGGCCCACAGCAGCGGTTGGGACCAACTCACACGCTCGTACTCCAGCGTTCCACATAATTCGCCGACGACCCTCGAGAATAATTTCGCGACGCGATGATGGTGGCCGTTCGATGACTATCTCCGAGTTCCTGATCGACCATCTGTACCTGTTGTGTTCGGCCTGACGGTGGTGTTTCGTCGGTTCGGTATCTCTGCCCCACGAAAAGCAGCCGCACCGTGTCCTCGCCCTCGACGGTGCCGCTTCTCGCGTGCCCCGTCAGTCGTCGCCGCGCGCGGCTTCGAACGCCTCGATTGCGCGCTCGTGGTGTTCGCCGTAGTCGACGATGGGGGCGGGGTAATCGGGCGCGATGGCGGCTCGTTTCTCGTCGTCCAGCGTGGGCCACTCGTGGATGGCGTCGGTCGGCGCGTCCCGGAGTTCGGGGACGTGTTCCCTGACGTACTCGCCGTCCGGATCGTACTCCTCCGACTGGGTTACGGGGTCGAAGAAGCGGACGTACGGCTGGGCGTTCGCTCCCGTCGAGGCGGCCCACTGCCAGCCGCCGGCGGCGTGGGCGGTGTCGTGGTCCACGAGCTTTCGGCGGTACCAGTCGTACCCCTCGCGCCAGTCAATCAGCAGGTCCTTCGTGAGGAACGAGGCGGCCACCATCCGGACGCGGTTGTGAACCCACGCCTCGGCGCGCAACTGCCGCATCCCGGCGTCGACGAGCGGATAGCCCGTCTCGCCGTCCTTCCACGCCCGGAGACCCTCGGGATCGTCGCGCCACTGGATTTCGTTCGGGTACTCGCGGTAGTTCTCGGTAACGACGTCGGGACGCGCGTCCAGGACGTGCGCGTAGAACTCCCGCCAGGCGAGCCGTCGCCGGAACGCCTCGACCGACTCTCGGGCGTCTCCGTCGCTGGCGGCGGCCGCCGCGTCTTCAGTTGCTTTCCAGACCGTTCGGACGCCGACTGTCCCGAACTTCAGGTGCGGCGAGAGGCGCGAGGTCGACTCTCGGGCGGGGTACTCGCGGTCGTCCCCGTAGCGGTAGATAGTGTCCTCGCGGAAGTCGGCGAGTAGGTCGTGGGCGGCGTCGGTGCCCGCTGGCTGCACGTCGGCTTCGGGATCGTCGAAGCCCAGCTCGGCGAGTGACGGTAGCGTGCCGGCGGTCTCGGAGGCCTCGCCGAGCCACTCCTCGTCGAGGCTGTCGCGTGGGTCGACGACGTCACCGCGAACCGGCGCGGCGACGGGGGCGGCCTTCTCCCGGTCGCGCCACTCCCGCCAGAAGTCCGAGAAGACAGAGTGGTGGCTCCCGTCGGCCGTCGTGATGGTCTCCGGTTTGTGGAGGAGGGTGCCGCCGAACCGCTCGACGTCGACGCTGACGCCAGCGTCGGCGAGCGCCGCCGCGACCGCACGGTCGCGTTCGCCCGCCAGTCCGGAGTAGTCGCGGTTCCAGGTGACCGCATCGGCGTCGCAGGCCTCAGCGAGGTCGGGAAGTACCGTCCTCGGGTCGCCGCGGGCGAGGAGCAGTTCGCCGCCGCGCTCGCGGTACTGCTCGCGCAACGAGTCCAGCGCACCGAGCAGGAACGATACCACGGGCGGCGCGCCGTAGGCGAGTATCGCGGGATCGTGGACGAACACTGGGAGGAGGCGGTCGTCGCCCGCCAGCGCCGGGTTGTCGGTCACACGAAGATCACGGCGGTGCCAGTGAAGTCGCACACCGGAGTCTTGGCGGGCACTGGCGCCGCCCATCGCGAGCATTCCGGCGAGGCCCGCCCCACGAAGTGCGTTTCGGCGTGTCGCCCGCAGCGGTTCAAAGTCCGATTCTGACGTCGCGTGGTATGGCTCTTCGCTCATGACTCATGCCTCTCTGAGTGGTCCACAGCAGCAGTTGCGACCGACTCACACACTCGCACTTCAGGATTCCATATAATACAGTGACGATACTCGAGAAGAAACTCGTGACATGATGATAGTGATAGACGGCACTAAATTCTTGATCGGCTATCTGTACGTGTAGCGAGCGATGACGGACTTCAGTTCGTGTTGTACTCGCGCTGTGTATGCTGCACGCTGGGAAGAACACTCACCATAGCTGATAGTGAATGCAGTGCTGATATCGTCCACAGAGATCATCGCCGCGGGCCGAAAGGTAGTGTTCTGATAGTAAAGGCAAGCGTTATCTCGAATTTGATGGCTGTAAGCGTATACCTGTCTCGTCACTCTCTGCTGAGTCGACGTAACTGGCCACGTCCCTGTTATTTGACGGTCAAACGCGTGAGGCTACGCTATGACCCCAGATGGGGCGCCTTCAAATGGGAAAATTTCACTCTCTGATAGGTTTTGGAACGGGGTAGAATACTGGGCACCGGCAATCGCCGTGAGTCTGACGACGTTCCTCGTGGTTGTCAACGCTTCCCTGATGAACGTGGCGATCCCCACGATGGTTGATGAGTTCGATACCTCAGTCACCGTGATTCAGGGGGCCGTTTCGCTCTACTCGCTGGTGATCGCTGCGCTGATTTTGCCAGCCGGTACGCTGCCGACTCGGCGTAGTCCTCGGCGTGTAATGGCAGTTGCACTGACCGTCTACGCCGGCGGAACGCTGGTAGCGGCGATTAGCTGGAACACGACGATCCTCTATCTCGGCTGGTCACTCGTCCAGGGTTCCGCGGCCGCTGTGATATTTCCACTGACGTTCACTGTATTGACAGTCAGTTATGAAGACGATGACCGGGCGAAGGCGTTTGGCCTGCTAGCTGGCGTGCACGGGATTGGATCGACTCTTGGTCCGATTATCGGTGGGGCACTAACTACGTACGCAAGTTGGCGCTGGGGATTTTCGCTCCAAATCCTCGGTGTGGGAATTATTCTCTTCTTCGTACAGTACGTGATTCCGAACCCGCTGTCAGAAACGCGCAGTACGCTGGATAAAGGCGGGACGTCACTGTCCATCGTCGGTGCGACGTCACTCGTCACTGGATTCCTTCTCAGCGGGAAGTACGGCTGGTTGGTAGAACGGCGGCCGTTCGTCGTCGGCGAGATGCAGTTCAATCCGTTCGGGACGCCGCCGGCGATCTGGTTCCTCGGAGTCGGACTGCTCGCGTTCGCCGCGTTCGTTCAGTACGAACGTCGAATGGAACGCGCTGGGAAATCACCGCTCGTTCCGCTGCATGTGCTGACGAACCGTCCTTTTTTAGCTGGCGTTGTAACGTACAATATTCGCTCGATAGTCTCGGCCGGGTTCATGTTTATCTTCCCGGTCTATCTCCAGGCGGTACTCGGATACACCGCCTTCGAAACCGGGCTCGCGTTGTTACCGTATTCCATCGCGTCGATCATTTTTGCGACGTTTACGATCAGTTGGCGGAAGTACATCTCACCGAAGACGCTCGTCCAGGTCGGCATCGTGTGTATGGGCGCTGGACTGGTGTTATTGTACGAGCAGACGGGTCCCGGTCAGACGATCAGCAGGATGCTCATTCCGGTGGCACTCTACGGAGCCGGTGTCGGACTCATAGTGGCACAGATCTCTAATATGACGATGTCGGCTGTCCCGACCGCGAACTCCCCTGAGGCATCTGGTGTCCTGAACGTAAGCAGTTCGATCGGATTCGCCATGGGGACTGCAGTTGTCGGCTCGTATTTTCTCGGCCAGTTCTACGGTGGTGTAGTCGATAGAGTGCTCCGAGCAGAATACGTGACCGTTTCAACGGAGCAACGAAATGATCTGGTGATCGCGCTCGAAGATGCAGCAGAGACGGCGACCGAAGCCACGCAGCAACAGTTCCTGAACCGACTCACTCCGACGCAACGACAGTTGCTCGAGGGGAGCTTCGAGGCTGCGATGTTCGACGCCCAGCAGGCGACGCTGCTCCTGCTCGTACTGGTCGTACTGCTCCTGCTTATCGCATCGACGTTCTTGCCACGGCAGATACCGGAAACCGACGACGGAGCCGACCGCACCGAATCGCCCCAGGATTCGACACGTGACACTTCTGAAGCAGCCGTAGAGGACTAACCGAAAATATCAGACCGAACACCCGGGATGCGAACCGTCGTTCTTTCGGTCGGCTCAGCGAGGTTCGAGAAACCGCTGATGAAGATAGATCCGTCTACGAGGATGATCACTCCGTTCTCCAGCGGTCGATGACGTCATCGATTGATTCCTCGGGCTTCATGCCGCCGACGTTCGCCGCAAGTCCCGTCGTTTCGAACATCTGTACAACCTCGGACTCCGCCCCCGCAAAACGGAGATCGATTCCGCGTGAGTCGAGTTTTTCCTCGAGTTTCTCCAGCATCTGTGCGGCCCCGAAATCGACTGTTGATGACGATGTGAGGTCGAACACGACTAATTCGACATCGGAATCACGTTTTTCGATCCGGTTGAGGAGGTCGGTCTGAACCGTATCTGCGTTCGCGTAGAACAACTCGGCTTCGACGCGGTAGACGAATACATCGGTGATAGTCGTTGCCGCAGGATACAAGTCGTGAGCGACGAAGTGTCCCCTCCCGTCGATTTGACCGAGTTCATGTGTCACTGGACGGCTGACCCGAGAAATCGCGATCAGCAACGAGAGGGCGACGCCGACGAAGACGCCCCAGAGCATCCCGACTGTGAGTACCCCGAGTAAGGCCGACATCGCGATGGCAAATTCGCTCTTGCTCACGTGGTACAGTTGGCGGAGTGCGTTCGTATCGATAAGGCCCGTAACGGCGACGATAACGATTGCTGCGAGAATCGTTTCTGGGAGATTGGTAAACATCTCGGTGAGAAAGAGCAAGACGACGACGAGAACGAGAGCGACAACGGCGTTCGTGAGTTGTGTCTTGCTGCCGACGGCGTCATTGAGCGCTGACCGAGACATACTCCCACCGACGACAAATCCGCCACCGAAGCCAGCAGCGAGGTTGGCACCGCCATCAGCCAACAGTTCCTGATTCGCATCGGTTCGGTAGTCATGGCGTCTGGCGAACGTCTCGACGGCGCTGATGCCTTCGACGTACGAAAGAAGAAACAACGCCGCGGCGACGGGGACGAGGGAACCCAGCGTCGAGATACTGGGAACGGTCGGTACCGTCAGCGACGGGAGACCGCTCGGAATCGATCCAACGATCGCGACGCCGCGTGCCTGTAGATTCGTGACCGACAGTAGCACGATCGAGAGGGCTACGACGATGATTGCACTCGGCACACGCGGGAAGTAACGTTCTCCGAGCACGAGCAACCCGATTCCGGCGACACCAACGGCCAGCGTCTCGGGGTTCGTCTCAGCGAGATGGGTTCCGGCGTACCACACTCGTCCAAAGAACGTTTCCCCGAAGAAGCCGCCCGACGCGCCACTCTCAATGCCGAACAGTTTGTTTAGTTGGGTAGACATTATGTATAGCGCCGCCCCGGCGGAAAACCCCGTCAGTACCGACCCTGAGATAAAGTGGACGAGAAACCCCAACCGAAACGCCCACGCAACGACCGCGAAGACACCGACGAGGATCGTCGTCACGACGACGAGCGACGCGTACGAGGCGCTGTTTCCGCCAGCGACTGCTCCGACACCGCTCGCGAGCAGAATCGCCAGCGCCGAGGTGGGTCCCACCATGACTTGCCGAGAGGTGCCAAGAAAGAGGTACGCGATTGCAGCCAGTAACCCGGCGTACAAGCCAGTCTCTGGCGGCAAGTTTGCAAGCGATGCGTACGCTAAACCTTCGGGAATGACCGCCGCCGCGACGGTGATTCCCGCGACGACGTCCAAACGGAGCCACGACGCGTCGTACCGCGGAAGCCACTCCAGTATCGGGAGAGTAGACGAAAACCGTCGGCCGATTCGCTCTTTCAGGTTCTTCTCTGACACTATAGTTCTCCTTGTGGGTGCGGTAATTCCCGTCGCTTGTGATTTCACTCGAGCGGCTCGGCTTCGGGGAACTGATAGCTCCCGTCGAGAACCTCCTCACGTGGTCGGTAGAGCCGAACGATATAGCGCCAGCCCTCCGGGGTGTAGAGGAAGTTCGGTTGATCGGGGTCACCGCCGAGGTGCACCGTGACACTCCCGTCGTCGGCCCTCTCTGCGGTCACGTCGTTGATCGAGTACGCATCGTACTCGTTCTCCTCGAGCAACCAGTCGCTGTTGTAGACGGTGACCGACCAGAATGCGTCGACGGGGACGGTGTCCGGCTCCTCGACGGTGAGTGTGTATGGTGTTTCGCCGTCGTTTTGTTCGGGGTACCGCATTACAAGTAACGACTCTGATTCAGGAAGTCCACCCGGGCCGAACGCTGCAGTACCGAGGTAAAACTTGACGGGGTCGACCTCGTCGACGTCGCCATAGACGCCTCCTAAGTCGTCCATCGTCTCTCCGACCGTGATGAGCGCCTCCTGAATTTCTTCCAACGATTCTCGATCCCAGTTGGGAATCTCGAACGTTCCAGACGATTGTTGACGTATCGTCGTTTCATCCTGTAGTCTATGAGCTTCGTTCACATCGGCCGGATCGTTCAGGTCGACAAACGTGCGCATGAGGGCGCTGACGTACTGCGTTCCGATCTCATCCTGTGTCAACGTGTACTCGCCGGGATCGGAGAGAACCCCTTTCACGTATTGGTCTTGGTTGGTAAGAACTATCGACTGGTACCGGTCACCGGTGTCCGGTTTCGTGATGGTCACCGGCTCGGCCAGGTCGAATATTCCCCACGAGTAAAGCACCTCGTGATTCGGTGCCTTGGGTTGGTTGACCTGCTCCTCGATGGGAGGGATATCTCGGTAGTGCTTGAACTCGCCGAACCCACCGATTTCGACATGTGATTCGAAGTAGTCATCCGCCTGGGCGCGGAGGAAGTTCTCCCACGTCACTGGGAGTGGCTCGTCATCCGCTGACGTCTCGGTTTCAGCCCCCTGGGTGTCCGTCTCCGAGGGGTTTTGGCTGGCAGTGGCACTGCCACCACCCAGCGCGAGCAGTCCGGCGAGGCCCGCCCCGCGAAGTGCATTTCGGCGCGTTGCCCGCAGCGGTCTGAAGTTCGATTTTGCCGTCTTGTGGTGTGGTTCGTTGCTCATGGCTCATGCCTCTCTGAGTGGCCCACAGCAGTAGTTGGGACCGACTCACACGTTCGCACTCCATCATTCCATATAATCCAGTGACGATACTCTCGAACAATATCATTGCGTGATGATGGTGTTAGTTTGATGACTGTATCTGAATTATCAATATCCTATTTGTACCTGTGGTGAGCGATCACGGACCTGAGTTCGTGCTGCATTCGCGCCTTCGGCCTTGTTTAGAAGGCGAGAGTGGATCGCCGTTCTCGGCTCACGTTCACCCGTGGGAAACGCAGTCTCTTCCGGATGGGCGGTGACGTTCAGATCGGCACGTGCACGGACCGCTCCGGTCCCGCCGACGTGGTCCCGTCGTGGTTAATTAGGGTCACTAGCCAGATGTCCTCGAGTCCCTAGCCCAGATCCGCGAGGAGGACCTCGAGGGCGTCGGCAATCTCCTCAGGCCGACGAGGACTCTCCCACATCGGGTGGTTCGCTCGGAAAGCCCAACGCGTTGGATATCGAGGCTCGGAACTGCATCGGCCTGCGCCTGCAAGTGGTAGCACTATTAGCGATATCGCCGTTCATGACAATCTAATGACTGAAAATGGCGTGAGCCGACGGCGAATTATACAAATCGGCGGCGGCCTCGTGGTAGTTAGTGGCGTCGGAAGTACCACGGCCGCCTCGAGTGACCACGAAACGAACGACCAGCCAACCGATACCAACTTCCAGACTCGAGTTGCACACCTCTCACCCGATGCACCCAACATCGACATCTACGTTGACGGAGAGCGGGTCCGCGAGGGCATCCCGTACGGGACGGTCACCGACTACCGCGACCTCCCGCCTGGCACGTACACGGTCCAGGTCGTTCCCGCCGGTGAAGACCCGGCCGAAGCAGTGCTCGAGGAGACCGTCGAGGCCGGCGACGTGGACTCCACCCTCGACGGTCTCCTCGCAGTGATCGGCGAAGTGGCCGCCGAAAACCAGCCCCTCGAGGCGCTGTTCCTCGACGACGACAACAGCCCAGTCGGTCCGGGTACCGCTCGGGTTCGCGTCCTCCACGCATCACCCGATGCGCCTGCGGTGGACGTCGTTGCCGGTGAAACAGGGGACGCGCTGTTCGAGAACGTCGCGTTCGGTGAATCCGGCTACACCGAAGTCCCGGAAGGCGAGTATACGCTCGTCATCTATCCCGCGGGTGACCGGGAGACCAGTGTCTTCGAAATTGACGTTTCCCTCACCGGAGGAACCGTCTACTCCGCGTTCGCGATTGGCTACCTCGAGCCGGAGAATGCACCCGCCGATGAACCGTTCGAGATACTCCTCACGGAGGACGCCCACCCGGACGAGAAGGGCGTCGAACCAGACGAAGAGAAGCCTGAAGAAGACGAACCGGAGAAAGAGCCTGAAAAGGAGCCGAAAGAAGACGAACCTGAAAAAGACGAGAAAGACTACGAGAAGGAGGATAAAGATAAGTGACACTGACTGCTGCCAAAGACGTCCTTCTCGACGATCTGGGAGCCGTCGTCACCCGTCGGAAAGAAGTGGACGTGGCCCTCGTCGGTTGGAGTGCTGTTGTTCTTCCACACTTCATACCGGACGACGTACTGTCTGGTCTCGGCAACGTCTTCCCGTCGTGTCATTGACGGCCTGTTCACACCGTCCTCCCGTGGCCCGATGTCTATCCGTTCGCTGTACACCCTTGCTTTCGGATTAGCCGACCCCTCCGGTTGAGACGACTTCCCCGTCGGTCCGAAACAGGTCGAACTGGACGGTGTACAGGCTGTCAGTGTGGTTGAACACGACAAGGCCGAGCATGACTGGCTGAGAGGAGAGGGCCGAGCAACCGGCACAGCTGGCCAGTACAGTGCTGAATACAGAGAATAGATTCATTAGCGCGATCGCCCACGAGCGAGTCGTTAGATAGGTCTGGGGATTTGTTTCTGATTAGGAATGTGGTAGGAACGACTCAAGTTGAAAAGTACGGAACGTGCGCGTCCCGTTCATCGAACGAGATTGGCAGCTGCTGTTCAGCGGTGTGAGTTTCAGGTCCGCCAGAAATACTCGGTAGAGACGCAATAATGGATTGACAATCAACAGTCTATATCACGTATGGCACTTCCGTTCCGCCGCGAGTCCGAGGAAACAGACCGACTGATTGCGCTCAGCGACGGCGTCATCGCAATTGCTATCACACTGTTGGTGCTGGAAATCAGCGTTCCGACGGTTCCTGCCGGAAGCACGACTGCGGTCGTGCCTGACCTCACCGCTGAGCAATGGCCCGAGTTCGTCGGGTACGTGCTGAGCTTTCTGGTGATCGGCCTCTACTGGACATTACATCGGCGCGTGTTCGTCTACGTTGAGGGCCACGACCGAAGCGTGGTCTGGCTCAATCTTATGTTCTTACTCCTGGTCGCGTTCGTTCCGTACGCCACGAGCGTGTTTGTCGCCTACCCGACCGGGGTCGGCAATCCTCGCCCAGTATAAGCCGCTACTGGCCGTCCTCTCGTGGGGATTGCTGGTTCCCCTCAACGGCGCTTTCGAGTCACGACTTGTCACGAGCGTCGAGGAGTCGGTGACCGAGTCAGAGGACCAGCCTCAATAACCCTCTGTTCGCCCAGCGTTCGTACTGGTAGAGACGTACCCTGTCTCTCTCACTTCCAACCACCGATAGACGCCAACTGGCCAGTAACCGATACGCGCTGTGAGTTCAGCACAAGTTATTCGAACCACTCGGCTTCTGTCAGGAGTGGCGTGACCGACTCAGAGAATATATTCAGGATGGATTTCAAACCGGAGTGAATTTTCGAGAGGATAATCGAAATCACGTCACTTAGCGGTGACGTAAGTGAGGAAAGCCAGAGCGACGGTCTGAAGCGCACGGAGAGTGGTTACGGACTGCTGGACGCCTGGGGAATTAGCGTAGAGCATCCCGGTGCTGAAAAAGAAGTAAATTGCGACGACATTCTCAAGGAGCAGAACGACGCCGAACATGGCCAACCCTGCGGTCATCTCGGATCCGAACGTTCGGTAGTTACGAACCCAGATAACCGTCAACACCGCCAGGAGAAGTACATTCACTGCCGAGAAGAGGGTCGCCGCCAGCATCCAGGGTTCCATTGCCCCCGCCATTCACATCGCCTCCAGAACGGTTTCGAACTCCTCGCGGTGTCGCTCGAACTGATCGGTCAGGAAGTACAACTTCCCGTACTCGTCGCCACCGGATTCAATAACGTCGTGTTTCTGTAACATGTCGAGGTGGTGTCTCACGGTATTGTAATCGACATCGAGGCACTCCGCGAGCTGATTGGCGTTCCGGGGTCGATCGTCGAGAGCGGCGATAATGCGCACACGGTTCTCGCCGCCACGCGTGCCAACGAGGAGATACCAGAGTGCCTTCTCCATCCGTGCGTGCCCTCGTATCGGGAGACTATGAGTCCGGCGGTCATCCGTGTACCGTCTTCGTGACCCAGCCGGTCGCCCCGCTCGGGAACGCGTCCGACCGCTCTTCGGGCTGGAGGTCCCCCTCGCCGTCGATCGCTCGAACCACGACCTCGTGGCTGCCGTCGGGTTCGAACTCGTAGCGCCACTGTCGCCACACGTCGATTCCGGGAAGCGGCTCCGAGAGGTCCGCGTCC
Source organism: Natronorubrum thiooxidans (assembly GCF_900156475.1). Lineage (GTDB taxonomy): Archaea > Halobacteriota > Halobacteria > Halobacteriales > Natrialbaceae > Natronorubrum > Natronorubrum thiooxidans. The sequence goes on from NZ_FTNR01000011.1 coordinate 15,990, forward strand.
TGCCAGGTTCCGCCCCCGTCCGTCGAGACTTCCACGCGCTCGATGCCCCGCGTCCCGGCGTAGGCGTGGCCGGCCACCTCGACGTTCCCGTTATCGAGCACAGTGTCACTCCAGAGTTTGGCGACGGTGTTCACCGGCCCGGTGCCGTGCCAACCGCGCTGTTCCCAGTAGCCGTCCATCTCCTCGTCTAGGAGTTCGATCTCGGTGAGCCACTTGACGTTCGTCTCGCCCCAGTGACCGGGGATCAGCACACGCACCGGATGTCCGTGAGACTCGGGGAGCGACCGACCGTTCATGCCCCACGCGAGAAAGCCGTCTTCGAGGGCCTCGATCGGGAACTGGACGAAGTACCCGTCCGCCGCACGGAGCATCGCACACCCGCATTCGCCCTCGGGGTCGGCCATCTCGAGGAGCGGTTCGATCGGCGTCCCTGTCCAGACGGCGTTGTCCAGCTTCGCACCGTTCAGGCCCTCGCCGACACACCGGAGCGTCACGAACCGCCGCTCGGTCGGCATATCCGTCAGTTCGTCGAACGTAACGGTTACGTCGTCACCGACTTCCCCCGTGATCGTCAGCGACCAGTCGTCGGGCGAGAGGTTCGGGTCGAACTCCGCTATGTCGACGTTGTAGAACTCCTCGAACGTACTCACGAGTCCCGGAACGTCGCCACGGATGTCGAGGGACTTCGCTTCGGCCTCCTGCAGCAGCGTGGCCACCGCGTCGTCCGTCGTCTCGCTTTCGCCGCCGGTGGTGTCGTCGTCGGCCGCCAGTCGACGGAGGCCGATAGCTGTGCCGACGAAGGCCAAAGCGCCCACGCTCGAGATGAGTGCACGCCGCCGCGATGGGTCGTGTTTGGGAGCGGCGAGCGGCGTGGCGCCAACGGCGGTAAGTACTGCTACAGGGCCAGCAGCACCGACTGCGAGTAGTGGCTCTGCTGTAATCAAGGCAGTCAGGCTCCACGCCAGGACGCCGGACAGGCCAATACCGATCACGGGCTGCTCGAATCCTTGAGCAATATGAAGCCCAACGATCGCAGTGCCCGCGAGCAGTCCAGTTGCGATAACGAACGAAAGCGCAATATGCAGTAGATGCCCCTGTTCGCCGACGTTCTCTATCATCCAGGCGACGATTGGTCCCGGTGTGGCCCTGACGACGAGGTCGTCGATGGGCGCGACGAGGAACTCCCGGGTGTATCCCGCCGCCATGTAGGATCCTGCGACGCCGGTCATGCCCGCGAGCGTCGCGAACGCGACAGCGTTGCGGGATGGATATTCCACCATCGTTATGTCCACCTCTCGCTCATCCGTTCACTCCATCCCCACGGAGACGATGGGACAGTTGACGGTGGCGGTGTCAGTATCGAGGATGGTCGCCGAGGTGGCCGTATCGAGGTCCGAAACGTCCTCGAAATCGGCATTGTCGTAAACGGTGACCGTCCACAGTGGCGAATAGCTCTCGTCGCCCGGCAGCGAGGCGACGACGTTGTGCGTTTGGTCGCTCATCTCCTCGGTCATGAACCCCGACTGCGGGCCACCGCCATCCTCGTCGGGGTTCGTGTTGAAGGAGACGTAGATGGGCGAAACCGGCACCTTGTTGCCGTCGGTCGCCTCCAGCGGCGCCTCCTCGAAGAGGAAGTAACTGACGACCTCCCCCTCGTACCAGCCCTCGATCAGTCCCTCGTCCTCGTCGCCTGCGCGTTTGGTGGCCGTGGAGCCCTCGGGGACGACTGGACAGTTCTTGATGGTGTCAGTGCCCGTGATTTCGAGGTCGGACCCCATCAGATCGTCGCCGCTCGTTACCGTATTGGCCTCGTAGTCGTCGGGGACCGTGACCTCGTGGACGTGCCAGAAATCGTTGTACCCACCGTCACCGGGAATCACGTCGATGACGTTGAGCTGGTCCCCGACCGGATCGCCATTCTCCCTGAAGAACGCGTAGATGGGCGCGGGCTCGGCCGGTTGCACGTCAAAGTTGTAGTACTCGACGGCCTCGCCGCCGGGACCGAGTCCCTGCGTGATGAACGGCCCCTGATCGAAGTCGACGGGTTCGTCGGGGTCCGGCAGGTCGTTCATCTCGGTACGCACCATCAGCGTCCCTGCCTCCTCGCTGAACCGGTCGATCTCCGCCCGGGATGCCTCCTCTGGGTCCATTGTACGAGATTCCTCCATCGAATCGTCGTTCATGGATTCGTCATCCATCGAGTCATCTCCAGACGGTTCGTCGCTGCCGTCTTCGCTGCCTGTACATCCGGCGAGTGCAACCACTGTCATGCCACCTGCGATCTTCAGAACTCGACGTCGTGTCGTACTGTTGTCTGACATAGCAGTTGGTCGCACGAGAAGATCGAAAATATAGATTTTTCAAGAACCGCACAAATTCGCACCCATTTCGGTTCAAATTCGGTCTAGATTCTGTGCAGAGTTGTGTGGCTGTGCCGTGAAGAATCTCGAATAAACTGATCGAACGTTCCAGCCCTTTCGCACTGCATACGCGCTGTGTACCCTTGCGGGTGTGGAGCGAAATATCGATTTTCTGTCCGTAGGGGTGTGCGAGATACAGAGTATTAGTTCAGCACTCATCTCTAACGAAGTTTCGCCTACTCACTCTCGATAGTGGTCAAGACGCAAAACCGGGGCAAAGCTACTGTACTGTCTCATCAATGGCCCTGACAAATTCCTCGGCATGTTGTGATCCGACGAGAATTGCACGCCCGTTCGTCCGTTCGATCCAGACCCCCTGATCGCCACTGACGTTGTAAGCGAGTTTCCCGGGTGCCCACCGGATTCCCCAGCCGCCAAACTCACGAAGTGGCCTGTACCGTTTCGACTCGTATCGCTCGATCTCCGACCACGAAATTCGACGGAACGATCGGTGAAGAGGCCACATTTTGAGATAGATACCGTCGGCTCTCACTTCGGTCTGGAGACGAAGACTGTAGATGAGTCCAGCGATCGCGCCGATAACGATGAGCCCTCCCCACGATATGGGCCCTAACACGAGCATGAGAAGCGCGATACCGCCGAGAAGTGCCCAGATCCACGGCTGGCGAAACCGCTGTACTTCACGAAATGCTGGCTCTCTATCCATGAGTGAGTTGTTTGGAATTGCCGCTACTCGATAATGGTTTCTCCGGATATCGAGATGCGATCGTGCTACACACGCGCTGTGTATGCAGCACGACTCCTGAAACCTATCACCTCCCAAGGGATTCGATAGAGTCCCCTGCTCTGGTCCGCTATCTCTGATACTCGGCCAGCACGAACGGCACTGAACTCCCCAGCGGATCGTCGACGACTCGCTCCCAGATGACCTCGAATCCCGCCGCCTCGAGTGCGTCCTGAGTCCGACGGCGACCGGGCGTGCTGAAGAACATCGACTGGCCGCTCCCGAGCCAGTTGCGCTGGGTCGTCTCGTACGGACTCGAGCCGACCGTTGCGAGGAGTCGCCCACCCGGTCGGAGGACGCGGGCGAACTCGTCGTAGACGGCCGGGTGCTCGGTTCGAGGAACGTGGAAGACGGCGTGATACGCCGTAATCGCGTCGACGGCGTTCGCGGCCAGCGGGAGCCTCGTCATCTCGCCCTGGATCAGATGGGCTTCGGGGACGTTGCCAGCAGCGAGCTCGAGCTGGCGACTCGAGAGGTCGAGCCCGATCGATTCGACGTCTGCGAGGTTCGCAAGCGTTCGCATCCCGTCGCCACAGCCGATATCGAGGACGGTTGGCTCGTCGGGCAGCGTCTCGAGTAACTCATCGATTAGGGCGGCGTCTTCGCCGTCGGCGCGGCGGGTGCTGGCGTAGTCGTCGGCGACGGCGTCCCACGCGTGTCTGATGTCTTGCCGGTCCATACTCGGACGACGGGCGAAACGGGTATGGGGCTGGTGCCAAACGCCGGTCGCTCATGGCGGTCGACAGCGCCTGTGTTGGCCGTGCGCTCTTATTAGCTGAGGTCGTAGTGCTGTCAATGCACCACTACGATTCCTCGCGGCTCGCGACCGTTCTCGCGGATCTCCGCGACCGCGGCTACCGGTGTCCGGAGTCGGCCAACGACGAGCTGTCGGCGGTGGCGACCGACGGCGACCACCCAACCGGTGGCCCTGACGACCCGCTGTCGGTCGACCGCGTCCGGGACGTCACACCGCTGTCGCTCGCCAGTCGAATCGCGACCGCCGTCGACGCCGGTCGAACACCGGTGCTCGTCGTCGACACGTGGGGCCTCGAGGACGCACGGGAGATTCTCGGCGAGCCGTTCTTGCTCCGGGGGCGTGTCGACGGCCGTCGCCAGTTTTACTCGACCCCGGAGCGGATTGCGCTGACCGACGGACGCTATGCCTGCGTGCGAACCGACACAGAACCGCAGTGGCGGGAGACGTCGTCGACGGTGACGACCTCGATCGACGACGGCCGTGAGCGGACGCATACCGATGAGCCACGGCTGCTACTCGAGGCCGACAGCTCGGTACAGGCCGTCCTCGAGGCCGGCACGCTGACCTGTTCCGGCCCCGATCCGGAGACGTTTCCCTACCGGTACAGTCGCGGCACGGACAGACGTATCCACGTCTTCGATCAGGATCGCGAAGTCGGTCGCTACGCTGGTATCGCTGCGATGCGCGCCAACGCCTATCGGCCGGTGGCGATGCCGCTGGTGCCCGAACACCACGTCAGAACGGGGGGTCGGCTGGCCCGTAGCGTGACTCTCGCGGTCGTGACGACCGACGGCGTCGCGTACGAACGGCTCTGAGCGCCTACGGTGCGCCCATCAGTACGAATCGACTCTCGGTGTCGCCGTTGTGGATCTGGTGGGTCGCGTCCGGCGGGATTCGGACCGCGTCGCCGTCGGTCATGTCGACTGATTCGTCGTCGATGGTGACCGTCGCTTCGCCTTCCATCAACAGGTAGACTTCTTCGTGTCCTTCCTCCTCGTGGTCGTGTTCTTTCCCCTCCCAGCCGGGCTCGCACTCGACGACGGTGACGCCCATGTGCTCGCAGTTCAGTTCGTCACGGAGGAAATGCATCCCGTTCTGCCCACCGACGTCGCGATAGTTGGTTTTCGTGTAGTCAGCCATCACCGTCTCCTGCCCACACGGATCGTAATAAATGTTGGCTGCAGACTTGCTCGGATCGAACACCGACGGGTCGTTGTCGATTCGCTGACCCTCTCGGCAAAAGACCTATCGCCCCATCGGCCATCCCCTCACGTATGACCGACGACGTTGCGGTCGACTTCGGCGAGAACGGACTCGTCCCCGCCGTTGCACAGGACGCCGACACCGGTGAGGTACTGATGCTCGCGTACGTCTCGCCGGAAGCCTTAGAGCGCACGCGGGAGACGGGGACCGCTCATTATTACTCCCGTAGCCGAGACGAGCTTTGGGAGAAGGGAGCCACAAGTGGCCACACGCAGGATGTCCAGGAGGTCCGGGTCGACTGTGATGCCGACACGCTGCTCTATCTGGTCGACCAGGCAGGCGGCGCGTGCCACACCGGCCACCGGTCGTGTTTCTACCGGACGGTCGACGGCGAGAACGTCGGCGAAAAAGTGTTCGATCCCGACGCCGTCTACGACGACTAATCACCGATGAGCGAACGCGTTCACCACCCTGACGCGGACGCCAGCGACGATGGACAGACGCCACTCGAGGCCCTCGAGGCCGCACGCAAGCGGTTCGCACAGGCCGAGTCGGCGATCGACGACCACGGACGCGAGGCGGTAACCAACGCCGCCAGCGCCTATCGAGACGCGACGGACCTGCTCGAGGCCTACATCGACCGAGCGACGGGGACCGGCCGGGAGAACTTCAAAGCCTACATCGAACTCGAGGGGAAGTTCGACACGCTGGTCACGAGCCTTTCCGACGATCTAAAGGGCCGAACGGCGTTCGAGGACGCCCTCGAGGCGATCGATAAACGCCGGCTCAGCGAATCGGATTTCGAACGCGCCCACGAGGCCCTGGAGCCGGCGGCGCAGTATGCCGAGTTACTCGAGGAACGCGAGACGGCCCGCGAAGCCATTGCCAACGCGCGGACGGCCGCCGCCAAGCGCCGCCGGCAACTCGCGGACGACATCGACGAGCACGAACGGCTGCTCGAACTCGCAACTGCCGATCTCGAGGCCCCCGTCGAGGACCTTCGCGAACCGATCGAGGCGTACAACGACGCGATCGAGTCGGCGTTCGAGGCGTTTCGACTCGAGGCCTCGGCCCGCGAGGTGTTCGCGCTGGTCGATCGCAGCCGCTGGTATCCGTTCGTGCCCTACGAACTGCCGCCGGCGGATCTGGCGACCTACATTCAGGAGGACCCGGCTGGCGAGTACACCATTCCGGAACTGCTCGAGTATGCCGACTACTCCCGGTCGAAACTCTCACATTACGTCGAAAGTGCGGACGAACTCAAACGGAAGGTCGCAACCCAGCAGACGTATCTCGATGGGATCGACGCCGAGCCACTGACGATTTCGTGGCCGCCGGCCGAAGCGGGGGTGCTGCAGCGAAAGATACGCGAGATCCGTCCGTTCGTGGCTCGTGTCGCCGACGAGGACGTCGTCGCCCAACTCCGCTCGCTCCGACGGCTCACGACCGACCCCGAGTTCGACTACGATCGGCTGCAGACCGCCGCGCAGGCCGTCGACCAGCTCACCCCCGACGAACGCGAGCGGCTGGCCGACGGTCGGATCGCGGACGAACTCGAGGCGTTACGGCGCGAACGGGACGCACTCGAGGACGCACTCGAGGACGCACTCGAGGTTGAGGATCCGGTCTGACAACCTGGGCGTTCGTGGCGTCTCGTGCTCGTCAGTCCAGTGCCGGGCTGAGACGTGTTCGGTGGGGGCAATCTGCCCTCGAGAGCATCCTAGTTAGGCGTTAGCTTTCGCCTCGGACAGCGTCTCGTATAGCTCGTCGGCCAGTTCGCGAGCGCGTTCGGTGTCGCGGGCCTCGGCGTAGACCCGGACGAGCGGTTCGGTGCCGGAGGGGCGGGCCAGCACCCACGCGTCGCCGTGGTCCAGTCGGTAGCCGTCGCGGGTGTTGAGGTCGGCGTCGGACGACTGGGCGTGGTTTGCAGCGGCATCCAACATCGCGTCGCGTTCGGCCGTCGATTCGTACTCGAGGTTGTGTCTGACGTTCGCGTAGCCGTCGTAGGGGGCGACGATCTCGCTGACCGGGCGTTCGGCGACGAGTTCGAGAAACCGGGCTGCGGTGAACGCGCCGTCCCGCGTGAGCCGAAACGACGGGAAGAAGATCCCGCCGTTGCCCTCGCCCGCGATCGGTACTCGCTTGCCGTTGGCCTCGAGTTCCTCGATCCGGGTGATGATGTTCGTCGAGCCGATCGGGGTGAGCTCGAGTTCGGCCCCGACGTCGCCCACGACGTCGACCAGCCGCTGGGAGACGTTGACCGCCGAGACGGTCGTATCGCCGGCCTCGAGTTCGGCGGCGGCGAGTGCTGCAAGCGTCGCGTCGCCCTGGACGTACGCACCGGTTTCGTCGAAGAAGATGGCGCGGTCGGCGTCACCGTCGTGAGCGATGCCGATGTCGGCGTCGGTGGCCCGGACCAGTTGGCCCAGGTCCTCGAGGTTGTCCGGGACGGGTTCGGGGTTGCGCCCGGGGAACTTGCCGTCGGGCTGGCCGTTGACGGTGACGACGCGACAGCCGAGCTGCCGGAAGAACTCGGGGCTCGTGAGCGCGCCGGCACCGTGGCCGGGATCGAGCGCAACCGTCAGGTCGGCGTCGGCGATCGGTTCTCGGTCGACCGCCGCGAGCAGTTCGTCGACGTACGTCTCTTTGACGCCGTCGATCGTCCGGGACCGACCGGTCTCGTCCCACGGGGCGACTGTGAACGCTTCTGCGAGGAGTACCTCTTCGATCTGCTCGAGTTCCGAGACGACGAGTTCGATCCCGTCGCTGCCGACGAGTTTGACACCGTTGTACTGGGGCGGGTTGTGCGACGCGGTGATCATTATGACGGGGACGCCTTCCCGTTCGGCGTAGGACTGTGCCCCCGGTGTCGGAACGATTCCGATCCGATCGACGTCGGTTCCCGTACTCGCCAGCCCGCTTGCGGCCGCATCAGCGAGCATCCGTCCCGTGTACCGCGTGTCGCGTGCGATAGCAACCCGATCGGCTCCCCAGGCCGTTCCTGCCGCTTTCGCGACGCGCAGGACGAACGCAGGCGTCAGCTCTTCGTTGGCGACGCCCCGTGTCCCGCTTGATCCGAACACTTGCATTAGTCGCTAGTCCGCGTGGCCACCTCAAAGGGATTCCGGAGCAGACAGAACGCTTTCGGGGTGGGGTCTCCGACGGCTACGTATGCACTCGATCGAGGAGAAACGCGTCTACGGCGATCGCGAGGGAGCCATCGAGGCCTACGTCTCGAGTTCGATCGGCGTCGTCCGTGTCCGTGTCGCCGACGACACTGTCGGCGAGTTCGGCCTCTGTGACCGCTGTACCGCCCGCGATATCGCGGCGGCCGATGGTGTCGTCGCAATCGCAACCGACGAAGACGTTCGGCTGTTGAGCCTCCCCGACGAGCGCGACGAGTCTAGCGGTGAGACCGTCGTCGAAACCGGGTTCGGCCCCGCGGTCGCCGTCGGCGCTGACGACACCGGACTACTCGCAGCCAGTCCCGACGGCGAGGTCGCCCGACTGGAGGGTGGTGTGCCGTCTGATAACGGCGACTGGGTGCCACTCGAGAGCGACGGCGTCGCGACGGTTCGGGCGATCGATGGCGACCTCGTCGGCACCGACAGCGGTGTCTACCGTGTCCACGAGGATGGACTCGACCACGCCGGCCTCACGGACGTCCGGGACGTCTCTGCGGCCGGTGTTCCACTCGCTGCCACCGCAGACGGACTCTACAAACTCGGTAACGGCTGGATGAAAGTCCTTGAGGGTGACTTCGAGACCGTCGCCGCGGACCCGCAGACCGAACCGGGGCGACTCGCGCGGGCTCACGCGGTCTCCGGAGCGACGGTCTACGCGTACAGCGAGGACGGCTGGCAGGAGTACGATCGCTCGAGTGCGTCCATCGTCGGCATCGGCTACGGGCAAACGTGCTATGCCGTGACCGAACGGGGCACGTTCCTCTCGGCCACACCGGACGACGACAACGGCCAGTGGCGGTCGCGAACGATCGGTGTGGGCGACGTCACGGGGCTCGCTATTCCCAGATACTGAGCCGCCTGCCGGACAGTTTAACTATCCTGAATTCGTTCGCTCCGAACATGAGCGACTTGCCACGCCGCCGACTCCTCGCCGTTACCGGGACTGCCCTGACCGGTGCCGTCGCTGGCTGTTCCGGCAGCGATGACGATCCCACCGAGGACGACGACGCGGACCCTGATGATGAACCCGATGTTGAACCCACTGAAACGGGCAGTACGACCGACGTCGAGGGAACGATCCTCGGCGAGATTACGATCGACAACGTGGATGAGACCGCTCACACGGTCGACGTCATCGTCGAGTTCGACCGGGAGATCGAAGCCTGGGAGACCACGGCACTCGAGGCAAACGAAACCGTCACGCTCGAGCGCAGCTGGTCGACGGATCCGGGCCAGGTTCGCGTGACGGCACGACTCGACCACGGCGAGCCGGTTGCAGTCACCCCTGCGAGGTGGAACGAACCCGACTGTCTCAACCTCTACGTGCGAATCGACCGTGAGGACGAGCTGGCGTTCCTGAGCGACACCGGTAGTGGTCCTTGTGGCGACGGCGACGCCGATATCGACGACGCCGAGGCGTGACTGTCTGCGACGGAATCACGACACTGCCAGTCACTCACGGTGGACGCGAGAACGAAAACGGGTTTTATCCTCCGTCCTGTCCACTCGAGTATGACCACGATCGTCAGCGGCGCTGACTCACAGACGCTTGCCGCTGCGCTTGCCCGTGAACTCGAGGTATCGCTCGCCATAGCCGAGTACGACCGGTTTCCGGACGGCGAACGGCTCGCTGCTGTCCCCAACTTCGACGACGACCGCGCGATCGTCGTCGCTTCGACCGTCTCGAGCGACGCCCATATCGAACTGCTCCAGTTACAGGACGCCGTCCGGGAAGCCGGGGCCGAGGAGGTCGTTACCGTCCTGCCGTATATGGGCTACGGCCGCCAGGACAAGGCGTTCGAGGCGGGCCATCCGATCTCCGCCCGCGCGGTCGCCCGAGCCATCTCGACCGGTGCGGATCGCGTGCTGACCGTCACGCCTCACGAGGAATCGGTGTGTGAGTTCTTCGAGCCGACGGCGACCGCCGTCGACGCGGCCGGCCGACTCGCCGAGCCGCTTCCCGCCGACCTCGAGGACCCCGTCTTCCTCTCGCCCGACGCGGGCGCGATCGAGCTCGCCGAAACGGTTCGGGACGCCTACGGCGGCGGCGAAACGGACTACTTCGAGAAGACACGCCACTCCGGCACCGACGTCGAGATCACGCCGAGCGATGTCGACGTGGCCGGCCGCGACGTCGTCGTTGCGGACGACATTATCGCGACGGGTTCGACGATGAGTGAATCCGTCTCCGTCCTGCAAGACCGTGGCGTCGGCCGCGTGTTCCTCACCTGCGTTCACCCGCTGCTCGCCGATAACGCAGTGACGAAACTCTCTCGAGCCGGTGTCGAGGCGATCTACGGCACGGATACGATCGAACGACCGGTGAGTGCCGTCTCGGTCGCGCCAGCGATCGCCGACCAGCTCTGAGCGATCGCGACGTGGCGGTGCTCGAGTGGGTGTAACTGTTAAGTCATTCTGTGTAACAGTCTTACAAAGCGACCATTCGGTCCGGACTGCTGGTGTCCTGTCAGGGGGTGCTCGAGTAACCGGCCGTCGTCCGTGGGGGCAACCGAAGGGAGTGAGACCTGATGCACGGAATCATCCACAAAACACTCGAAAAGTACGTCATGGCAAAGACCGACGAGGAGACATGGGCCTCAATTGTCGACCAAGCCGACATCGAGCCCACGTTGTATCTCTCTGTCTCGTCGTACGACGATGCCGAAATCGAGGCCATCCTCGAGACGCTCTCGTCGCTGGCTGTCCAGGATCGCCGGCAGATCGAACGCGATTTCGGCCGAACGCTCGCCCCCGAACTCCTGTCGACGTTCGCCGCGCACGTTCGCGACGATGGGGACCTGTTCGCCGTCCTCGAGCGTCTCGAGTCGATCGTCGAGAGCGTCGACACGACGGCGAACGCGACCGCGGTGCCTGTCGTTTCGGGAACCCGTGAGTCACCTGACTCCGTTCGTGTGACCTATCGAACGCACCGGGAGCCGTGTTACTGCGGGATGGCACAGGGAGTTCTCGAGGGGATGGTCGATGCGTTCGAGACGGACGCGACAGTTACCGAACTATCGTGTCCCGCCGACGGTGACCGGACGTGTGTGTTTCGGGTGGAACGCGCCTAATTGCACCGCCAGTGACGGACGGCTCGATGTGCTGCCGGGTGCTCGAGAGCCGTTATCGCTGTCGACCGAGCAGCGCAACTGCGAGTGCCATTGCGAGCGCGACACCGCCGGCGATGACGCCGAAGCCGGGAATCGACTCGAGTCCCTCGAGTGCGCCGCCGACAGTGACCGTTGCTGACTGCCCGCCAGCGGCGACCTCGTAGCGGCCCTCGTCGTCGAACCGGAGCTGTACCTCGACGAGTCCGGTTTCGCCGGGGGCGAGCGCGATCGGCTGTCCGGTGGCGGTCTCAACGGATGTCCGGAACTCGAGTGTGCCCGCAGCGGGACGGTTGCCACTGGCTGTGACCGTCGCGGTCACGGTCACTGCCTCACCGGGCTCGACACTGTCGGGAGTGACGGCCAGCTCGGTCACGGTCAGACTCGAGGCCGAACGAACGACCACCGTCAGTCGATCCGAGCCGAGTCGAACGTCGTAAACGCCGGGTTCCGTCGGCGTCCACGACAGCGTCTCGGTCGCCCGCTCGCCACTCTCGAGATGGCGCTGGGTGCCATCGACGATCTCACCGCCGGCCTGCAGGCTCACATCGGCGGTGCCGGCTCGCTCATCGACGTTTTCCATCGTGACTGGGACCGTGACGCGCTCGCCGGCCGGTACCGCCAGCACCCCGCGGTCGGTCCCGCTGTCGGGGTCCCAACGGTCATCGAGGCCGTCGATGTCGCTGCGGTCCCAGCGCTCCCACGGCTGGTCGCCGACCGTAATCGGGGCCGAGCCGAGTCCGTACTCGATAGTCGCCCCCGACTGGTCGAACGCGGCGCTGTGCTCGACCCGATTCCATAGCTCCGGTGTTTCCGTAGTTCGCGTGTATCGCTCGGCGTGGTCTCGTATCTCGGCGTTCCCAACCGTCTCGAGTGCCGCCAGCACGTCGGCCTCGCTCACCTGCTCGTCCTGGGCGTTTAGCGACCGGAACACGTCGTCGAGACTGCGGTCGCCGTCGGTCGCCAGCCGCACCTGTCGATCCAGCTCGCCGTACACCAGCGCCCCTTTCAGGTAGTTCGTGTTGTCCTCGCCCCAGGTCGTCGGGTCGGCGAGGACGCCGTCCGCAGCGGGCGACTCCGTGCCTCGCTCGAGGAATCGATTGAACTCATCAAACGAGACCAATCCCTGTTCGTACGCGAGCAGGCCGGCGTAGTACTCCGCCTGGGCCTCGACGAGCCACTCGCTGTCGGCCGTCGTCCCGACGTTCGGGTTGGCAAACCGCTGTCGGACGTGGACGTACTCGTGCAGCCAGACGTTTGTCGCCTCCTCGAGCGGCGCGTCGGCGACGACCCACGCGTCAGTCGGGCCGTACTGCAGCCCCCGTGGCCCCCAGTCGACGTCGCTCGGGGCGGCGATAATGAGGGTCTCGGCGGGGCTCGAGCCAACGTCGAGTCGCTGGTTCGCGGCCTCGAGGGCGTCGAGGACGGCCGCCGGCCGTTCGTGCAGGTCGGCCGCGTCGGGGACGGCCAGCCTGATCGTCTCCCCATCGACGCTCCGTTCGTGTTCGGTCACCGGCCCGAAGACGGCCATTTTGCTCCCGGCTACGCCGGGGCCATCGACGGTAACTGTCTCCTCGATGCCGATCGGGCCGGGCGTGGTCGTCCGAAACGAGAGACCGACGCTGGGCACCTGCACGATCCCCCACTCGCCGGTCTCGATGAACGTGTAGCCACGCTCCTGCGTGGGTGTTGTCACCGTCGCCGTGGCTGATCCGTGTTGCTCCTGTCCGTCGGTCGCCCGCGTCTGTGCGTGGCCGTCGACCGTTCCCGTTCGATTCGCCGGCATCGAAAACCGGATGCTCGGCTCGTCGGTCGATTCGGTCCACCGGTACGTTCCCTCGCCGGTCGCCTCGAAGCCCTCAGCGGCGCGGACGTCAGCTTCTGATCCGAGGTCGACCTCGAGGCCGGTCATCGGCTCCGGCACGTCGAACGTCATCGTCGTCTCGAACGTCCCCGGCTGAGCCGGTCGCTGTCGGAGTTCTGTCGTCCGATGGAGGACGTCGTTTTCACCGGCTAAACTGGTCGAGTCGCCGCTTACGGTGGGCGCGATCGATGGGGCGACACCACTGGGTCCGGACTCGGGCGCTGTCGTCGACACCCCAACGACACCGGCCGGGACGGCCCCGAGCAACACCACGACGACGAGACAGACGGCGACTCGAGTAGTCACTACCCTGCTCTGGCGAGTCAGCGATTATGACTGTTACGACGTGGAGATGTTCGGAAAACCCTGCACTGCGATCGAAACGCGCTGTCGTTAGAGCAGGCCAGCCAGCACCGTATTGAACAGCACGCCGACGGTGATTCCGATCGTCACAACGGTGCTGGCATAGACCGCCAGCAGTCGCCGTTCGAAGAGCTTGTTCAACAGGATCAGGTTCGGGATGCTGATCCCAGCGCCACCGATGACAAACGCGATCACTGTCCCGATGGGAATCCCCTGTTCGGCCAGCGAGTGGGCGATTGGCAGCATGCCGCTGATGCTCACGTAGATCGGTGCGCCGGCCAGTGCGGCCATCGGCGTCGCGAGCGGATTCGACGGCCCGGCGATCCGCTGGAGAAACGCCTCCGGAACCGCACCGTGGATGAGCGCCCCGATCGTGATCCCGATGATGATGTAGGGAAGCGTATCCCAGAAAAACGACAGCGCCCCGCGACCGGCTTCGGAAACCCGCTCTCGGTGTGATCGCGTGGCCGAGCCCGAGCCGCTACACGCACAGCTTGCGCCGCCAGTTGTCGTCCCGCCGTCGGTCGTAATCTCACGTCCGCCTGCCGTGATGCGAACGTCTTTAATGTAGTTTTCGAGATCGAGCGTGCCGATGACGATGCCACCAACGATCGCCGCGGACAGCGCCGTCACGACGTAGGCGACGGTCACGCTGGCCCCGAAGAGCCCGAACAGCAGGATGACGGCGATCCAGTTGACGATCGGCGAGGCGAGCAGAAACGAGAACGCGAGACCGATCGGCGCACCCGCACCGAGCAAGCCGGCGAGGACCGGCACCGTCGAACACGAACAGAACGGCGTTACCGCCCCAAGTCCAGCGGCGAGGACGTTCCCGCTCCCGTGGTCTCGAGACCGAAGCATCGCCTCGACTCGCTCCGGTGGGAGATACTCCTGTGCGAGGCCGACGAGAAACGATGCGCCGACGAACAGCGGGGCGAGGATGAGCGCCAGATGGACGAAGTACTCGGCGGAATCGACCAGCGCCGTCTCGTAGCCGGCGGGGATCATTGTTCGTCTTCACCCAGCGCGGCGGCGAGATTGAGTACCTGGAGACTCGCCGTATCCGCGATTCGGTAGTAGGTCCACTTTCCTTCTTTGCGGGTGCGAACGATACCGGCCTCGCGGAGCTTTGAGAGGTGGGAGCCGACGGTCGACTGTGGCGCATCGAGAATCGTCTCGAGTTCACAGGCACACAACTCGCCATCCCGGAGCGCCTCGATGATCCGAAGTCGCTTTTCGTTCGCGAGCGCCTTGAAAACAGTCAGCTCACTGTCGATTACGTCGTCGCTGACCCTCCGGTTTGCTGGAAACGTCCCCGCACAGCAGGCTCCCTCGCTCATCCGATTGATCGTCCCGCTTGCCGATTCGCTCGGTCCGTCCCCGTCGAGTCCAGGCTGATCAGTCATCGTCGCTCGAGTCGAGTTCTTCGATCTCGACGCCACAGCAACAGTCGTCGTCCGTTTCGTCCGTGTCGCGTCCAAGGATGCGATCGAGTAGTCCCATACATATCGAAAAAGTCCGATTCGACTTAACCGTTTTGCTCGAGTCGAGCTGATTCGAGACGGATTCCCAAGTGAGAGCACTGCCTGCGTTCTGGCGTATCCTACGAAAACGGTCGTTATCGCGGGTATCGTCCCGAGTCGATTGCCACTCTCGAGTGGTCGACACACCGAAGTCGTCTCGGAGAATCTCTTGCATCGAGCGTTTACGATTCGAACTATCTCGATGGGAGACGCCGGGTTGCGCTCAAAGCAGTTGCTCTCGAGTACGGTATCGATTCGAATCGGCCCTGACTGGGGCGAAAAACGAGCGTTCGTGAGTGTTACTTCGACGCTTCCGAGTCGCTAGCGGTGGTGCTTAGTCCGACGCTTCCGCAGCCGCCAGCGGCTCGACTGCGATTTCCATCGTCACGCCTTCGACCTCCCACTCCTTGCGGTTGCCGGTATCGACCTCGAGGTCGCCCAGTTCGTCGGCGCGAACCTCCTCGCGGATGAGATCCTCGCGCTCGCCGACGAGGTCGGCCACGCGGTCGTCGTCGATCGACAGGTCCAGTGCGATCCGTTCTTCGACGTCTAAGTCGAGGTCCTTGCGCATCTCCTGGACGCGGCGGATGACCTCCCGGGCGTAGCCCTCGCTCTCGATGTCCACGGTTAGCGAGGCGTCGACGTAGACGACACCGCGGTCGTCGTTGTCGAGGCCGAACGCGGTGCCGGCGACGCCGTCGGGTGTCTCGGTAACAAAGGAGACCATTGCCTCGGTGATCGACTCGCCGTCTTCGAGTACGTCTTCGACGGCATCCTCGAGTGCCTCGAGGGTCGTCTCCTCGATACGGGCCTCGTTGAGTGCGGTCATGACCTCGCCGGCGCGGCCACCGAAGGCCGGCCCGAGCTCGCTCATATCGGCTTCGGCGCTGTAGTCGAGTTCGCCCCACTGGCTGTCCGGCGAGACGAGTTCGATCTCGCGAGCGTTGAGCCGCTCCTCGAGCAGCGTGGTGTGTCGTTCGACGGCCTCGACCACGCGCTGGTCGTCGGCAGCGACGACGACGCGCGGGACGGGCCAGCGCAGCTTGCGGCCGGCCTGCTGGCGCGCGTTCGCGCCGGCTTCCTCGATCGCTCGCAAGAGCGCGACGTCCTCCTCGAGCTGTTCGTCGACCCAGTACTCCTCGACGGCCGGCCAGTCTTCCATGTGGACGGTGTCGTGGCCGTCCTCGCCGGTGAGCGTGCCGTAGATTTCTTCGGTGACGAACGGCGCGTACGGGGCGAGCAGGGCGACGCTCTCCCGAAGCACCCGGTAGATCGTCGCGTAGGCGGCCTGCTTGGAGGCGCTGTCCTCTTCCTCCCACATGCGCTCGCGGACGGCCTGCACGTAGAACCGGGAGACATCCTCGACGACGAACTCGAGGAGTGCCTCGAGCGCGCGGTCCTGACGGAACTCTTCGAAGTGCTCGGTCATCTCGTCTTTGGTGGACTGCAGCCGAGCGAGGATCCACTCGTCGACGAGTTCAAGATCGTCATCGACGCTTTCGAGGTCCGTCTCGGTCGGATCGAAGCCGTCCAGGCGCATGTACGGCAGCGGGAAGCGGAAGACGTTCCACAGCGTCCGGAGGTGGTTTTCCATCGTGCCCATCTCGTCCCACGAGAAGCGCATGTCGTCACCCTGTGGGTTCGCCGAGAGCAGGAACATGCGCATCGCGTCGGAGCCGTGGCGTTCGATCGCCGTGTCGGGCTCGACGACGTTACCGACGGATTTCGACATCTTGCGGCCGTCTTCGTCTAAGGCGTGGCCGTGCATCAGGACCTTATCGTATGGCACCTCGCCCATCGCGGCGGTGCCCATCCCCAGCTGGGACCAGAACCAGCCGCGGGTCTGGTCGTGGGCCTCGAGGATGAAGTCGGCGGGCCAGAGCTCGTCGAACGTGCTGTCGTCGGATGGGAAGTCAAGGGTGCCCCACGACGCCACGGAGGAGTCGAGCCAGACGTCGAAAACGTCGGGAACACGGGTGTAGGTGGTCCCGTCCTGGGTGATGGTGAGGTCGTCGACGGTGTCCTTGTGGAGATCGACGGCCTCGGAATCGACGTCCTGGTCGACCTGGTCGGCGAGTTCCTCGCGCGTCGCGATGACGATCATGTCCTCGTCGTCGTCCCGATCCTCGGGCGTCCAGACCGGCAGCGGGATGCCCCAGTAGCGCTGGCGCGAGACGTTCCAGTCTGGAGCCTCTTCGACGAAATCCCGGAAGCGGTTGTCGCGAGCCCATTGTGGGTACCACTCGCTGTCCTCGATGTTGTCGAGGAGTTCGTCTTTGACGTCCGTGATCGTGATGAACCACTGCTCGGTGACGATCTGAAGGATACCCGTATCACATCGCCAGCAGTGGCCGTAGCTGTGGTCGACCGTGCCCGACGCGAGCAGCGCGCCGTTGGCCTCGAGGTCGGCCATGATCTTGTCGTCGGCCTCCTTGACGAACTGGCCCTCGTACGTGCCGGCCTCGTCGGTGTAGACGCCGTCGCCGCCGACGGGACAGAAGATCGGCAAGCCGAGCTCGGTCCCGCGCTCGAAGTCCTCTTCACCGTGGCCGGGCGCGGAGTGAACAAGTCCGGTACCGTCGCCGTGGGTGTCGACGTACTCGCCGGTATACACTTCGAACACGCCGTCGCCGTCGACGTGGTCGGGCACCTCTTCGGCGAGCGGGTGCTCGTACGTCCAGCCGAGCAGGTCCTCGCCGGTCAGCTCTTCGACGACCTCGTACTCCTCGTAGCGCCCCTCTTTGAGGACCTCCTCGTGTTTGGCCTCGGCGACGTACAGCAGTTCCTCTTTACCGTCTTTTTCGGCGCGCACGCCGACGTAGTCACCCTCCTCGTCGACGGCGACGAACGTGTTCGCCGGAATCGTCCACGGGGTCGTCGTCCAGATGACGATCGAACCCTCGCGGTCGGTGAGGTCGAATTTGACGTAGATCGAGGGGTCCTCGACGTCCTCGTACTCGACTTCGTTGTTCGCGATTGCGGTCTCACAGCGCGGACACTGCGAGATCGACCGGTGGCCTTTCTCGACTAGGCCGCGGTCGGCGGCCTTCGAGAAGCCCCACCAGGCGGCTTCCATGTACTCGGGGCTGACCGTCCGGTACGGATTGTCCCAGTCCATCCAGACGCCGAAGGATTTGAAATCGGACTGGAGGCCCTCGAGTTGCTCATCGGCGTAGTCCTTACACTCCTGGATGAAGTTCTCCTCGCCGAACTCCTCGATGTCTTTCTTGTTCTCGAAGCCGAGTTTCTCCTCGACTTTGGTCTCGATCGGGAGTCCGTGCATGTCATAGCCCGGCCGGTCGGTGACGTCGTACCCCTGCATGCGCAGGAAGCGGATGTAGACGTCTTTGAGGGACTTGTTCCAGGTCGTCCCCATGTGTGCCGATCCCGACGTGTACGGCGGGCCGTCGACGAAAAAGAACGATTCACCGTCGGAGCGATGCTCGACCGTCTGCTCGTAGGCGTCGACGTCGTCCCAGTAGTCGAACACCCGCTGCTCTAGGGCGTGGGGGTCGTACTGGTCGTCGACCTCGCCGAACCTGCTCATATGCCACTCCACTCACTCCGTGATTAAAGGGGAATCGGTCCTGCAGGCGGCGTCGCTACCGAGTCGGCGAGTCGAAAACAGTCGCGTTCGCTACTATACAGTGCTGAGCAACCGCATAGCGACTTTCTTGTAGCCGATCCCGTAGACGCCGCCGTAGAGCATGACCACGCCGATCGCGGCGAGCCAGAGGCCGACCATCGCCTCGCCTGCACCGAGGTGTTGCAGGCTCGCGTATTCGGCGGCGATCCCGCCTGCGGTTAGCGCGCCACCGAGAATCGTGTAGACGATCATCGGGAGCAGTTCTGAGAGGAGTTCCGGTGTAGCCGATCCCATTACCACTGAGAAGCCACTCAGCCACTGTAAATCTGTCCCCTCAATTGGGACTCGAGTGAATCGATGAGCCAGGTCTCACGAAGCGAGTCGGTCCACGGTGCTGAAGGGACCGATATCGGTCCCGCTTCCGATGCTCAGACCGGCTCGAACTGATAGCCGTTCCAGTCTTGACTGTCGGGTTCCCGGATGCCGGCTCCGGGTTCGCGGAGTTCCTCGACGTAGACTGGCTCGACGTCGTCGCCGGTTTCGACGTCATCGGTCGTCACCTGCCCGATCGCACGTACCGATTCGCCGTCAACATCGAACTCGACGATCGCGAGCGTGTTGGGCTCGCGGACGCCGGGCGGCGTGGCCGTACTTGTCGTCCACGTCACGACCTCGGCGGTGTACTCGCTGAGATCGATCGTCTCGACCGGTTCCGTGCCGCCGGGACCGCGCGGGTGCCCGGGGTAGCTGATCGAGCCGTCTTCGTAGCGTGTTGCTTCCATCGTCATTGTGCTGTCTCCATGATCGTGGTAATCACGCAGTTGCCGAAGCCGCCGACGTTACACGCTAGGCCGATGTCGGCGTCGACCTGTCGCGGGCCGGCTTCACCCATGAGCTGTTCGTAGATTTCGACACCCTGTGCGATGCCACTCGCGCCGAGTGGATGACCCTTCGATTTGAGTCCGCCGGAGGTGTTGACCGGCAACTCGCCGGTGTCACGCTTGGTGTAGCCCTCCTCGACCAACTTCCAGGCCTCGCCCTGGTCGGCGAAGCCGAGCCCCTCCATCTGGAGGAACTCGAGGATGGTGAACATGTCGTGGAGTTCGGCGACGTCGATGTCGTCGGGGCCGTAGCCGCTCATCTTGTAGGCTCCCTTGCCGCTCTCGACGACCCCGCCCATGATCGTCGGGTCTTCCCGCTCGTGGACGACGTGGGTGTCCGTCGCGCCGTCGACGCCAGCGACGACGACGTACTCGTCCGTGTACTCCTCGGCGACGGATTCGGGACAGAACAGGAGCGCGGCCGAGCCATCCGTAATCGGACAGAAGTCGTACAGCCGCAGCGGATCCGCAACGATCGGCGACTCGAGGACAGTCTCGAGGTCGACTTCCTTCTGGAACTGGGCATTCGGGTTGTCGACACCGTTTTTGTGGTTCTTGACGGCGACCTTCCCGAGGCTCTCGCGCGGCGCGTCGAACCGTTCCAAGTAGTGGCGGGCCGTGAGCCCTGCAAACGACGGCAGTGTCACGCCCGTCTTGTACTCGACGGGATGCGTAACCGACGCGATGATGTCGGTCGTCTCGGGGGTCGACCGGTGGCTCATCTTCTCGCCACCGACGAGCAGCGTCATGTCGCTTGCGCCGCTGGCGATCGACTGCCAGGCCGCGTAGATCCCCGCGCCGCCGCTGGAACTGGTCTGATCGACACGCTGGGTGTACGCCGGCATCGCGTCCAAGTCGTGTGCCAGCGCGTTCGGCACACCCGTCATCCCTTCGAACTCCCCGCTCGCCATGTTCGAGACGTACAGGTGCTCTACATTTTCGGCGTCGACCCCGGCGTCCTCGAGACACTCGAGTCCGGCCTCTGCGAGGAGATCCATGATCCAGCCCTCGCGCTGGCCGAACTGGGTCATCGACGCACCGACGATTGCGACCCGTTCGGACGCTTGTTGTGTTCTCGGCATCAGGAACAGTGCCCACGAACACCATGTTAAACCTACCACTCGGTCGCATCGTGTGAAGAATCGAACCGCGCGCGATAACACAGCTCCAGCGCCTCGAGTCAAGTGTGCCCGCCCCTGATCACGATCCGGCGTTCCCGACCACGCGAAACGTCCTCGAGGCCGACTGTGAGCGTTGTCCGGCGCTCACCGAGTGTCGCGAGCGCATCTCCTGGGGGACCGGCCCGCTCGAGGCGACCGTCGTCGTCGTCGGGGAAGCACCCGGCTACGGCGACCCCGACGCCGACCGCTGGCGGGGCGGCAACTGGACCGGGAAAGCGTACACCTCCCGCCATTCCGGCCGCCGCATTCGCCGTATGCTCGCCCGACTCGGCTACGACGAGACGACTTACTACACGAACGCCGTCAAATGCTTTCCGGCAAGCGAGGCGCCGCGCGCCTCGAGTGCGAGTAGCGCGGAACGGAGTTCCGCGGACAGTCAAGCGGCGGAGCCGCGAGACGACGGTGAAACCGCGAGCAGCGATTCCGAGGAGCCGGAGACCAACCGAGAGCCAACGGCCGAGGAACGGGCGACCTGCCGCGACCATCTGCTGACCGAACTCGAGACCGTCGACCCCGACGTCGTCCTCGCGACCGGGAAACACGCGACGAAAACGGTCCTTGCCGCCGAGGGTCGGGAGCTCGAGGACTTCCTCGAGAGCGTCCTCGAGCCGGTGTGGTGTGCTCGCCTCGACGTCTGGCTCGTCCCGATTTTGCATCCGTCGTATCAAGATGTCTGGCTGGGGCGTCTGGGCTACGAGCCCGAGACGTATCTCGAGGCGATCGGGGAGACGCTCGCGGACTGCCGTGGAACGACGGGCGGGGACTCGGGGAGCCGCTGATCGTCACTGCGGACTCGACGGCATGTCTCTCAAACGGGTGCCGGCTGCTCGCGGTCGTTTGCTGCCGCACGCAAAAATCGCCAGCCAAAGGCTGGCAGTGGAGCCCCCTATCTGTGGTGGGATGATAACGGGTAGGGGTAGGGAGAGATCGGTGACGTTGGGACGATCGATCTCTTCAACGGGGCATATGATGTCTCAGAGTCGGACACCGTCGGCAACGACAGTTGTCCTTCCCCGTCAACTACGCAGTATATCCGCTTCCCAGTAAGTATAGACTTGATAAACGATTTCGTCTGACTCAACTGCTGTCCTCGCCTCTTTTCAGCGGCATTCGCCGCCGGGTGCCCGCGGCGCGGGCGATAACCTTCTTACAGTCGGCCAACACACACTCCCATATGAGTACGATCTTCACGCAGATCGTCGAGGGAGAGATTCCCGCCCGAATCGTGTACGAAGACGAGACGACGATCGCCTTTCTCGACGCCAATCCGCTGGCACCGGGGCACACGCTGGTCATCCCGAAAGACGAGTACGAACGGGTAAACGACATGCCCGAAGACGTCGCCGCCGATGTCTATGCGACGATTCATCGACTGGTCCCCGCCGTCGAGGACAGCGTCGACGCCGACGCCTCGACCGTCGCGTTCAACAACGGCGAGGCGGCCGGCCAGGAAGTCCCCCACGTCCACTGCCACATCGTCCCGCGCTTCGAGGGCGACGGCGCTGGTCCCATCCACAGTCTCTTCAGCGACGCCGAGACGTTCGACGTTGCCGACCTGGATCAGATCACTGAAGACCTCTCGGACGACGAACTCGACGAAATCGCGGCGGATATCGAGTCTCGAGCCTAACTACTGGACTCGAGTCGACCGGTCGACGCCCCGTCGTGACGTTTTTGATCGTTGCGCGTGAGCCTCGGGTGTGACATCCTCGCCCGTCCTCAAGGACGGGGCTTCCTACAAGGGAAGCCTCGTGTCGAGGGAGGTTTCAGGTCTCAAAGACCGCAAGCGTCGTCTGTCGGGATTGCCGACTCGGCGTGCGGTGTCCTGTGGCCGTGTCACAACGGCTCCCGTTCCGTGGCGAGTCATCGCGCTCCGGTTTCCAAGGAACGCTCTCTCCCCACGGATCAACGCGACCGGCGATATTCGCAGCCGCGTTGATATCCGCTTGATACTCCGTGACCCAGCACTCCGCGTTCGTACACTTAAATTCCGCTTGCGATCCACGATGTCCGATATGTCCGCAGGCGTGGCACGTCTGGGACGTGTAGCGCGGGTTCACGAACTCAACCGGGATACCGGCTTCGAGGGCTTTGTCCTCGATACGGTCGGTGACCCGGGCGAACGCCCACGAATGCAAGCGTCGATTCATGTACTTCCCGTAATCCAGATTCTCGCGGATGTACGACAAGTTCTCGAGCACGATCACTGGATTATCAAAGGACTCGGCATACTCGACGGCTTCTCGAGACGCCTTCTCGACGATGTCCGTCAGGGCGTTCTGGTAGTGGTCGAAGCGTTCGTCCACTCGCCATTGCTCGGCATCACGCTTTTGGAGGCGTTTCAGCGTCGTGTGCATTTCCTTGCGAAGTGCTCGCGCGCGACCGCCGTCGTAGATGTACGGTCGAGTCGGAGTGTCGTTCTGACAGGCACAGCCCGTCAGCAGCTTGGACTCACCGATATCGAAACCAATTCGAGTCGGATCGTCCGGAATCTCTGGGTCGGCAACCTCGTACTCGACGGTGACGTGCAGCACCCAACTCGTGCGGTACTGTTGCAGTCGGAACTCACCGACCGATATATCCCCGTCGAGCAGGTCGAACCACAAGGATTCCTGTTCGGGATTGATCCGGAGTGGAATCCAGAAGGCGTTGCCACGTCCGGCCTGTGGAACGCGCCAGCAGAATTCGTGCGTTCGCTCGTCGGAGTGATCGATTCGGAAGCCACGGTTCGTGAATCGGACCGGATGGTTGTCCTCGAGTTCCGACGCGTTGTACGTCCGGCGGAGTTGCGGGACGTAGTTCTTGAGGGCGTCCTTGGCATAAGACGTGAGCGTGTAGCCCGTGACAATGTCGTTGACTGCCGTTTGCGTATCCGCGCCACTCTCGAAAGCATCCGAGAGAGCACGGCGGTAGGTCGCCACGGTTCGCTCGAGCCGTTGCTCTTTACCTGTAGTGGGCGGAGCAAGCGTGGCTTCGAGCGTTTTCGTGGCAGTCGTCGTCACAACTACGAGTACGAGAGCGTAATAGTAAAAACTAACGGAAAACTAACTATGTGCGTAGATGCCCAATCTGAACATCGAAGTAGATCAAGACGAGTACGACCGCCTGAGCAAAATCAAAGCCGCACACGGCCTCACTTGGAAGGGGGTGTTGCTCCAAGGCGCGAAATCGTTGGACACCGAGGGGCCATTGTAGGGCGAGTCGAGACACAAACGAACGCGATTCCTCCCCGTGCTAAAACACGGGGTTTCCTCGCTACCGCAAGATGATCGCCGACCTCGTCGCCCGGGTGCGGGCGATCCCCATCGCCGCGGTGCTCGAACTCGGGAGCCTCCTCGTCTGTGTGCTGTTGTTCTTCGGGACGCTCGGCTTGCTCTCGAGTGGCCCGCCGACCGGCCGGGGTGACCTGTGGCTCGCGCTTATCGGGCTTGGAGTTGCGTTCGTCATCTTCTGGACGGTGTTGGTGCCGCTGTACGAACGGACGCTGTGATTGTCAGAGAAGCGTCCCGATGAGCAGGTCGCCGTAGACCAGCGCGATCGCCAGCCCGACGAACACGGGCACGAGAAACGGCGCGCCAGGCGAGACCCAGACGGTGTCTTTCTCCGCGAGGACCTCGAGGCCTTCCCGAAGCTCTGCGGGCGTGGTGCCGTAGGCCGTCCCCTCGATATCCGCGAGGAACGCCGCAGCGCCCCACGGGTCGTCGTCCTCGCTTGAGGTATCGTCGGTGGTGTCGGGGGTGTTGGCCTCGAGTGCTGCCCCGCCGTCCCTGCGGACGGCAGCGGTGACGGCCCCGTCGGTTGGCGGGTTCGGCTCGGCGGGGAGCGTCGTGGGATCGCGGTATCGGTCGGGGTGATCCCGCACGTCGGCCAGCGAGAGGCCTCGCCAGCGCAGATACATCCGCAGGGCGTCGAGATCGAGGCCGCCACGGGAGCGCCCCTCGGGCGTCTCGAGGAGTCGGCCGTGCGTTTCGGGAATCGCCTCCCACGAGACGGGCCAGCCGATGACCATCACCGACGTGATGCGGCCCGCGGCGGCGTTGCGAACTGCGATCACGAGCGGGATAGCCAGCCCGACGACGACGGCGTTCGTCAGGATCGTAAACGAGAACGTCCCGATTGGGGTGGTCGTCAGGGGCAGCGTCCACGACCCGATCGTATACTGCGGAAAGGTTGGGAACAGGAGGGCGAGGACGAGCAACGCCTTCGCGTCGGCTCCGCCGAAGCCCCCGAACCACCAGAACAGGTACGCGATGGGCACGACGAAGCCGAGACTTACCGCCGTCGGGATGAGAAACGCGTAGCGCCAGGCGTAGTCGCCCGCGGCCCAGGCGAGGCGGCCCTCCCAGACGAGGGCGACGAATCCCAGTATCGTGAGCGGAATCCAGACGCCACTGGAGACCCGTCTGGTCTTGATATCCCGAACGGCAATCCAGGCGAAGACGGGGACGGCGACGAGACGCAACAGATCCGGCATCGTCGCCGACACGCCAGCGAGTGTCACAGGCGTGTTTCTTGAGCGGAGTAGTGTTTATTTGTCGGTTGAATTTTCGGTCAGCGACCGTTTACAGATTCTCGAGCGGTGGCGTTCGGCTGAGCCGCCAGCCCGCCAGTGCGGCCGCAGCCGTCCCGATCACGACCGCGATTGCCAGTGCACTCGCGAGGATCGCCGGTGACATCTGAACCAGTCCGTCGAAGCCGACAACAGCCACCGCAAGTCGGTTTAACAGGTCCACCGCTGGCAGTGTAAGGGCTGTCCCAACGATTCCTCCGAGAATCCCGATTACGAGACCCTGTCCAATAACGGAGAGGATTAGCACTGATGACGAAATTCCCTGTGCCGTAAGCGCTCCGAAGGCCGCGCGCTGCTGGAAGATCACGAGCGTGAGCAGGGTGTGTGTCAACGCGATGCCAGCGCCGAGCGCGAGGACGACGAGTGTCCCGCCTGCGGCGAGTATAAGCACCTGTTCTTGGAGGACTGCCTCGAGTTGCTCTTGATTCGATCGAATCTCGTACTCGGGGTGGTCCTTGGCCAGGCTCGTTTGCACGGTGTCGATATCTGCGCCGTCCTCGAGGGTGATCGTGATGAACGTCGCGGGCTCGGTCTGAGTTGTGCCCGTCACCTGATGGAGCTCGCTCAGTGGCATCACCACGGTCGGGGCACCGAGCATTCGCTCGAACGTCGGGGAAATCCCGACGACAGTCATCTCGGTGTTCCGGGCGACCGCGAGTGAGCCACCGACATGAATCGTGTCGCCAACCTCGACGTCGAGTGCTCGAGCAGTCTCCTCGTCGATGAGAACCTCGTTGGTTCGCTCACCATCGTAGCTGCCGTTCGCGTAGTGTGGATCGCCGCTGAGTTCATTACCGGCTGTGACCTGAACGACGCTGCCGCTCGTGGGAACACCTGTCCCGATGAATGTCTGGAACTCGCCGTCTCCGTTGGTCCCGACGTACACGGTTTCGAACGCAAGCGGTACCGCACTCCTGACGCTCTCGTGGGATTCCATCTCGGTAGCAACACTCCGAGAGTTGGTCAACGAGTTCTCGAAACCGCCACCTCCAGCGGACGTGAGTCGTGTTTCGCCTGCAGTCACCCATAGATCTCGGTCGGCTGCCCCGAACTGTTGTTCGCCAGTCTCAAGGACACCCACGCCGACGCCGGCGAGGAGCGTCATCGCGAGGACGGCCAACCCCACGCCGATGATCGCGAGGCCGAGTCGCAGTCGGTGATGGCGGAGTTGGCTGACTGTGATTCCGCCGGCGGCACGAAGGCGAGCAAGCCAGCGCTTGAGATCCATCACGGAACACCTCCGGTGACGCGCCGCGTCAGTATGAGCAGAATCGGTAATGAAAGGATACCGATCAGGAGCCCGGTGGCGACCCCGTAAGCGACGAAGAGAGGATGGGACGTTGCGATCGGACCGGTAGTAATTGTCTCAGTTGCGATATAGTTGGTCAGCCTGATGCCGCCAAGGCCGACGATCGAGCCCACCAATCCACCGAGTCCAGTGATTACGAGCGTCTGGACGCCGATCAATCCGAGCTGGCTGCGTGTCGAGAGTCCGAGAGCGGACAGCGTCGCCAGCTGTCGGCG
Organism: Natronorubrum thiooxidans; assembly: GCF_900156475.1. Taxonomy (GTDB): domain Archaea; phylum Halobacteriota; class Halobacteria; order Halobacteriales; family Natrialbaceae; genus Natronorubrum; species Natronorubrum thiooxidans. The sequence goes on from NZ_FTNR01000011.1 coordinate 42,899, forward strand.
ATCGGCGACGACCTCGAGCCCGGTCGTCGTGAGGACGAACAGCGTTCCGACAGAAATGGCGACGACGAACGCCGTCAGCGCGAGTGCAAACGGGAGCCCCGACTCCGTGACCTCACTGGCGGTAAGACCGCCTCGAGTGAGGACATCGGACTGTGGATAGATTCCTGCTAATTCGTCCTCGACCGCTGGCGAGTTCGACCCGACGACGAATTGGTCGGCCTGATCATACTCGTCGTTGCCGGTCAAGGTCTGAAGCTCGCTGAGCTGGACAACGGCGGTCGGGATATCGCCGGCCGAACTCGTTCCATCATCAGTTGCCGTGACGATGAAGGAGTCGTTATCGGCGACTGTCACCCCGTCACCAGCGCCGACCTTGAGCAGGTTGCTGGCACTCCGCGAGAGGACGACTTCGCCGGTCCAGTCACCGTCGTAGCTGCCGTTCGCGTAGTATGGATCGTCGTCGGTCAGCCCCTCTGTCGAGACTCCGGCAATCTGCTCAAAGCCAGGCGAGTTGACGACACCAATTACAAGGACATACTCGCTTCTATCTCCGACCTCGAGACGAACCACCTCCGAAAGAACTGGCGATGCGAACGTCACATCGTCCGTCGCTTGAATCCGTTCGGTGGTCTCGTGGACGGTGCCGAACTGCGGCTGGTCGGTCGCCAGCAGCGATGATCGCTCGCCGTCGCTTTCGGGGACGATCCAATAGTCAACATCATCATCGTACACTGTTGTGCCAGTTGCGAGCCCGATGCCGATTCCAGTCACGACGACCAGCAACGCGATCACGACCACGACGCCGAGGAGGCTAAATCGCACGCGTGTTCGATCAGTCCCGGTCGCACGTGTGATCGTCTGACGGAGGCCGACACGGGTGAGACCAACCCACCGTGTGAGTCGCCGTCGCAGACTCATTTGTTGCCGTCGCTGCGGATCATCCCGTCTTTGAGTCGGACGATTCGGTCCGAAATCGCTAACGTTGGTCGATCGTGCGACGCAAGAACGACCGCTCGGTCATCCGCGATGCGTTCGAACTCGTTTAAAATGCGTTGGCCCGTTTCCGTGTCCAGTTCTCCCGTTGGCTCGTCGGCGATCACCAGCGTCGGATCTGTTACGAGAGCACGGGCAATCGCTACCCGCTGTTGCTCGCCGCCACTCAACTCGCCAGGACGGTGGCCGACTCGGTCGCCGAGTCCGACTCGTTCGAGTAATGCTGTGGCTCGCTTGCGCCGGTCACGTTTCCCAACGCCGAGCTCGACCAGTGGGAGGGCAACGTTCGCCCGCGCGGAGAGTGACTCGACCAAGTGAAAGCGTTGAAACACGATCCCGACATGCTCGAGCCGGAGGCGGGTCCGTTCTCGAGTCGAGAGCGTCTCAAGGTCTGTCTCCTGAAACGTCACAGTCCCCTTCGTGGGCAGTTCCAAGCCGGCAAGCAAGTGGAGGAGCGTTGATTTGCCGCTGCCGCTCGGTCCTGCGAGCCCGACGATTTCGCCTGTGCTGATCGTGATTGACGCATTCTCGAGCGCCCGAACTCTCGGTGCGTCCGGCCGACCGAGTAGCGTTCCGAGTCGGCCTGGGTCAGACCCCCGCGTGTAGATTTTGGTCACGTTGGCAGCGCGGACAACAGGAGATGGTGCAGTTGGAGATTCGAAATCGACGCCAGCAGGGTCATCATCGGATACCAAGGGAATAGGAGATGAAGGCGGCACCATACCGAGCATAGTCGGCCCACTCCAATTAATTGTCCCGATTTCTGAACCCTCAATAAGCCTCTATTGTTAGCTAAATAATTAATAGTGACTGTAACCAAGTTGGCTATTCGATAGCTCAGGGCGGGGACTCGCATGGGTAATCCCATGATAACGTATACATCGGTTTTTTGCCTTTGCTGTCCGTCAAGTATCTTCTACGACTCTTCCGTGATGAATATGCGTCTGTATATATTCTGAATACTCTTTATAAAGAGCGACCTTCCGAACCAATACTAATAAGATAGTTCTCCTCCCCTACTTGTCATATGGATTCTGTTTCCGCAGTCGTCCTCGCTGGCGGTGAAGGAGAACGGCTCCGGCCGCTGACGCGCAACCGGCCGAAGCCGTTGCTTCCCGCCGCAACGACGCCGATCCTCGAGCACGTATTCGACCAACTGCTCGAAGCTGGCGTCACCGAGATTACCGTCGTCGTCGGCTACGGCCGTAACCGCGTGCAAGCGTACTTCGGACCAACTTATCGGAACGTCCCGCTGACCTACGTTACCCAGAACCAACAACTCGGCAGCGGCCACGCATTACTGGCTGCCGAGTCCGAGGTCGACGACACGACACTCGTCGTCAACGGTGACCAGATTGTCGACAGCCAAATTATCAGTGACGTCCTCGAGGCCCACGATGATGCGGCGGCAACACTCGGACTGCTCAACCGCCGTGACGTCGAATCCTACGGTGGTGTCCTTCTCGAGGATGGCGCCGTCACGGAACTCGTCGAAAACCCACAGGACGAGCGCGGCTACCGGTTCAATGCTGGCGTCTACGCGTTCGAGTCGACAATTTTCGATGCGATTCGCGCCGCCGAGTCGCGTGCCGGTGAGCAGTCGCTGATCGACGGTATCATCGAACTTCTCGAGTCGGGTGCTGATGTCCGAGGTGTCGTTTCGGAGGGACTCTGGGTTGACGCAACCTATCCATGGGACTTACTCGACGTCTCCTTCGAACTGTTCGAGGCGGGACTCGTTGACGGGGATTACGAAGACTCGAGCGCTGGTGCAATCCATGACTCGGCTGTCATCCGCGAACCCGTCGTCATCGCGCCCGACTGTGAGATCGGTGCGGGGGCCGTCGTCGGGCCCTACGCCTGTCTGGGCGAAAACGTCACTGTTGGGTCGAACGCGGTTGTCGAACGCAGTGTGATCGATACGGACACGCGTATCGGCGCATCGGCGACCGTCGCTGACTGTGTGACTGGTGTCGGTGTGACGATCGGCAACGGAACGGTGATTCCCGGCGGTCCCGGTGACGTCCGCGTCGGAGACCGCGTCTTCGAAGGCGAAGCGCTCGGCGCCTTGCTCGCTGACCGTGTTACTGATCAGGGTGGCTCGACGTACGTTCCCGGAGCCGTCGTCGGGCCGGAGGCCAACGTCGAGGCTGGGGCGACCGTTCGTGGCACTCTTCCGGCGGAGACGGAGGTGCGATCGTAATGTGTGGGATCATCGGCTACACCGGCAACCAAGGGAACGTTCTCGACGTTCTGATGACCGGTCTGTCGGGCCTCGAGTACCGTGGCTACGATTCGGCTGGCGTCGCCGTGTCGAACTCCTCGCTGGCCGTCCACAAACGCGAGGGGGAGGTGTCGGCACTCGAGGCCGCCGTTCCCGATGGCGATCTCGACGGGTTAGCCGGCATCGGCCATACACGGTGGAGCACCCACGGGCCGCCGTCAGACTCGAACGCCCACCCGCATACGGACGCTGACTCGACAGTGGCGGTCGTCCACAACGGTATCATCGAGAACTATCAAGCACTCCGCCGCGAACTCGAGGCCGACGGCTACGAGTTCACGAGCGAGACCGACACCGAGGTTATCCCGCATCTGATCCGGGCAGCACTCGATGCGGGAGCCAACCGTGAGGACGCGTTTCGGAAAGCCGTCCACCGACTCGAGGGCAGTTACGCCGTCGCCGCCGTGTTCGACGGCAGCGAGACGGTGTATGCGGCGCGCAACGAGTCGCCGCTGGTGCTCGGCATCGGCGACGACGGCCACTACCTGGCGAGCGACGTCCCGGCGTTTATTGAGTTCACCGATCAGGTGGTCTATCTCGAGGACGGCCAGTTCGCACGCGTCAACCCGTCCGGGATCGTCGTCACCGACGAGCAGGGAGCTGTCGTCGAGACAGCCGTCGAGACGATTGACTGGGATCCAGAAGACGCCGGTAAATCAGGCTACGACCACTACATGCTCAAGGAGATCCACGAACAGCCGACCGCGATCCGCAAGTGTCTCCGAGAACGGGTCAGTGAACTCGAGGGGACCATTATGGTCGAGGAGTTGGCTGAACTGGAGTGTGACGGCCCAGTGCAGTTTGTCGCCTGCGGGACTTCCTATCACGCCGCGCTGTATGGGGCGAAAATGATACGAGAGCGCGGCATTCCGGCTCAGTGTTTCCTCGCCAGCGAGTACGAGACCGACTCGATTCCGGTATCAGAGGAGACGCTGGTCGTCGGCGTCACGCAGAGTGGCGAGACCGCCGACACGATGAGTGCCCTTCGAGCGGCCAACCGCGCCGGTGCGACGACGCTTGCGTTGACGAACGTCGTCGGAAGCTCGGCTGCGCGAGAGTGTGACCACGTCATGTACATTCGGGCCGGGCCCGAGATCGGCGTCGCCGCAACGAAGACGTTCGCCTCACAGCAGGTCGCACTGGCCATGCTCTCGAGTGTGCTCTCCGGCGAGTATTCCCAGGCGTTCGTCAAACAACTGCGCGACCTGCCTGATCAGATTCAGAAAGTTCTGGATGAGTCGAACGCACGCGAGATCGCCGAGGAATACGATGGCTCTGATGCGTACTTCTTCATTGGACGGGGGTACAATGCGCCTGTCGCACTCGAGGGGGCCCTGAAGATGAAAGAGATCTCGTACGAACACGCGGAGGGATTTGCTGCCGGCGAACTGAAACACGGGCCGCTGGCGCTGGTGACCGATCAGACGCCGGTGTTTGCGGTGATCGCTGGCGACACGAACGTCTCGAAGACGCTCGGCAACATCAAAGAAGTGGAAGCTCGCGGTGCACCCGTTGTTGCGGTGACTGACTCGCCCGAGCAGGTCGGACAGTACGCCGATCACGTCCTCGAGGTGCCATCGGCGGGGCCGCTGCTGACGCCGATTCTCGCGAACATTCAACTACAGTTGGTGTCGTACTGGGTGGCGAATCGGATGGGCCGGTCGATCGACAAGCCGCGGAACTTAGCGAAAAGCGTCACTGTCGAATAGCAGAACATCGACTGGAGATTTCGTGTCCACTGCATGTAGTGGTTCGAGTACTCGTTGTGTGATATTGTCCAAGAACTGATAACTAATCAAATAATTTGTAGAAATAGTTCTGTTGTCATATCGTCCGCATAGCTATAAGAATGACGAACAGTTTAGTTGGTTGATATTGTCTACAAAAGACAAGGGGGAATTTTGAATGCCAGACCTATTCACCGCTGAAGAAGCCGGGGTCACGGTAACGAAACACGTCGATGTGGACGGCGACGTAGTTCAGATCGGACTGCGACTCGACTCATCGCGGGAGTGTCCGCTGACAGTCCGTGTGTTGGACGCGGTCCCGACGAACACGACTATACAGGTTCCGAAAACGGATCCACCGTGCTGGTCGACGGACGATGAAACGGTCGAGTACGAACGAACACTCGAGTCGGAGGAGGCGATCACGACGGGGTACAAATACACTGTTGACGAGGGTGACACCGCCAGTCACCATGCGCCGACATTGATCATCGACGGCGAAGCTACGCAGGCCGGTGCTGACAACGCAACGACGTACGACGAAGACGAGGAGTTCGAGATGCCCGGCGACGAGGTCTCCGTCACAGATATGGTGGGTAACTCTAGGACTGGCATATCCTCGCCTTCGAGCGAGACCCGCGCATCAGCCGATGGTGGCGACGCCACAGCGACGGGAGCGGCGGCTTGCGCTGTTGACGAAGCTGTCGTCGACGGTGATGAGCCAATTGACGGACTCAGCGACCTCGCTGGCTCTCGCTCGAGCCTCGAGTTGCGGGTCATGTACTTGCAATCCCAGTTGCAAGACCTCGCCACCTACATCGATGCCATGGAAGAGTTTCTTGACGACCACGGGACTGGGGAGGACGTGCTCACCGAGGTGCTGGACGAACTGCACGCCGTTCGCGAGCAACTCGAGTGCGTTCGCGAGGAACAAACCACTTTGGACACACGGCTCGACGCCCTTGAGGACCGGACTGACCAGCTCGAGTCGACGTTCGAGCGTCGACAGGAGACCGTTGATGCGGATCTCCACCAGCTCGAAGCTAGCGCTGAGAACCGACACGAGGCCGTCGACGGTGAACTGCAGCAACTCGAAAGGACAGTCGAAGACGTCGAAGAGACATAGCAGGCAGTCCAAGACCAGATAGAGCAGTTCACGGCGTTTCGAAACGCCATTCAAGATGCCTTCCAGACTGAAACTCTGGCCACCGAAGACTAGCGCGCTGGCTGCTGTACCCAGACTTATCGGTTCTCATGCCTTCGGACAACGACGTGATCGATTGGTAACAGCAGCTACTATTATGTGGATCGAACGAGATGATTGAGAAAACGAGGGTCAGGGAGAGACACATGCCATCAGAACGTTCGAGTGCTGAAGAGTACATCCAGTATCCCGATCGAGACCGCGTCGAAGGCGCGAAGAATGCATGCGCTATCTGTGGTTCGACGGACTCGCTTTCGGTGTATACGTTCACTCCGTCGTCCGATGCCGAGTCAGCGGCGCTGCTCTGTCCGACACACTACACCGTCGCGGCTATTCTAGATGATTCTCCGTATCAAGAGACAGAGACGACGTCAGAGTCCGAACACCAAGAGACGCGAAAAATCACGGTCCGTGTGCCACGTGCGCTGGTCGACAGCGCTGACGGTGCTGCCGAACACCGAGAACAAACACGGAGTGAGTTCGTCCGTGACAGTATCCAGATGGCTATTGGATTGCAGGAACTTGACACTGCATTCGACGATATTCTGGCACAGGCAGTTCGGTCTCCCGACGTTTCAGACTCTCAGACGGATCAGCCGGAGTCGACGACAGAGACCGATGTTGCGTTTCTCAAAGAGCGTATTCGAACGCTCGAGTCGTTGCTCGAGGACAGCATCGAAAAGCTCTGACCGAGTCGCTGTTCGGCTACGTTTTATGATGGATCGACGTTTTCGAGTTCGTGCTGAGAACGTACCATCGCGTTCCGGTGGCTCATCACTGATATCGAAACGTCGGCTGTGGGCCGACGTGAGAGCCCCCTTGTTCGGTCGCGGTGGGAGTGCCAACCGAACGGGGATGCGATCGTCTGTCGCCGGTCGACAGTGTCACGATCGCGGTCAGTAGCGAGGGATATAATGTCTCAGTGTCGGTGGAGACTGTCTATGTCGACAGTACACCAGTTCCTCGCCAAGCGACCTTTTCGGCTACTTATAATTAAAACCGTTGGCTGTTTGACTTTTAATCGTACATCAAATCGGAAGAATATAGTCTGCATGTCATGGTATCTTCTCACCAGAAATGGACCTGTCGCCTGCTGCACTGTCGCGTTGAGCTCAACAATTTGACCGTCGGTGGCGAAATCCTGCGGCGTTTTCAGGATGCGTCTTCGCGGCACTGTTCGACGACTGGCTCCTCATCAGGGGTATCCGATGTCTCACTAGTCGAGTTGTCAGTTGCTGCCTCGTTTGTGAACAGTCCCTCTTCAATCAAGTTTGTGACTAACCGTGTCTGCCAGTGAATGCGCGTCTTGAGGTCGGGGCCGCGCGAGAGGGTCTCGATGAGAAACGACTGTGCCCCCAAGTCTCGAGCGGCCTTGTGGACGAGCAACCCGCTCGGTTCGTGTTCCGGTTTGGCAAAGGTATCGGTCGTGAACTCGAGGCCCGGTGTCTCGACATGATTTCGGTTGACGGTGTCGGCAGCCCGCTCGGCATCGGCAGTGGTCTCGGTACTGTCCGAGTGGAAGATTGCCTGCCCGACGCCGTCAACGGGGCCACCGGCGTAGATGCCGATCGACTCGTGGAGGTCGATAACCACGTCGGGATCGTAGTGGGCGACGACGTTCCAGAGCTCTTGGGCGAGGTCCGTCGGTGGCTCCTCGCCCTCGAGGAACTGACGATTGAGATCGACGCCATCACTGCCTGTGCGGGTCCGCTGCTCGACAGCCTCGGCGTTCGCGTAGGGGATTGTTACGAGCGTGCCGACGTTGATCTCCCGTTCGGCAATACGGCTCGCTGTCTCGTATCCTGCAACCTCGTTGCCGTGTATCCCGCCGATGACCAGTACGGTCGGTCCGTCGGCGGTTGCAGCCGTCTGGTACACTGTCGTTTCGTGATCGGTGCCTTCGAGAATTTGATATGAGTGTCTCGAGAGATCGGTGTCCGATTCTTCGCTCGAATCAGCACCAGCGACGCCGGCGAGTGTACAACTGACTGCGGCTGTCAATACTGTTCGTCGAGATGTCTGCAATGGCCCCATGTGATCGCTACTTCGGAGAAATAGACCTTTATTATCGTTCTGATAGCGCGTTGCACCCCATTCGGCCGGTGAAAGTAATCGTTCTCACCCGGATATTCGAGCGTACGCCTGGTGGCTCGGGAGAGACGCGGTCTCGAATCGTTGTTTCGTTGCTCGAAACTGTCCGCTGACATTTATGTGTTGAGTATAACTTTCCTGAAATCATCGCTAACTCGAGTGTAAATATAATCGTGTGGTCCCGACAGAAGCGATAGCCGACGGATCCAGACCACAGCGGCGATCGCTCACTGATTCGAAACGACCGCAGTCGCGAAATGGCGTCGACTCGAGGCGATGCGGCCGAGAAACAGGACTGATCGCCGCTACCGGATTCGCGTGCGGCCACCACCGACTGTGATCATCCGCCGCACTCTCGCCGAATGCCCGCCGTGAAACCACCGGTACTGCACTCGGAGGCTGCCGGCGTGGTACTGCAGCCGGCGCTGTGAGTCGATGGATATCCGCGCAGACACCACCCACAACACATGACATTCGAACCAGCAACTCGAGCAACGCGATGGACCGTACTCGCCGCAGTGATGATCGTGTCGATGGTCGCTCTATCGACAGTCGCTGCGGGCGCAGCAACTGCGGCCGCTGCAGACGATGGAGGTGCTGATTCCGACCTCGAAATGACGGTCGATGCACCGAATTCGATCACAACAACTGAATCGGCCACGTTCGACGTCACCGTGACCACGTCCGATGGCGAGCCAGCCACGACTGACGTCGTTTTCGAGATCAGTGGTGAGGAGGTCCAGGAGGAACTCACTGCCAGCACCGACGACACGGGTGCAGTCACCTTCACTGCTGAAGGGATTGCCCTCTCTGAAGGCGACTACGAGTGGACAGTCACCGCCGGTGGTGAGATCCGTTCAGGGACCCTCACTGTCACCGATACCGCGGACGACGGCGCTGCTGACGACGACACCGAAGCCGCTGACAACGACACTGCTGAGAACGACACCGAAGCTGCTGACAACGACAGCGAGACCAAAGAGGATGAACCGGTGCCCGGTTTCGGCATCGGTGGTGCGCTCTCTGCCTTGCTCGCAGGAACGTTGCTGTTAGTCCGTCGGCGTAGCTAAGCACGACTGACCGACGTGTGACTTCTTTTGTCCGTCGGAATCTCGCTTTTCGACGGTGCCGTTGCAAGTGAGTACCGCGGAAACGCCACAAACCCCGCGAGCGCTGGTGTCCCATGGCCGACGACCTGCGTGCTCAGATAGTAGCCAATGCTGTTGAAGGCAAACATATCTGAAAGCTTATGCCATGGCTCTCAGTTTCGACAGCCATGCAACAGTACCGGCCACAACCGACACCACCAGGACAGCCCAACAACTGTCTTGGCTGTGGCACCGAGATCGACGGCGACGCGGTGGAAGGGATCTGGGTAGAATGTGAGCACTGGCAGGCACCGAACACGTACGAACTGCACTGTCTCTCGTGTTGTATTGATCAGCTGAATGAGTAGGTGACCCAACTGGCCATCGCCGCCTGGGCCGATGTGATCACACTCCTTCCGTGTGCTGTCGCGCCTTGATTGGCGACCAGGTGAGTGTATTGATCGGCCAGACAGTCACTATAATGCTCAATTGGGCTGCTGTTCTATTTGTAGGACGATTTGAACGGCGTGGTCTCCGCCTGCTGCCCGTCGGTTTCTGTGCCGACACCTCGGTGAAAATAGCGGCCCAAAACAGTCACCTTCGTAGAGAGTTCGGACGATCGGGAAGGCTCCCTCGAGAGAGAAGGGATTCGATGAATCTCTCACAGCCAGCGACCGGCGGTGCATACTGAAGGGGACGGCGCTGGTGGCTCGAGTTAGTATGGATGGAACCAATTGGTCGCGTCTCGGCCGCCGACCGTATCTCTTCGGGGCCACACTGGGTATCGGCACACTCGTTGCGGGCCGCGGATATGGTGGCGGGGATGAGACGACCACAGACTCGGCTGGACAGGAAACCGACACGCCGGCCGAGCAGGCGGAGAGCAAGGCCGACACGACTGTAGACCAGACTGGGGGCGAAGACGAGACGACAGCAGACACGGACCGAGAGGAAGCGACCGGTGACGTGTCGCTCCGGATTACGGCGACGAACGCGCCCGTTACGGGTGGTGACATACTCGAGATAACCGCCGAAGTCGAGAACACGAGTGAGACGGTGAGCCGCCCAGCGATCGACTCCCTCGTCGATGGCGAGCGGCAATCGACGATCACGACGACGGTCGCACCCGGGGAGACGAAGCCACTCGAGATCGGGAGCGTTCGGCCCGCTCCCGTGGCAGATACCGATACCGTCACGGTTCGACTCGAGAGCGAGACGGCGATGGCCGAACACACGGCCGACGTGCTCGCTTCCGATGAGGTGGCCGCCGCGCAGACGCCCGCCCGCGAAATCACTGTGCGGCCGGACACAGCGGTCCTGTTCGACCTCACCGCCGACGCACTCGGTGCGTACGGTGGCAGGACACACTGGTTCGTCGACGGCGCGTACGCGGGACACGCACAGGGTCCCTGGCACACCGCCTACTACAGCCACCAGGGGGCCGAGTACTGGCGGCACACCTTCGATACGGCAGGCACCTACGAGGTGACGGCCGCCGTCGACGGCGACGAGGGAATCACGCGAGCGGCGTGGACGGTCCACGTGACTCCGACTGGGACTGCCGCGCCGACGATCGATGGAAAACGGCCGGCCGCCGACTCGCTTGCGGCCGGTCGCAACGGGGACCTCGAGTTCGAACTGGACGTCACCCATCTCGACGGGGACCTCGAGCGCGTAGTCTGGTGGCTCGGGCATGTGGATCGCCTGCTCGGTGTGAGCGACGTCAGCGGGGCCGCCGACACCGCAGCGCTGACGCTCGAGGGCGGCTGTCACGGCTGTCCGATCATCGCCTGGGTGATCAGCACGGACGGGACGATCGCCGAAGAACAGGTGTGGTTGCTCGAGTGACCAGCGGTGTGGCCGACGGGTCACGGACGGCACTGGCGGCGAGACACTATGCCTGACTGGCTGGTCGTCGGGCACACCCAGATCGATAGGCGAGAAGAGATCGGCGTACGAGTCGCATGGCCGTGGGCGAGACGGCTGTCTCAGTCGTCGATGGCGGTGCGAACCAGCGGATACCACGCGCCGAGAACGGTGCCGTAGCCGATAAACGCCAGCAGACTCGCGCCGTGTTGGTACGGCAGTGGCAGGTGCCCGCCGGTGGCCCCTATCCAGAGTGGCAGCCCGTATGCGACGATGACAAGCCAGCAGACAGTGCCGTAGGCGATTCCGAAACACCCGCCGAGAAACGGCGACCGGAGCGCGGCCGTAAGCGGCACCGGAGCGTATCGATGGTTCGCGATGCGTGTCAACCCCGCGACGAACACCACCGCGCCGACAAGGCCGTGGATGATGACGAGCAGCCAGTCGTGGCCCTCGAGGCCATACAGCGTCGCGACGGCCTCGAGGTGTCCGGTTGCGGCCAACACGCCGCCGAACGAGACACTGGCGAACAGCCCGGCGACGATAGCGCCAGCGATCGTCCCGCCGGACAGAGACTCATATTTTCGTGACCGTCTGTACGACATAACTATCCGATTTGACCGCCTGTACAAATAACTAGTTACATGCTTATGAAAATGAATGGATATAATATATGATCGCCGCCAGCCAAATCGTCGAGCAGGCTTGACGGCACTCGGCCGACACCCCATCCACGACGCGCCGTAGCGGCCGCAGAACTCGGTTTGTGTATCCAGCAGTTCGAAGGGTGATGGCTGGCTGTGGGCCATCATCGCCGGATCACGTGTCGAATGTTGTCCGTCGAGTCGGTCGGCTGGGTGGTTCACCGGGCGTCCGCGAGGGACTCGCGTTACGCCACAGTGCTATCGAAGTGGCACCGATACGCTGGAGTCGGACCCGGGTTCGGTCGGATCGGTACGCGACGTGACGGGCCCGAGAGGACGTGTTTTCGGCGACCCGATGCCGCTCGTCTCGAGGAGACGTCTAAATCGGACGCGACAGCCCTAATTTGTGCCCTCTCGGTTGCGGCGGTGGGAGCGGTGCTCTCCGGGTGGCGACTCGGGCGACGTGGTTAGTATGGCTCACTACTCCGACCCGAGAGTGCGTAGAGGTCGACCACACTGAGGATGATGACCGTGAGCGGGAAGGCCATGTCCGCGAAGGTGGTGTGCTCGAGTCGAAGGGCGGTGACGATGATCGGTTCGGTGAGCGACCCGTCGGTGAGGAGCGTGCCGGAGCTGAGAAAGACGAGCGCCACACCGCACAGTGCGGCCCAGCTGAGGCCGCGTTTCCACTCTCGAGCGTAGAGGTGGCCAGTGCCCGGGAAGCAGACGGTCAGGAGGTACGCCGGCCACGTTTTGAGACGCGCGCGGCGGGTCGGGCGTCTCGTTGCGGATCGCGTCGACATGGGTTATCGCCTCCGGTGGTCCGTCGGTCGGTGTCCGAGACGGGGGTGGTTGTTGGTCGGTAACAGCTCCATAGCAGGTGTGTCCACGATCTCCTTCAAGAATGTCAGTCAGACGATCGTCGGACATCGCAGTCGTGGCTCGTGCTCTTTCAGTTGTGCGCTCTACGGGCCCTGTTCCGCCCATGTCGCTGTTCGTGGCTGTCAGCTCGCCGGTATCGCATCGGATCGGGGTCCCGTGCATGACTGTCTTGGGCGTACCGCTGAGTTCGATGCCTTCGCCGGCAACAGCCGCTATCGGTTCAGACGGGGGCGCGAGACAGTCTCAGTTGCGTCGTCCCCGTACTCGTGAGTGGCTGTGTCCTCGTGTGCGATCATCCGCTTCTCGAGAGCACCATCGACGACTACCCTGTGACTGTCGGTCGGTTCGTCCTTGAGTTACGACGGGTGCGTGAGTCGTTGATTGGCTTGGCTCAGCTGACGCCCCGGTGAATGGGGTCTGGAGACGGTGTTGTTGGTCGTAGCCTGGGCTCTGCCGGTGTGACACTGTGATCGGATACGACCCCGTTCGGGTAGGGTCTCGGGCCGGTGTTGTCACCTAGAGTCCGTATAATACACCGATATGATCAGTGATATCGATTTACCGTGTGAAGATAATGTTCTGCTGTGGTGACGATCGGCAAACGGAGCGGATCGACAGCACACCGACGCGCCAGCATCGTCGACCGGCTCTCAGAACCGGAACCTGTCGACTGGCTGTGTGTCGATTACCATCGGTTGTATGATTGTAGCAGCCACTGAAACTGTCTCAAAATCTTTAATAGATACTGTTACAGAAAAGACTTGTTGAATGTTCTTTGGATGGACGTATCGCGGCGTGGCGGCTGTGGGCGTGGTGGCCCTCTCAGTTCTCACTGCCAGTGTTGCACTCTTCGCCGTCGGGCCGGAGCCGCTTGCGATTACGAACGGACAATCGGCAGTGGTCTCGGTGGTGCTCGTCGGTGCCATCATGGGGGCCGCGCTTACACCGCTGTACTCGCCCCGGCCGCGCCCGGTACTGACAGTCCTTCGACAGACCGGCGTTCAGGTCGGGATCGGCTGTCTTTCCCTGCTCTCGCTCGGGGCCCTCGGCATTGGGGCCGTTCCGTCACCGGCGACGGTGGTCGCGATCGGGGCTGGTCTCGCGCTCGTACTCCCGGTCTGGTTCTGGGCGTGTCGCCGGCGTCGCGAGCCCCAGCGCGTGGTCGTCGTCGGCGACGATCCCTCGCTGCTCGAGTCGACGATCCGAGCGCTGCCCGTTCCGGCGCTTGGCTTCCTCTCGCCGGCACTGGTCACCGAGGACGAGGAGGTCGTCCTCTCCGGTCCGAGTGAGGTACGTGAGCCGCCGGTGGTCGACGAGGGCGAGCGGACGGTTGCGACCGACGGTGGGATGGTCGAATCACTCGCCGGCGTCGACCGCCTCAGCGGGCTCTCACGACTCGAGCACGTCCTTCGTGAACGTGACGTCGATACCGTGGCGCTCGCGTTTCGCCAGGGTGACCGCGAGGAGTGTTTCGGCGTGTTGCGGGTGTGTCACGAGTATGGGGTGGATGTGCTCGCCCATGAGTCACTTAGCGAGAAACTGCTCGCCGGACCGTCGGTCGGTGACGAGCTGGTAACGGTTGACCTCGAGCCGTGGCCGTGGTACAGTCGGCTGGCCAAGCGGGCGTTCGACCTCGCGTTCGCGACGGTTGGGTTGCTCGTGCTGGCTCCGCTGATCATCGTGATCTCGGTCGCGATCAAACTCGACTCGCCCGGGCCGGTCCTCTACGGTCAGCGGCGGACGGCGGAGCTGGGGGCGACGTTTCCCGTCTGGAAGTTCCGCTCGATGCTCCCCGAAAGCGAGGACGCCCGTCCCGGAGATGCCGACGATCGGATCACGCGTGTGGGGCGGGTGCTCCGGAAGACCCACATGGACGAGATTCCGCAACTGATCACGATTCTCGTCGGCGATATGAGCGTCGTCGGGCCGCGGGCGGCCTGGACCGACGAAGAGAAGGTGTTGATGGCCGAGGTCGATGGCTGGTCACGACGGTGGACTATCACGCCCGGATTGACGGGGTTAGCCCAAATTCGCGGTATCGATAGTACGGACGGCCAAGGGAAACTCGAGTGCGATCTCGAGTACATTCAGTGCCGGTCGTTGCTGTTCGACCTGCGGATCGTGCTGACCCAGATTTGGTTCGTCCTCCGTGACGTTGGCCAATTAATTGCTCCCAGATAACAGACTTAATGAACTAAAAATGACTTATACGACAACAGATACGACAGTTGGCATCGTTGGACTCGGATACGTCGGCCTTCCGCTTGCGTTGGCGATGACCGACGCCGGGTACGAGGTCATCGGCGTTGACGTCGACCCCGAAAAAGTGCGCATGCTCGAAGACGGCGAATCTTATGTTAGCGATGTCTCGGATCAAGCCGTTACGGGCGCTCTCGATGATGGATTTCAGCCGACGACCGAGTATGCAGACCTGAAAGATGTAACGGGTGTTTCTCTCTGTGTTCCGACGCCGCTCCGGAAATCCGGTCAGCCGGATATCTCTTATGTCGTCCAAGCGACCGAACGGCTCAGCGAAACACTGCCCAAAGAGTGTACGGTCGTTCTCGAGAGCACGGTGTACCCCCAAGCGACCGAAGAGATCGTCGCTGAGACACTCGCCGATAACGGACGGACGATCGGTGAGGATGCCTTCGTTGCGTTCTCCCCGGAGCGAATTGACCCGGGCAACGAACAGTATGGTGTGACAAACATTCCGAAAGTGATCGGCGGCGTCACGCCTGCCTGCGGTGACCGTGCTGAAGCCCTCTATGGGCCGGTCTTTGACAAACTCGTCCGTGTAGATAACAGTACTGAGGCCGAGTTGGTAAAGCTCCTCGAGAACACGTTCCGTGGAATCAACATCGGGCTCATCAACGAACTCGCGATGATCGCCGACCAGTTGGATGCCGATATTTGGAACGTCGTCGATGCGGCCGCAACGAAACCGTTCGGATTCATGCCGTTTTACCCTGGTCCTGGCCTGGGTGGACACTGTATCCCGGTCGATCCACAGTATCTCTCCTGGAAGGCCAACCAGCAAGGGATCGAGACGCGGTTTATCGATCTGGCCGATCAGGTTAACCGCGGGATGCCTGAATACGTCGTCAATCGTGTCGTCGACGTTCTCAATCAGAACGGGACCGCGTCGATTGACGCAAACGTTCTGGTTCTCGGAGTCGCATACAAGGCGGACGTATCAGACACCCGTGAGTCGCCCGCATTGGACATCATCACGCTGCTCGAGGACCGTGGTGTCTCCGTCGAGTATCACGATCCACATGTGGGTGAGGTTCAGATCGGTGACCAACAGTACACGTCCAAGCAACTCACGGACGAGGCGCTGGCTGCACAGGACTGTGTCCTCATCACAACGGACCACAGCCAGTTTGCGATTGACCGAATCGTCGAACAGTCCACAGCGGTGTTCGACACGCGCAACGCAACTGCAGCGTATGCCGACGCTGAACACGTCCACCGGCTGTGATTATGACGGAGACACCGCGTGTCTTTCATCTGATTACCCGGTTACTCAAAGGCGGCGCAGAAGCGAAGACGATCGCAACCGTCCAGGGGCTCGAGGGTTACGAGTTCACCGTCGGCTACGGTGCTGAAGCTGATCCCGATCAGGTTGCGGCACTCGAGCAGGATGGGATTCGGACCCAACGGTTTCGGACGATCCGCCATTACAATCCAGTGACGACCGTTCCGGCCGTGCTGGCTGTCGCCCGGTACCTCCGAAAACACGAGTTCGACCTCGTCCATACCCACAGTACTGAGGCGGGAATCATCGGTCGGTTCGCTGCGGCACTCGCCGGGACGCCAGCGGTCGTTCATACCGTGCATGGCGTGCCGTTTGCCGACGACCGGAACGATCTGTTGGAGAGATTTATTCTGGCCTGTGAGCGAGCCGCCGCGCCGCGAACCGATCGTATCGTAACGAACGCTGACGCGATCGCCGACGATTATCTGCGACGGGGTATCGGCCAACTCGAGCAGTATACGACCGTCTACAGCGGCATCGACCTCGAGCAGTTCCGTGACGTTGAGCCCGCCGTAGACATCGAT
This sequence comes from Natronorubrum thiooxidans, assembly GCF_900156475.1. Lineage (GTDB taxonomy): Archaea > Halobacteriota > Halobacteria > Halobacteriales > Natrialbaceae > Natronorubrum > Natronorubrum thiooxidans. Next base: position 59,743 of record NZ_FTNR01000011.1, read on the forward strand.
GGCGACGGTGTTCGTATCCTGATGGTTGGCCGGCTGGCCGACGGAAAAGGGTTCGACGTCTTGCTCGAGGCCCTCGAGCAACTTCCTGCTGAAGCGGTGTCGGTCTACTTGGTCGGAGATGGTCCACAACGAGCATTCCTCGAACGCGAAATTGCGCGGCGTGGATTTGAGGAGACTGTGTCGCTGTTAGGGTATCGGTCGGACGTGCCGGCGATCATGGCCGCCTGTGACGTGTTCGTGCTCCCCTCCTATCGCGAGGGGACGCCGCGTGTTATTACGGAGGCGATGGCCAGCGGCCTCCCCGTTGTCGCGACTGACATTGCTGGTATCCCCGAGCAGGTTGCCGACGGCGACTCCGGTTATCTGATCCAGCCCGGAGACGAGACGGCGCTTGCCAGCCGCCTCGAGGAGTTAATTGCGTCGCGTGAGCGTCGGCAGGCGTTCGGTGCAGCAGGTCGGGAACGTGTCACGCGATTCTCGGACGAGCAGATGCTCGCCGATCTCGAAGCGGTGTACCAGGAACTACTTTAGACGGACATCGCCGAGGAACCCACAACAGACGTGACAGCAGACGACGGCACAACTGCAGACGAACGTATGACAACGGACCGATCGAAGTCGGTGCCACAGGGCTCGTAGAAATCTGCAACTGGCGTCGGGAAATCGCTGTCAAAAGATGGGTTGATTACGCGCTGAACAGGGATTGTCGCCGCCACACGGACGCGTTTTACTGCTCGGGAACCACGACTTCTGTCGTTCTCGCGACCTGGTGAGTTGGTCGTCAGACACAAGCCACATAACTTATATATCTCCGATTAAGACTCAGGGTTATGACCACATCTTTGGTGACAGGTGCTGCTGGATTTATCGGCTCGAATCTCGTACGAAAACTCCTTGATGAGGGCCACAACGTCCGTGGCGTCGACAACTTCGAGACTGGACGCCGACAAAACCTCGAGGGCGTTACCGACGACGAGTTCGAATTGTACGAACGCGACCTGGCGACCGACGAGCTGGCGGACGTTCTGGACGGTGTCGACTACGTCTTCCATCAGGCAGCCGTGCCATCGGTGCCACGCAGCATCGATAAGCCGCGGCTGTCGATCGAGGCGAACTGCATCGGGACGAGTGAACTCTTGCTCGCCGCGCGGGATGCAGACGTCGAGCGGGTCGTCGTCGCAGCCTCGTCGTCGATCTACGGCTCCAGTGGCAACCTCCCGAAGCGCGAAGATCAGCCCGTCAATCCCGAGTCACCGTACGCGCTCACAAAATACTGGACCGAAGAGCTCGCGATGCAGTTCTCGGACTTTTATGACCTCGATACGGTGGCACTGCGCTACTTCAATGTCTTCGGGCCGCGTCAGGATCCCGAGAGCGATTACGCAGCCGTCGTGCCGAAGTTCGCTCGACTGATGCTCAACGGTGAGCGACCGACGATCTACGGCGATGGCGAACAGTCGCGTGACTTCACCTACATCGAGAACGTCCTTCAGGCAAACTACAAGGCCGCAACGAGCGACGTCGGCGGCGAGATGTACAACGTGGCCTGTGGCGGCCGAGTGACGGTGAACGAACTCGTCGACGAACTGAACGACGTACTCGGAACCGATATCGAACCGCGCTACGACGATCCACGGCCTGGTGACGTCAAACACTCTCACGCCGATATTGACAAGGCGCGTGCGGACTTCGGCTACGAACCGACCGTCCAGTTCCGAGAGGGCCTCGAACGGACGGTGGAGGCTCTGCAGCAGGAAGAGGTTGAGAATACGTCGCCGACCGCGTGAACGGCGGCTCTGATGGCTGACCGCGCTGCGTGTGGATCTCGTCGAAGCAGTTCGGTCGGTGACCGAAGCTACTTTCGCTCGTTTCGAGGGAACTGTTTATACTCGGAGAGATCGAGTTCGTCAGCTTCCTCGACGGTATCTGACTTAGTCGGTGTAGGTTCGTTTGCTTCTTCTCGAGCGTAGAGTGGGGCTACGCGAGTAGTGTACTCGTCTCGGAGTCGATCAGTCGCTGCCTCGAGTTGGCCCTCGAACCGTTCGGCGAGGCCAATCCCACCGAAGAGGAACAGGACCCAGATGATCGGTTGGCGTTGTCGGACCGACGTGCCCACGTTGACGCTGATGAAGCCGTAAATCACGACGAACGTGAGGAATCCGGCGATGAGCGCGACGGTCGCTGGCAGCTGCCGCTTTCGCATGTACCAGACGCCGAAGGCGGCGAAAACGGTGTAAGCCATCGCGACGAGTCCCTCGAGCGAGACGATCAGATCGATCGGCGTCTCGACCATCCAGGGAAACGGGACGTACAGGAAGTAGATTGCGCCGACTGGGGCGAACGCGACCACGCCCGTGAGTGTCTCCGGAAGGTGGTCGATGAGATAGCCTGTTCGTGCACCCCGTTCCTGTTCTCGGATTCGAGCCGCACGGGAGAAAATGATGAAGTCCAGGAACCCCTCATTACCTCTATGACCACGATAAATCGTATCGACAAAAAAATCTAGCAGGTAGTTGAAGTATAGGTAGTACGAAGCGGGGACTGCCGCGACGATCAGGGCGGCACATTCTCGCCGCCATTGGACGATATAAAAGGCCATACCGACGGCAAGCGTCGCCGCGTACACCGGTGAATTCTCAAAACGTAGGATTCCAGCAAACCCAACTGCTAAGAGTGCGACACCAACTCGGACTGTTGGATGCCCTTGTCCGGGGATGATTACCAGTCTAACCGATGTCGTAAGACCAACTATAATTGCCGTATCGCGAAGAATGGTTGATTGGATCGCGACAAAACTGGGGAAGATGAGCAGTGGTATAGCTGCAAGCAACCCAGCAGTCGGGGAGTGGTAATGAGCAGCAATTAGATAGACGTTGTAGACAGCTAATGCGCCCAGAGCAGCCGTAAAGAGCTGTGCATAGATTTCACTCGGCCCTGGCAGAAGCCAGAACGGGGAAAGAAATACACCCCATGTTTCGTAAGCACCTAATGAAGTTAAGGCTTCAATTACCGGGATTTCACCGGTTGCAATCCGTTCTGCCCTCTTTGCATACCCTACCGTATCTGACCCATGATCAGGGTTCAGGTTAGTGAGGTTGGTTACTACAATCCCGCAGAGTCGGATAATAAAGGCGAGAATTAACACTGTAATTGATCCAAGGGTTTTCTGGTCCCACGACATCATTATGATACTACTGGAAAGAACCAACCATATGAACATTTGGATTTCGTTAATTAATCAAGGAGTATGGAATTCTCTGGGAGGCGCAATATCTCTCTGAATAACTACGTCTGGCCAGCTTAGTGTGCACGATTCATCCTACGTCGACACTGTTGGATGACTATCACAAAACGCTATACTATTCGGCGTTATTCGAACTGCTCAAATAATCATAACCACGATTAATGACACCAGACAACTTTTTTAAAGTATTCGAAAAAGATGGATGGAGTCATGACATAATGCCGAAGGACCCATATTTGAATTTAACCCTACCGGTGGGAAGCGTATAATTCACTCAGTTCATCTCGAGCATTTCTTAATTGTTTGGTAACACCAAGTCTATCAGTTATGGGTTTCACAGGTAATTTTTTCTCAAATATATCAATTACAGGTAATCCTCTAAATCTTTTCTTTTTTCCTTTGTATGGATACCGAATGTAATTCCCAACTACAGCACGGTCTCCGAGTTCTTCATTAATTATCGGTTCTAACCATTTTCGGTTGGTTGCATGGAGAATTTTCACCTCATATTTAGCGAAACCGCGTCCAAAGGTCCCAAAGTTATATTCTGGCGGAAGAATGGAAAATGCGACATCGGATCTGTACAGGGCTTCTCGAAAAGTTGTTTGTCCGTATAAGTTCCCAAAACTTGTCAACTCTTCCAAATTCCCATTTTTGATCTGATCTATCTGTAATTCTTTCCATAGCGAAAAAAAGTTATCCACATTATCAGAAGCTGATTTATACGCGACTACCCCGGTGTTCAGTTCCGGCAAGGCATCCGGAATCTCTTCTGTACCGATTATGTCTCTGCCTGTTGCAAATGCAGCAGCAATTTCAACTCGATCCAGTAAATCAAAGACAGGTGAAATATCACCTAGTATTAATGTATCTCCGTCTAGATATAGTGTCTTATCGTACGGTGTCTTGTTTAGATTATATATTTTGTCACGAAGGTCATCGTAAGCATCAATCGTTATGACATCATCAAACAGACTTGTCTCTTTTTTGTCTTTTAATTTTGGAGTAGTAAGGATAGAGGCAGGAAAGTCATTCGTTTCGCGTAACGACTCCGCTGATTCGACAGCTTCATCGAAAAACCGTTCACCAGTACCAACATACAGAACTCCTTTCGACACAGTTGAGTCTATTTCACATGTTCTATATATATATATTTTCTGTTTGTGAGTTTCGACATCTGTTTTGTAATACTCCTATTTCTCATTTAATTATTTTTTCACTTGAAAACATGTCTGGTCTGCCACGTATATATACTGATTTATATCAGTAGTCGAGATGAGGTTACGTACCGAACGATGGCACAGGAGAAATCGGTTGAGATCTTGTATATCTCATATACGGGACTGCTGGAACCGCTCGGACAGTCCCAGGTCTATCGCTATCTGGACCAACTCGCCGACCACCACGGGATCACATTGATCACGTACGAGAACTCGGAGGATCTCGAGAATACCGAGCGCTTCGAGGCCCTTCGTAAGGAGGTCGAAGCTGCCGGGATCGAGTGGCATCCGTTGCGGTATCATCGGTCGCCGTCGCTACCGGCCACGGTTTTGGATCTCGCCGTCGGGTTTGCTGTCAGTGTACGAGCGGTCAGGCGCAACGACATCGATGTCGTTCACACGCGTAGTTACGTGCCGTCGGTTCTCGGATTGCTGTGCAAGCGACTCTTCGGAACGCAGTTCGTCTTCGACATGCGCGGCTTCTGGGCTGACGAACGCGTCGACGGCGGAATGTGGGACGAAGGGGGACGACTGTATCGGACAGCGAAATGGTTCGAGACACAGTTTCTGACCCACGCTGATGTGGTCGTCTCACTGACTGAGGCCGGCATCGACGCGATGCAGGCGTTTGACCACGTCGACACCACGGAGACGCGGTTCGAGATGATCCCGACCTGTGCCGACCTCGAGCTGTTCACGCCCCAGCCCGAACACCGCGAGGAGGAGTTCGTCCTCGGGTACGTGGGTTCGGTTGGGACGTGGTATCTGTTCGACGATGTCCTCGAGTGTTTCGAACTCCTCCGGGAGCTACGGCCTGACAGCCGGCTGAAGATCCTCAATCAGGGCGATCACGACTACGTGTACGATCGGCTCGCGGAATTCGATATCGACGAATCAGCCGTGACGCTGAAAGCCGTCGAACACGACGAAGTCCCTGCTGAAATGAACCGGATGGACGCGGGGATCTTCTTTTATACGCCGACCTTTTCAAAGAAGGGGACCTCGCCGACGAAGATGGGCGAGTTCCTGGCGTGTGGTCTCCCGTGCCTGAGTAACGCGGCTGTCGGTGACGTCGAGTCGATCCTCGAGGACAACGGCGTCGGCGTCGCGCTGGATTCGTTCGATCCCGAGGAGAAACGAGAGGCAGTCGAACGACTGGTCGACCTCAGTACTACGCCCGCGACCGCAGCACGGTGTCGACAGGTCGCCGAATCGTACTACTCCCTCGAGCGTGGCGTCCAGGCCTACGACGAGATCTACCGGACGGTGGTCGACGATGGGTGAGCTCGACGCGCTGTTCCTGACGAAGTACGACCGCAAGGGCGCAAGCAGCCGCTACCGCTCGCTACAGTACTTCCCGCACCTCGAGGAGGCCGGGATCAACTGTTCGCACGCGCCGCTGTTCTCGAACGCGTACCTCGAGACGCTGTACGAAACGGGCGAGCGGCCGCTGGCGGGCGTCGTCCGGAGTTACCTCCGACGGCTTCGTGATCTGTTGACCGTGCGTGAGTACGACGTGATCGTCCTCGAGAAGGAACTGCTGCCGTACGCGCCGGCGCTGTTCGAACGGCTGCTCGGGCGACTCGAGACGCCGTATATCGTCGACTACGACGACGCGATCTTCCACAACTACGACCGATCCGGGAACCCGCTGGTGCGGACGCTGCTCGGAACAAAGATTGACGTCGTAATGCGCGAGGCCGACGCCGCCGTCGCCGGCAACGAGTACCTGGCCTCGAGGGCGCGCAAGGCGGGGGCCTCCCGGGTGGAGATCGTACCGACGGTGATTGACCTCGAGAAATATCCCCACGTCCCGCCGAGCGAGGATGGGCCGTTCACGATCGGCTGGATCGGCTCGCCGACGACCGCCCAGTACGTCGAGGCGATCTCGCCTGCGCTTCGGGCGGTCTGTGATCGACGCGATGCCCGCGTCGTCCTCGTGGGATCGGGTGCGGTGGAGTTGCCCGGTGTTCCACTCGAGGTTCGGGAGTGGTCCGAAGAGACCGAAGTTGAGGACATCGCCGAGTTCGACGTGGGGATCATGCCGCTGGTGGATACGCCGTGGGAACGTGGGAAATGCGGGTTCAAGCTGATCCAGTATATGGCGTGTGGGAAGCCCGTGGTTGCGTCACCTGTGGGAGTGAGCGCCGAGATAGCCGAAGAAGATATGAACGGATTACACGCCGAGTCACTCGAGGAGTGGACTGAGGGACTAATGGCACTCTGTGACGACTGGGAGCTAGCACAACGGATGGGTGAGCGCGGCCGGGAACGCGTGGAGACGGAGTACTGTCTGACTGTGACCGAACCGAAATGGACACAGGTGCTGCGGGAGGTCGCTGGTTAATCCTTCGCGACTGAAAGTAGCTCTTCCTCGTACTGATCGACTATCTTTTCGATCGTAAAGTCCTGTGCCCGCGAAACGAGTGGCTCGGTGTCTGTCGGATCGTCAAGCATCTCCTGGATCGCTTCTGCCATCGCTGCGTCGTCACCGACAGGGACGAGGGGACCGTATGTGCCGTCGTCCAGAATCTCAGCAGGCCCACCTGGACAGTCGGTGCAGACAACCGGTGTTTCACAGGCCATCGCCTCGACGATGACGTTCCCAAATCCTTCCCACGCTGAGGAGAGAGCGAACACGTCCGCTTTCGCCATGTAGGCATAGGGATTGTCGACGAAGCCAGGGAACGAGATCCGGTCGCGGATTCCGAGCTCGTTCGCTTGCTGCACGAGGTCTTGCTTCAGATCTCCTTTACCCAGAATGATCAGATGGGAGTTGTCATTTTCTATTTGATGTATTGCGTCGAGAAGCGTCGAGAAGTCTTTCTGTGGTTTCAGACTTCCGACGCCGATAACGACGTTTTTGTCGTCGTCGTTCAACCATTCGTGGTCAACTGGTTCGCGAGAGTTTTCTGGAATCTCGGGATCGAATGCCGAATTGTAGATGGTTCGCATCCGTGTTTCATCAATATCGGTTATACCCGCTAGGTCATGGGCCACACCATCGGAAATCGTGACGATTGACTCGGCATATGAATAGGTGAGTCGTTTAAGTATAGGGATGAGTTGGTATTTGCCATGTCGTTCTTTCATTGAGTTTATATTCGCGATTCTGAGGACGACAGGAATTGAGAGTGGGCGAGTTGCGACCACGGAGACGATATTTGGAATCTCCATCGTAGAAAGAAGAACATCTGTCTCGTTGTTACGGAGGTACTTCCAGAGGTTATATTGAATCTCGATAGTGTTGGATCCCCCAATTTCGGAAACGTCGATTTCTGGGTCAACCAGCGACTTGTACGGTCCAGTAGCATCTACCAGCACAAGTTCGACCTGGTACTCGCGAGCGTGCAGTTCGTTGGCGACGTTGACCATCATCTTTTCTGCACCTCCGCCGGTGAAGGAGTAGACAAACAAGCAGATCCGACTAGATGATGGGTAGGATATTGCCATACTGGCACCAGTCATTGAGATTATTTAATAGTGGCGAGAAGAGTTCCCACTAAGCTGATGATTTGGTTGGTTATCTTCTGAGCAATAGTCAGTGACATCAGTAAGGCCTTCATCCTAACTTTGGAGTTTTTCGTAGATGTACTGCTTAGTCACACCGGATGCACGAGCGAAGTTGGCTGCCCAATCAACTAGAAAGAGCCCAAGAATCCGCCTCCACGTCACTCCAATTTCTTCGCTCTGGAGCCGGGCCCTCATCTCACTTGGACCTCGTGGGAACAACATCCTCCCCCACCCGAGGACGGATGGGACTCGTCCACGCTGGACGCCACCCATACCGATTCGATGATTCTTCCGGAGTAGACTCCGGAATTCGCGGGCGGGGTGGTACACTGTTGCTTCGGGAGCGTAGTCCAATCGGAAGCCAGCGTCTGTCGCCGCCGATGTCCATTCCGTGTCTCCACCTGAGATGATGTCGGTCTGGAACGGGCCGATGGATTCGATTATCTCCTGTCGACAAAACAGGTTCGCTGTCGGAGCATTTCCGCTGGCGACTGCCTGTTTCGTCCTGAGGTGCGACACAGAGTCGTAAAGCTCTGCAAGGCTTCGGTTGGACGGATCGGTTGGGAGAAATTCAACTCGCCCCGCTACGAGATCGGCTTCCTCGTTCACCAGCGGTTCCACGCCTGTTTGCAGCCAATCTGGTTCGGGGATGCAGTCGGAATCAATGAAGGCGATATAGTTTCCTGATGCCTCCTCTAACCCTCTGTTACGAGCGGCGTACGAACTCTGAACCTCCCGCTCAAACACAAGAGTAACAGAGTGATTCCTCGCTACCTCCGGTGTCCGGTCAGTTGAGCCGTTGTCAACGACAATCGTTTCGAACGTATCATCTTGGAGAGTCTGCTTTGCGATCGATTTCAACAACTGATCGAGACCTTCCTCATTGTTGTAGACGGGAATAATTATCGAGATATCTGGAGAGTTGGACCTCATCTATAACAGCTGGGGTATGGAAAACTGTTAAAGATACTGTAATTACTTGGACCGACGTAGCGCTGCAGCGATGTCGGGATGATCAATGTGTTGGCAGACATCATGGCTTAGCTCGTCTTTTGATCCGGCGTCCCAGGCCTCGTCTCTGAGAGTTTGCCACTTCTCGTGTCGGGCCCGAACATACACAGGCACGACATTCAATCCGATGGTCTTTGCGATAGCCACGCGATGATATCCACGTTCCACAGTCAGCTCCCCCTCTCTGCCAATTAATAAATATATATTATCCAATACATTCTCATCCCCTTCTAACTCGGATTGGGGCTGATAGCCATTCGACTGGATGTTCTGATAAAGCCGTTCAAAGTCCGCGAGATGGTTTTCAGACACGTCCCAGTTAACATTAGGAGACTGGGCATCCTCATTATTCACCGCATTATCATGGTATTGCAAAATATATTTGTACTTGGGACTTTCCTCAAACGGTCTAGCTTTTCGATCCTAGGTTCCTCCAATAATACTGGTTTCTTCCGGTAGGGTGGTTTCGAGCCACGACTGGGATATCCGATGCGTAAGTTGTTCTACAGGGACGTCAAGTAACCTCGTGGGGTCGCCAAAGCCACGGTGCCCTCAAAGTCGGTAATACTGTGCTTTGAGCCGAATCCGTGTTTCGGGAGGGATTAAATGGCGTACCGATGCCACCAGAAGGGACCTGGGCCCTTCATCTCGAATGATTTTTAAAGCGCGTTTAGACCGTTTCTCCATTTCAGGAGAATAGAAAATCTCCCAAAGGAAACCATTTGCGGATAGAGCCTAATACTACCATAATCTATATTTGACAAGAGTGACCAGTACAATTGTGCGTATTTCAGTCCTCTGCCGAAACCTCACGAGTAATAGTCTCGGACGTGCTCATCTCTTAACAGAAGTTTTAGATCGCAATCACGAAGTAGAAATTGCCGGGATTGACTATGGTCAGGGCGTCTGGGAACCGCTTGAAGATAAGTGGGACTACAAAAGGCTTGGTACGACCGCTAGTATAGCAGAGTTCCCACGACGAGCGGCTTCCGTCACTGATCAACTTACTGGGGATGTTATCGTGGCATGCAAACCACGAACTACGAGCTACGGGCTTGCCTTGATTAAGCGGTATCGAGATGGAACCCCAGTCATACTTGATATCGATGATTGGGATACGGGTCTAATGCATACTGATAGTCGTCTCAAATCTCATGTCAAAAAAATAAGTCAACTAAACAATGTTAATAAAGGATACTACATTCAGTTACTCGAGAAAATCTCAAACCGTGCTGATGAGTTGATCGTTTCGAACACATTTCTTCAAGATAAATTCGGAGGGACGGTCGTTCCTCACGTGAGAGATACTGATACATTTGACCCAGAAAAATTTGACAAGGAAGCGATTCGCGACGAGTTTGGTCTCCCACAAGAGAAGACGATCGTTATGTTTAGCGGGACACCGAGAGAGCACAAGGGGGTAGACGATCTGATTCGCGCTATCAACAGTATAGAAAACGGCCAGATCATCGGCGTTATCGTTGGTGTTCAAGACTCCCAGTACGCCCGGTATCTCCGCAAACTAGCGGGAGACCGTGTCATATTTGTCGGTCCCCAGCCGTTCGATCTGATTCCAAAGTGGGTCGCAGCTGCAGATATCATTACGATTCCACAGAAGCGATCTCAGGCTACCCGTGGACAGCTTCCAGCGAAACTCTTCGATGCGATGGCTATGGGAAAACCAATCATTGGAACGAACGTCTCTGACATCCCAAAGATACTGGAGGGATGTGGTATCGTCGTTGAGCCAGACTCAAGTGACGCTATCGCCGAAGAGATTACGAGACTTCACGAAAACCCGGCGCTTCGAGAGGAGCTTGGTCGAAAAGCAAGAGAACGGTGTGTTGAAGAGTACAGTTATGATGCTTATGAACCGGTGTTGGAAGAGATCATCACTGATGCAATTGAAAATCATAAATAGAATCAAAATTTTCCAACCATATTATTTTAGGCGCGGTATGTCACCTCCTTATTAGTTTTCTCACAATCTTTTTTATTGTTCTAGTAAGTCCATGCATGCTCCATGAAATTATAAAATATCTAATTAATGAGGATTGGACTTTATTCTCTACAACTCGCCATAGGCCATATTTTTTCGTTGCTGGCCACGACCCGCCAGTCGTATGGATACAATCGCACTCTGAATATTCTTGGATCAATCTCAAAAGTGTCTTATCGTGACTTATTCCCCGCCAACCCCCGTCTGATTGATGCCAAAGATCTATAGGCAAAACTACTACACTCTTTCCGAGGCGTTTCATCCTTAATGAATATTCAACTCCATAGAGATGCCAGCCGGGGCAAAGCGATGGTGAAAATGGTTCTTCGTTGAAAACATCATTGGGAACAATCAATAACAGTTCGTCAAGAGAATCAACTTCTGTTGGGTCTAAAATTGGCATTCCACGCTCCCATTTACGTTGGGATTCACCATGATGGATTACATTCACGCCTTCGGCGCTACATTCGCCCGTCTCTCGAACTCCAGCAGCACCAGCGACGCCTAAGTCATCGATGGTATTCAAATGCTGACGAACCTTAGAAAGATAGGACGGCGGAAGTTTAACATCTTGGTGAATAAAGAAATAGTAGTCTCCACTTGCTTTTGTTGCACCTGCATTAAGTGCAGCAGCAGCCGAGTCATATACACCCTCTCGATTATCAATGAAAATCCTCTCAAAACTCCTGTATTCTTGTTGATCTAACCCTCTTTCCAGAAAATTTTCCAATTTTCTTTTATCATTATACACAGAAATAATACTAAAGTCCATGGTATTAAATTTATTATAATTGTATAATCTAAGTAGAATCTTCCAGATACCCTGTGGCAACGAGTCGTTCTCGCACTGACTCTGGAATATCATCACTATACTGTGTGTCGTCCTTTCTGACCGTGCTATTTCCTGTACCTTTCACCCATGATAATAGTGGCACCTCGAATAGTTTTTCATGAAACACAGCGGCGCGTTTATAATTATGACCATACCCTCCATTTTCACCAAAGAGTTCCCCGTGGTCACTCGTTATGATAATATTTGTCTCTGGTGGGACAGTCTCCACTAGCCGCTGTATCGAGTCAAGACAGTTACGACAAGCACTTATTTGCCAGTCATGTGCGGTCTCATAGTTAGGATCGCGTTCATCATCGGCCAATTTATTGATAAGATCGTCGTGTGAAAGATCACATCGTCCTCCATAGGGATAATGAGTTTCGCTAAGATTGACCAAACCAAACCACGAGCCATCCGCATCATCTACACATTGTATTGCTATATCAATTTTATTTTCAACCGGTGCATCTTCACCTGGCATCTCCCACCGATCAAAGTATCTATATGTCGGCGAATCAATATACCAGTTATTATGAAGATAGCCCATAGAAACTACACCCCAGGATGTATTGTGATATCGTGTTAGTGGAACATAGGTCGATGGATAATCGTTTGCAAACCCTGTACCATCAGAAGCATATGGGATGCCACCACGTACAATCGCTTCATGAGAGGGAAGCGTCCACGGCGCGTGCGAATGTGCTCTCGTGGGTGACACTGGAAAATCATCGTTGTATGCCTCAACGAAGGAATCATACCGACAAGAATCAAGTACAATGACAAGCGTTGGATGAGGCTTCGTGGGCGTAGTCGCATACCAGTCTCGGATTCGTCTGGTTATCTCCCTCGGTAGGCGAGGTTCCGCAAGCTTATATATTGACTTTAAGTGCTGGACAGCTCTTGAGATCATATACTTACTAATTCGGAAACAAAGACAGTAAATATGTTTTTCGATTTATATATGTAATATCATCATATCTGACAACATATATGGTATTAATCACTCGCAGATCCAGCAACGACTTGTCTGTCGTACAAGCCAGCATACTGGCCATTCTTAGAAATTAGTGTCCGATGATCACCACGTTCGACAATCTTCCCTTGATCCATCGCATAGATCCGATCTGCATTAGTTACCGTTGAAAGACGATGTGCCACGACGACCATTCCGTAGTCACGATCCATCGCTTCAATAGCCGAATGGACTTTCTCTTCGAGACCGGTATCCAGATCGCTAGTGGCTTCATCCAGGAGCAGGAAATCCGCGTCTTTCAACAGTGCGCGAGCGATAGCGATCCGCTGTTGCTGCCCACCTGACAACCGAACTCCGTCATCACCGAGCTCGGTATCGAAGCCGTTTGGTAGGTCGTTGAAGAACTCTGTCACCTGCGCGATCTCACAGACCTTCTCAATTTCTTCTTGAGTCGCATCGCGGTTCCCGACCGTCAGGTTGTATCGAAGCGTCTCATTGAAAATAAACGGATTCTGTCGCACGACAGAAACACGCTTTCGCCATTCCTGAATCGGGAATTCGTCGATTGGAGTACTATCAGCTCGGATCTCACCCGCGTCAGGTTCGTACATCCGCGCGAACAGCGAGATGATCGTCGACTTCCCAGCGCCAGACTGCCCGACGAATGCGACGAACTCGCCGCGTTCGACGTCGAAGGACACGCCACGGAGCACCTCATCGTCACTCGTCTCGTAGGAGAAGCGCACATCGTCGAACTCAACGCGTTCAATATCCGATGGAGCTTCATCTCGAACGGGTTCCGGCTCACTGTAGTCATCCATTTCATCGAGGAACCGCTGGGTGCGAATCAAGTGGGGGAGCTTGCTGTCGAGATCGTAAATAACGTTCGACAGGACGCTCACTTTCGGACCGAGACGGAAAATTGCGAAGAGAAAGACTGCTAGCGCTCCGAGTGAAAGGGATGTGAATGCGATCGCCACATAGATTAGCACAAAGACAGTAACCGCAATGACTAGTTGATAGAAGTTCTTGATAATCGCCTTATTACGACTGATTCTGATCGAAGATCGAACCGCAGTTTCTACTGCATCGCTGAAACGGGTAAACAGTTCGCCGCGCATACCGAACGCTTTGACATCGCGGATTCCCTGCGTCCCCCCCTGTGCGGCTGTCTGAACCTCTTCGTTGGCTTCGGCAAGGCGACCCCCCACCGATGCGCCTGATTCTAGACCAAATTTGAATAGTAGCACTACTCCACCAAGGACGACTCCTGTAACCAGAGTTAACCACGGAGCGATAAACAGTGCGATTCCGAAATACATGGCTGCGAGAAGACCCTGCTCAACCAGTCGGACAAGAATCTTGATTACGCTACTGGCGTACCCTGACTCAGTAATAATGGCATTCAGAATCTCGTCAGATCCTTCTTGATCGAAATATGAAACCCGCGCGTCGAGAGCCTTATCGTACGCGTCAGTACGAATTTCCTGTTTGTAATATTGACTGAGAGCGGCCTGGAACCAAGCGACTAAGAAACTCGAACTGTAGCGTATCGTCATCACTGCAGCGACACCCGTCACGAGATATCCAAGCGTAAACGGAATACCGAGCGTCTGATACAGCGTAACGAACATTCCGAGTACTCCACTTGCTTCGTCGGGATCGACCTCACCCTGAGCGAGTTCGAGAATCGGGAGAATAAAGCTCAGCCCCACGGCTTCGAGCCCCGCAGCAACCACACTGAGAATGATCACACCGAGCGTAAACGCGGGGCGAAACGCAGCTACACGACGAACCGCGGCGGCTTTCTCGCGGTACGTGTAGTCGTCACTCATTGGGTACAGCCCCTCCACCGATGAGATGGTCGTTCGAGTCCCTGTCTCCCACAGACCGGGTCGAAAATGGAGAACGTCCAGTCCGTAATAGGTCGCCAGTCGTACATTAGTCTCTCAGAACAAATCTTGAAACCCCACAAATTAGTCTTTGTGTTTCGCTGCTACTCCGCTGGCAGCGACAATTTTTAAGCGATCCGTCAGTACATGGAAATTGTTATATTGATCCATTGACGACCACACACTATCTTATGATACACGACCTCGAAGTACGCGAACTCCAGGTGAACGCCGACGAGCGCGGGCATCTGGTGGAGGTCTTCCGCGAGGACTGGGACGAGTACGACCCGGAACCCGCGATGAGCTACTACTCGATGACCTACCCGGGCGTCGTTCGCGCCTGGCACAAACACAATCGGGGACAGATCGACCACTTCGTCTGTCCGAAAGGCCGCATCAAGGTGGGCGTCTACGACGACCGAGAAGACTCGCCGACACAAGACGAACTGAATACGTTCGTCATCGGCGAGCACAACCAGCAGGTGATCCGGATCCCCGGTGACTGCTGGCACGGGTTCAAAGCGATCGGCGACGAGCCGGCAATTCTGCTCAACTACCCCACCAATCTCTACGACTACGACGATCCTGACGAGGAACGGATTCCGTACGACACTGACAAAATCCCACTCGACTGGGAGGCACCCGTCCACGGATAACGATGAAGGGACTCATCCTCGCCGGCGGTCGTGGCACCCGTCTTCGGCCGATCACCCACACCGGCCCGAAACAGCTCGTCCCGGTCGCAAACAAACCCGTCCTCGAGTACGCCATCGAAGACCTCAAGGAAGCAGGCATCACCGAGATCGGGATCGTCCTCGGCAATCTCGGCCGCGAAGCGATCCAGGAACACCTCGGTGACGGCACAGACTTCGGCGTCGAGATCACCTACATCATCCAGGGGAACCCGCTGGGGCTCGCCCACGCCGCCGGCTGTGCTGAGGAGTTCGTCGACGGCGACGACTTCGTGATGTACCTCGGGGACAACATCCTCGAGGGCGGCGTCACCGACCTCGTCGAGAGCTTCGAGACCGGCGACCACGCCGCGGGCATCGCTCTCCAGCGCGTGGAAAATCCCCAGCAGTTCGGTGTGGCCGACGTCGACGAAGACGGCACGGTCAAAGAACTCGTCGAGAAGCCTGACGACCCACCGAGCAATCTCGCACTCATCGGCATCTACGTCTTCTCGCCTGCGATCTTCGACGCTATCGAAACCCTCGAGCCCTCCTGGCGTGGCGAACTCGAGATCACCGACGCGATCCAGTCGTTACTCGACGACGGCCGTTCGATCGACTCCGCGATCGTCGAGGGCTGGTGGAAAGACACAGGAAAGCCGGAGGACGTGCTTGAAGCGAATCGCCTCGTCCTCGAAGACGCCTTGGGTACGGTCAACGGAACCATTGAGGACGGCGCGGATATCACGGGACAGGTCGACGTCGCCGAAGGGGCGATCATCGAAGACGGCGCTGTCGTTCGTGGTCCCGTCAGTATCGGCGAAGATGTTCGGATCACCGCCGACACCTACCTCGGTCCCTACACCTCGATCGGCGCGGGTTCGACGATCGAGAGTGCACACGTTGAGAACACCGTCGTCGCCGGTGATGCGACGATCCGAACCAGCGTCAAGATCGTCGACAGCTTGATCGGCGAGAGCGCAACGATCGACACCGCTGACGATCTCCTGCCGGAAGGCAAACGACTCGTCGTCGGTGAGAACTCACAGCTCAAACTCTAACCATGCGCATCATCACCCACGCCTGTCCAGCCTGTGGAACCGTCGTCGCAGCCAACGAACTCGAGAGTCGCCGCGTGATGAAGTGTCCGGGACTGCACTGCGAGGAAGTCCATCGATTCGACGACCTCGAGGACGAGGAACGTGAGCACTTCCTCGAGAACAAAGACCAGTACCGAATTTGAGTGTACGACTGGAGATAGACTGAGAAAGGCACAATTTTCTAATTTAATGTCCAGCAGAAGTTGGCCGTCTCAAGTCCGATCCGGCTTCCGAAAGGTCAAAAATCACATGAGGAGGGTAGGACTGTACAGAACGCGTACGCTCCTCCGAACACTGAAATACAGATATGTTCACGGCCATCATGTCGGTGGGGCATTCGACCTCTTGTCGATCGATCCCTCGAATGTCGACCACTATCTCTCGCCACGGTTCGGACCCCGGTCATACGTGTTCGACATCAAGGGTGGTGACTGGGACGAGACCAGACCGCGGCCAATCGAGGAGTACGACATGTACCGCGCGTTCGAACGCCACTTTACCGACGGCATCTCGTGGACCCAAACGGAGTTCTACGAGCGAATCACTGACGAAATTGACCAAGGAAAGACGAAGTGGGGCTGTACATCCGAAGACGAGTTTTACGAGGTCTGTGGGGAATTTGATTCACTCCACGACAGTATCGTTGAACACGGCTTTCTCTCGATGAAAGAACTTCACGACCGTGGCTTAGATACCACGAAACCGATTCATGCACACGAAGTCTGTGTTGTGATCGGTCGTGATGGAACACTCTACAGCGATGAGGGACGGCACAGGCTGTTCATCGCGAAGGTTCTCGATTTCGATCAGATCCCTGCCAGGGTGTTGGTTCGTCACACTGAATGGCAACGGATCCGTGACCAAGCAGCGGCTAAGGGATCACCTCCATCGGAGTATACTTCACACCCTGATCTCAAGGATATCAGATAGGTGTGACTGGACGCTCGGTACACACATCAACCCCCATTTATTTACAAGAGGTGAAAAATAGAAAATGTTTAGTCGTTTAGTATAATTTCAATCTCTGTCTCGAGCTCCGGTGGTTTGCTCTCCAGAATCTGTCCCAGCAGTGCTGTAGATAGACATGTGTCCTGTGGTCGGCATGCGTCTCTATCGACATCCGTCGTCGACCCGCGCGTTAGCAAACTCTGATTCTCATTAGCTGTCTGGATGACCAACTGCCCGAATTTGTATGGTGTCACTTCATCGAGGCAGGCGACGTGAAACACCCCCTCTGAATCACGTTCAAGTAAATCCAACACAACCTCTGCAGCATACCCTGCTCTGGTCGGCGTCACCCACTGATCGGTAAACAACGGTACTGACTCTCCATCACGTGCGCGCCCCAGAACCCACGCGGGAAAGCCCTCGAGGTCACCGGTCGCCCCGTGTCGGCCCCAGACGAACGACAGCCGACAGACGACCGTCTCCGAGTGGGTCTCGAGGACACGTCGTTCGCCCTCGAGTTTCGTCTCGCCGTAGACCTGGATCGGGTTCGGGTCGTCGTCCTCGGTATACGGCTCCTCGGCCTCGCCGTCGAAGACGTAGTCCGTCGAGAGGTGCACAAAAGAAATACCGCGTTCCGCACACTCCTCGGCCAGGACGCCCGGCGCGTCGGCGTTGACGCCACGCGCGAGTTCCGGGTTCTCTTCACAGCCGTCGACGTCGGTGTACGCCGCACAGTTCACGACCGCGTCGGGCTCGACCTGCTCGATGACCGCCCGAACCCGCTGTGTATCACGAATGTCGAGCTCGAACAGGTCGACGTCGAACGCCGGCTGCTCAGTGTGGTAGGTCCCCGAAACAGCTATCCCTCGGTCCAGACAGGTCCGGACCAGTGAACTCCCGACGAGGCCGTTCGCCCCGAGTACGAGTACTGACATACACACGTGGTTACCAGTACCGACCCAAATCAGTGCCGGAGGCGACCTGAGTCGCGATCGGCGTCAGTACTGGTAGCCACGCGCCTCGAGGTCGCGCAGATAGCGCTCCATATAGGGATGGAGGTCGGGGAACGGTTCGGTGAACGTCTCGAGCAACGCGTGCTGGTCGTCCGGTTCGAGACGCTCGTCGACGGGTGTGACGACGAACGCCGTCGCGAGGTAGTGTTTCGAGTCGACACCGTCGAATTCGGCGGTGTCGTACAGGTGCTCGTACGTGCCGAGCTCCTCGTCGATGACGACGTCCGTGCCGAGTTCAGACTCGGCAACCCGGTGGACGGCGTCCCGGCGCGTCTCCCCTTTGAAGACGGTTCCGCCGGGGGCCGAACCACTCCCCTTTGGCGGGTTCGTTCTCCCGTTTGCCGAGGACGAGGCCGCCATCGTGGTGGACGAGGAGGTCCACCGAGACGATCGGCACGTGTTCGACGATCGTCCGGAACGTCTCCGGTGGAACCCACCGTGAATCGTCCGTCATCGTGCTTTCGTGCGTCGCCGGTGAAATAGCTCCACCGGTCTCCTGAACTGAACTGGGTGGCGAAACCAAATTTATTAGACCTATTGGTGTCTCGACGGGAAATATGAACGCACTCGTAACCGGCGGCGCTGGCTTCATCGGCTCGAACTTCGTCCACTGGGCACTCGAGGAGGACCGCTACGACGAAATCACGACGGTCGATGCACTCACATATGCAGGGACGACCGCAAACCTCGAGGGAACCCTCGAGGACGACCGCCACGAGTTCGTCGAGGCGGACATTCGGGACGAGGACACGATGGACGAACTCGTGGCGGACGCCAACGTCGTCTTCAACTTCGCCGCG
The DNA here is from genome assembly GCF_900156475.1 of Natronorubrum thiooxidans. Taxonomy (GTDB): domain Archaea; phylum Halobacteriota; class Halobacteria; order Halobacteriales; family Natrialbaceae; genus Natronorubrum; species Natronorubrum thiooxidans. The sequence goes on from NZ_FTNR01000011.1 coordinate 78,959, forward strand.
GAATCACACGTCGATCGCTCGATCGAGGACGCGAGCGAGTTCGTTTCGACGAACGTCGACGGCACCCGCGTCCTGCTGGACGCCGCCGTCGAACACGACATCGACCGGTTCGTCCAGATCTCCACGGACGAGGTCTACGGCGAGATCCTCGAGGGCGAGTTCACGGAGGACGACCCACTCGAGCCGCGGAACCCATACTCGGCAACGAAAGCCAGTGCAGACCTGCTCGTTCGGAGCTATTATGAGACCCACGACTTGCCGATCATCATCACGCGATCGTCGAACAACTTCGGCCCACATCAACACGCCGAGAAGCTGATTCCCAAGTTCATCACCCGCTCACTCGCCGGGAAAGAGCTCCCCGTGTACGGTGACGGCTCGAACGTTCGCGAGTGGACCTATGTCGTCGACAACTGTCGTGGGATCGATCTTGCTGCCCACGAGGGCGAGCCCGGCGAGGTGTACAACGTCGGCGCGAGTGCAGAGCGAACCAACCTCGAGGTGACGGAAGCGATCCTCGAGGCAACTGGTGGTTCGGAGGACCAGATCACGTTCGTCGAGGACCGACCGGGCCACGACCAGCGCTACGCGCTCGACACGAGCAAACTCGAGGCGCTTGGCTGGGAGCCGACGTGGTCGTTCGAACAGGGGCTGGAGAAAACAGTCAACGACCTGCGCTAACCGCCGTTGCCCAAGGTATAAGCAGTCCGACCAGTATCTTGGCATATGCGTTTGTCCGTTCGCCTTGCGATTGCCGTGGTTCTCTGCCTCGCGCTCGGCGGCCTCGGTGTTCACTACGCCGTCTCATACGACGATCGCTGGCCCTACCCGACCGAAAATACACTCGCGGACGACTACGGGGACCACATCGGCGAAGAAACACTCGTCTTTGGCCGCGTGACAGCTATCGACACCGCTGCCGACGAACTTACCCTCGAGGCCGAAGCGGATGACGGCACTCGACTCGAGTTCGTTGCCGACGACGTACCGACCGACGGCGGGCAACCGGCTGTCCAAGAAGGCGGATTCGTACAGGTGTACGGTACGCTCGAGCCCGATGGAGAGATTGCGACGTCAGAAACGGTCGTGGTCAACCCCAACGCAAGATCTGAGACCTACAAACTGGCCGTTTCTGCGATTGCCCTTCTCACTGGAACGGCCTACTTCTTCGTCCACTGGCGGCCCACACTAGCGGGGTGGGAGGTTCGCCGTGGCTGAACTGCTCTCGCATCTGCTGCTCGTGTGGGCCGTCTTGACGATCGCAAGCTGGCGACTCGAGTGGCTCACGCCTCGCTGGGTCGCCGTCGGCGTTATCGGGGGGATCCTGCCGGATCTGAACCGGCTGGCGATCGGTGTCCCCGAACGGGCGATCGCCGATCTCCTCGGTGTCCCGTTCCAACTTGATGCAATCCACACGCTCGGCGGTGTCGTGATACTCGCCGGAATCGGGGCGATGACGTTCGCTCAAAACCAACGCCGGGCCTTCGGTCTCCTGTTCGCCGGTGCGTTCGTCCACCTCCTCACCGACGCTGTCAAAAGCTACGCCGATGGACAGGCGGCGATGTGGCTCTATCCGTTGACCAGCTATCGACATCCGACGCCGAACCTGTACGTCTCGGCCGATCCGGAAGTGCTCGCTCTCTCGATCGGGGTTGCTGGGATCGTGTTCGTGGTTGATCGACGACGGCGTATCAGGCCCAACTCCACCCAACTCCGCGAGAAGAGACGCGACGCGTAATCAAGCTTTTCAGCTGGAAGAGACACGCTACCGCGAGGAGGAGACGACCTCTTCGGGTCCGTGCTGTCTCGGATACTCGATTAGTGCCTGGTGAGCCCCCTGTTGGGAGAGCTGTGTGAGTTTGTCGACGAACACGCGCCATTCCTGTGCACAGCAGTCGTGAAGCTCCCACTGGTGACGGGACGCTGAGAGGGATGGTGGAGGACCAACCGACACGGTCTCATCGTCATCCTCGATGGGTTCGGTACACCAGGGACAAGTCGTCTGGGACGTAAGCTGCTCAGCCATACTCCACACTGGTGGCGATCAAACGGTTTGTTATGCCTGCCGTACCCACGGCAGTAGAACCACCACAGATTGGTACGAATGGGCTACCGATAACGTGAGTACCGGTGTCCGAACAGATCGAACAGCCGTTTTCGAATCGAACGAAGTTCGACGACCCACCAGCCGGCCGCCGCGCCAACAGTCCCAACGAGAGCCAGTACCGCGCGTCCACTTCCTTGGGTCACAACTGCGCCCAGCACTGCGACGGCAATCGCAACACCAAACGCTCGCTCGGGCCGTCCTTGCGTGAGCCAGGCGATCACCGCGAGGTAAGCCGCGCCGAAGGCCATCGATGCGAGGATATCGACGAGGTAGTGGACTCCAAGCGCGAGTCGTGAGATACCGACGAGTGGAACGATGACACCAGCAACGGCGAGTCGAACTGAGCGTTGACTGACTGGCAGCCATAGCACGAGCGCTCCCCAAAAGATCGTCGCGGCCATCGTGTGTCCACTCGGGAACCCGTGTTCGCTCGGTTCGATGACGTGGAACTCGGCGGGCGGCCGCGGAAGTGCGAATATCGCCTTCAGTAAGACGACGAGTGCGAGGCCACCGAAGACGGCCGCCACGAGGAACGCTGTCTGATCGGAACACAGCGGTCGGTCCCGGTTGCCCTGTGTGAGACTTCGCCCGATATCTACGAGGTAAAGCAATCCCAGAACGGGCACGATCATGAGGAGATCGCCAAGCAGTGTAAGGGTGGCAAATCCCTCGAGTGTCCACTTGGGAACGCCGTCACGAAGCAGTTCCATGACACCGACACCTCGACTCATGGACGTATCGGAACTCCCACAGTATTTTTTGATATATTCATTCTCTTACCTTACGAGCGCGATACTAGCGACGTCCCCTTCACCAGATCGTGTCCCTTCGAGGTGGTCTGTTGCCTGACATCGAAGTACGGATCAAATTCGTTCAGACTCTCAACAAAGTCTCTTTCGCGAAGAAATGACCTCACAGGATGTCCGTCGATAACCTCCGGACAACCCCTGAAGTAACTGCTCATCGATATAATGAGTTCCGTAGAGTAGTGAAAAAGCCTGTCGATTCAGCCAACTGTACCACGACTGTCTTTCCCAACACTGATCCTCAGAATAGAACATCTTTTGTAACTGCCACGTAACGATGCTCTCAATGAACGTTCTCGTCACTGGCGGGGCAGGATTCATTGGCGGTCACATCGCCGAACAACTTGCGGCGAACGGCCACCAGATTACAGTCATCGATAAGTTCGTCCCGTACTACGATCTCGGGATCAAAGATCGAAACGTCGAAGCGACACGTCGTGCTGCCGAACAGGGCGACGGCTCCTACACTCTCGTCGAGGGGTCGATCACTGACACAGACCTCGTTGACGAACTCGTCGCCGAGACAGACGTCGTCTACCACCAAGCCGCCCAAGCCGGTGTTCGGGAAAGTGTTGAACAACCAGAAACAGTAAACGAATATAACGTCGACGGCACGGTCACCATCCTCGAGGCCGCACGCAAACACGACGTCGACCGCGTCGTCGTCGCTTCCTCGTCGTCGGTATACGGCAAGCCAGAGTACCTCCCGTACGACGAGGACCACCCGACGATGCCGGTCTCACCCTACGGGGTCTCTAAACTTGCCACCGAACAGTATGCTCGCGTCTACAACGAAATCTACGGCCTGCCGACGGTTTCGCTGCGCTATTTCACTGTCTATGGACCTCGGATGCGTCCAAACATGGCGATGACCAACTTCGTCTCGCGCTGTCTCCACGATGAGCCACCAGTCATCTATGGCACAGGCGAGCAGACCCGTGATTTCACCTACGTCGATGACATCCGGCGAGTGAACGAGCAGTTGCTCACCGACGACAGTGCAGACGGTGAGATCATGAACGTCGGCTCGACGGACAACATCGACATTCAAACACTTGCGGAGGTCATCCGTGACGAGATCGATCCGTCTCTCGAGATCGTCTACGATGACGCTCGGACGGGTGACGCCGAGCACACGCACTCGGACGTCTCCAAAGCGAACGAGCTGCTTGGTTACGAGCCGACAGTCGACATTCGCGAGGGCGTTCGAAAGTTCATCGACTGGTACCACGAGAACCGGGAATGGTACGACCCGCTGGTTTGCAACTCCTGAAAACGAAACTCGAGCGGTTAGTCGCTCGTTGCTTCTGCGACGTCTCCGTCGGCAGACTGTAGACGACGCTCTGCTTCGTCGCGATCCTCGGGGTAGCCGACGTCGATCCGCCAGCCGTCGAGGCCGATCGCGTCGATCGTTCGCCCGGACTGAATCAGCAGGTCGATCGCCTCACTGATCTCGTACTCGCCGCGGTTCGACGGCTGAACGAGATGACAGGCGTTGAAGATCGCCGGCGAGAACGTGTAGAATCCAGTCATCACGAGATTGGATGGTGGCTCTTCGGGCTTCTCGACGACGTCCGTGATCTCGCCGTACTTGTTGGTGTCACAGACCCCGTATCGCGACGCTTCCTCCCACGGCACCTCTTCGACGAGGAACGCAGCATCCGCACGTTCTTCTTCCTGACGGCGGACAACGTCCTCGAGGTTCGCCTGGAAGATGTTGTCGCCGAGAATCAGCATGAAGTCGTCGTCGATGTGTTGCTCGACGGTCAACAGCGCGTGGGCGAGCCCCTTCTGTTCGCGCTGGTGGGTGTACGTGATCGGAACACCGCGGTACTCATCACCGTAGTGATCGATAACCTTCTCTTTGAGGTAGCCAACGACGAGAACGAACTCCTCCGCGCCGAGATCGACGAGCTGATCGAGACAGTGTGTCAGAATCGGTTTCCCGTCAACCTCGACCATCCCTTTGGGTTTGTCTTCCGTCAGCGGCCGAAGGCGTGTTCCTTCTCCTGCAGCAAGGACGACTGCTTTCATTGGAACGATACTATCATTATGATCGTAAATTCTTTTTGGTAACCTTGTGGTTCGGGATAGTTGTCACTTCGATCACAAGGATAATCCGTTCGCACTGAGCGACATCAGACAATGCACATCACGGTCATCGGCAGCGGCTACGTGGGGACGACGATTGCAGCCTGTTTTGCGGACCTCGGGCACGACGTGACGGCGATCGATATCGACGAGGAAATCGTCGAGACGCTCAACGACGGAAAGTCACCGATCTCCGAACCCGGACTGGACGAGCTTCTCGAGACCCACGCCGGAAATCGACTCAAGGCCACCACGTCCTACGACGCGGTCCCCGAGTCTGACGTCACCTTCTTGGCGATCGGGACGCCATCCAACGACGACGGCAGTATCGACCTTGGGGCGTTGGAAGCAGCCGCCGAAGCAACTGGCGAAGCCGTCGCGGACAAAGACGAGCGCCATCTGGTCGTCATCAAGAGTACGGTGACGCCGCCGAGCATCGAGACCGTGCTCGAGCCAGCAGTTCACCGAGGGGCAAACGAAAACGAGAATATCGAGGTCGGGATGAATCCTGAGTTCCTCCGGGAAGGCAGTGCCGTCTCGGATTTCCTGAGTCCGGACAAGCTCGTCTTCGGAGCGAGTTCCGAGTGGGGGACGGACCGACTGCACACGGTGTTCGAACCACTGCTGGAAGGTCACGACACCAACGTCGTCGAAACGGATCCACAAACAGCTGCGATGATCAAGTACGCCAACAACGCCTTTCTCGCCTCGAAGATCAGTCTGGTCAACGATCTCGGGAACATCTGCAAGGAGTTCGATCTCGATGCCTACGAAGTGATGGACGCGATCGGGCTCGATGATCGTATCTCGGAGCAGTTCCTCCGTAGCGGCGTCGGCTGGGGTGGCTCCTGTTTTCCGAAAGACGTCAACGCGATCATCGCGGCTGCACGCGAGGAGGACTACGATCCAGCTGTGCTCGAGGCGACTGTCGAAGTCAACGACCGCCAGCCCGAACGCATGCTCGAGTTGCTCGAAGACCATGTTGACCTCGAGGGATCTCGAATCGCGGTTCTTGGACTCGCATTGCCTTGTTGAACGCAAGACGGCATCGGGGTGGGGTTGCTGATCTACAATTTTACGGCGTTAGAGACGACTTTTCGACCTCAGAAGATGCAGTAGCTGTCAGTCACAGCGATTGCTGATGAGTCAAAATTATGGTACCTTGCTCCGTTGTTCCGGTGACGACGGCGATGCCTCTCCCGGATACGTCCGGAAAAGGGGAGCAGGCGGCGAGCTCTAACTCGCCGCCTGCGTTAGGTTATGCACGATGCACTTGCGAGTTAGCTCCCGGAACTGGCCGTGCCAGCTCCGGGAGCGGAGCTTCTCGCCGTCGTCTTGCTTCAACTGCGAGAAGCCGGTTTCACTCATCCAGCGCTGGTTGTAGTCATCGTTCATTCGTGCGTTGTGGGCCTTCTGCAACGGTGTCTGCTCCCTGTGCTTAATCAACGGTCGCGTTGACTCGGAGCGACACTCCTTACGGAGGTCGCTCCACGAGTAGTTCGCGTCAGCAGACAACACACGCAGGTCTTCCGCGTTCCGGCGGAAGACCTGCATCCCGATGTGGCCGTCCCAGGCCTTCTGCGTCGTAAAATGAACGTCCTTGATCGCCAGTGAGTTCACGTCGATCAAGATCGTTGTCTTCATCGACTGGAATGAGTAGTTCGCTCGGTCGCGGTAGTGGTAGCTGGTTTGATCACGCTGGAAGCCACTTGCATCAATCGCAGCTTCACCACTCCAGCCCGCCTGCTCCGCGCTTCGGCGGAGCAGGCGGCGGAGTTCACGCATTCGATACTCGTCTTCCCACCGGCAGAACGAACTGTAGTGTGGTGCCTCGTCGAGATCGAATACAGCAAGAACACCTGGCATCTCGTTGAGGTAGTCTTCAGTTTCACGGAGGCTCTTCTCCAGTTCGACGCGGAACAGAATTAACGCGATCTGTGTCCACTTGGCGTACCCGTCCGCGCCGTCCGGCGCGGCGGGTACGTCCTGATCGTCAACGTGCTGTTTGGCAAGGTCTCGACACATTTGCGCTAGCCGTCTGAGCGATGCCATATCGCCAGACGGCGTCCATTTCCCGGTTAATCTGACGGAAGATAACCGTGAGAGCGTCTGAAACTGTCGTCATTCGGCGGCAAAACAAGGCAACTCGCATTCAAGCCCCAGACAGACGACATTCGGAACTCACGAGCGATTCCGATGATCGAACTCCTCAAAGAACGGGGTGCCGAGATCGTTGCATACGACCCTGTGGCAGTCGCTCCGATGCAAGAGCGATTCCCTGACATCGAGTATGTGTCCTCAGCAGCGGCTGCCCTCGATAGCGCTGACGGGACTGTGGTCGTCACGGACTGGGACGAGTTCGCAACGCTCGACGAGGAGTTTGACACGATGGCGACGCCGGTGGTCGTTGATGGTCGACGGATCATCGAGCCTCGAGATGAAATTACGTACGTAGGACTGACTTGGTAAGAAGGGCAGACCAGATAGCTGTCACCCAAGTCAATTTGCTTCTCAAGGCTTGAGCAATCGGTGTCAACCAAAAGACCAGCAGACTCATGTATTCCCCTCCGACACTGTCTTGCATGACCACTGATCGGCCAACTGACAAAACCATTCTTATTACGGGTGGAGCAGGCTTCATCGGAAGCCATCTTTCGACAGCGCTCGTCGACGACAACGATATTCGGGTCCTTGATTCGTTGACCACGGGGAGTCGAGAGAACGTTCCCACCGGCGCCACACTCATCGAGGGCGACCTCCGAGACGAGGACGCACTCGCCCGCGCGACCGACGGTGTCGACCTAATCTTTCACGAGGCCGCCCTTGTCAGTGTCCAGGGTTCGGTGGAGGCCCCCCTGACGAGCCACGAAATCAACGTCGACGCGACGCTTGACGTACTCGAGGCTGCCCGCAATGAAGACGCGCGTGTCGTGCTCGCCTCGAGTGCGGCAATCTATGGTCATCCAGAGCAGGTTCCCATCACGGAGACCGATCCCAAATCACCGACCTCCCCCTATGGGCTCGACAAACTCACGATCGATCACTACGCCCACCAGTATCACGATCTCTATGACCTTGAGACGGTCGCTCTCCGCTATTTCAACGCCTATGGTCCAGGACAAGTTGCCGGTGACTACAGTGGCGTAATCAGCGTGTTCATCGATCAGGCACTCTCGGATGAAGAGATCACCGTCTACGGTGAGGGTGACCAGACACGCGATTTCGTCTACATCGACGATATTGTCCGAGCCAATCAAAAAGCTGCAACTACTGATGCGGTCGGTGACGCCTACAATATTGGCACCGGGGAGTCGGTCACAATCCGCGAACTGGCTGAATTGATCCAGGAAATCACGGACACGGACTCAGATATTGTCCATATGGATGCTCGAACAGGCGACATCGAACACTCCGAGGCAAATATCTCGAAAGCCCAAAACCAACTTGATTACGAACCAACGGTCTCGCTGCGGGAGGGACTTGAGCAAACCGTCACGTGGTATCGCAGTCAGCGTGACTAACGCTCGTACTGCAACTATCTCAGCACAGGATTGCAATTCAAGCCTCTCTTTCGACTGGCTTGGAACCACTAACCTCGAACTCTACACTGTGTCAGACGTGTCTGTTATCCGTGAGTGTTTTGTCTTCGCTGATTCTTGCAGCATGAACTTACGTTCCAAAACCCCGATAGCGACACTCTAGCGGTTCCAGTTGCTTGTTCAACCTGTGTTGTCCTTGGCCACCTCGCGGTTCCTCTCTCTGATATAGTCTCTTAGCTTGAGTCCGATTCAACACCGTTCCAGCACACGTCCCTGTACTCATCGTCCTCGTCGCGAGTCTCGTTCGGGACCTGCTCGACAAATCGCTGGTATGGGGGCTTGGCATTCTTCCACCGGGACGAACGCTCGGTCATTCACTGCTCTTTCTCATCCCACTCCCGATCGGGCTCTACGTGCTCACTCGTCAGTACGCTTCGAAGCTCGGTTTCGCAGCGCTGGCCTTCATCCTCCGGTCGTTCGATGGCTTTCCTGGGGTCGAGTTACTCCGTGCTGGCTTCGAACAGGAAACGCGCACCGCTAAATGAGACGCAAAGCGACACGTAGTGAGCTTTTTCGCCGCAGTCAAATAGATTCGCTCAACCCGCCTGATATGGCCCTACTTGTCGACGTCTCACCACGTGCTGTATCCCGTGTTGTTTACTGTCTAGAACCACCATTATCATCGTATGGGTGATGTCATGGCTCGAGATCTCCGAGGGAAGTCCATCGTCGAGACTGACGGCACGACTCTTGGAACGCTGTACAATGTCACGATAGACCCTGACTCCGGCATGCTCTGTGACCTCGTTGTCGAGCCGCGCGAAGAGCCCTCGTCAATGGTTACTGACGAAACCGACGACGACCGACTCCGGATTCCCGTTGGTCTGGTCAAAACGGTGAACGACCGGATCATCATTGACACCGACTAGGCGTCCAGCTAGAACTGCGAGTCGTTCAATCGGACTATGTATGTGCACAGCCCGTACGTTCTGGAGAACTCAAGCGGAACCATCGAATTTGCTCAGCCGAATTTGTCGAGCCTGTTCGTAGCGTCGGAGTTCCGCACGGGCACCGATCCACTCAGTCATGTCTGCTTCAGCAGGGTCCGCCGTTGAGCTGGTGACGGCATCTGGCGTCTCTGCATCGTATCGTTCTTGATACGTCTGGACTTGCTCGAGCAGCATCTGGATATGATCCTCGAGTTCGGCAAGCGAGTGCTCGCGAGCGAGGGTTTTGACGGTGTCCCAGTCGAAGTACGCGTCGTTGCGTTCGTAGGCAGGTGGGTTGTCACGGTGTTCGATGACGACGCCAAGACTGACGAACGACTGAAGATACTCGCGGACGGTCTGAGGCTCGCAGTCGGCGCGGACTGCAATCTCGGATACCGTGCTCGGTGACTGCATCCGTGCTATTGTCTCATACAGACGTGCTTCTATGGACTCCGCTGTAAATGGATTCTCGACTAGTTGCAACTCGCAACTCGAACCGGACCCCATCATTTCTGTCACGTTCCAGATAGCCCATAAGTCTTCTCAGATGATGACGATTCCAAGATGTGTGCGCTCCCAACCAAACCACGTGGGCGGGGCTGAAAGGGGCTGGCGCGGTCGGGGACGGCGGGCGACGTCCTCGCGAACGTAGTGAGCGAGGGATCAGCGAGACGCTTTGCGTCTCGCGGAGTAAGCACCGCAACGCAGTGAGGAGCGCAGCGAGCCCCCCGACTCGAGCGCGCCAGGGGCTTTCTAAGGAGTGACAGCCAGATCGAGCAGCACACCCCGCCCGAGGAAAACTTACTCGTCGACCTCGAGTTCGCTCACATCTAACTCGCCCTCGAGATATTCCCGTCCAGTTTCCGTAAGCTCATAGAGCCCAGTATCGACTGCGACCAACAATCCTGCCTCAGAAAGTGTCCGACACCGCTTGCTCACGTACTGACGATCGTACTCGATATTCGCTGCGAGTACTCTCGGGGAGACGAGGATCGGATGGTCGTCAAAAAAGAGCATGATCTCGTAATCGACAGGAGCCATCCAGGGAACCCGCTCTACCATCTATTCGCGATATCCCGCTAGCAAAACGGAAAAATCAGTACTATCCACTGGAAGTCGAACCACTTACGTAGATTTGATAAAACCACGCTCGTAGTCAAGATTTATGTCAGAGGAGTACATTGTCGCGATTACGGAAGCTACACGTGGCTCTCTCGGTTACAGAGTCGCAGAATAGCGGACCGGTGTTAGCGGCACCGACCCGCACCAGCTCCCGTAACCACACTACGGAAGCCATGTCAAACGACGATTCACGGGATAGTAAAACTCCCGACCGACACGCACAGCCGACGACGAACTACCGACCGCTCCTCGAGACCCTCGACACCCACACAACAACCCTCCTCGAGACGGTCACCACCGACGACACACTCGAGCCGGACACCCGTCGAACAGCGAAACGCCACTGCCGCGAGCTCCGGGCAGAACTCGAGTACCTGCGACGCCACCTCCCCGAGGCGGACGAGTGGAGCGCCCCATCACGAACAGGCGCGAGCACGGTGATCACGGGGCCCTTCGAGGCGGAGTTCGAAGCGCTGCGGCGACAGAACGCCGAAGCAACCACACAGACCAACCGCTCACCAGCCACTGAAGACGAGGGTGAGACCGATGAGTGAGTCGATAGTCGAGTCACTCGAGGATCACTGCGACGACCGAACGGAGGACGCTCCGCTTCTCGAGACGATCGTCGACGAACTCCGCACGCTTCGAGCCGATAACGACCGTCTGAAAAACCGCGTCGCGGATCTCGAGAACACTGTCGACACCCTCGAGTCCCAACTCACCGACCTCGAATCTCAGACCGACGACCTCGAGTCCAAAACCAACACCCTCGAGTCCACGACAACCGACCTCGAGACCCGAGTCGACACGACTGAAACCGACCTCGAGCGCCTCGACGCACTCACAGATGCAACCCGAAACCGAACGGGAGCCACCAAAGCCCGCCTCGAGGAACTCCAGGCACGCGAACTCGAGAAGGGAGCCCACCTCCGCGCCGAGCACGTCGACGAACACGAGATCGACGTCCCCGACGGCAGACTCGAGAAACTCACCAAAGACGACGGCAACGCCTACTATCGCCTGCCCAATCAAGACGACCCGCTCGACCGAAACCACAACACTACGCTTGCCCACGGCGACCTGCTCCCGATCCAGCAACTCGCCCGCATGGACGAGGACATGCGCCGGTCGACCACGAACGCCCTCCCGACACGACTCGCCGCGAAACTCTGGCAAGCCCGCACCGACTCGAGTGTCGGCGACGATCCCTGGAAGACGGGCTGTCAGTCCATCCAAGAGTACGTCACCGCGAGCGACCTGAAACACTGGATCCGCCGCCAGGAACCCGGCACGAGCGACACCTACGCCAAAAAGCTCGTCTCGAGGACGATCGACGCGATTCTCGACCTCTCGAAAAACCGACTCGCAGTCCGCAAACGGACCGAACGAAAGAACGGCCTCGAGTACACCGAACGCCGACTCGTCCTCCCCGCGGATGCCGAGGTTCCGGGCGAGACCGACCGCTCGAGTCAATCCGCCGAGCCACCGGAGACAGTTGACGTCCGCGGGTGACTGTGGACAGCCTCTAGTAACCCTCCCTCGAGAGAGCACCTCCCCTCAGGACGACACCCCCTCGACACGACGAACGCGGTTGGCTAGTGGGTTCGGTAGTCGTCGGTCTCCCTCCTCGAGCAGTCTCGGCAGTCGCCTCGAAAGACGCCCGCGAGTGGCTGTCCGAAGACGACGACTGTCCACGGGCTGTCTCGAGCAGTGTTTGCACCGCGCTCGAGAACAGAATCTCGAGAGCGGGACGTGGCCGCGAGCAGCCCGCCACCGAACTCTCCGGCTCTTGGGTTTACCACGTACCGCTCGAGCGGCCCTCGAGACTGACGAACATACCTCGAGCGCGCTCGCAGTGGTGAAGCGAGCAGCGGAGTCGCGGTAACAGCGATGCGGTCATCGTCCGCCGTCACGGGGCGCATTCGACGCGCTCGAGCGAAACGACGAGTACGTCTGTACATGACCAACGGCGTTGCCGCCTCGTTTACGGGACCGCTCTTGCGAGCGTGCGGAGTTCAGCGAAGGTGCTGCCAGTGATCCACGCGATTATCGCCGATGCCTCGAAGCGCTCACGAACCCGCGGCCACGCCGCCTGCGTCGCCCTCGTTTCGCCTCGAGGCGGACGCCGCTCTCATGACACGCGGGACACAGACGGCTGCTACTGCGGTGAGTCGCTGTGAGTGTCCCTGCTGAGCGGTTTCGGCGTCGAACGAGCGCCGCTCCTGAGCGGGTCCGAAGACGACGGATATCCCCGAGACTATAAAACAGAACGACTTTATTGTAATCGAGACATAATCGATTATGTCAACTCGCGTCACTGGTGTTGCAATCACCACCCTCCTCCTTCTCGGGGTTGTCTCCACTGGATTGGTCGTGACCGCGGATTCCACGTACGAACTAACAGCGACCGATGCAGTCGAGACACCGGAGACGTCGATCGACATCCGAGGCAGTGAGTACGCTGTTGATCATATCGCTGTCATCGAACCGGGCGACTCGATTACCGTGAACGTCGTCTCGGATTCGAACTATTTCCTGTATCTCTATAACGAGGACGGACACTCGGAGTACGGAGAGTATCATAGCGACAGTGTACGGAGCCTCGAGATCGGAACCACGGACGATGAGCTCGACACGAACAATCTCACTGCAGGGACTTACATGCTGTCGCTTGAACCGAATAGCGAACGCGAAGCGGTTGTTCCGGTTGTCGTTCAAGGGTACGATCTTTCGCTCGAGTATCAGCAGCCGGCAACGGTCGATAGCGAACTCGAGATCACTGCAACGGTCGAACCGAAGGACGGCCTCGACAGGCCTGACGCTGTTGAGGTGGCGATCTGGGATGGCGATGACGTGACGGAACTCACACTTGATCACGTTGGTGGTGTGGACTACGAAAAAACGGTGCCGGCCTCAGCGCTTGGTGTCGGTGAGTATAGCGTCTACGGCGCGATCATGGGCGAGGATGAAGTCGAGGGCTATCCAACTGCTCTTGCTGTTGCGGAGGGCGAATCGATAGCTATCGTTGAAAACGACGATGACTCCGATACGAGTGGCGGGTCGGATCAAGCGAGCGACGATGATGGGACGGTCACTGACGATGAAGCCGACGGGACGAGCGATGACGATGGGACGGACACTGACGATGAGGCCGACGAGACGAGCGATGACGGCACCGAAGCGGACCTCGATACCAACGGAGAGGAGACCGAAGACGATGGTGATGACGGGTCTGCTGGCGACGGTGACGACGCTACCGAACACACTGACGACGCTGCTAGCAATGAATCAACGGCTGATGAGAGTTCAGTGTTGCAACCGACTGCGGATGAACAACCGGATGAGTCATCCGATGATGACGAACTCGGAATCGGTGGAACCGCAGTACTCGCGATCGCTCTGGTAGTGCTGGCTCTTGGACACCGAGCTCGAAACGACGCGTAGAGACGCCGTTTATCGCTCTCGAAAAAACGGGCACCCCAACGCGAACCGGTATCAGTACATCACTCGCAACTATTAGGTTGCTTGACTTAGACGAACTAATATATGAAGCGACATGAAGAACTCGTTACTGTGACATTCCTTGTCACAATCATGCTCCTCGCTCCGATTGCCGGAGTCGTCGGGACTGCTGGCGCGACAAATACCTCGGGCCAGCAGGCTGACGATCCCGAGAATTACATCGAACTCAACGATGATGTTTCCGTCTGGAAACAGGCTGCACTTCCGTTCCGGACGGCCACTGAAACGGACACGACCATCACTGAACTCCCCGGACTTTCAGTCCAGACAACGGGAGAGGGAGACAGCCCGCTAAACCGTGAGTCACTTTCAGTTTACAAGACTGGTGACACCGTTGGCTTCTCCTACGATCATTCGAACGCCGATACAGCCCAGTTCTCCGAGGCACAGGTCCTCATCGGACATCTCGATGAGAACGTCACCGAAGACGACGTCGACATGGATTCGTTCCCAACAACCGGTGACGAACTACTGACCGAACTGGCACAGAATAACCTCGAGGACCTCAACAATAACGTGTCGTTCGAACTGGAATCGGTCGATGACGTCACCGCCGAAGATTTCGAATACACGCCAACGGACTCTGGCTTCTATACGTTTGTGATGGTGGAGGGTCAGGATAACCTCGACCTCGATGGCGACGATGTAACGATTGACGAATCGGTTAGCGTCATCGGGATCGAACAGCTCGTCGCTCACGACAAGCCGTCCGAGGTCAGTGTTTCCGCCGGCGAACCCGGTGATGACGTCACCTTTGATATCGAGACCACCCTCGGTGACGATGTCAACCACGCCGTTGTGCTGTACAATGCAGACGACTTCGATGACAGTTCGATGACGTTCAACGTCACCGATGAGTTGACCACTGATCTCTCGGTCGAGGACGTCATCATCGAACACTCGGTTGAGGAGGTCAACGGGGTGCAGAACCTCGAGGACGACGTTGAGTTCCTCGGCGAGTCGATCGAGAATCGAACGGCCAGCGGCTTCACGCAGTTCGGCGACATTATCACGTTCCTCGGCAACGACGCCGATTTCGAGACACCCGACACCGAGGCGACTGGCGAGGATACGATTGATGCATCGTCGACCGCGACCGTGGCCGGCGAGAACGCCACACTCGTTGTCGAAACTCACGGAAACTGGTCCGAAGGCGACTACCGTTGGATCCACGTCGCGATGGGATCCTCGAGCGATCAAATTCAGGCTGCAACGGGGCTCGAGACAATCGAGAAAGACGATCCTCCCGGTGGTGGCGGTGGCGGTGGCGGCATCGTTATGCCTCCGGGTGATGACGATGACGAACCGGAACTGCCAGCACCGACTGCAGTGATATCGATCGATCCTGATCCAGCAACGGTCGGTGAAGAGGTTACGTTCTCTGGTGCAGACTCAACCGATGACGAACGCAACATCATCTCCTACGACTGGACGATCGATGGCGACAGTTTAGAAGGTGAGACGATCACGAAGACGTTCAAAGAGCCGGGAACGTACGATGTTGAACTTACTGTGACGAACGACTTCGCACAGTCGGATACCGAAACAACGAAGCTGACCGTGAAGAAGGGTCACAAGCCGGATGACGATGACGATGATGGACCTGCCACTGATGACGATGGAGGCGTTGACGACGGCGACACCGATGCGGATGATGGTGAGCCAGCCGATGATGGTGATGATGAAGACGGTGACAGCATTCCTGGCTTCGGTCTGACTGCAACACTCGTTGCACTCCTCTCGATCGCACTGCTGGCACTTCGAAAACAGGAATAGCGACGCCGAATCGTTTTTTGCTATTCTATTTATTACTAGCAATACTGTATTATTTGGGTATTGTGTCCCGGCTATCAGATGCCGTGACTCTTTGAGGGAGTGTATGATTCGGATTTTAATAGAGGATGAACTGAGCGAAGGTCTGTCGAATATCGACGAACATGATTCGATCGCTTGATCTGCTTACGGCTCCACCCATAACCGAGACGTAGATGTAGTATCTACTTCTGACCAAACACAAGCTCGCTCCTCGAACAGGCGCTGTCTCCATCGGAGCGACACTGTGTGTATGGACGTCTACAGCGCACCGCATTGCTGTGAACACGCTACAGCGTGTACCTTGGGCGTCCTTTGTTTTGGGCTGTTGCTCGATAACGCGTCCGAGGACGTTGCGCTCGGCTAACATGATCTGCGACCGGTGGCACTGCTCTCGGAGCGACAGCGAAAGAAATTGATGGTGGTTCGGTTCGGAAACCGCGCACAACGCGTGTCTGCGTTGTTTAAATGACGCGGTTCTGCAGGTAGTCGAGGTGTTTTGCGTTGTAGACGATCTGCACCTCATCGGTCTCTGCGGACCCGATGCAGGTCAGACGAACGTCCTTCTCCTCGACTTCCTCGTCCGAGAGGATCTGCTGCATGTCCATGTCGATCTCGCCCTCGTAGACGATCGCGGCACAGTTTGCACAGGCACCTGCACGGCAGGAGAAGGGCCAGTCGTAGCCCTGGGCCTCGGCGGCCTCGAGGATGTATTCGCCTTCGGCGACGTCAAGGGAGCCGTAGTCCTCGCTGTCGAGGCCGGCGTCAGCAGCTTGCTCGAAGAGGTCGTCGTCGTCCATCTCCCAGCCCTGGTCGTCCAGTACTTCGTAGTTGAGGTATTCTACCGTGGGCATCAGTCTTTGGTTCGAGTCCCGTACTGGTATAGCTTGCTGTTCGATCCTAAATTGACTTTGAGTCAAAATGTGAATGTCTGGGTGAAAGAAAGTATCGTTTATCGACCAATAGGGTACAATTCGGCGAAGAAACCAGGGAATTGGAAAGAACATGCGGATACGCCGCCCCAGTTGACGCCTTTCGTACGGATTTCGGTCTCCCACCGCTGATGGTCCCGCGTGGCTTGTCGCTGTGGCGAGTGAAATCGATTGTAGACCGACGGTGCGGGTGCTTGCGTTTCCCTCGATTATCGATTCGGTTTGGTGTCTCGATGTCCCGGTGCAACCACGACCGTCCGACGAGACCACTGGTATATAACGACAACTCCCTTTCAGAAGCCAAAGATCGGCACGAATCGGAAGGTGAGGAAGGCACTGACCGTCGACAAGATTGGGACGACGTTTTGCATCAAGACGACACGGGCCGTCGTCGAGGGGTCGAAGAGGTCGGAGGCCTTCGGGATGTCTTGGGGTTCTTCCTCACCGATGCTGGGTGAGCGTTCGCCTTCCTCTTCGGCGGTCAAAGCACCGACGGAGACTCTGGTTTCTTCGCCGGCTTTGGCTTCCGCCAGCGTCGTCGTCCGGGTCGCTCGTCCCCAGCCCAGCCCGATGATGCTCATCGTTGCGATGACGACGAAACTCGCGGGAATGCCGATCCACGAGAGCCCGATAACGATCCCCGAACTGATGATTGCGACGACGATCGCCGCGGTCAGTGGGAGGTTCGTGATGTCGTTCCCGAGCGTATCGAGTGTCCGACGGGCGATCGTGAAACAGCCGATCGTGACGGCCACAGAGCCGATCAGGATCAGGGGCACCATCTCGACGTCGCCGGTGCCGTAGATCGGAGCGATGGCGTTGGCAATGTTGCTTGTCCCCGACGAAAAGGCCATCAGACAGCCGATCCCGATGACGACGAGCGCACCCGAAATCTCGCGTCGATCGGCGTTCTCGCCGAACTGGAGTCGCGGAGCGAGACCCGAGCGGTCGATCGTGACCATCTCGCGTCCCTCTCGGTTGCCCTCGATGGCGACCCACGCGTTGATCCGCGGATAGAAATAGCGGCCGACGATGCCAGCCACCCAGAAGCCGATGATCGGGGCGACGATCCACCAGATAACGATCTCGCCCAGGATCGCGAGATTGAGTTCACCGGTCGCGAGTCCGAGTGCGGCGATCGCCCCCACAGCTGTCATCGAGGTCGAGGCGGGGACCCCGGCGTAGTTGCCCACGAACAGCGCGCCGCCGATGAAAAAGAGGACGGCGACGTTCGAACGCATCGTGAAGATGGCGGTGTCGGTGACGAGTTCGCCGCCGAGGGTTTCGACGACCTGCGGACCGATGGTGATCGCGCCGAGGAAGAAAAAGATCGACATCAATGCTGCGGCCATCAGTTTCGTGATCACGTTGGCACCGACAGCCGGCCCGAACGCGGGTCCAGTTGTTGCGCCGCCGATATTATAGCCAACGAACACCGCAACGAGAAGCCCCACGATAAGCAGTACTTCTGTCACACCCGTACGCACATCCTCTGCCCCTAAAAACACGCCCATTTGCGGTTACGACTGCCGTCCGCGGACGGTCGGCCCGCCGCTCGAGTCACTCGCCGTCTCGCCGGGGTCGTCCCGGAGACGTGTCCGTCGGGCGAGGGCTCACGCGAGGGCTCGATCCTAAATGACTTCAACAGTCACACCTTGGATTACAGTATCATGTACTCCGACTGGACACTCGTCTCGAGGAACTGTCAGGGGCGACCCGGATCGTCACGCCAGTGTGCAGGAACGATCCCCGCCGATGAACGCTTAGGGACCGCCCGAACAGTACGATCCGCGCGTGCCGGTGGCGATCATTCGTGCTGAATCCGGTCCGGGTCGACGCAGCCGTTGACCTCGCGTACGGGGCGTTGATCGCCCTCTCGATCGTGTTGATTATGATGGTCGGAACGAACGTCGGGATCGCGTTCGGGGTCGGCGTGTTCGCCTCGTACGTCATCCACGTCGTCTGGAAGATGGCGCGCTTCGATCCCGACTGGATGACCAGAGCCGTCCAAGAATCGGTCGAGGAAAGCGTGGGTGAGACGGTCGAGAAGAGCGTGGGCGAGACGGTCGAAGAGAAGGTCGGCGAAACAGTCGAGAAAAGCGTTGGCGAGACAGTCGAAGAGAAGGTCGGCGAGACGGTCGAGAAGAGCGTCAGCGAGACAGTCGAAGAGAAGGTCGGCGAGACGGTCGAGAAGAGCGTGGGCGAGACGGTCGAAGAGAAGGTCGGCGAAACAGTCGAGGAGAGCGTCAGCGAGACGGTCGAGAAGACGGTCGGCGAAACCGTCGAGGAAAGCGTGGGCGAGACGGTCGAAGAGAAGGTCGGCGAAACCGTCGAGGAAAGCGTTGGCGAGACGGTCGAAGAGAAGGTCGGCGAAACCGTCGAGGAGACGGTCAGCGAGACGGTCGAAGAGAAGGTCGGCGAAACCGTCGAGGAGACGGTCAGCGAGACAGTCGAAAAGAAGGTCGGCGAAACCGTCGAAGAGGCCGTCGAACGAACCGTCGGCAAACACCTCGACGAAATGCAAGCGGAGGTCGAAGCCGTCGACGAGCGGATCGATCGCCGTCCTCGAGAGGACGAAGTCGAGGAGTTAATTAACCGATCCACTGACGACGAGGAAGCGGATCGCACCGACGACGAGGAAGCGGATCGCACCGCCGACAAGGAAGCGGATCGCACCGCCGACAAGGAAGCGGATCGCACCGCCGACAACTGAGACGGGTTGCTGTTCCCATGTGCCGGTGGCCCCGCAGGGCCCCGCAGGGAGGGTCGCGGGTGCCTCGTCACTGACTGCTAGCGGTCCGTCTGAGTGATCGCGATCCCGGTAGTGTCAGACCGATGCGCTACCATCCCTGATATTGGTCGCCAATCCACCGTTTTTTGCGGTATCGGTCACCGAACGACCACGACCGGAACCGGCGACTGATGGACGACCTTCTTGGCAACGTTACCGACGTAGAGGTTATCTGCGACGGTCCCGCCGTGACTCCCGACCACAACCGTATCGTAGTCGTCGGCTCGGTTGATGATCGCCCGAACGGGATGCCCGAGTTCGATGACGGTCTCGAGGTCCGCATCGCCCTCGGCGTCAGCGACGAGTTCATGTGCACGCTCGAACGTCGGTGCTGCAAGGTCCTGTGCGGCCTCCTCGAAGTCCTCAGCAAGTGCGAGGCCCGACGCCTCTCCCCACAGCGGAGACGGCTCGCCGACGACGCGCAAGACAGTGATCTCGGCTGTTGGATAGGCCTCAAGGGCGTACTCGAGGGCGTGTTCGCTCATCTCGGAGCCGTCCATCGGAACGAGAACGCGTGAAATCATACGATAGCTACGACGCGGGCGTGAATAAACGCGGTGGACTATCAGACGAATGGGACCGCAATAAAGAATCCATAGGCGAGCAGCGTCGACATCGACGGGCCGATGATCCACATCGAGACGTACTTCATGATCGCTCGTGGGTTGAACAGGTTCTCCGCACTCAGGGCCTCGTCGGACTCTTCTTCACCGATCGGTGTGATTGGCGCGTCCGGTTCTGCCTTCAGTGCCCCCATCGTCATCTCCCTGTCGACGTCCCCACGAACGGCCTCTCGAGCCGTCACGGGACGGGTGGCCCGCCCCCAGCCCAGGCCGACGATCGTCATCACCGACGCCATCACGAGACTGATCGGAATGCCGGCCCACGAGAGTGCGGTTGTGATCGTCGAGGCGGTGATCATGACGACCAGTGCCGCCAGCAGCGGGATATCGCTGAGTTCGCTGCCGACGGATTCCATCGTCCGGCGAGCGATGGTAAAGCCGCCGAGTCCGATCGCGACCGTCGCGACGATGATGGCGGTGTTGACCTCGAGTGCGCCGCTGCTGACCAGCGGGGCGACCGCGTTCGGGACGTTGCTCGCACCGGCGCTAAACGCCATGTAACAGCCGATGACGAGGACGGTTATCGTCCCGCCGAGTTCCTGGTACGTGGTGTTCGGTCCGAGCGCCGGTTTCGGAACCGAGCCGCTGCGATCCAGCCCGAGCAACGGGCCCTCCGAGGAGCTGATCTCGAACCGGCGGTTGAGTTCGGGATAGATGTACCGTCCGACGGTCGCACCGATCCAGAGCGCGAGGATCGGGGTGACGATCCACCACGAGACGATCCACCCGATCGTCTCGAAGTTGAGCGTGCCCGTCGCCAGCCCCAGTCCCGCGATCGCCCCGACAGTCGTCATCGACGTCGGGACGGGCACGCCGAAGACGTTCGCGATGAGAATACCCAACCCGATGAAAAAGAGGACGGCGACGCCAGCCGCAAGCGAGATTTCGATCGCGATGATGTCGCCGCTGAGGGTGTCCATTACGTTTCGGCCAACGGTCCAGCCGCCGAGAAAGACGAAGAACGTCATCAGTGCGGCGGCCGTGGCTTTCCCGAGGAGCCCGGCTCCCACGGCTGGACCCCACGCGATCCCGGTCGACGAACCGCCGATATTGAATCCAACGAAAATCGACGCGATAACTCCAACGAGTAGAACGGTTTCGACCATTGCTGAAGAATATGGGTGTATTTGTAAAATAAGTATTGGAATGTATTGATACGTTTTCTATATTATATGTGTATTATATGGTACGAGTACACAGATGTTGCCGTTTTTGTTCGGTTGCTCACATTTATTGTCGCCCATCTTACACACCCCAGAAGAACGCGATGCCGAGCACGGTCACGACCGAGAGCAGCAACTGCAGCGGCGCGCCGACACGGAAGTAGTCGCTAAAGCGGTAGCCACCGGGGCCGTAGACGAACAAGTTCGTCTGGTAACCGATCGGCCCCAAAAACGAGGTGCTCGCGGCGAACATGACCGCAAAGACGAACGCGAGCGGATTTGCACCGATCCCCGACGCTGCGGCCGCTGCAACCGGAATCAACAAGATGACACTGGCATTGTTGCTGATCAGCTCCGTGACCAACCCCGTCACGATATAGAACACCCACAACACGACGAGCGTCGGGAGGAACCCGGCTGTCGAAACGACCAGAAACGCGAGGTAGGCGGCCGCACCCGATTCCTCGAGGGCGATCCCGAGCGGGATCACGCCCGCGAGCAGGAAGATGATGTCCCACTCGACGGCGTCGTACAGTTCGTTGGGGTCGAGGACGCCACTGACGACCATCGCAACGACACCGGCAAGCGCCGAGAGCAGGATTGGATAGAGATCCAGCGCGGCAACGGCGACGACGCCGATCATGATGGCGACGGCGATCGGCGCTTTATCAGCTCGGTACTCGGGCTGGGGTGGCTCGCGGGCGACGATCACGTCGTTGCGTCGCGACAGTTGATCGAGTGTGTCTGGCGGGGCCTGAACGAGGAGTGTGTCGCCGACGTCGAGTCGTTTGCCGACGATGCGCTCGCTGATGAGCGCTCCGTGGTGGCGAAGCCCAAGGACAGCGGCGTTGAACTCCTGGCGAAACGCTTCGGGATCGAGTCGCTCGCCGACCAGTCGAGAGTCAAGCGAGATGACGAGTTCCGTGATAATCCCCGCCTCGTCGTCGGTCGATAGCTCTGCGTCGGATTGAGGGTTGCCGACCAGTTCGACACCCGGGGCATCCTCGAGCATCGTGATCGCGTCCCTGTTCGTCCGGACGACGAGCACGTCGCCCTCGCTGAGTCGGGTCTCCTGTCGCGGGGCAACCGACCGATCCTCGTCGTGGACGACCTGCACGACGTCGATCTCGGGGCCGAGTTCGTCGGTCGCGGTCCCGACCGTCTCGTCGACGTACGGCGATCCGGGGACGACGGCGACTTCGACGATGTAGTCACCGACGTCGTACTCCTCGACGTAGTCCGCCCGCGCCGGGACCCGCTCGGGCAGGAGGTAGTGGCCGATGAAGATCAGATACAGGGCCCCGACGATGACAACGATGGCACCCAGTTGGGTAAACTCGAACATCGAGAACCGATGGAGTTCGGGGTAGTCTGCCCCAAGTCGGGCGCTGATGTCGCTTGCGAGGATGTTTGTCGAGGTGCCGATGAGCGTGAGCATGCCGCCGACCTGTGAGGCATAGGACAGCGGGATCAACAGCTTCGACGGCGATGTGTTCCCGCGGTTGGCGACGTCGGTGACGACCGGCACCAGCAACGCGACGACGGGCGTGTTGTTCAAAAAGCCGGAGACAGGACTGGTCGCAAGCACCGTCGCGAACAGCTGTTTCCGAACGCTGTCACCCGCATACGCGGCCATTCGTCGGCCGAGTTCCTGTACGAGCCCCGTTCGGGCAATACCGCCACTAAGGATCAACATCGCGAGCACCGTGATCGTCGCGTCGTTGGCGAACCCGGAGATCCCCGTGCTCGAATCGATCCCCGTCCAGGGCTCTAAGACGACCAGCACAACGATCAGCAAGATCGCCGTGACGTCGATCGGCAGCCGCTCGGTGACGAACAGCACGAGCGCGAACGCGACAACGCCGAAGACGACGAGCATCTCGGTCGTCAGCGCTGGCTGTGTCACCGGCTGCTGGGCGAGCGCCAGACTGTCTGCCATCAACGTTCATCTGTGGCCACACCGACAGGACATGTAACGATTCTGCACGGAATTCGAACAGTGTCGGGGTGATGGTTGTTGCCCGAAACCGTCGCCTTTACTCGAGTTCGACGCGCGCACATGAGTATGCGCACCAACACACACAACGGGTTCGAAGTAATCCCCGCAGTCGACGTACAAGATGGCGAGGTCGTCCAACTCGTCCAGGGCGAACGCGGCACCGAGAAGACCTACGGCGACCCGGTCGAAGCCGCACAGCGGTGGATCGACGCCGGGGCACAGTCGCTCCACCTCGTCGACCTCGATGGAGCATTCGAGGGCGAACGACAGAACGCAGCGGCCATCGACGCCGTCCTCGAGACCGTCGACGTCCCCACCCAACTCGGCGGCGGCATTCGAACCGCCGAGGGCGCGATCGATCTCCTCGAGCGCGGCCTCGACCGCGTTATCCTCGGGACGGCGGCCGTCGAGAACCCCGAGATCGTCGCCGAGATCAGTAAGACCCACCCCGACAGCGTCGTCGTCAGTCTCGACGCAAAAGACGGTGAGGTCGTCGTCGAGGGCTGGACCGAGGGAGCGGGGATTTCCCCGGTCGAGGCCGCCGAACGCTACGAGGAACTCGGCGCGGCTGCCATTCTCTTTACGAACGTTGACGTCGAGGGGCAACTCGAGGGCGTCGCAACGGAGCCGGTTCGGGAGTTAGTTGAGGCGACCGACATCCCGGTCATCGCGAGCGGCGGCGTGGCAACCCTCGAAGACGTTCGGGCGCTGGCAGAGACGGGCGCGGCGGCGGTGGTCGTCGGCAGTGCGCTGTACGAGGGGAACTTCACGCTCGAGGAGGCACAGACGGCCATCGACGCCTAAGAAAACGAAATCCGGTTTGCCGTCACGCGCTCGGACGATCGCGCGATCGACACGAAATTCGAGTTCTACCTGACTGCGTTAGAACGCGTCCTCGAGCGGCGGGACGACCTGCTTTTTGCGGGACATGACGCCAGGCAGGAACGCCTCGCGGTCCTCGACGGTGGTCTCGAGGGCGTCTTCGACGGTCTCAGTGTGGTCGCCGGCGATCAGCGCGGTCGATTCCTCCTCGAGGAGGTCCGTGACGAGCAAGACGAGCAGGTCGTACTCGCGTTCGGCGACGACTGCGTCCATCGCCTCGAGGACGGCGTCGCGCTGCTCGAGCACCGGGGCCGGTTCGACGGTTTCGATCTGGCCGATGCCGACGTCGGAGTCGCCGAACTCGAACTCCTTGAAGTCGCCGAGCACCATCTCTCGAGGCTCTTTCTCGCCGAGCTTGCTCTTCTGTTTGAGCAGGTCCTTCCCGTACGCCTCATAGTCGACGCCGGCGAGTTCCGCGAGTCGCTCAGCGACGACCTCGTCGGTCTCGGTGGTCGTCGGCGAGCGGAGCACGACAGTGTCGCTCAGCAGACCGCTGAGCAGCAGGCCGGCGGTTTGTTCGTCGATCTCGACGTCTGCCTCGTCGTAGAGGCCCGTGAGGATCGTGGCGGTCGAGCCGACTGGCTCGTTCCGGAAGCGAATCGGGTTGCTCGTCTCGACGTCACCGATTCGGTGGTGGTCGACGATCTCGACGACGTCAGCGTCCCGCGCCCCCTCGACGGTCTGGCTGTGCTCGTTGTGGTCGACGAGAATCAGCTGTTCGTCCGTCGCGTCTTCGAGCAGCGTCGGCGCTTCGACGTCCCAGCGCTCGAGGACGAACTGCGTTTCCGGGTTCAGGTCGCCGGCTCGCGCGGCGACGGCGTCCTCGCCCTGGGCCTGCTTCAGGCGTGCGTGGGCGATAGCGGAGATGATCGTGTCCGTGTCCGGTTGCTGGTGTCCGATGACGTACCTGGTCTGTGACATGGTCGCTATCTCGTGCTACAGTTTTAAAAAGTGAGGTCTTTTCGGTCGCCAGTTGAAACCGGATCTGCGCCCTCGAGCCGCCCTGTGCGTATGGTTTTCACACTCATGATTTCCAGAACGCTGGCGTCAAAAGGACGAGCACGGGGATGATCTCGATGCGGCCGACCCACATCATGACAACCATGACGGCGCGCGTGGTGGTCGGGAAGCCGGCGTAGTTGTCCATCGGGCCGGCCATCCCGAACGCGGGGCCGATGTTGAGGAAGATCGAGGCGGCGGCTCCGAGCGCTTCGAACTCCGTGACGGCTGTGCCGGCGCGGGCGGCGTCGACGACGACGAAAATCGTCAGCAGGAAGAAGATCATGATCGCCAGCAGGACGTAGGCGTAGATGTCTCGAACCGTCTCCTCGTCGACTACGGTGTCACCCAGGCGCAGCGGCCGAACCGCCTCCGGGTGGATCGACGTAAACAGGTTGCGCCGGAACGCCTTGAGCGTGACCAGCCAGCGGAGGGACTTGATCGAGCAGGTCGTCGAGCCGGCCATCCCGCCGATGAACATGCTGAGAAACAGCATGTGTGTCGCGCCCGGTGACCAGAGCGAGAAGTCAGTCGAGGCGTAGCCCGTCGTCGTCACCATCGAGACCACGTTGAACAGCGCGTGTCTCATCGTCGGCTCGAGACCCGTACTGATCTCCGAATCGACCCAGAGGACCGCCGCAACGATCGCGCTAAAGCCTGCGAGGATACTGATGTAGAACCGGAACTCCTCGGATTCGAAGGGGTGGCGGAACTCCCCCTGTGTGATATAATACAGCAGGACGAAGTTGGTCGCCCCGAGAATCATGAAGGGGATGACAGCCCACTGGACGATCGGGGTGAACGCCCCGACGCTTTCCGGTTCCGGTGAGAAGCCGGCAGTCGCAACACTGGTCAACGCGTGTGAGACGGCGTTGAAAAAGTCCATGTTGGGGGCCAACCCGAGCAGGTGAAGCGCATAGAAGGTCGCCGTCGCGAGTATCGTCAGGCCGACGTACAACCCCCAGATGAGTCGGGCCGTCTCGTCGATATGCGGGCGGAGTTTGCGGACGTTTCTGGTCTGGCTTTCGGTCTCCATGAGCTGGGCCCCACCGACCATCAGGTTCGACAGCAGGCCGATGGCGACGATCAGGATTCCGAGTCCGCCGAGCCACTGGAGGAGCTGTCGCCAGAGCAAGATCGAACGCGGCTGATTGGTGAAGTCCCAGCCGCTCATCACCGTCGCACCGGTCGTCGTCAGGCCGCTCATGCTCTCGAAGACGGCGTTGACCAACCCGCCGACCGAGACGGTAAACGCGGAGTTCGGATCGCTCCCGACACCCGCAAGCGCGAACGGAATCGCGCCGATGACACCGACGCCGAGCCACGTCACGGCCACCATCAGGAACGCCTCGCGTTGCTCAAGGTCTCGATCGTCGCTCAATCGCTCGAGTGCGACGCCGACGACAATTGTCGTTGCGACTGCAGCGACGAACGGGAGTGGAGCGTCACCGTCGAGGATCGCCAGGACGAGCGGTACCGCAAGCGGGACGGCGAGCCATTTCAGGACCGTCCCGGCGAGGCTACAACTCGAGCGCCAGTCGACGCGAATCGTCATCGAATACCCCTACCTGTGACTGGAAGGGCATTAATCCGTTCGAAAATCAGAGGCCCGAAGCGGCCATTCGAGGACCGTCGTCTGTCGCCGCTGATTCTCACTCACCGTACCCGTGACCGATGTAGAGCGCGAAGACGTTGAGGGCGAGCAACAGGAGGAAGGTGAGCGTGACTTGCGGATCGCCAAGCCCCCGTGTGAGAAGCGGGAGATAGACGAACGGAAGGGCGATTGCGATCCAAAACGACAGAAACTGCGTTGGTTCTTTCAGCGAGCAAACAACTCTGCGAGCGCACTGCTCTTGGTCCCGGTCCGCTTCCGGGCTGGACGGCGCGACCGAGTCGTTCGAAAGCGGCGTGTGATTGGACATCGATTCTGGTCTCCTCTCGTACTCACACCACTCGTTCCAGACGTCATATAACGGGTCGAATATTGGCTCCGTTTCGGTCCGTTTCAGCCCCTTCAAGACACTCGAGACGACGTTTCGAAACGGCTCGAGAAGCTTGGAGAAATTTTATACACGATTTTAAGACAGTATCCATACCTGACTGAATACCTTGCTCACGGGATCGTCCCGCCCCGCTCCGGTCGTCGGTTCACGCCTCGAGCCGTGGCGACGAGCGCAATCGCCTTGTACCGGCGGCGATACCGATCCGACATGAGCGAGCGAACCGCGACAATCACGCGCGAGACGGCCGAGACGTCGATCGAGTGTACGGTCGCGATCGACGGCCACGGCGATGCCGACGTCGATACCGGGATCGGCTTTTTCGATCACATGCTGACGGCGTTTGCCAAACACGGACTGTTCGACCTCGAGGTCGACTGCGATGGCGACCTCGAGATCGACGACCACCACACGGTCGAGGACGTCGCCATCGTCCTCGGAGACGCGCTCGACGAGGCGCTTGGCGATCGGTCGGGTATCGTCCGCTATGCCGACCGAAAGGTCCCACTGGACGAGGCCGTCGCCGGTGCCGTCGTCGACGTCAGCGGCCGGCCCCGGTTCTACTTCGACGGCGAGTTCTCACAGGCGCAGATCGGCGAGTTCACGAGCGACATGGCCCGTCACTTCGGGGAATCGCTGGCGATGCACGCCGGGCTGACGGTTCATCTCGAGGTCAGCGGCGAGAACGCCCACCACGAGGTCGAGGCGCTGTTCAAAACGCTCGCGCGGACGCTCGATGACGCGACGCGGGTCGACGACCGACGGACGGGCACGCCGAGTACGAAAGGCACGCTGTAGCTACGGCCGTTGCAGTTCACCGCGGCGTTCGACGAACTCCTCCGTCTCGAGGGCGTGGTCGATGATCGCGTCGACTTCGTGGGACTCGAGGTCGTAGGCCCCGGCGGCCAGCCCTTCGACGGCACTGCGCTGCATGGGGAACTCCCGGTTTTGCAGCAAGCGGATGACCTTGCCGTACCCCTTCGGGGGGCGACTGCCGGTGGTTTTGCTCGGTGACGCCCCGATTGTGCTGTCGCTCGCACCGGTGTCGTCCGTCGACTCGTTCGTTTCGTCTTCAGCCACCGCCTCGCTGTTGTCGTCCGTTCCGGTGGATTCGAACGTGATCCCCTCCTCGAGTCTCGGTGTGGCTCGTGCGTCGGCGTCGGTGGCTTCGGCGTCCGAACTCGTCGTGTCCGGGCTGGATGTGGACGTGTGGTTCTGGACTGAGCTAGCTGCAGTGGCGACAGCTCCGGGTTCGGCGTCGACCGCCTCGGGTTCACCGTCCTCGTCACGCCCGCTCGCTTGTGACGGCTGGTCGTCACTGTGATCTACAGCCGTGTCGGCCCCCGGGACATCACGGTCGCTGTCGAGACGGGCAAAAAGCGGCTCGAGGACTCCCTCGAGTCGAGCTTTGCAGTCGGGACAGAGCACGACACGACGCTGTTCGGTGTCCGTCGGCTCGAGTTCGGGTGGGATAACCTCGAAGGTGCCGGCGGCATCGTCGCCACAGAAGTCACAGGTTCGGAGTGCGCGCATAGGCAATGTACTGGCTGGTCCCTCAAAAACAGTCCGTCAGACGGACTGTCCGCCATCCACGACCGAGTCACGCCCGGTCGTCGCCGCTACGCGAATCGAACCATCGCTGTGGCCGATCACCGACAATTATACGATAGCCCGCATACGTTGGACAACGAATGTTCGACGAGATTATGGACAAATTCGAGGGATCGCCGAGCCAGCAGGCCGTGATTCGGCTCTTACTCGAGCGTGGGTTCTCGGTCAACGACGACGGCCGCGTCGTCTCGGGTGGGATTGAAATTCCGAACACGGGGATCGCCCGCGAGATCGGCGTCGACCGACGAGTCGTCGACTCGACGACGGACGTCATTCTCGAGGATCCCGAACTGCGGCGGATCTTTCAGAACATCTCGCAGGTGCCGAGTCTGATGGATCTCGCCCCGGTGCTCGATCTGACGGTGCTCACGATCACGCCCGCCGACGCCGAACGAAAGGGGATCGTCGCGGGAATCACTGGCACGCTGGCCGATCACGACATCTCGATTCGCCAGACGATCAGCGAGGACCCGGAGTTCACCGACGAACCGCGCCTCTACTTGATCACGGATCAGGAACTCCCCGGTGAGGTGATCACCGCGATTCGCGACCTCGAGTTCGTCCGGAAGATCGAGATTCAGTAGCGATTACGCCGACGGCGCGACGTCGTCTGCGAACTCCTCGAGGACCACCTCGAGTGCGCTCGTGAGTTCCTCGAATCGCTCCATCGACATGGGGTCGGTCGTTACCCAGACGCCGTGGGGGCCACGGATTACCCGCGAGAGATAGCCGTTCTCGAACATGCGAATCGTGGCCTGGTACTCGCCGAGTTGGGTGTTTCGATACGCCGACTGGGCGTGAAAGCCGAGCCGTTCGTGGTCGGCGAACCCGACCAGATCGGCCGTTCGATCGAGATCAGACCGGAGATACACCTGTGTGACGTCGTCGTCGGTGAAGTAGGTGATACTGCGCAGTTCGTCGCCGACGGTCGTTCGACAGACGCTGCCCAGTTCGTCCGCGAGCGTTGGGTCGATCGGCTCGTCTCCCATACGGATTGATAGCACACTCCATGCTAATAACGTACTGATCGCCGTAGTTTTGGCCGCCATCGTTTAACGCAATCGACACTCGAGATCGTCTTCGAGCCCGCTTGATGGGGACCGATGGGCTCTTTTCGGCCGCGACCGCAGTGCCCGCCATGAGCAAGCGACAGCGATGGGGGCGCCGTCACGCTCGAGACCGACGGGGTGAGGACGGGTGAGCCGAACCTACCGGACCGTCGCGGAGCCGGCCACCGCGGAGTTCGTCGTGCAGGGCTCGGAGTTTCTCGGCCACATCCGCCCCGTCGACTCCGTCGCGGCCGCCGAGTCGTTCATCGACGCCGTCAGCGAGGAGTACGCCGACGCGACTCACAACGTCCCTGCCTACCGGGTGCGGACCGGCGACGAGGGCGACCCCGACAGCCAGTTCCTCCGGGAGTACTCGAGCGACGAGGGCGAACCCTCCGGCTCGGCGGGCAAACCCGCGCTGAACGTCCTCACCCAGCAGGACATCGAGAACATTGCCGTCGTCGTCACACGCTACTACGGCGGGACGAACCTCGGCGTCGGCGGGCTCGTCCGGGCGTACTCGAAGGCCGTGAAAGACGCCGTCGAGGCGGCGGGCGTCGTCGAGCAGCGCCCCCACGAGCGCGTTGCGATCACCGTCGCCTACGACGACTCAGGAACGGTGCGCGGCATCGTCGAGAGCGAGGGGTACGAGTTCGAGGCCGACTATCAGGCCGACGTCTCCTTCGACGTGCGGGTGCCACTTGAGGAAGCCGACGCGTTCCGGGACCGCCTCCGGAGTGCGACAAGCGGGCGCGTCGACCTTGAGTGAGCCGGTGCGTCTCCGGCGGCCTACGACGCCTCCTGCGCTGCCAGCCGTCGATCGATCGCCTCGAGGAACGCGTCCGGATCCTCGAGTTCGCCGCGGCCGAAGCGAACGTCGCGGAGCCGGCGGTCGACGACGACGTCGCCGCGTTGCATGCGCACGTGGTTGATCTCGTCCCAGCAGACGAGCGACCGGGTGTACGGTCGTCGTTTGACGAGTCCTGCGTCGTAAAATCGGATCTCGGTGCGGTCGACACCGGGCCCGATCTGCCACCGGCCGTCGACGAGACAGTTTCCGACCCAGAGCCCGCCGAGGCTCACCCACAAAAGCGCTTGCAGCCAGTTGCCGACGACAGCGTTGCCCGCCGCCAAGAGCAGATACAGGCCGACGAGAATCCCGTCCGTTTTCAGCGAGCCGGGTGGCTCCCACGCCCATGTGGCATCGGGGTCGCCGTCGATGGCCCGACCGACGTACCGGTTTTCGGCCAGTTGCGAGAGCATGTGCCCCGTCACGAACACGAGGATCGCCGACGGGAGCGCCACGGCGTCGACGTACGACTCGAGGCCAGCGAGCCACGCGCCGACGACGACCAACCCCAGCGGCACGACGGGGCCGACGAGCGCGAGTCGTCGAGCGAACGTGCGACCGAGACGGGTCGGGAGCTGTCGATCGACGCTCGCAAGCGCGAGTCCACCGCCGGCGCCGCCGACGAAGCCGCCCGCGTACGTCGTGGCGAGGACGGTCGGCGAGTCACTCGCCAGCGCGGCGGCTGTCGTCACGACGCCCGCGAGGAGCGCCCCGCCGTAGACGGCGGCGACAAGCTGGAACGCGACGTCCGGTGCGTCGTCACGTCCGTCGATCGAATCCGCTGCGTTACTGACGGCCACTACCGGACAATCGCCGTGCTCGAGTCATAATAGTTGCTCAATGCGGTGTCTCGAACCGGTGGTTGACGGCTGGCGGTCATGTCTGATACTCGAAGACGAACTAGCTGGCGCAAAAAACGGACGAGCGGAGACTGGCGACGGTCTCAGGCGTCGCCCGCAGTCGGGGAGGTGACAGCGGACTCGGCCGTCTCATCGCGTTTCCCACCCTTCCGTGCGCGCGAGCGGTTGCTGTAGCTCAGGCCGGCGAGCAACACCAGCCCGACGGCGCGAAGCGGGAAGGTCACCGCGAAGGTGGTCAGCGAGAGGTTGACTCCGGCGACGGCCGCCAGCCCTTCGACGACGAGCAAGAGCAGTTCCGGCACCATCAACAACACCGAGGCGAGCGAGTAGGCGATCCGCTCGACGGACGAAACGCTCGAGTACTGGTGTCCGATGATCGTCACGCCGAGGGCGTAGACGCCGAGGAACATCCCGACGACGGGGATCACGACTGCGGGGAGGAAGAAGCCGAGGTCGGTAACGTCGGCCCAGCCGATGACGTTCCAGCCCTCCGTTCCCTGTCGGAGCATGAGGATGCCGGGCGAGAAGACGAACGCAAACGGCACCAGGATCTTGTTCAGCGAGAGCAAGAACGCGGTGATCGCCGTCTTGAGTTCGTCGGCCTTGGCGACGCCAGCGCCAGCGAACGCCGCGACGGCGACCGGCGGCGTGACGTCGGCCATGAGCCCGAAGTAGAGGATAAAGAGGTGGCCGGCCAGCACCGCGATGCCGACGTCTCGAATCGGCGTCTCGAGCATCGCGACGAGGATGATATACATCGCGGTCGTCGGCATCCCCATGCCGAAGATGATCGCGGCGAAGCCAGTCAACACGAGCAGGATCAGGGTCGACCCGCCGCTGACGGCGTTGATGAGCGCCGCGAGGTTGGGCCCAAGGCCGGAGACGCTGATGACCCCCGGCACGACGCCGGCGGCGGCGACGGCGACGACGACAGTTGTCGCGGTTCGCGCGCCGGATTCCATCGATTTGCCGATGAACATCGCGTACCGGTAGGCTCGGTTTGAGGCCAGTTTCGGCCGCCCGATTGTCGTCGCGGTCCGCGTGGCGGCCGTCTCGACGTCGTCTTGGAACTCGAGCAGCGGCGCGTCACCGTGCGGTCGAGCGAGCAAGAACGCGACGCTGACGAGGATCACGATCGTTCCGAGATCCGACACCGCTGCGGTCGCGGCCGCACCAATCGTGTACGCGTCGGCGGCCGTGCCAGCGCCGGCGAGCGTCTGCAGTGCCGAGACGAGGCCGCCGCCGGCGACCGCGTAGGCTGCGGTCTGTGCTAGATACAGCGCCCCGATCGTGCCGAACAGCGGGACACGCGTTCGGTCGTTGTAAGCGGCGACGACAGCGAGCAAGGCGACAACGGCGACGATCGTATACCAGCCGGCCCGATTGATCGAGAATCGGGCAATGACGAGGAAGTACAACAGGAGGACGATCGGGAGCAGATAGAACCAGCCGGACCGAAGTTCCGCGATCGGATTCGGGAGGTCATCTTTCGAGAGGCCGCCGATACTACCCCGAACGGCTTCGAAGTGGACCATGATCCACATCCCGAAGAAGAAGGCAATCGCGGGCAGCGTCGCGGCGATGATGACGTCCCCGTAGGCCGTCCCCGTGAACTCGACGATGAGGAACGCAGCGGCCCCCATTACCGGCGGGAGCATCTGGCCGCCGGATGACGACGACGACTCGACGGCCCCGGAGAACTCGGGGGAGTACCCGGCTCGCTTCATCAGCGGGATCGTGAACGCGCCCGTCGTGACGGTGTTCGCGATCGACGATCCGGAGAGCATCCCCATGAAGCCACTCGAGACGACGCTCGCTTTGGCCGGGCCGCCGCGTTTCGTCCCGGTTAGCGAGTACGCGAGATCGATGAACCACTTACCCGCGCCGCTCATCTCGAGGAACGCCCCGAAGAGGATGAAGATGTAGATGAAACGAACGCTGACGGTGACGGGCGTGCTCATCATCCCCGCTTCCGTGATGTACCAGAGGTTGTAGACGATGTTCCCCCAGCTTTCGGGCTGGATCGCCAGCGCCCCGATGGCCGAATCGCTCGGGATAACATACCCCCAGCGAGCGTAGACGATGAACGACGCGATCAGCGACATGAGCACGATGCCGAGCGTTCGTCGGGTCGCCTCGAGTACCAGCAGGATGCCGACGATGCCGAGCAGGTAGCCATAGGAGACGCCGTCGAGCGGAATTCCGACCGCAGCGAGGGTCGTCACGACCGGCTCGAGCGTCGGGTAGAGCTCGTGGATCGGACGGACGCCCTGAATGCCGAAAAGGGACATTCGCTGGATCTCGTCGTACTCGGTGACGGTGTAATAGACGGGAAGCAACGAGAGACCGATAAGCACGACGTCGAGCGGTGTCACCCGACGAAGGTCCCGATCGACCGCCGCCCAGCGAACGCCGTCGCCGAGTCGCTCGACGACGCTGGTTACCGCACTCTCCGTTCCGAATCGGTCACGGACGGCGGCCTCGAGTGCGCCGAGCCGTCTGGCGACGAAGCCGTCGCCCCGACTCGCCGGGAACAACAGGAGCGCAAGCACCAGCGCGAACGTTACGTGGATCGTGTTGACTTGCAGTTGCTGGAGCGATCCGAACGGGCCGAACTGATAGCTTTGGGC
Source organism: Natronorubrum thiooxidans (assembly GCF_900156475.1). Lineage (GTDB taxonomy): Archaea > Halobacteriota > Halobacteria > Halobacteriales > Natrialbaceae > Natronorubrum > Natronorubrum thiooxidans. Next base: position 113,336 of record NZ_FTNR01000011.1, read on the forward strand.
GGCGATCCAGAGCTGAAACGCCGAGAACCCAATCGCGATCAGCGCGACGAGCGCAGCGATAGTGCCGCGGTGGGTTCGACTCCGCTCGATCTCCTGTAATACGTCGTCCTGTTCGTCGTCCGAGAGGGTCTCCGTCTCGCGGTTGTCTACGCTCATAGCTAGCAATCAATGAATCAGTTGTGAGGACCGATCGTCGACCTGGAGGTCCAGCGGCAACTGGCCCGGGAGTCGCTGCTCGGTCACCGAAATGACGACCGAGCCATCGGTCATTGCGACCAGATCGTGTCGCTCGTCGTCGACGACGAGCTCGTGACCGGGAACGGGCCGCGGTGCGACGACGACGTCGTCGTAGGATTCGTTTATCCAGAGCTCGAATCCGTCCCCGTCCGCAGTCCGCGTGATATTTTCGTCCGTCGGTAATCCAGCGCCGTGTGAGTGGAAGACCGTCCGCTCCATGCGAAGCGTTGGGCCGTCCACGACGTAGATATCATCGACCGGCGTTTTCTCGACGCTGTGTGTGTAGGTGAGGGTTACGTTCGTGCCGTCGTCGACCGGTTCTTCGAGCAGCGTCTCCCCGGAGTCGGCGTCGGTGACGACGAGCGTCTGCTCCGGCGGGACCGCAGCGAGGACGACTCCAGTTGCTATCAGAACGGCGACAACGACGACGACAACGTATCGGTGAATCGGGAAATGCACGACTGTGAACTGTCGGCTGTGCCGAGCCGATGGTTAGTTGAAGTACGCTTCTGCACCGGGGTGGAGGTCGATCGGCATCCCGTCCTGTGCCGTCTCAACGTCGATGAACTCCGTTTTCCGCGACACGTCGTCGAGGTTCTCGAAGATCGCTTCCGTCACCGCTTCGACGACGTCCTCGTCGACACCCTCGTGTGTGGCGATCATCGCCTGCACCGAGACCGTTTCGACGTCTTCTTCGACACCGTCGTAGCTGTCTGCCGGAATCGTGTCCTCGGCGAACCACTCGGCTTCGCCCATGACTGCGTCGCGCGTGTCGCCGCTGATCTCGACCAGCGAGATGTCGTTGGTCGTCGCGAGGTTCTCGACGGAGCCGGCGGGCCAGCCCGCGACGACGAACGCAGCGTCGATGTCGCCGTCACTGATCTGGTCGGTCGCCGTATCGAAGTCGGCGTTCTGTTCGTCGAAGTCGCCCTCGCTGATGCCAGCGGACTCGAGGATCTGCAGGGCGTTGACCTGCGTGCCGCTGCCGGCGTCGCCGGTGTTGACCGTCTGTCCCTCGAGGTCGTCGATCGTCTCGATGCCCGAGTCGGCCTGCGTGATGACGTGGATCGTCTCGGGGTACAGCGACGCGACCCCGCGGAGGTTCGTCATCTCGGTGCCCTGAAGCTCCTCGATGCCGGTGCCAGTGTACGCGAAGTGGGCGACGTCGTTTTGAATCAGCGCGAAGTCGGCTTCCTCGCGGTTGAGACTCCCGACGTTTGCGGTACTTGCGCCGGTCGACTGGACCTGCAGCGAGTAATCCGTCTCCGCGTCGACGATCGTCTTGAAGTCACCGGACAGCGGGTAGTAGGTCCCGCCCTGACCGCCGGCGTGCCACGAAAGCTGGTTGCTGTTGTCACCGTCGCCACCGAGACAGCCGGCCAGCCCGGCGAGTCCCGCGGCACCGCTCAGTGCGATGAAATTCCGCCTCTTCATATGTCCAACCATACTCGTTTTTATCTATAGTCTGTTAATAGCTGCTTCGATCTCCCTTATCATTGTGAACAATTCACTGTTTTCATCTGAAATATGCTTGTTCACTCACGAGTCAATGAACTATCGTATTCGGATACCCGTCCGCCCCTTCAAGTCGCGCTACGGCCTCATATCGTCCCAACAGAACGAATTTGCACACCCATTGCATAGCCGGTATGCGATAGCGTCTACATTGACGTTCGGTGACTGCGAAACCGTCGTTCCATGGACACCGCGTTCGCGAAAATCCGGTAGCCGATGGCGGTCGGAAAGGTCCGTTTCGGTTGGACTCGAACGCTGTCCAACCGGCTGTAACCGCCGCTGGATCCGAGTTCGACCGGAAACGAGGGGGTTCGGGTGCGGGGAAACCACTACAATCGCGCCACTCGTGTGAACGTGTATGGACAAGAACGTCGGTGGATTCGATCGCATGCTGCGAATCGGCCTCGGAATCGTGCTGCTGGTGGTTGGCTACCGGAATCGAGACCGAACGGGTGGAACGCTCGCGTTCATCGCCGGCAGTGATATTATCGGGACCGCGATCATCCAGCGCTGTCCAGTGAACGCGCTCGTCGGGCTCGATACCTCGAGTACCAATTGATAACGAGCACCGCCCGTGGGTCAGCGCTGCCAGCTATCGGTAGTCGAGATTAGGGTTGTCGACCAGCATCTTACACAGCGATCAGTACAAGTCATGCAGATATCAGGGTGTCCATCGAACTTTCAAGCCACTGGGAAACTCTTTCTCGGTAGACTGCTTCGGGGTCAAGAGCTACGCAGTGAACCGTCCAGCAGTCACCCCGCTCAATGCCGATCTTGTAATCGTTCCGACAGTTCGTATTGGGTCCCTGCCTTCCGTCAGGGCCACAACAGTCACAGGAGACGTCCTTATCTAGTGTCGTTTCGACCATGCCCTCCGGATTTAGCAGGGGCCAGCCGTCTGCCCCCGGAACGGGGTTATCATCAGGATTCTCTAAATAGAATCCCTCCGGTAGGTAATCCGGCTCACCAGCGCCCAATTTTGCGAGCTCTATCCCGCTTTCTCTCTCGTTGAGTAGTGTCTCGTCAGTGAGCTTGGTTACCAGCTGAGTCACAGCTGCACCACATTCCTGTCACCGATAGACGGTCATGATTCTAGTTTGAACCTACCTGATGATATATATTTGTCCGATTCTTGCTTGTCTCCTACCCGGCGGAGAGAGAAGTTGTCCTATCTGGTAGATTGACCAACAGTACATCCGCACGTGTAATGAATGGATCCGGTAGCGTGGTCCCACCTCGAGGCACCATCCTGAACCCGTCCGCCCACTGATTACTACTCGTCGGGCTCGTATGCGACCGCGTCGTCGGACGGCGGTGCACCGATTGCGATGACTTCGACCGCTTCGTCGGCACTGTCGGGATTGTACGCTCGATGGGGTGCTTCGGTATCGGCTGCGAACACCTCGCCCTCGAGCACCTCGAACTCGCCGTCGGGCGTCTCGACGTGCAACGTGCCCGAGACCACGACGAACGCTTCCTCTTGATGCTCGTGGTAGTGATACGCCAGTGGAAGCTGTTCGCCCGGCTCGGCGCGGAAGCGGTTAATCGCGACGGTCGTCAGCCCCGCCGCCTCGCTCAGCCGGCGCAGCTCACAGGGTCGGTCTTCGACTGGCTCGAGGTCGTCGGGATCGACGACGCGGTAGTTCATACCGGCGAGTCACGGCCGACCGATAAAAAGGCGACGGCACCTCGAGTGCGCGCAAGTCAGACGGACAGCCGACCGTCTCAGGTCGTTCGGAACGCTCGGTCGCCAGCGTCGCCCAGTCCGGGGACGATGAAGCCGTTGTCGTCGAGTCGGTCGTCGATCGAGACCGTCAACAGGTCGGCTTCGGGATGTTCCTCACCGACACGGAGCAGCCCTTCGGGTGCCGACACCGCAGAGAGGACGATCAGGTTCTCGGGTTCGGGCGAGTTCTCGATGACGTGCTCAAGGACGGTACACATCGTACTCCCGGTTGCGAGCATCGGGTCGGCAATGATGACGGTGTCGTCCTCGGTGATCTCGGGCAGTTTCACGTAGTCGACGGTGATCGGGAACGAGCCGTCCTCGTCGCGGCCCGCCTCCTCGTCGCGGCTCGCGCTGATGACGCCCTGTCGGGCACGGGGGAACGCCTTCAGCAGGCCTTCGACAAAGGGCGTCGCCGCGCGCAAGACGTTGATAATCACGACGTCATCGAGGCCGCGGACGCGCTCGCCCATCGTCGGCTCGAGGGGCGTCTCGATCTCGACGTACTCGGTTTCCATCCGGCCGTCGATAATCTCGTAGCCACTGATGCGGCCGAGTTTGACCAGCCCCTTCCGGAAACTGACCTGCTCGGTCTCGACGTCCCGAAGCCGTGAGAGCGTGTCTTTTGCCAGTGCGTGGGTAATGAGATGTGCGTTGTCCCGGTCTTCGATCGGCATACCCGTAAGGGCAGTCGCCGGATAGTTCACGTTATCGATCAGCGCCCGCTGTGTGAACGTGTTCTCACTCTCAGTCTCCATGACGGTCGAGGTGACGCTCGAGACTGCCCCAGAACCGCACCATCGACCGATGCTCGAGCGATCACACGCGCCGATGCAGTCGCTCGCCAGCGAAGAAGTTTATACCAGTCCACCTCCTACCACTCGGCCAGCCGAATGGAAGAGAGCATTTCGGGATTCAAGGTTCGCGGTGACTGGGGCGACGTCGTCGAGCACGGTGAACGGATCACGCGTGCGCTCCGAGACGCGGGGGTCCATGATCCAGCGCAGGATTATGGCGCCCGCCTTACCCGCGCGTTCAACGATTGGGAGGAGTGGCGGCCGAAAGCCCACGAGACCCTCGAGTCGGACGTCAGCGAGAAGACGGCCGACCAGGCAAGCGTCGAGGAGGGCAAAGGTGAGAAAGCCGGAAAAAACCCGGACGAAGACATCAAGACCGCCGGCGAAAAGCTCTCGGAGTCCTACGAGCAACTCGAGGAAGACGACGCCGGGGCTGCGATGGACAACTGGAAGGAGTCGATCGACTACGTCGCGCGGGCGGCCGACTCCGCCGGGCGCAAGGCCTTACGCCGGGTCGAGGACACGGTTTACCAGAACGTGATGACCCAGCTCGCGCCGTACTACTTCGACAACGAACTCATCAGCGCCAACATTCAACAGTCGACTCGCGGCGTCGATAACGGCGAGCAGTTCGTCTTCGAGGTCAACATCAACGACGACGCCCTCAAAGACGACGTCTCCGACCGACTCGCCGAGATGGACGAGGAGATCGACCGCTGGCACGTCGAAGTCGAAAAAGACACCGACGCAGCCGAAGCGATCGAGGGTGCGGAACCGCCGCCGGAGCCCGAGGACAACTCGAAGTCGACGACGAACTGATCGACGGACTGCGACCGATCGCTACGACGCATATTTGCGCCTGAACTGGCAATCGAAGGTCGGCACACACTTGTAGGGCTAGCTGGAAAGGGCGGGATAGATGGTCGAGCTCGTGACGATCGGGACGTTTCTGGTGGCTGCACTGGCCAGTCTCTTTATGGCCTGGGCGATCGGTGCTGGCTCGAGCGGATCGACGCCGTTTGCGCCGGCAGTCGGTGCGAACGCGATCTCGGTAATGCGAGCCGGGTTTCTCGTCGGAATTCTTGGCTTTTCTGGGGCCGTTTTGCAGGGGGCAAACGTCTCGGAAGCCGTCGGTGCTGACCTGATCGGCGGCGTGACGCTGTCGCCGATGGCGGCGACGATCGCACTCATTATTGCGGCCGGACTGGTCGCGACCGGCGTCTTCGCCGGGTATCCGATCGCGACTGCCTTTACCGTCACCGGCGCGGTCATCGGTGTCGGACTCGCAATGGGCGGGGACCCAGCGTGGGCGAAATACCAGGAAATCGCCACGCTCTGGGTTCTGACACCGTTTGTCGGCGGTGGACTCGCCTACGGAATCGCTCGCCTGCTGCGGAGTAAACCGATCCGCGAATCGACGCTGATCATGATCTGTGCAGCGCTGATCGGCGTCATCGTCGCCAACATCGAGTTCGCGATCCTCGGCTCGGGAGCTGGCGGGGCCTCGATCGCCCAGGCCGCGAGTGGCTGGCTGCCTGGCTCGGACCTCGCCGGTACCGCCGCCGTAACGGGCATTATCGCGGCGCTCTGGGCAGGGATGATCGGCTTCGATCTCCGGGGCAACATTGAACGCGGCGAGCGCCACTTTTTGCTCATCCTCGGTGGATTGGTCGCATTTTCGGCGGGTGGGAGCCAGGTCGGTCTGGCAGTCGGCCCGCTGATCCCGCTGTCGGGTGACGTCGGTCTTCCCCTCATCGCGTTGCTCGTCGGTGGCGGCTTCGGGCTCCTGTTGGGGTCGTGGACCGGCGCGCCGCGGATGATCAAGGCGATCTCACAGGACTACTCCTCGCTCGGGCCACGCCGGTCGATCGCTGCGCTCATCCCCTCGTTTATGATCGCACAGACGGCCGTGCTTTACGGCATTCCGGTTTCGTTCAACGAGATTATCGTCAGCGCGATCATCGGCAGTGGGTACGCCGCAGCCGGCGCTGGCGGCGGCGTCAGCGCCCGGAAAATGGGGTACACTGTTCTTGCATGGATTGGCTCGCTCGCCGGCTCGGTCATCGTTTCCTACGTCGGCTTTACCGTGATCGCAGCCGTACTGGGGTAGCCGTTCCCAAGCGTTGAGTGGGTTTGTTCGACATCGAACAGGCTTTACACCGTGCGTCGTGAGTCAATCTATGGACGAGGACGCCGTGGATTCACCCGACTCCGAAATGATCCAGTGGCGACGCGACGCCTCGACGTCTCGAACCGTTCGTCTCCTGTGGTCGTTCGGTGTCGGCACGTTCTTCGCCGCGATCGGAATCATCGTCTTCTGGCGACTGTACGATCTTGCCAGCCAGATCGGGACCGGATCGATCGTCATCGCCTTCTTCGCCGCACTCGTCGTGACCGTGTTCGCCTTCGCCGCGACCAGCAACACCGACCAACGAGTCGCAGCCCTCTCTCGTCGGCTGCCGGTCGACCTGCCAACGGGGCCGGGGCTCCAGCGCGCGGCAGACGCAGCCCTCGGAACCATCGCGATGATAGCCATCATTGGCGCGCTGATGATCGTTGGTCGAATCGTCTCCCAACGGGAGCTATTAGCGGTCGGTGCCGGTCCGTTTACCGGGCTGGCCGCGTTATCGATCCCGCTCGCGCTTCTCGCGCTTGCCCTCGCCTCGTTTCTGCGCTCCGTCGGCGCACTCGACCGCGAGGAGCGGACGATCTATCTCTACGAACCGGAGCAGGCAATCGATCTCGAGTTGATCGAGGGGATCTCTGCGCGCCGACTCGGCGACACCACGATCCTGACACTCGAGTACGCCCAGCCGGACGGTCAGTACGTCGCCGGCCCGCGGCGGCTCATCGTTCCGCCGAACGTCGCTCACGAACTGCAGTCACTCGTCGAGAAGAGCGCCGCCTAATCACGAAAACCGCCGCCCCTGTTATTGTCGCCGCGGCGACTCGAGTTCGATCTCGGCCGCCTCGAGCAGGTCCGCCACGTCCTCGCGTTTCTCTTGATGCTCCTCGAGGAATTCCTTCATCAACTGCGCCGCTTGCTCCTTACAGTCGCCACAGAGTCGCTCGCCCCCGACACACTCGTCGTAGACGCGTTTGGCGAACTCGTCGTCGTCACCGGCGAGCAGGTAGGCGTACAGCTCGTAGACGGGACACTCGTCGGCTTTCCCGCCTTTTTCGCGCTGTTCTGCGGCCGTCTCGCGACCGCCCGTGGTCGCCGATTTCACCTTGTTGTAGCCGTCTTCGGGGTCGTCGAGCAGGGAGATGTGGCTCGCTGGAATCGAGGAGGACATTTTGCCGCCGGTCAACCCGGTCATGAATCGGTGATAGATCGACGACGGCGGGCGGAAGCCGTAGCCGCCGGTGTCGACTTCGACCTGTCGGGCGAGTTCTTCGGCCTCGTCGCGGTCGATCTCGAAGGCGTCGATATGGTTCTCGTAGACGCGTTTTTCGCCGTCGATGGCGTCGATCAGCGCATCGAACGCTTCTTCGGTCGCCCGTCGGTCGGAAAACCGGGTCCGTGGCCGAATCGGCTCCATCCCGGCCTCGGTCAGCTTCGTCAGCACCGAACGCAGGACGTCCGCGGCGATGCCGAGTTCCGACAGTGGTGCCTCCTCGAGCGCCTCGGCGACGTGCACACAGCGCAGCGTGTCGTCGTCGAACTCGGCGGGCTCGAGTCGCTCGTGGAACTCCGCGACGAGGTCGCGTTCGACGGGCTCGAGTTCGAAGCTGGCGTAGGCCTCCGAGACCTTGAAAAAGCGCATCCGTTCGGCGAGGTCTCGAGCCAGCCGAACATGGGGGTCCTGGTCCGGGCCGACGGGGATCACAGTCGGCTTGGGCTCCTCGAGTTGCGGATAGAGGATGTCGGCCATCTGGGTGACGACCGACTGCATGTGCGAGACGTCGGTCTCGCCGTCGAAGCCGTAGATTGCCTGGAGCTCCGAGAAGTTGGCCTCAGCACCGAGTTCGAACGCGAGATCCTGCACCTCTCGGTTTGCCGACTGGCGGTAGAGTTCGCCCGCTTCGGGGTCGAAGCCGAGTGCCAACAGCGAGAGGAGATAGTTGCGTGCGTGCTCGTCGATCTCATCCCAGCTCATCCCGCGGGCAGAGTTGGCCTCTAAGTCGGCGATCAGCGCGTAGGCGTCGGCCCCCTGCTGTTGGTGCCAGATGATCTCGTCGAAGACGAGTTTGTGGCCGATGTGGGGATCGCCGGTCGGCATAAAGCCCGAGAGGACCGCCGCGGGCTCGTCGTTTTGCAGTGCCCGTGCGACGGGTCGGTAATCTCGGTGGCCGAAGATGACGCCGCGGCGCATCAGATAGTGGGGGTTCGGAACCTCCTCGAGCACCGCGTCGAACTCCTCGATACCGAACTCCTCGAACAGCTTCCGGTAGTCGGAGACGCTCGAGGATCCCCAGGGATCGAGCGCAACGTCATCAGCACCTGCAGCGCCGCCGTCGGGCAACGGTTCCCCCTGCTCTGACTCCTCGAGTTGATCGTCTCCGGTCATTACTGACTGCTTTGGCGCGCCAGCGCGCAAAAGGCTTCGGCTTCGCTGCGAGATCGACTCTCGCCAGCCGCGCCGAGAGCGTAAAGCACCTGGCCGACGAACGATGCGACCGATGCAGATTCGATTGTTCGGCCACGAACGCGAGATCGACGACTCGAGGACCGACGCAGCGCCGGCGACGATCGACGAGCAACTCGGCGAGTACGAAGCCGGTGAGCGGACGGCGTTCGATCTCGAGATCGAGTATCCGGACGACTTCACGGGGGCCGTCATGCAGGCGATGATGCGTATTCCCGCCGGCGAGACACGAACGTACGGCGACATCGCAGCTGCCCTCGAAACGGCCCCGGTCGCTGTCGGCCAGGCCTGCGGTCGAAACCCCGTCCCCGTGATCGTCCCCTGTCACCGAGTCGTCGGCGTCGATTCGCTCACCGGCTACGGCGGCGGGCTGGACCTGAAACGGCAACTGCTCGAGCACGAGGGGGCGGCGATTCCCGGCTCGTCGGAGTCCTGACCCGCTCGAACCCCTGTCAAACTGTTATACCGTTCCTGTGTGAGTGGTCGACTATGGCTGGTTTCCCCATCCTGACGGACGATGCCGTCTACGCGCAGTTCAACTACGAGACCGTCGTCGACGCGATGCGTGACGCATTCGCCGAACGCGCCGCGGGAACGCTCGAGGCCCCGCCGCGCTGGTACGTCAACGCCGGCGCGGGCGAGCTGGTGTTCACCGTCGGAGCCGCAACCGGCCCGACGAACGCGTCCGGATTCCGCGTCTACGGCAACTATCCCGACACTGGCGACGAACAGACGCAACTGGTGGCGGTCTTCGACGCGACCAGCGGCGCGTTCGAGGGCCTGCTCGTCGGCCACGCTACCGGTGGCCTGCGAACCGGCGGGATCGGCGGCGTCGCAATCGACGCGCTCGCTCCCGCCGACAGCGCAACACTCGGGGTTCTCGGCAGCGGCTTCCAGGCCCGAACGCAGGTCGGCGCGGCCTGTGCAGTCCGCGAGTTCGAGGAGGTACTGGTCTACAGCCCGACGGTCGAGAGCCGGACGACGTTCGCGGAGACGGTCGGCGAGGACGTCGACCTGCCGGTTCGGGCGGTCGACGATTCCAAATCCGTCGTCCACGCGGCCGACGTGCTGGTCTGTGCGACCAACAGCGAGACTCCCGTCTTCGATCCCGCCTGGCTCGAGCCCGGTATGCACGTGACGACGATCGGCCCGCGGTTCGAAGACGCCCACGAACTCCCGCTCGAGGTGGTCGACCGCGCCGACGTCATCGCCACCGACTCGCTGCCGCAAGTCGACGACTACGACCGCTCGTACATCGCCTCCGGCACGGACCGCGAGCGGATGGTCGAACTCGCCACCGTGCTCGAAACGCCCGACTTGGGGCGGACATCCGACGACGAGGTCACGCTGTTTTGCTCGGTCGGGCTGGCCGGGACGGAGGTCGTCCTCGGGCGGCGGTTCCTCGAGGAGTTCGTCTAAGCGGGTCGTGGCTGCGTAGCCGTTAGTTTCAGTCAGCCAGCGCCCGCAGCTCCTCGAGTCGTCCTGACTCGACGCCGGCCAGTACGACCGCGGCGAAGACCGTCTCGCCGTTGGATCGCGGTGCGTCCCCGCCCAGCACGCCGGTGCCGCCGACGGTCGACTGGAGCGTCCGGCGGCCCTCGGCGATCGCCTGCCGGTTGAGCCAGGCTGGCGGCCCACCGACGATCAGCAGGCCGCGCTCGGCCGTCTCGGGGTCGCACTCCAAAGAGAGTTTTCCGCGAATCCCCTTACGAACGACGGTCTCGACGGCGCTGACGGCCTCGCTCGTCTCGACCTCTCGCTCCGTCGGCAGGAGGCCGAGGCCGAACCGTGAACTGGTCGTCTCGACCGCCTGCTCGCCATAGCCGAGGCTGACGACGGCCGACTCGGTACCGAGGATCCGCTCGATGTCGCTTGCATCGATGACGTTCTGCGCGACAGCCCCAGTCGACTCGCCGTCACCGCCGGCGAAGATGGCTGCGACTCGAGTCGCCAGCTCGCGGTTAGACCGATTCCTCGCGTCTGCGACCGTCTCGCCGGGCCGAAGCCACGTCTCGTTGTCGAACAGCATGATCGCGCTCGCGACGCCCTCGAGGGCCTCGAGTGTCCGGATCGCGTGCGACGCGGCGGCCGGCCGCGGTGGCTCATCGCTTTCGGTGGTCGCGGTCATCCCCGCGTGTGGCCCGCGGTCGGCCGCCACAACGTCGGGATCGAACTCCCGGTCGGCCGGCAGCGTCGCGAGGACGTACACCGGCGCGTCGACGGCCCGCTGAAGTGCGGCGACCAGCGCGGGTGCCGTCGGCCCGCCGGTCGTGCCGCCGAGGCCGACCGTAACGAGAACGGCGTCGGGAGCCGTCGACCCGCTTCGTTCGCGTACCGCGAGGAGGTCGTCGACGACGTTCTGGCCGCTTTCGAAGCCCTGCTCGAGGTCGCCCTCGAGCCCAGCCGATTCCTCGAGGGCAGTCCCCTGTCCGTACTTGGCACGGTGTGACTCCGGGATGACGGTTCCCTGGAGGGACGCTTCGTCCGTATCGAACGCGAAGACGTCAGTGAGAAACGGGTGATCCGCCGGCTCTGCGGCCCGAATCGCGTCGGCGAGTCGACAGCCCGCGCCGCCGAGTCCGACTACCTCGAGTTGCATGCTGGAATCCTCGTTCGTGGAGACTTTTATAATTCCGTTCACAAGGGAGCGAGACGAAGCCGACTCGACAGCGACGCCGGTCTTTTCAGGGTGTCAGCCGCTCGATCGACCACCAGTCGATTGCGCCGTCGTCGGCGACGAGGGCGAACACCATCGTCTTGCGCACGCCGTGGGCCAGGCGCACGTCGAGGGCGAGGTCGCGTGGCTCGAAGACGTGGTCGTCGGGATGGACCCGAATCAGCAACTCGGAGTGACCGAGATTCTCGACGGACTCGACGTTCGCATACGTTCGGAAGTCCGCGCCGAACTTGTAGCCCGTCTTGGGGACGACGTCGCGCTCGCGCAGGGCAGTGTAGACCGCCAGCCGGCGGGTAAAGCGCTCGCCTTCGACTTCGCGGCCCCGTTTTCGGACTGTCTCCGGCTCGAGGTCGATCACGCCGCGTTCGGCGAGAGACGCCGCCTCGAGCAGCGAACACTGGAGCGTCGGCTCGTCGTACTCCCGCCCCTCGAGCGGCTGGCCGTAGAAGCCGCGCTCGTAGAGGTCGAGCGGGGGCTCCCAGACGACAACGCGGTCCTCGAGCAGGTCGGCGTTACAGCCCTCGGGCAGCGCCGCCGTCGACGAGCCCGAGGGATCGCGCTCCGAGACCTCGAAGTAGGTAATCTCGCTCTCCTCGTCGACGACGGCGAGCACGCCGGCCTCGAGTTCGGCCGTCGGCACGTCGGTTCGCTCGCCAAGTACCCGCAGGGCGTACTCGATCTCGCCGTCGCTGGGGCCTTTGCCGCGCGGGAACACCGCGAAATCGGTCTCGCCTTCGGGCGGGTCGGCGATCCAGGGTTCGCGGGCCGGCGAAAGGTAAAAGCCACGCTCTCGTAGGTCAGCGTAGACGAGGAATCGGACGCCGAACTTTTCGCCGGGTTCGCGGGCCATAAATGAGCGGAACTCGAGTCGCTCGCCCGACTCGGTGACGACGGCCGCGAGGTCGCCCCGATAGAGCAGGTGGGCCGCCTCGACGGGTCCGAGCGCGATCTCGTTTCCCTCGAGCGGATAGCCATACCCCCGTGAATCGTGATAGCGCTGGCGTGCGTCGCCGCCCACGCGGATGACGCCTGCCGCTTCGTCGAACCGCCCCTCGAGTGTCATACCCGGGCGTTGGCTGTCCGGAACTAAGTGACTGCGGATCGGTTCTCACTCGATTTTGTGACTCGCGGCTTTCGTGAGCAGAGTCCCACCCACCGAAAGTGGCTGGTCGGGTGGCTGTCGTTCGATGGCTGGGTCGGTCAGCAGAGGGAAATCGGTCAGTCGTCTGCCGCCGATTCGGCCTCGAGTGTCCCCTCGAGCGCTCGCTCACAGGTCGCGTCGAGACAGCGGGTGCCGCTTTGTGTTTCGAAGGTAGGCAGCCCACAGCCGCAGTCGCCGGTGACGATGCCGGCGGGGATCGCGAACCCGGTGTCGCACTCGGGGTAGTGCTCACAGCCGGCGATGAGCCCGCCCCGCCGAAGGATTCGCAGGTCGCCGTCACAGCCCGGCTCTGGACAGTCCCACTCGCGGTCGAACGCCTCCCGGACCGCGTCGTCGAGTGACTCACAGCTGCGGTCGATACAGACGTCGAAGGCGAGGCCGCGCTCGACGCGCATCCGCGGGAGGCCACAGTCACAGTTACACTGCTCGTCGCGGATCGTCGCATCGGCCGGGATGCCATAACGGTTCCCGCAGTCGATACAGTGGACGTCACCTGACCGGATGAGCGTGCCGCCACAGTCCGGACACTCGCCGACGGGCGTCCCAGCCGCCGACGCCGGGTAGTGGGCGAAGCCGTCCTGATCGTGGGCAGCGATCCGCAGCGTCTGGGTGTCCTTTTTCGCGACGAGCGTGAAGTCGTTTGCCCGGTCGCTCGAGACGCTGTCTGCTCGAGTCAGCCACGCCACGGGCTGATAGCCGTCGACATCGTGAACCAGAACGGTGTTGTCGGGCTTGACGATCGTCGTCACTCGGCCGCGATACTCCGTGCGGTCGGCGCCGTCGGTGATAACGGTACAGTCGCCCGCGAGCACGCGGATCGCGTCGTCGATCATGGGCCGTCTGGCCGCGCTTTCGTATGTAAACCCGCGGCTGCTCGAGCCGCGTCGACCGGGACGGCTCAGTCGAGACAGACGTACGTTCGCGTCGCCCCGACGCCCTCGAGGGGCCGAACGGATTCGGTGATCGTCGCGAGAATCGCTTGAGTATCGTCGCCTGCTAACTCGACGATGACGTCGAAATCGCCCGCGATGACGTGGGCTTCGACGACGCCGTCGGTACCGTGCAGGGTCTGACAGACGTCTTCGGCGGTTCCAGTTGCCGTGTCGATTGTCGCATACGCGTGGGCCATCCTACTGCGCTACGGTACCAATGAGCAAAAAACGGCCGTGCGACTGCGGCCACTGTTCAGTTTTCGGTCGCCGTCGCGACGGTATCGCGTTCGCTATTGTCGTCCCGGTCGTCGGCTTGCCCCTCTCCGGGACGGGCGGTCGAGTCAGCGGGTGTACGGTCGTCGGTCGTCGATCGATCGATGTCGTCGCCGGTGATCGAGCGAGCGATCGCCGCTGTCTCCGGCCCGCCGCGTTCGCCGGCGCGGTCTCTGAGCGCGCGGATCGCTTCGACGTCGACATCTTGGTCATCGAGTGCGTCCTCGGGGAGTTCCATTGCGACCGTCTCGGCTGCTGCAGCCTGCCGTTCAACAGTCCGCATCTCAGCGACGATCGGCGCGACTTCCGCCTGATAGCGGCCCTCGCCGAGTTCGCCGGTGTTGCGGGACTCGTTCAACCCCGCGAGTCGATCCTCGAGTGCCGTCTGGCGCGCTTCGCTCGCGTCGAACTGGTCGGCGACGACGGCAGCTTTCGCTTCGTCCGACGCTGCGTTCGCGATTCTGACTTCGAAGGTCCGTTCCGAGACGTCGCCGTTGATCTCGGCGTTCTGGACGCCGACGGCGGCGGCGAACCGCTCTCCGGGGGCGATCGATTCGTTCCCCGCGCCGGATTCGGATTGGACACTACTACTCGGGACGGCACTCGCCGCTGCGAGCGGAACCGCGACCGTCGCGACGACGAGTATCGCTGTCAGCGTGATCGATGTGGTTCGATTCATTGGTGGCTGTTGTATTCGTTCACTAATATACGCTCGAGACGATGACCCTGTTTCAACGACCGTTAACCCGATTCAACGCCGTTTTCGACCCGCCGTTGTCCGGCGATTTCGTCGGTTTGATCGGGGCGTTGGCGCTCGTCCGATCGAATCCGTAGCGTCCCGGTACTGTATCTGTCATTCCGTTCCGTCATGTCCGGCCTCCGCCGTCACCCCGTCGTCCGCGTCGGGCAGCGAGAGCACGTTCTCGCGGCCGAGGCGGAACGACTCGAGGTCGCCCTCCTCACGCAGTCCGCTGACGACCTTGCTGGTTTTCGCGTCGGTCCAGCCGAGTTCCTCGACGGCCGTTTGCTGTTTCATCCGCCCGCCGTTGTCTCTGACGAGTCGGAGGACCCGTTCTTCGTTGCTGAGCAGTTCCGTTTCGGCGGGTTCGGTCGGACTCGAGGCCGTCGATTCATCGATCGCCGAGGCCGTCGTGGTCGCGGTATCCGTGCTGGCTGCGGGGGCAGATCCCGACCCAGAGCCGGAATTCTCGTCTCCGCTGGCCGATCGATCCGCCGTCGGATCGCGGGTTCGGTACCACCAGACGCCGACGGCACCAAGGCTGAGTGCGACGACCGCAGCTCCTGCGAGCGTCGCCGTACTCGGCCCGCCTCCGGCAGTGACGACGACCTGGGGTTCCCCGTCGATGAAGTCGGTCTCGCCGCCGCGCCAGATCACTGCGTGCTCGCGTTCCTCGTCCGGGTCGGGCGTAGCCGAACGCAGTTCGTATCCATCTGGCCATGCGACCAACAACCGCGTCCCGTCGTCGATGTAGATCCCCTCGATGGCGTCGCCCGCGTGGATCTCGTCGGCCTCGACGGCACCGAACCCGTGCCAGCGGAACGTGTATCTGATGACGCCATATTCGCGTGCGAACGACTGGCGCTCGGCACTCACGCTGTACCCCTCGGCGGACATCTCACGACCCGTGGCGTCGCTCGCCGCGACGACCGTCTCGTTCATCCGGTCGGCGAACGACTGCGTGTGATTGTCGGGGTCGTTCCGAATGTCCTCCTGGAGCGATTCGAACGCCGTCGTGCTCTCCTCGTCGTCCAGCCGAACCCAGAACTCGAGGGTCCACTCGGCGGTCCCGTTCTCCTGGAGCGTGACGTCCATTCGGACCTCGTCCGCGTCGAGTTGGTCCTGCTGGAGTGTAAACGGCGCTGACTGGTCCTGATCGACGGCTGTCGGTCCACTTGCGGCCGCAATCGGCCCCATCCCGACCAGAAGTACCGCGACGACGATTGTCAAGCCGACGCGAACGTTCATACGAGTCAGTACCTGCCACCTCCATTAAACCATGCGAAACCCATAGCACGCGTTTGTAGCAGCTCTGTCGGCTCTGTAATCCATATTCGATTGAAATGTGTTGGCTGAAATTTAGCTCCCGTCGGTGTTCGACCCGGCTGCGTCACCACCGGGGGTGAGGCCTCGGACGGTCTCACCGAGTGCTTCGAGCGCACCGCCGATGAAGTCGGCGATCGCTCCGAGAATGTCGGAGACGAACTCCGGGACTGGGTCCGGAAGGTCGTTCGGGGGGCCGTCAGCTGGCTGTGCCGCCACAGTACCTGTTGCGCTGACGAGGAGCGCAACCGCAATCGCGATCGTGAGTATCGTTCGTTTCTGCATCACGAATAGATGAAGGATATTCACCCACATTAACCAGTCAGTCCGTCAACCGGATTTGCCCCGATTTGCGCCGAATAGTGGTCGTTTTCGAGCGATCCGGGACCGTCACGCACCGTGAATCCAGACGGTTACTCGTCTTCGGAATTGTCGGTATCGGTTTCCGAGTCAGTGGTGTCGTCCTCGCTGTCCTCGTACACGACCCGCGTCCCCCGTGCGACCGGCTGCAAGAGATATCGGTTCCGCTGGCCCTGACGAACGGGTGTAAAGTCACCGACGAACGTGGTCCGCTGGTTCGGTCGAATTTCGAAGCGCTCGTTGAACTGCAGCGGTGCGTTTCCGGGCGTCGAAACCTCCGCGTCGCCGTCTTCTTTCAGTTCTCCCGCAACGTCGGTCACGTCAAGCTGGAGATATTCGTACGTTTGAGCTGTGAGCTCTCGTTCGTCGATCAGCTGTGTGTTCTCCCCCTGGAGTTCCACGAGGTCAGCCTCCTGTGGCTCGTCGAATTCGTGGTACTCCCTGCGCTCGTTCTGATCGATGTCCTCCTCGTCCTGGTCGTCCGTTTCGTTTCCGTCAGTCTCGGCGTCTTCGTCTGCGGTCTCGTCAGTCTCGGCTTCACCCTCCTCGGCTCGAGGTTTGATCCAGATTCCCTGAATCGTCACGACACAGGACTCGAAGTCTGCGATGTCACCGGGCTGGTCGGTAACCTGCGTTCCGAGCGTTCCTGTTTCAACTGCGTCGTCATCGCTGCCGCTGAGACAGCCACTGAGCCCGACCGTACTGCCAGCCACAGCGCCGCCGGCTAATTTGAGATAGTCGCGTCGGTCCACGTCGTCGATTGGATTCATTACACTCGCGTAGAATCAGTATTTACTGATATACCCTGAAGATGATTAGTCCGATTTTGGTATCGTTGATACCGTTTTTCTCCGTTCACTACCCGCTGTGGCACGGCAATTCGATAAAACAGTAGCTTGCGTGATGGGGTTGTCGCTCGAACCCGATCGTCCAGTCGGTCGATATGCGGAGGCGTCAGCGGGGTGGTGTCAGTGGCGAAAAATGGCAGCGAAGACGTGATTCAGGTACCCGGCATGCCGAGTGCCGAGACCGGGCCGATGCCAACCAACTCGAGGAACGCCCAGACCAGTGTCCAGCAGCGCGGTTGACACCGCGCGGGCGTCGTCTCGAGCGCTCGAGGCGACGTGGTGCTGGCGTGGATGGCGACATCGCCGATCAGCAGGCTCCGGCGAACGTCAGAAACCGCTCCTCGAGGCCGATGGCCATCGACGGAGTGAGTGGGGGCAGAGAATGATCAGTCCTGAGACGAGTTAGTCGTCGTCCGACTTGTCTCCGTCGTCGTCGGCCTCGCCGGTGCCGTCGGTAACGTCGCCGCTTTCGTCAGCAGTCTCGTCGTCCGGCGTCTCCTCGCTGATCGCATCGCCGAGCGGGCTCTCGAGGGCACCGCTCAGGAACGACGAAATTCGGTCGTGGATCGCGGAGACGTGATCAGGGACCTGGTCGGGGAGGTCGACGTTCGGGCCCTGTTCACTCCGTTCGTCGGCAGCGCCGTTGCCAGCGGCTCCATTCGCGCTTCGGTCAGTGCGTTCGTCTGCGTGTTCCTCTTCGGTCGTGTTCTCGGCATCTGTCGCGTTCTCAGTGTTTGGGTTGTCGGTACTGTCTGCACCTGCGTCTACGGACGCGGGTGCGTTTCCGGGTGCTGCGGCGGCGAATCCGGTTGCCACGAGCAACACCGCGAAGACGGCTGCGATAAGCGTTGTTCGGTTCATAGCGTGCATCCGATTCTGGGTGGTTCGACCGACTTGAAGGGGGGATGCCGTGAACGCGGTTTTCGACGGTTTGCCTCCGTTTCTCGGACCATTTTCGTTGCTTTGTCTCCCGTTTGACGCGGATGGAACCGGTGTGCCACGCCGTATCGACGAACCACGGGGCCTCGCCGCAGCGCGCGCTCGCCACCACGACGATCGTCAGGTTGTGTCACCAGCTAGCTAGACACAACGAATTTCCCCACCGTCCGTGATACTCGGACATGGTCGAGACGACTGCAGAAATCGTGCTGTTCGACGGCTTCGACGAACTCGACGCGATCGGCCCCTACGAAGTGTTCGAGAACGCAGCTCAGTTCGGCGCGTCACTCGAGACGTCGCTGGTCACACTCGAGGAAACCGATCTCGTCACTGCCAGCCACGACCTGCGCGTCGAACCGCAGGGGACGCTCGACGAGCCCGACATCCTCATCATCCCCGGCGGCGGCTGGACGACGACGGGTGGTGCTCGAGCGGCTGTCGAGAACGGCGTCGTGCCCGAGGCGGTCAACGACTGCTACACAGCGGGGGCGACGGTCGCGTCGGTCTGTACCGGTGCGATGATCCTCGCCGAAGCGGGACTGCTCGAGGGCCGGCCTGCTGCAACCCACCCGGTTGCCGTGGACGACCTCGAGGCCCACGCTGGACGGGTGGTCGACGAGCGGGTCGTCGACGACGGCGACGTGTTGACTGCGGGTGGGGTCACTTCCGGCATCGATCTGGCGCTGTGGCTTGTCGAACGGGAGTTCGGCGCGGATATCGCAACTGAGGTCGCCGACTTGATGGTCCACGAGCGCCGCGGCGAGGTGTTCGGCTAATTGGAGTCATCTCGAGGACGCTTCCCGCTGGCAGCGATGAGTTCCACGTCCTCCCCAACCGATTCGCTCGCGAGACTCGCTCATCCCTCGCACGGTTTCATCGGCTGGCCTCGTCTCACTCGACCAGCCGATCGCGTGCGCCACAGCCAAGAGTCCGAACGAGCCAATCCCGACCAAATCCCGTTGCACCATGCCAAACGGCTATCCGTGGCGACCGGGTAGCCCGCTCACATGCACGCAGTGTTGTTCGATATGGACGGCGTCATCGTCAACAGCGAGGACTACTGGGTCGAGTTCCAACGTGAGGAGATCCTCCCCGCGGCCGTCCCCGACGCGGACGTCGACGTCGCCGAGGTCAGCGGAATGAACTACCGCGAAATATACGACTATCTCGAGGCCGAGTACGGCACCGATATCTCCCGTGAGTCGTTCGTCGACCGCTTTGCCGACGCCGCCGAGGAAATCTACACCGAGCACGTCGACCTGCTCGATGGCCTCCCCGAGTTGCTCGCGGAACTCGAGGATCGAGGCGTCGAGACGGCGATCGTCTCCTCGTCACCCCACGACTGGATCAATATCGTCCTCGAGCGCTTCGACCTCGAGGACGCGTTCGATTACGTGATCAGCGCCGACGACATCGACGGGGCGAGCAAGCCCGAACCCGACGTCTTCGAGTACGCGGCCGCCGAGGTCGGCGTCGAACCCGAGGCGTGTCTCGTCGTTGAGGATTCCGAAAACGGGGTCGAGGCAGCCGCACGCGCCAACACCACGGTTGTCGCCTACCGGATCGATGCCCACGACGGGATTGACCTCTCACCGGCCGACGTCGTCGTCGATTCGCCTGCCGAGCTTCGAGAGACGATTCTCGAGGCCGTCGAGAGCGACACAGCAGCGCAGTACACCGACTGACAGCGGGTCGAAAAACGAGGGGTCTCAGACGACGTCGACGGTTCGGGACTCCTCAAGTGGCACCAGCGGCTCCTCGGGGATGGCGACGCTGACGGTAAACTCGAGGGTGTCCGCGTCGGCCCCGAAGACGCCGACGGGAAGCGTCTCCGTGTCGCGAAGATACGTGCTCGTACTGCTCATCTCGACCCCGTTGACGGTGACGCGGATGCCGGCGCGTGCGGGTTCGCCGACGTTGCGGACCGTCACCTCGCGGACGTCGTTCTCGCCTGTCGCGATCGACTCGGGGAACGCCCCCCAGTCGACCTCGAGGACGGGCAGCGACTGGGCTCCTTCGTAGACCCGTTCGGCGACGCCTTCCGAGAGGCCGGCGTCGATGAGGCCCTCGAGGCCCGCTGCCACGACGTCTTCTGGGGTCGAGATCCCTTCCGTCGCGAGTTTGCTCGCCCGCCCGGGGCCGACGCCGTCGATGGCCGTCAGCCCCACCGCGTCCTCGGCGACGCCATTTTCGATCCGGGCTTCGACCCGCCGGGCGAGGTTCGCCGCGTGGGGGTCCGCGAGTCGGTCGAGAAACGCCCCCAGCGCCGAGATGAGTCGCGTCGCGTTTTGTCGGATGACCCAGGCGTCACTGCGCAGTTCCGACGGCGTCGAGCCGCTTGCCGCCCCACGCAAGATCGCGAGCACCTTCCGCTGGCCGGCCTCGAGGTCGCCCGTCTCCTGACCGACGAGGACGGCGTTGATGGCATCGCGTTCTGACTGACGGGCCGACACCGAGTCGAACTCGCCGGCAGTCGCGACGGCCTCGAGGATATCTGCTGGCTCGAGCGTCGCACCCGCATCGACGCGATCACACAGTTCAGCGAACGTCGCGGCCGTCTCGAGGCGCAAATAGTACTTCGAGGCCAGCACGCCCCGTGGCGTCGCCTCGATCGAGAGGTTCTCGCCGGTCTCGACGAAGCCCCGATCGACCAGTCCCTCGAGGCAGTCCCGGACACGCTGGCGGAGGTTCGGAAAGTCGTATTCGTCGGGTTTGGACTGCCCGCGGACGTAATAAAAGGTCGTCTCGAGCCAGTCCATCACGTCCTCGAGATCGGTGATCGTCCCCATCGCGATCTCGGCGTTGAGGTGGGTCTCTAAGGTTTCGGCGAGGCGGGACTCGATCTCCTTGCCGTCCCGAAGCAGTTGACGGTACTTGTCCGCATCCGACCCGTCACAGACGACCCAGCCGTAGCCGACGTCGTCGTAGCCGGGCCGTCCGGCGCGGCCGAGCATCTGGAGGACATCGAGCGGACTCATGTCGACTTCGCCCTCGAGTGGGTCGTGGTGCTTCGTGTCCCGAATCACGACACAGCGGGCGGGGAGGTTGACCCCCCACGCGAGCGTCGACGTCGAAAACAGGAGTTCGATGTGGCCCTCTTTGAACCACTGCTCGACGAGGTCGCGCTCGTCTTTCGAGAGGCCGGCGTGGTGGAACGCGACGCCGTCGAGCACCGAGTTGCGCAGTGTGTCGTTGTCGAGTGCCTCCTTCGATTCTTCGTGGAAGTCGATATCGCCCCGAACGCCCATCGGGATATCGCGTTCGGCGATCTCGTCTCTGGCTTTTTCGGCCGCGCGGACGGTATCCTGCCGGGAGGAGACGAACACGAGCGCCTGCCCGTCCTCGCGAAGGTGGGGTTCCGCGATATCGAGCGCGCGGTAGAGGCGGCGGTACTTGTCCGCAAACGAGTTCTCGCCGTGGGTGTAGGTCTTGACGCCCGCGTGTAAGTCGACAGGGCGGTACTCGTCGCCGAACTCGAAGGTGGTCTCCTCGGGGGCATCGAGCCACGCCGCGACGTCGTCGACGTTGGGCATCGTCGCCGAGAGCGCGACGACGCGGGGCGCACAGAGCCGTCGGAGTCGGGAGACCGTGACCTCGAGGACCGAGCCTCTGCGGTCGGCATCGAGCAGGTGCACCTCGTCGATGACACAGACGTCGATGTCGGTGACGAAGTCGTAGCGTCGCGAGTCGTGTTTGCGGGTCGCCGAGTCGAGTTTTTCGGGCGTCATCACGAGGATGTCCGCGCGTCGCGCGCGCCGCGGGTTCAGATCCCGCTCGCCCGTGACGACGTACACCGAGTAGTCGAGTTCCTCGAAGCGGTCCCAGTCGTCCTCCTTTTCGTTGGTCAGCGCCCGCAGCGGGGCGATAAACAGCGCCGTACCGCCGTCGGCGAGCGCCTTACAGATCGCCAGTTCGGCGAGGGCCGTCTTGCCCGACGCCGTCGGCGCGCTCGCGACCACGTTTTCCTCGGAATCAAGCAGCCCTGGCAGTGCCTCGCGTTGCATTCGGTTGAACTCCTCGAAGGCAAAAGCGTCGGCGAACTCGGGGAGAACCTCGGCGACCTCCATCACACGAAAGCGGGGCGTGGCGGGTCAAAGGCGTTTCCTTCGCGGTCGCGGAGACGGACGACGTCCGTGTCCGTCTGACTACCGCGCGTTGAATACGGCAGCGAGCACGGCCCCGGCGGTCGCGAACACGAGCGGGTAGAGTACCCCGCCGAGGACGAGTGCGGGGGCGAACTCCGGCGCGATCGACCCGGTCGCTGCAACACCGAACACTTCGATTTCGGTGCTCGACTCGGCGACGAGTGCACCGAGAGCCATGACGACCGCGTAGCCGAGCGTTACCGGCGCACCGACGACCACGGCGTCGCCGAGATCCGTGACGTCCCACTGAACGGCCAGGATCGCCCCGATCGTGAGCAACACGAGTGGCGGAATCACGTACAGCAGATCGGCCCCCGAAGCGCTCGACTGTGCGATGAAGTCGACGGTGCTCGAGCCGCCAAACGAGCCGAACGCTCCGCTGGCTTCAACGTCGACCATGTGGGCGTTATAGAAGTACCAGGCGACGCCTTTCCAGTCGGCAACATCGTCGCCGAAGGCCTCGCGAACCTCACTGACGATCAGCACGTACGTCACGAGATAGCCGATCGCCGCGGCCAGCACGCCCAGTCCCGCACTCGCCGCGACGCTCGAGCCGCGCGATACCGCGTTGTCGTTGGGTGCCGTTTGCTGTGACGCCATCGTACCGACTCTCGAACAGGGTTGGTCGTATGGGTTTTGTGGTTTGCCGTGCTGAGACGGCGCTCGAGGTCGATCAGACCACTGATTCGTCGCTCGTCGCCGCCTCGAGTTGGTCGCTCAGCAGTCTCGAGGCCCGCTCCGGATTTGAGACGCGCTCGAAGACGAGTTCGGGGTCGCCGGAACCGGCGGTGTAGACGGTCAGATCGCCGTAGCCGAGTGCGCGGCCGACGGCCGACTGGCTCAGGCTCGTGTTCTGGACGCGATCGAGGCGAAACTGGGTGACGTCTCTCGAGACGACGCCGTGTTTTTTGTACAGCTCCGTGCTCGTGATCACGTAGCGGGTGTTCGTCCAGACGAGATACCGGGCGAGCGCGAGGCCGATGCCGGCGACCGCGACGATGAGGCCGACGATCGTCAAGAGCCCGGCCTCATCGGTCACGGTCCAGCCGGTAAAGACGAGGCCAACGAGCGCGAGGCCAACCCCGGCCGGGAGGCCAAGTCCCATCGTAATCGGGTGCGGGCGGCTCTCCCAGACAACGTCCTCGTCGTCGCTGATATGGAACCAGTCGGGGGTCGTGCCAAACGCCATCGATACCGTCTAGGGGCGCCCACAGCCTAAAGCTATCAGGGGGCTACCCTGGGTAACCGCGGCATACTCCGGCCGATTCTCCTCGAGGGAGGGCGGCCCGTCCTCCTCGGCCGCAAGCGCGTCGCTGTAACCATCACGACTTTTGCCTGCGCAGCCCATTGTTCGGGTATGAGTAGCGCACGCAAGCCCGATTGGTTGAAGATGCGGCCACCGTCGGGCCGGGAGTTCGCCGGCATCCGGGAGACGCTGCGCGAGCGCAACCTCCACACCGTCTGCGAAGAGGCAAACTGTCCGAATCTCGGTGAGTGTTGGTCCGGCGGCGCTGGCACTGGCGAGGGCGACGGCGGGACGGCCACGTTCATGCTGATGGGGGATCGCTGTTCTCGAGCCTGTAACTTCTGTGACGTCCAGACCGGGGGGATGGAGCCGCTCGATCCCGACGAACCCGCAAACGTTGCCGAGGCGATCGCCGAGATCGGCCTCGACTACGTCGTCCTGACGAGCGTCGACCGGGACGACCTGCCGGATCAGGGCGCGGGCCACTTCGCGGAGACGATCCGCGAGATCAAGAAACGCCATCCAGGCATTCTCGTCGAAGTGCTCATCCCCGACTTTCAGGGCGAAGAGCACCTCGTTCGGAAGATTATCGACGCCGATCCGGACGTGATCGCCCACAACGTCGAGACTGTCGAACGCCTGCAGTTCCCCGTCCGGGATCGGCGGGCCGGCTACGAACAAAGCCTGGGTGTGCTCGAGCATGTCGAACGCGAGTCCGACATCTACACCAAAACCTCGATCATGCTCGGCCACGGCGAGTACGACCACGAAATCTACCAGACGATGGCGGATCTCCGCGAACGCGGGGTCGATATCGTCACCCTCGGGCAGTATCTGCGGCCCTCGATGGACCACCTCGAGGTGCAACACTACGACCACCCGGACAAGTACGAGACGTGGCGTCGCGTCGCCGAGGAGGAACTCGGATTTCTGTACTGTGCCAGTGGTCCGATGGTTCGCTCGTCGTACAAGGCGGGCGAACTGTTCGTCGACGCCATCTTGCGGGAGGGCAAAGACGTCACGGAGGCCAGAGCCGATGCGCGACGCGGACAGTCACCGCAGACGGAGTCCTAACGCGCCTGACTCCCGAACAAATAGAACTGTGGGCTTCCTTCCACTGATGTCCATAAAACCCCACTCATGACCGATGTTCTTCGATTGGGTGGCAAGAATCTCGCAAATAGTAAACTATTTTGGGAAACTCCTTTATCCTGAGCGATAGTTCGTTCGGGTATGGACAGGTGGGTCTCCCCGTGAGTACGATACAGCGCGACCCCCGAGAGCGAGTACAGATACTCGACGACTCCGGGCGGGTGCTCGAGGACGCCGAGGTGCCTGACCTCTCCGCGGACGAACTCGTCGAGATCTACGAGCAGATGCGACTGGTGCGCCACTTCGACGAACGTGCGGTAAGCCTTCAGCGCCAAGGGCGGATGGGAACGTACCCGCCCCTATCGGGACAGGAGGCCGCCCAGATCGGCAGTGCTCACGCACTGGACGTCGACGACTGGGTGTTCCCCAGCTACCGCGAACACGGCGTCGGGCTGGTTCGGGGACTCTCCCTCGAGCGAACCTTACTCTACTGGATGGGGCACGAACAGGGCAATTTCATTCCCGAGGACGCCAACATGTTCACCGTCGCGGTTCCCATCGCGACCCAGATCCCGCATGCGACGGGAGCCGCCTGGGCATCGAAACTCCGCGATGAACAGAAGGCGTTTCTCTGTTACTTCGGCGACGGAGCGACCTCCGAAGGCGACTTCCACGAGGGACTCAACTTCGCTGGCGTCTTCGATACCCCGACCGTCTTCTTCTGTAACAACAACCAGTGGGCGATTTCGGTCCCACGAGAGCGCCAGACGGCAAGCGCCACGCTGGCTCAGAAGGCCGAAGCCTACGGCTTCGAGGGCGTGCAGGTCGACGGAATGGACCCACTCGCAGTGTACAAGGTCACCAGCGAAGCCGTCGAGAAGGCAAAGAATCCGGACGACGACGAACTTCGGCCGACAATGATCGAGGCAGTGCAGTACCGCTTCGGGGCACACACGACGGCGGACGATCCCTCGGTCTACCGAGACGATGATGAAGTCGAGCGCTGGCGACAAAAGGACCCGATTCCGCGCCTCGAGACGTATCTGCGCAACGAGGGCATTCTCGATGACGACCGCGTCGAGGCGATCGACGCCCGGATCACCGAGGACGTGGCCGACGCGATCGATGCCGCGGAGTCGTACGAACGACCCGATCCCGAGGAAATCTTCGCACAAGTGTACGAGGGGATGCCCCGGCGCTTACAGCGCCAACTCGAGTACTTTGAATCGATCCGCGAACGCCACGGCGACGACGAACTTCTAGAATAACATGGCTGCAGAATCAGACGCACGATCGGAGAACCTCACGCTCGTACAGGCGGTACGAGACGGATTACAGACGGAGATGGAACGCGACGACGACGTCATCGTCATGGGTGAAGACGTCGGGAAAAACGGCGGCGTCTTCCGCGCGACGGAAGGCTTGTACGACGAGTTCGGCGAGAATCGGGTCATCGACACACCGCTAGCCGAGTCGGGCATCATCGGAACGGCGATTGGGATGGCCGCCTACGGGATGCGGCCGGTGCCGGAGATCCAGTTTCTGGGCTTTATTTATCCCGCGTTCGATCAGATCGTCTCCCACGCTGCGCGCCTGCGTACGCGCTCGCGCGGACGATACACGTGTCCAATGGTCATTCGCGCCCCCTACGGCGGCGGTATTCGGGCTCCCGAACACCACTCCGAGTCAACCGAGGCGATGTTCGTCCACCAGCCCGGCCTCAAAGTCGTCATCCCGTCGACACCCCACGACGCCAAGGGGCTGTTGGCGAGTGCGATCCGCTCGCCGGACCCAGTAATCTTCCTCGAGCCGAAACTCATCTACCGGGCCTTCCGCGAGGAGGTCCCCAGCGACTCCTACGAGGTGCCACTCGGCGAAGCGGCCGTCCGCCGCGAGGGGTCGGATATCTCCGTCTACACGTGGGGCGCGATGACCCGACCGACGATCGAAGCCGCGGAAAACCTCGCCGGCGAAATCGACGTCGAAGTGATCGATCTGCGGACGCTGTCGCCGCTCGACGAGGAAACGATCGTCGAGTCGTTCAAAAAGACGGGACGGGCCGCGGTCGTCCACGAGGCTCCGAAAACGGGTGGCCTCGGTGCCGAGATCGCCGCCACCATTCAGGAGGAGGCGCTGTTGTATCAGGAAGCGCCTGTCCAGCGGATTACGGGCTTTGACACGCCGTTCCCGCTGTACGCACTCGAGGACTACTACCTGCCCGAACCGGCCCGAATCGAAGACGGCATTCGAGACGCGATGGAGTTCTAACATGGTCAGAGAGTTCGAACTCCCCGACGTCGGCGAAGGGGTCGCAGAGGGCGAACTGGTTTCGTGGCTGGTCGAGCAGGGCGATGCGGTCTCGGAGGACCAGCCAGTTGCAGAGGTCGAGACCGACAAGGCCCTCGTCGAGGTTCCCTCGCCGGTCAACGGTACCGTCCGCGAGTTACACGTCGAGGAAGGCGAAGTCGTCCCCGTCGGGACGGTCATCATCTCGTTCAACGTCGACGGCGAGGATGATCTCGAGGCCGAGGCTGAACCGGAACCCGAACCCGCCGATGAGGCCACCGACGAGGCTACTGCCGGACGTCCCGGCGCAACTGGGGCCGAGGACGACCAGCTCGAGACACCTGACGATCGCGTGTTCGCGCCCCCACGCGCGCGACGGATGGCACGCGAAGCAGGGATCGACCTCTCGAGTGTCAAGGGCAGCGGCCCTGGCGGCCGGATCACCACGGCTGACGTCCGGGCTGCCGTCAGTGGTGGTTCCGGCGGCGAGCAGGCCCCGTCAGAACCGATGCCAACCGACGCGACGGCTGTCGACGACTCGAGCGATGCGGCCACGGCTGCCGGCGAGGCGGAGCGACCAGCCGCGCCCTCGAGTCCGACTGCGACGACGAAACCATCAGGGGAGGCGGAGTCCGCTGACCGCGAAAAGACCCTCGCCGCACCCGCAACCCGTCGGCTCGCCAACGAGGAAGGCGTCGATATCGATGCCGTCCCCGCAACTGCGGAGCGCGACGGCGAGGCGTTCGTCACGCCCGAGGCGGTTCGGGAGTACGCCGCCGCCCAGCAGCGGGCACAAGAAGCCGACAGGGACGCACTCGAGGCGGGCGAACCGGTCGGGGAGAAAGGGACCGAGTTCGCTTCCGGCGAACGCGAGCGTCGCGAGCCGTTCCGAGGCGTGCGCAAGACAATCGCCGACGCGATGGTCGAATCGAAGTACAGCGCCCCCCATGTCACCCACCACGACGAGGTGGACGTCACCGCCCTCGTCGAATCTCGCGAAGACCTCAAACTACGCGCTGAGGAGCAAGGCATTCGGCTGACGTACATGCCGTTTATTGTCAAGGCCGTGGTCGCGGCACTGAAGGAGTACCCCGAGATGAACGCGGTCATCGACGAGGACGCAGCGGAGATCGTCTACCGCGATTACTACAACATCGGCGTCGCCACCGCGACCGATGTCGGCCTGATGGTACCAGTCCTCGAGGACGCCGATCTGAAGGGCCTGCTCCAACTCTCTTCGGAGATGAACGAACTCGTCCAGAAAGCCCGCGAGCGGACGATCAGCCCCGGCGAACTCCAGGGCTCGACGTTTACGGTCACCAACGTCGGCGGCATCGGCGGCGAGTACGCTACGCCGGTTATCAACTACCCCGAGGCAGGAATTCTCGCCGTTGGCGAAATCAAGCGCAAACCGCGCGTGGTGATCGACGACGAGGGGACGGAGTCGATCGAGCCTCGATCCGTCCTGACGCTCTCGCTCTCGTTCGACCACCGACTGATCGACGGCGCGGTCGGCGCGCAGTTTACCAACACCGTCATGGAGTACCTCGAGAACCCACACCTACTATTGCTCGAGTGAGCGTAGAGTGACTCACCGCACTATGACCCAGCTACTACACATGAACCTTGATACACCGAATACGAGAACGGAGGTACCGAACTGATGGTCGTCGGCGACGTCACCACCGGGACGGACGTGCTGATCATCGGGGCCGGACCGGCCGGCTACGTGGCCGCGATTCGTGCCGGCCAACTCGATCTGGACGTCACGCTCGTCGAAAAGGACGCCTACGGCGGCACCTGCCTGAACTACGGCTGTATCCCATCCAAGGCGCTGATTACGGCGACGGACATCGCCCACGAGGCCGGCAATGCCGAGGCGATGGGCATTCACGCCGACCCCGCGATCGATCTCGCAGGGATGGTCGAGTGGAAAGACGGCGTGGTCGACCAGCTCACGAGCGGTGTCGAGAAACTCTGCAAAGCCAATCAGGTCACGCTCCTCGAGGGCACCGCCACGTTCGACGACGAACACACCGCCCGTGTCTCCCACAGCGGTGAGGGACAGGGATCCGAGACCCTCGAGTTCGAGAACGCAATCGTCGCAACCGGCTCGCGCCCGATCGAGATTCCGAACTTCGAGTACGACGACGAGCCAGTGTTGAACTCGCGACAGGCGCTGGCGCTCGACTCCGTGCCCGATTCGCTGGTCATCGTCGGCGCTGGCTACATCGGAATGGAACTCGCGGGCGTCTTCGCGAAACTCGGAACCGACGTGACCGTCATCGAGATGCTCGACTCGATTATGCCGGGCTACGACGACGATCTGAAACGGCCCGTCAAAAAGCACGCGATCGAACTCGGTATCGAGTTCGAGTTCGGCTACGCTGCCTCGGAGTGGCACGACCGTGACGACGGCGATGGCATCCGGGTCATCGCCGAGCCAGCAGCCGACGACGAAACAACGCCTCTCGAACTCGACGCCGAGATGGTCCTCGTCGCCGTCGGTCGCCAGCCCGTCTCGGACACGCTCGCCCTCGAGGACGCGGGCATCGAGACGGACGATCGCGGCTTCATCGAAACCGACTCGCGCGGACGGACGTCCGCCGAACACATTTTCGCTGCCGGCGACGTGGCCGGTGAGCCGATGCTCGCACACAAAGGCAGTATGGAAGGGAAAGTCGCTGCCGAGGTCATCGCCGGCGAGCCGTCAGCAATCGACAACCAGGCCATTCCCGCGGTCGTCTTTACCACTCCCGAAATCGCGACCGTTGGACTGACCGAATCCGAGGCCGAAGCGGACGGGTTCGAGACTGTCGTCGGAACGTTCCCGTTCCGCGCCAGCGGCCGCGCGCTGACGACCGGCGAAAGCGATGGATTCGTCAAAATCGTTGCTGAGGAATCCGACGGCTACGTCCTCGGCGCATCGATTGTCGGCCCCGAAGCATCCGAACTCGTCGCCGAACTCGGCCTTGCAGTCGAGTTAGGTGCGACCCTCGAGGACGTCGCGTCGACGGTCCACGCCCATCCGACGCTCTCTGAGTCGGTGATGGAAGCCGCCGAGAACGCTCTCGGCCATGCGATCCACACGCTGAATCGCTGATCCAGACGTCCGCACAAGTCGGCTCATACACCCACAGAGGACGGGTATCGTCTACTGGGCGTAGAGCGAGTATGCGATTACGAGAAAGCCAGCCAGCACGAGTAGACTCTCGAGTAAGATCCCGATCGCAAGCCGCACGCCAAGCAGTTCATACAACAGCCCGGCGAGGACGAGTCCGAGCGTCACGAGACCGAACCCGCCAGCGAGATACCCAAGCGCACGCTGTCGCGTTCGCCGGTACGCCTGGAACGCAAAGTATGTGATGACGCCACCGACCACGAGAACGAGCGTTTTGATGACTGCGAGCGCGAGCGCAACCTCGGTTACAGCGGTCTGGTGTGGGCTCATGTCTCTTTTCGCACCTCCGACCACAGCTCTGCCAGCCGCTCGTCTGCCGTCCGGGCCGGTCGTTCGATCTGGACTGCCAGCGTTCGATCCTCGTCTAACGTGAGCGTGATCTCGTCGAACGCGACTGCATACTTGCTCGCATGGTGGCCGTCCTGACGGATTTCGGTCGACTCCTCGAGCAACGTCGAGTCAGTCAGGAGTTCCAGCTTCCGATACAACGTTGATTGAGGTATTTCACACCGGTTTGTTAACTCAGCGGCCGTCATGGGCTCCTCGAGGTTCCTGATGATTTCGCGGCAGTCGGGATCGTCGAGCGCAGCGCAGATCTCTTCTGCAGACGGCGCCGACTCCGAATCGATCGGGTCCCGGACCATTGATCTGACCCTTACAACGCACGTGGTTTATCGGCATCGATGCGCTTGCCAGTCCACTACTGGTACTGACCTCTGTTTTTATCTTCTGGCGATCCAGTCACGAAGCCTTCTTGCGCCTGCACGCTCGAGTATGATCCACGCGGGTCTCATTCGGTCCGACCGCGTCTACAAGGGCGGGATGATCGACCGACCTCCGCCCGCGTGACATTCTACTCGCAACGCTCGACTACGCGAACTGATTCGTCCTCGAGCGCTTATCATGATCGTTGTCCAGCACGTTGTTCGCCTTTCCGAATTACGCCGTGAAAAACCATGCCATGACATCGGCTTTCGGATGACAGTTCATTCGACGGTCTTATACATGCACTCGGCATTCGATTGTAATGCAACCGACGTGGCGCACGTCGCCACGTCCTCCTGCCGTGTTCCGGCATGGAGACACACATCCCTTGGTAATGATCCATCGGATCACAAACGCCGTTCCGGATGCGATTTCCGGCGACGATTCGATCCGACGCCCTTAAGTGTATAAGGGGATTCGGATGTGAATGCAAAGAAGACGTGATCGACGGCCCGTTCAATCCGGTCCGTCATCTCGGGCGACTCGAGTCCGAAGGGGTTATGTACCCCAGACGGCTTAGAAACACGTCCGAAGGAAATGAGGATCCTACCCCTGCGGTCCGCCGTACAGATGGGATCTGATGTTAGCCTTGGTAGTTCGGTGACGCCTGATCGGTCGT
>NZ_FTNR01000008.1 GCF_900156475.1 Natronorubrum thiooxidans
GAGATTCTGCTGTACGCGGCGCTGTTGTCCTTGGTCGTGAGCCGTGAGTTGCTCAGTCTGGTCATCGAACACGCAGATGATGACCTCGTGTTTCCATCGGAACGCTGGGCGGCGACCTTCCGGTCGCACGCCCAGCTCATTCTCTACCGGTTGAGTGGCTATCTTGGGTATTCTCCACCGCCACTGCTTGATCGGCTGATCGCCGACGCGAAGAAGATCCACAAACAACGGCCGGTTCTCCAGGAACAACTCGCTACCGCCATCAAACCGGCAGCTGAGGCCTAACTAAAGACCAATGAGGGCGTTCGTTTATTCGGTAGAGTATGAAGATTGCTGACAATCAAAAACTCGATCGACGTGCCCTGCTGAAGCTTACGGGGGCCGCAGGGACGGCGGGTTTAGCAAGTATGGCGGGATGTCTCGACGACCCATCCGCTGACGACGACGGAGAGATCGACGAACTGACGATTACGCTGTCGCAGTTCCCGGACACGATCGATCCGCTCGACCACATCACCGGGGATTTCTTCGACGTCTACGACCACATCTACGAACCGCTGTTCGATTTCGAACCCGGAGAAGGAATCTTCCCACGTGTCGTCGATGATTGGGAGATTCAGGAAGGCGAGGGCGCGACCGAACTCTATCTGCGGGACGACGTGGTGTTCCACAACGGCGACGACCTGACCGCAGAAGACGTCGCCTGGACGATCAATCGGACGGTCGATCCAGAGATGGGCGTCATCAGCGACATCGGCTCGTTCGGTCTCGGCTCGATCGAAGGTGCAGAAGCACTCGATGAGACGACCGTTTCCGTCGAGTACGGTGCAGCACCAGGACTCGCCGAGTTCGAGTTCGGGAACTACGCTCGCGCACTCGATATGCAGTGGGCGATCGATAACCACGACGCCGAAAACGAGGCCATTTCCGGTGCTGATCCAGAAGATTTCAACGGGACAGGACCGTACGAGGTCGTCGACTTCACGTCGGGCGAGGAAATCGTCCTCGAGCGATTTGACGACTACTGGGGCGACGAGCCACCGTTCGAGACGGTAATCTTCAACGCCGACGGCGAATCCAACGGTCGGGTAAACTCGCTTCGAACGGACGCGACGGATCTCACGATCAACATCCTGCCGGAGGACGTCTCGACCGTCCGGAACGCCGACGACATCGAGATCAGACGGGTAACGAGTTTCCGGAATATCTTCTGTCCGATGAAAAACACCGTCGAACCGTTCGACAGCCAGGAGTTCCGGCAGGCGATGAACTACGCTGTCGACAACGAAGGAATCGCCAGCTCAGTGCTTAGCGGGTACGGTGAAGCGAGAGGTCAGCCTATCGCGCCCGGAATCAACGGCTTCAACGACGAGATCGAACCCTACGAACAGGACGTCAGCATGGCCGAGAGCCTCGTCGAAGAGAGTGGGTACGGCGGCGTCGAGATCGAACTCACCGTACCACAGGGCCGCTATCTCAACGATGCCGAAGTCGGTGAGACGGTCGCTGATCAGATCGACCAACTCGAGAACGTCAGCTGTGAGGCGAACATCGTCGAGTTCGGTACTGTCTCCGACGCGAATTCAGCCGGCGTCGACCCTGACGTGATCGAGATTCCGTTCTACCTGATCGGCTGGGGAACCATCACCGGTGACACTGATTACGGTGTGCAGGGCTTCTTTACCATCCCCGACAACGAGGCGCGAACGTTCGACGACGAAGAGCTCAGCGACGCGATTCTGGAGAGCCAACAGATCGAAGATCCGGACGAGCGACGCCAGCAACTCGAGGAAGTCAACCGGCTGGCCCACGAGAAGGCCCCGTTCCTGTTCTTGCACACTCAGGAGAGTATCTACGGTGTCCGAGAGCAGATCGAGTGGGAGCCACGTGAGGACGAGAGCGTCTTCATCTGGGACATGGAGTAGACACACGCTGCCAGCAACCGCAATAGTATAGCGTTCTCGATTTATTCGATACGATTCAATGACTACACATAAAACGTTCATATGACGATGGGGAAATTCCTCGTACGGCGGATACTCCAGGGCATATTCGTTATCTGGGGTGTCATCACGGTTATGTTCGGTCTCCGGGCCGTTTCGCCTGGCGATCCAGCGACGTTGATGCTTGGAGAAGGAGCGACACAGGAACTCATCGAACGCGTCCGCGAACAGGAGGGACTAAACGAGCCGATCTACATCCAGTACTTCGAGTACCTCCAGGGAATGGTCGTCGGGGATTTCGGGTACTCCTGGCGCTCTAACAGAGAAGTAGAAGCGATGGTGATCGAACGCGTTCCGGCCACGATAGAACTCGCCGTGGCCGCGACGATTGTCGCGATCGTCATCGCGATTCCACTGGGCGTCATCTCGGCGACACGCCGGAACGAGCCCGCAGACTACGGAGCAACGCTGTTCTCGTTGCTCGGCATTTCGACGCCCAACTTCTGGCTTGGACTCATGCTGATCTTGGTGCTTGGCGTCTGGGCTGGTCTCTTTCCGACCGGACGGCGACCGGTCGGATTTGGACAGGCGATGATGACGCTCGTGCAGTACGGGTCGGTCTACGATCTGCTGGTCTGGTTGCAGTACATTACGCTGCCAGCACTGACACTGGGGACGTACTTTACGGCCCTTATCACTCGTCTTACCCGGAGTGGCATGGTTGACGAACTCGGCAAAGAGTACGTGATGGCGAGTCGGGCGAAGGGATTACCCGCGGTGCTCGTGCGGTATAAACACGTGCTGCGGAATACGATGATCCCAATTATCACGGTGCTTGGATTGCAGTTGGGGACCCTGCTGGGTGGCGCAGTCATTACAGAAACGGTGTTCAACTGGCCGGGACTCGGCCTCCGCCTCGTCGACGCACTCGGCGCACGAGACTGGCCGCTGATGCAGGGAATCATCGTGTTCATCGCCATCGCGTTCGTGACGATCAACATCGTCGTCGACGCGCTCTACAACTACCTCAATCCACAGGTGCGAGAAGGATGATCTCAGAGAGAGTTAAATCGAATCTCAAACAGACGTTCGCCGAAAGTCTGCTCCCGAAACTCGGGTTGGTACTGCTGGTCTCGATCGTTTTCATGGCGCTGTTTGCGCCGGTGTTAGCCACTCACGATCCGACACGGACGGGACACTACGACGAGCAGGGTGCACCGTATCCGCCGCTCGGACACGAGTACACGGCGGAAATCGTACAGGACGGCGAGATCGTCGAGGTACCGGTCGAACCGACCAGCGAACACATCCTCGGGACGAACAACGTCGGCCAGGACGTCTATTCGCGGTTCCTCTACGGCGCGCGGATATCGCTTCTCGTTGGGTTCCTCGGGACGGGGATCGCACTGCTAATCGGCGTGCCGATCGGACTCATCGCCGGCTACTACGGTGGCCGAGTCGACGACGGACTGATGCGCATCGCAGATACGATGCTTGCGTTCCCAGCGCTCGTCCTCGCACTGGCCCTCTTGGGGGTGTTTGGACAGTCATCAATCCACGTCCCTGATCCGCTCGTAATCGCTGGTCTCGCCGATGGAATGCCCGAATCGGTGCCGGTCCCAGGAACCGTCATCATCGTCGTTGCACTCGTTACCTGGGTCTGGTTTGCGCGTGTCGCCCGCGGCGAGGCGTTGGCGATCCGCAACGAAGAGTACGTCAAAGCAGCAAAGAGCTTCGGGACGAAAGACCGGACGATCCTTCGCAAACACGTGCTTCCGAACAGCCTCACACCGATAATCGTCCTCGCGACGATTCAGGTCGCAGCGATCATCCTGCTCGAGGCCTCGCTTGCGTATCTCGGCTTCTCCGGAACGACGCTCTCGTGGGGGTACGAGATCGAACGCGGCCAGGGAATTCTCCGTTCCAGATCGTGGGTCTCGATGGTTCCAGGGATCGGGATCGTGCTGACAGTGATCAGCGTCAACCTGCTCGGTGACTGGCTCCGCGATGCACTGGATCCGAACATTGAGGGAGAAGGACGATGACAGAAGACATACTTCGAGTAACGAACCTCTCGACACGGTTTTTCACGCAGGAAGGACAGGTGAATGCGGTCTCGAGTCTCGATCTTCGGATCGAACGCGGCGAGATCTTCGGGATTGTCGGCGAGAGTGGCAGCGGCAAAAGCGTCACTGCACGGTCGATCATGGATCTGATCGAGTCGCCCGGTGAGATCACCAGCGGCACGATCGAGTACCGGAACGCCGACTTCGCCGCGGCAGTCGCTGACGACTATCCGGACGCCGTCGACGGCGAGTTCGTCGACCTGCTCGCGGTTCCCGAGCGAGTCAGACAGTCGCTTCGAGGGACGTCGTTCAGTATGATCTTCCAGGACCCGGAAAGCAGCTTCAACCCGACGCTGACGGTCGGGGAGCAACTTGCCGAAGCCGTCGAGGTCCAACGGCGAGCCAGTGCACAGCCACGGTCGACCAGCGCTCGGACGAACGAGTACTCGTTCAAGAACTATCTGCTCTCGACAGTTCTCTCCTCACAGCGGTACGTCTCGGATGAGAGTCGCGAACGAGCCATCGAACTGCTCGAGCTGGTCGGCATTCCCGACCCGGTCGAACGTGCCGACCAGTACCCACACGAGTATTCGGGCGGGATGCTCCAGCGGGCGATGATCGCACAGGCACTTGCGGGCGAACCCGACGTGTTAGTCGCCGACGAGCCGACGACGGCACTCGACGTCACGATTCAGGCACAGATCCTCGACTTGCTCGACGAGCTGCAAGCGGAGACCGAGATGACCGTGCTGTTGATTACGCACAACCTCGGTGTTATCGCACGAATGTGTGACCGCGTCGGTGTGATGTATGCCGGCGAGATCGTCGAGCACGGCACCCTCGAGGATGTTTTCGACAACCACGTCCACCCCTATACGGACGGACTGCTCGGCTCGGTTCCCAACCTCGACGGCGTCGCCGAGCGACTCCAGCCGATCCACGGCAACGTCCCGAGTCTCCTCGACCACGAGATGGAAGACCGATGTTACTTCGCCGACCGGTGTCCGAAAGCGATGGAAGACTGTCTCGAGCATCCACAGGAGTTCGACGCATCGGGAAGCGAGGTTCACAAGGTCCAATGTGTCCTCGCCGAGACGGAGTACGACGAGTCACGGGCGGTTCCTGACGATTACTTCGCGGATCCGGCTCAGGACACCACGGACAAACGCGCCGACCGCGACGGTGACGAACCCGATGGCCCGCCACAGCGAGCGGAATCGCCGATCGACAGCGCTGGAGGTGATCGCCAATGAGTCTCGAGAGCACAACCCAGCCACTCGTTCGCATCGACGGCCTCCAGAAATACTTCTGGGAGAACGACTCGATCCTCGATCGCCTATTCGGGAACGACCCGGTTCCGGTCCGTGCCGTCGACGGCGTGAGTCTGGATATACATCAGGGGGAAACCCTCGGACTCGTGGGCGAATCCGGCTGTGGCAAATCAACGATGGGCGAAACGCTGCTCCGCCTGCAGGAGCCGACCGATGGCCGTGTCGAGTTTGACGGGCAGAACGTCTACGAACTGAGCGGCGACGAACTCACCGCGTTTCGACACGATGCACAGGTCGTATTTCAGGACCCGTTCTCGAGTCTTGACCCTCGAATGACGATCGGTGAAACCGTCAGACAACCGCTCGACGTGCACGACATCGGTTCCGAAACCGAACGGGACGAACGAGTAGCGGACCTTCTGGAACGCGTCGGACTCTCCGCCGATCAACTCGATCGCTACCCCCACGAGTTCTCCGGCGGGCAGCGCCAGCGGATCGGCATCGCACGAGCACTGGCGCTCGAGCCGGAGTTTATGGTCTTAGACGAGCCGACCTCGGCACTGGACGTCTCGGTGCAAGCCCAGGTTCTGAACCTACTCGACGATCTCCAAGACGAGTTCGACCTCACCTACTTGTTGATCAGTCACGACCTCTCGGTGGTGCGTCACGTCTGTGATCGCGTCGCCGTGATGTATCTCGGCGAAATCGTCGAGGTCAGGCCAGTCGACGAGCTGTTTACCGAGCCGAAACATCCCTACACGAAGGCCTTGCTCGAGAGCGTTCCGCGCGCGTCGACCGATGAACGCAAACGCGACCGGGAGACGCTTACCGGTGACGTGCCGTCGCCGCGAGACCCACCCAGTGGCTGTCGGTTCCGAACCCGGTGTCCGATGGTGATCCCACCTGAGGACATGGACATCGAGCAAGAGACCTACCGTGAACTGATGCACCTGCGTGAACGGGTCGAAAACCGTGATCTCTCCCTCGCCTCCGTCGGCGATGAGGGCCAGTTCGAGACCGACAACGGTGGCGTTCCGGACGCAGACGTTCCCGCCTTCGTCGCGGCGCTCAAAGCCCGGTTGCTCGAGACCGAGCTCCCACCCCGTCACGACGCGATCGTCGAAGAGGCACTCGCGGAGCTAGCCGACGAAAACTGGGAGGCGGCTGCTGAGCGATTGCGGACGGCCTACGAGAGCGTCTGCGAACGGGACAACCCGTCCCTCGGTGACGGTGCCCATTCAGTCGCCTGCCACCTCCATGGTGTCGCCAGCGAGCGACCCAGTGAGCCGGACTCTTGGACCTGAATCGGTCAATCCAACCGGGCTACACCCACCCTAAACTCGTCGATGATAAACCGGTGAGAACACTTCCAGATCTTGCAGTCGTCAACTGCCTCGGGGTCAAGCCCCGAGGCTTGTCAGTGGACTCCCGTTCTAACTGCGTAGAGCAGTAGGTCGGAATCGACCGTTCGCGTTCAGCGTCCCTGACTTCAGAGCCAGTTGACTCGTGGCTCGTCCAGCACCGGACTTGAGCCAGTGCTGGACTAGACGCCACCCGGTATTTCGAGCGGCGTTATAATCGCTATGCAACTCCTTTCCGCACTTCAGACACTCGAACTCATCACCGTCGCGATTGTCCTCGTGTGTGAACCCACACTCGCTGTGGCTACACCGTTGACTCGTGTATGCAGGATTCACGTCATCCACGCCGATACCGTGTTCTTCGGCTTTGTAATCGACGTGGCGTTGCAGTTCGCGGAACGCCCATTGCTGGAACTTGCTGGCGTTCGAGATACGCTTACGGATGCGTTCCAAATTCTCGAACGCGATAGCCGTACACCCGTTCTCTACGGCCTCACGAACGATTGCTTTCGAGATTCGGTGGAGGTAGTCGACACTCCACCGAGCGAACCGTGACCCGATGCTCTTGATAGTAAGATGAGCGGAGCGAGTGCCTGTCTGTTGCAGGTTGCCGCGCCGACGTTCGTATTCGTCGCGGCGGTGATTGAGATAATCTGCGTTACCAAGGAACGCTCCTGTACTGGTGACGGCCACATATCCATCCACGTTAAGGTCAACACCGAGAACCACTCCGTTCTCGGATTCTTCATCGCTAGAATCAGGTTCAACCTCTTTCTTCACGGCGACGTGGAGGTAGTACGCGCCATCGCGTTTGTGGAGCGTTGCTTCGGCTTTCTTCCACTCGTCAGTCCAATAGTCCTCGAACGGTGTTCCCTCCTCGTTGACAGGCGTGACGTATTCAGCGGTCACGCGCTTGTCTGTGGTTGCGAGGGAAACATGGTCGTCGTTGTACGTGATGGTTCGACCGTTGTAGACGACGACGCTTCCTCGGAACTCGGGCTTGCTGGCTTTCTCACCGTCGAACTTGCGGTCTTTGCAGTTTGAGAGCGCGTCTGCCGCGAGGTTCCGGGCACTTTGAACAAGGCTGGATTGCAGGTCGAGTTTGTCACGGACATCGGAATACGTCTCGTCGTGGAGCGTGTTCTTGGTGTCCGTAATGTTGTAGGGGTTGTCGTCCCATCCGTGGTCTGCGACATGTTGCGCCGCTTGTCGGAACTGCTCGAACGTCTCATCGAGGACTTCTCCGCCCTCGTCGGAAACGTCGAGTTTGACTTGGATGTTCCGAACAACCTCCATACATCATTAGTATGGGTAGAAATACTTAAAACTACATATATGAGTGTGGGGAGTCGGCCTTGCTATCGAGCGTGGTTTGAGAAGGGTAGTGTCGGCTTCCTCCCCGAGGTCAAGCCTCGGGGTATCCGCCTCGACTTTTCGATGAATCGGTGGTAACTCCCCCGTGTCGGACGTTGTGTGCGGAATTTCGACCGCAATTGATCGGCCGTTCAGATCGAAGACCCAATCTGTGTTGGCAGTAGGTGTAATATCACTGGGTTCGTTGGGCGGGTATGAACGACGCAACCGCCACCCGGATGGAAGCAGCGTGTTCCCTCCTCGCGGAGTCAGAACGCCGATACCTGCTCTACGAACTGGCGGAACACCGAGATGCGAACCTCGAGGACGTCGTCAGCCAGATTGCCGCGTTGAAACTCGACAGCCGTCCCGCACTGATCGATACGGAAACCAGACAGCGGATCTACGTCTCGCTGGTCCACAACCATCTGCCTCGGCTCGCGGATTACGGGATTATCGAGTACGATCTGCGAAGCGGGGATATCGTGCTTGCCGACGGGTTTGACGACATCAGGCCACTGTTAAAACAGTTCAAACAGACCGAGGACGATCCACAGATCCGCCAGCACTCATCGCTGTGAACGGTCTGGGAACCGCTCATCCTATCGGTGTCTCCAACAGGGTGTCCGAACGTCGCTGTACCGCCGCCCGCCGTGTGTAATTTCGAACCGAAAAATGTAGGCATCAACTGGCGAGACGTTCGATGTGAGTCGATATCGAAACCTCGGGCTCTTTCTGGTCCTCGCAGGAATCTGGGGAACGGCGTTCGTCGCGATCAGTGCGGGCCTCGAGTACTTCCCACCCGTGTTGTTCGCGGCCTTGCGATACGACATTGCGGGCGTACTCATGCTTGCCTACGCAGCCTACGCCGTCGATGACTGGTACCCACGAGGTCGAGACGAGTGGGGGCTGGTCGTCGTCGGGGCGACCCTGTTGATCGCGGCCTATCACGTCTTCTTGTTTGTCGGCCAGCAAAACACGACTGCAGCTGCAGCCGCGATCGTTGTGAGTCTCTCGCCGGTCCTGACGACCGGGTTCGCTCGGCTCCTCGTCCCAACCGACGCGCTGTCGCCGCTTGGCACCGCCGGCTTACTCGTCGGGCTGGTCGGTGTTGGCGTGATCGCCCAGCCGGATCCCTCGAATCTACTGACAACAGATGTCGTCGCAACGCTGCTGGTGTTCTGTGCGGCCGCCGCGTTCGCCCTCGGCAGCGTCCTCACTCGTCGTTTCGACACCGCGTTGCCGATCGAGACGATGGAAGCGTGGTCGATGCTCGGCGGTGCACTCCTGATGCACGGCGTCAGTCTCACACTTGGCGAGCCACTCGAGCCATCGACGTGGACCCACCCCGAAGCAGTTGGCGCACTCGGCTACCTCGCCATTATCGCGAGCGCGCTCGGCTTCCTGCTGTATTTCGACTTGCTCGAGCGTCTTGGTGCCGTCGAGATCAACATGGTCTCCTACGTCGCACCGATCTTCGCCGCGCTGGTCGGCTGGCTCTATCTGGGCGAGGTCATCGACGCGACGACCGTCGTCGGCTTCGGACTCATCGCCGTTGGCTTCGTCCTTGTCAAGCGACAGGCGTTACGCAACGCCGTTGGACAGATCAGCCGACACAGTCCACGTGAGTGAGAAGCGTCCGGATCAGTCGCAAACCGCACTCGCTACTGGTCCGACTCCCGGCGACGGTGTGCATGCCCAACGTACAGTGCGAGGAGATGCAAAACGACCAACCCAAGAAAGAGGCTGGCTCCGAAGGACGTCGACAGGCCAGTAATAAACACCGGGAGATAGAGGATCGGCAAGACGATTGCACCCCAGAAGCCGGTGGTACGGATCGGTCCGGCAAGCGATGGCACGACCTTCTCGAGCGTTCCGTCGGCACTGTCCTGTCCAGTTGCCGACTCTCGAGGCGCTGTCGTCTTTCGGTCCTGATCTGACGGGGAATTCGACATCGAACTGATCGGGTACGCCTAGTTCTCAGCTCTGGCGGATATATCGGCGCGAACGTTCCACTGGATTATGCGAGATTCACTCCACGTAAGACCAGCTTGTCCTCGCTGTAGCCGTTTCTCGCTCTGACTCGGCCGTTTTGAGAGTGAGTATCACCCGAGCAGCTAGTTCAGTAAGACGGTGTTACTGCCGCTAAGCACGAAGTACACTGTTGTGCGCTGTGTGATCGCACACTACCGACGGCACAAAACCGCGATCGAGATTGTCCGTTTCCGTTCGGACTCGAGCGCTGCGCCGTTTACGGCGACGCCACGCTCACTGGAAGCCGATTCGGCTGCCACGACGGCCCGTCGGGTCCGGCCCGCTCGTACCACCTTTGAACTCCTCTTCGATCTGCTCGTAGTACTCGAGGATGTCGTCGGTAATCGTCGGCCGGACGTTCTCCATCGCCTGTCGGAAGTGACGCATCTCGACAATGTCGGCCTCGTGGTTCTCTCGCAGCGCCTCGATTGCCGCCTCGCGGGCGATCGACTCGAGGTCGCTGCCGACGTAGCCGTCCGTAATCTCGGCGATCTCACGGAGCGTGACGTCGGCGGCTAGCGGCGTTCCTTCCGTGTGAATGTTGAGGATGCGTTCACGACCGTCGATGTCGGGCTGGCCGATCATGACGAGCCGGTCGAATCGGCCCGAGCGCAGCAGTGCGGGGTCGATCATGTCCGGCCGGTTCGTCGCGCCGATGACCATCACGTTCTCCATCTCCTCTAACCCGTCGAGTTCGGTCAGAAGCTGGTTGACGACCCGCTCGGAGACGTTCGATCCGGTTTCGCTGCCCCGGCCCGGCGCGAGCGCATCGAGTTCGTCGAAGAAAATCACCGTCGGCGAGACCTGTCGCGCCTTGCGGAAGGTCTGTCGGATGGCTTTCTCCGATTCGCCGACCCACTTGCTGAGCAGCTGTGGGCCACGCACCGAGATGAAGTTCGCGTTAGTCTCGTTGGCGACGGCTTTCGCCATGAGCGTCTTCCCGGTGCCCGGCGGGCCGTACAGCAAGACGCCGGACGGTGGATCGACGCCCAGCCGGCTAAACCGCTCGGGATTGTTCAGTGGCCACTCGACGGATTCTTGAACCTGCTCTTTGGCGTCGTGGAGACCGCCGACGTCGTCCCAGGAGATCTTCGGCAGTTCGACGAGCACCTCCCGCATCGCCGAGGGTTCGACCTCGTTGAGTGCGCCACGGAAGTCCTGGCGCTTGACGATCATCCGGTCGATCAGGCTCGGCGGGATATCCTCCTCGTCGAGATCGATCTCCGGTAGGTATCGGCGCAGCGCCTTCATCGCGGCCTCTTTCGTCAGCGACTCGATGTCCGCCCCGACGAAGCCGTGGGTCTCATCAGCCAGGTGGCTGAGGTTGACATCGTCCGAGAGCGGCATCCCGCGGGTGTGGATCTGGAGGATTTCCTCGCGACCCACCTCGTCTGGCACGCCAATCTCGATTTCGCGATCGAAGCGACCGGGTCGGCGCAGTGCCGGGTCGACCGAATCGACGCGGTTGGTCGCCGCGATGACGATGACCTGGCCGCGGGACTCGAGGCCGTCCATCATCGTCAGCAGCTGGGCGACGACACGGCGTTCGACCTCGCCGGTGACGTCTTCGCGTTTGGGCGCGATTGAGTCGAGTTCGTCAATGAAGATGATCGACGGCGACTCCTCGCTCGCGTCCTCGAAGATCTCCCGGAGCTGTTGTTCAGACTCGCCGTAGTACTTCGAGATGATCTCCGGGCCTGCAATGGAGAAGAAACTCGCGGACGTCTCGTTGGCGACGGCTTTGGCGAGTAGCGTCTTCCCGGTGCCCGGTGGGCCGTGGAGCAAGACACCCTGTGGCGGCTCGATCCCCAACTTCTTGAAGATCTGCGGGTGTTTCATTGGGAGTTCGACCATCTCCCGCACGCGTTGGATCTCACCCTGGAGGCCGCCGATGTCCTCGTAGGTGATCCCGCCACCGGTCTTCTCGAAGCCGCTGATTGGCTCCTCGCGGAGTTCGACGTCGGTGTCCTCGGTGATGAGGACGACGCCTTCGGGTTCGGTTTCGACGGCGATGAGCGGAATCGCCTGCCCGGGAGAGCGCATGAACGGATGGTTCGTCGAACTCATCACGGGAACGATGTCGCGGCCGACGACCGGTCGTTTGAGGATCTGGCGTTTGACCATGCCAGCCGCGTCGGAACCGAACTGAACCGACGCCTCTTCCGGCGGCGCGAGCGTGAGTTTGTCCGCCTTCGTGGCTTCGGCTTTGCGGATCGTTACCCGCTCACCGATCCCCACGTCGGCGTTTTGCCGGGTGAAACCGTCGATACGGACCGTATCCGTGTTCCAGTCCTGCCGGTCGGCGCGCCACACCTTCGCAGCAGTGGTGTTCGCGCCTTCGATTTCGATGATGTCGCCCGGACTCAGCTTTAGATGCAACAGCGTGTCCGGATCGAGCCGGGCGATACCACGACCCGAGTCGTTCGGGTATGCCTTCGCAACCTCCAGTTGAACTTCATTCATGATTCGGGATGGACGGCGATATCAATGACTCCGCTTCCTGAGCGGATAGTTTTTTTGCTAGCCCAGATCGTCTCCGTGCTAGGTGCTATCACATCTGAGTATGACTGGCGCGTACATAGATGTACCGGCATCGGTTGGTTTTGGTGGTATCGACACTGTCTCCAGTCAGAGGGTCATGGCGAGCAGATGCGTTTTGTTGTGACCGATACTGCACCTCGCGTTCGATGGCCGCGTGGGCACAAGCAGTAATCTGACCCTCAGCGAAGTGACCGATGTCAGAGTTGTCTCCGACGACTACGCCGAAGGCCATGGCCCCACCGCAGCTGTCTCGAGATCTGCGAGCGCGTCGGGGGTGGACCTCGAGTCGGTGTTCGAGGGACGACGTGCTCGCGGTCTCCGGATCGCTCGGCGGAGTCAAGGCGGGCTCCACGGCGAGTCGATTGAGGATATCCCGGTTCAGTGGCAACTACACAACGTGCAGACAGTGAGGCAACCAACGCCGGTGATCCACTACCGACCGAGGCCCGCTGCGTGACCACGAGCAGTTGGGGGCGGCGGTGTCCGGACTGAGTATCTCAAGGCTTCGGGCTACAGCGCCGGCGGCTACGATCTCGATCCACACCCCCAAGGTCCTGCGGGTGCTGGTCAGCGACAGGAG
Organism: Natronorubrum thiooxidans; assembly: GCF_900156475.1. Classification (GTDB taxonomy): domain Archaea; phylum Halobacteriota; class Halobacteria; order Halobacteriales; family Natrialbaceae; genus Natronorubrum; species Natronorubrum thiooxidans. The sequence goes on from NZ_FTNR01000008.1 coordinate 13,150, forward strand.
CGGTCGGGACGAACTAGTGAAAGACGATATCGCCGTCCTCGAGACGCACCTCGACGATACGATGCCGGAGATTCTCGGCTGGCTCCGGGAGACGCTGGCTGACTCGGGCGCGCGTGACGTTTACTTGCGATTGATACTCGGCGGACGATGCTTCCGCCCGAACACGTTGCAGTGGGGTATCTGACGTTCTCGCTGCTGCGACGAGCGTACCGCGACAAGGTTTCGTCGGATTCGTCGATTCCGTGGTTACTCTTAGACACCTAACTCCCGAACCTGATTGACAAACCCTGGCATGATGGATCAGCATTCTTCCCTGGGGCCAATTTCTCAGTCATTTGTTGCCGTTTGCGCCCCTTCTGCTGTTCCTCGTCGATCGAAGGCTATGCCGCCGCGATCGATCGGGCGAAGGATTTTGAATGTATCACTCACTTCCTCACGGACGTGATCCCGGAACTGTGGGGCGCCCCGAGTGGATGTCGTTTTTGCTGTAGTCACTGTTTCCGGCTCTCGGCCGCTCTGTGGCCCCTCGGTCTGCGTGCATTCGGCCGAACTCACGATTGGTGCAGCCGTCGTCATCCTCTGGGTCGTCGACGGATCGCCAGGTCTCACATGTGTTCGCACCGCTCGCGACTGGGTCAACGATGTCATTAGTGGCGAGTGCGGGTGAATTACCTCGGGGTCAAGCCCCGAGACACTCTGCCTTGCGCTTCTGTAAACCGCCTTCGAAGATCGTTCGGAATCCGCTCCGTCCCGACCTGATAAGTTCGTACGAGTGAAAGGCAATTGAGAGTGCAGATTGTGACACTCGGGCCGTGTTATCGACGGGGACCGTAACGTTCAATATCGGTACCACCACCTGTTGACGGATAGCTGACAACGGAGTCCGGCCCACCACCCCTCACCGTCTCCGTCGCCGATACCGGCCTTCAGGCGGTTGACCTAGAGGCGGGTGAGCAGCTGTAGCAGGAGTCGACGCTTGGCATTCGGTCTGCGGCGATCACTGACGGTCCCCGTCACTGGATGCAAGCAAGACTGGACTATGGAGGTAATACGCGGGTTCTCGGCAGGTAGCGGATCTCGTCAGTGGGTGGCCGAACCCGAACGACCCGGCTCTTACCCATCGTCGCTGACGGCTCGTTGTTCGTCACCGCAGGCGACACCCCTCGTGTTTACGACCCTGTCGAGAGAGTACGGGTGCAGACACTCGGATCGCATCGCTCGGGGTTCCACGCTGTTTACGGCAGAGGGATCACTCTACTCTCTGAGACCGACGTAATACCGCTTTAGATATCCTCCAAGTCTGTGTTTCACCGCGTAATCAGCGAACTCGATCGAACCGAGGAAATACTACACCTGACCAGTGAACCGAAGGCTGCTACGGGCTGTGTTTCACGTGTGAAACACATGGTTGGGTCCAAGCTTTCCGCTTTTATTAGGGACAAAAATAGCTAATAGGAATATCACAGATTGCAATACGAGTCCGATACCTCCAGTGATATCGTTGGCTCTCTGGTTTGTTTACCGCTGAAACGGTCCAACCCCTTTTTCAGAAATACTGACCACCTCGCGACCGAGATATGAGTGAAAGGAAAGTAGACCGTGAGAGAAAAGCGGACACGGCGATTTCAGACCGGGCAACCGTAGGCCATCCATATGAAGCGGAGAGTCGAAAGCCGGTCATCGGTACGAATCCAACGATCAGACCGGGGACGATCATTTACGACGACGTCGTCATCGGCGACCGACTCAATACTGGCCACTTTGCGGTGATTCGCGAACGAACTGAAATCGGCGACGATGCCCTCGTTGGAACAAACGTGACCATCGATGGAACGTCGACGATAGGCTCGAACGCGAGTTTCCAGACCGGCGCGTACGTTCCTGCGGAGACCACAATCGGAGACCACGTTTTTCTCGGACCGAATGCTGTCCTAACGAACGATCCGTATCCGCTCCGGCGTGACGCCGATCTCGAGGGCCCGTCGCTTGAGGATCACGTGTCGATCGGTGCGAACGCGACGATCCTTCCCGGCGTAACCGTCGGTAGCGGATCGTTCGTCGCCGCCGGGGCCGTCGTAACGCGGGACGTCCCCCAGCAGACGCTCGCGATCGGCGCACCGGCGAGTCACGAACCCCTTCCGGCCTCTCTTTGTGGGGGGAACGCCGAATGATCCCGATTGCGAACCCCGTACTCGGTGAGCGGGAGATCGAACGCGTCTCGGCCGTCATCGAGAGTGGCATGCTCGCCGACGGCGGCGAGGTCAGAGCGTTCGAGCAGGAGTTCGCCGATTATTGTGGCGTCGAACACGGAGTGGCGACCTCGAACGGGACAACGGCACTCCACGCGGCGCTCGAGGCCCTCGAGATCGGGGACGGCGACCGAGTCCTCACGACGCCGTTTTCGTTCGTTGCGACGGCGAACGCGATCAGACATGCCGGGGCGAAACCGGTGTTCGCCGATATCGATCCGGCCACGTACAATCTGGATCCGACGGTCGCTCGCGAGGCAGCGACGAAAGCGGACGTCGATGCGATACTCGTCGTTCACCTCTACGGCCTCCCAGCCGAGATGGGTGGGCTTACAGACCTCGCGGACGATCTCGGGGTTCCGCTGGTCGAGGACTGTGCGCAGGCCCACGGAGCGACCTATCGGGGCGACCATGTTGGGTCGTTCGGCGACGCCGCTTGCTTCTCGTTCTATCCGACGAAGAACATGACCACCGGCGAAGGCGGCATGATCTTGACCGACCGTCCCGAGGTCGCCGACCGCGCCGAGCGGTACGTCGATCACGGCCGAACAGACGATGGAACCCACGCTACCGTGGGCCACAACTTTCGGATGACGAACCTTGCGGCCGCGATCGGTCGCGCACAACTCGAGCGCCTTCCCGTGTTTCTCGAGCGGCGACGAGAGAACGCCGCTCGGCTGACCGATGGTCTCTCCGGCACGTCGCTATCGCTTCCGACCGAACCCGGGTATACCCGTCATACCTACCACCAGTATACCGTCCGCGTTCCCGATCGTCGAGCGTTGCGGGATCACCTTGCGGCACACGATATTGGGTCAGGCGTCTACTATTCGGACTGTATCCACGACGAACCGGCGTACAACGATGTTACTCACGACGCGCCCGAAGCGGAGCAGGCAGCCGCCGAGGGACTGTCGCTACCGGTCCATCCGAACATCTCTGCCGACGATATCGACCATATTACCGAGGTAATCACTGACTATGCAGCCTGAATTCCAACTAGATGTCGGCGTCATCGGCGTCGGATCGATGGGGGAAAACCACACTCGAGTGTACAACGGACTCCCGACCGCGAACCTCGTCGGCGTCTTCGACATCGACGAGAGTCGAGCAACGGCCGTCGCGGACGAATACGGCGTCTCGCCGGTGGCACTTGAGGACCTTCTCGCGTCCGTCGACGCCGTCTCGGTCGTCGTCCCCACCCCCACCCACGAAGACGTGGCGACGAAGTGCATCGACGCCGGGGTTGCGATGCTCATCGAGAAACCCGTCGTCGAGGACCCCGAGGTCGGACGGAAACTCCAATCGGAGGCGCGGGCGGCTAACGTTCCGGTACAGGTCGGCCACATCGAACGATTTAATCCGGCCATCCAGATGCTCGAGGAACTGATCGGCGATCTGTCGATCATCAGCATCTCGGCCGAACGGCTCGGACCACCGCCGGGCCGCGTGATCGAAGACAGTGCAGTGCTCGACCTGATGATCCACGACATTGATATCGTCCTCTCGCTCCTCGGGGAGAAACCCACCAGGATACAGAGCAGCGGCGTAAATGGCAATCGCCACGCGACCGCGCTGCTCGAGTTCGAGTCGGGCACGATGGCATCGTTGACAGCGAGTCGATTAACGCAGCGGAAAGTACGGACGCTCACGGTGACCGCCGAGGAGTGTGTCGTCGAACTCGATTACATCGATCAGTCGATCGAAATCCACCGCCAGTCAGTCCCCGAGTACGTCGCGGACAACGGCGATATCCGATTCAAACATGAGAGTCTCGTCGAACAGCCGCGTATTCCGAATGAAGAACCGCTTCGCGCCGAACTCGCCTCGTTCCTCGAGGCGATCACGTCGAACGAACCGCCGAAGGTGACGATCGACGACGGGATCACCGCGCTCGAGATCGCACAGCAGATCGAGACGCTGGGAACCGGTGATCGACTGGCCGCGGAGGTCGCGGATGACTGAGCAACGCCGGCAGTCCGACCACGACATCGATAGCCTGTACGGTGTCGAGAAACCGTCGAACCGACAGCGAGACGCGTTCCTGAGCGGTTCGATCCCGGTCGCCGTCTACGGCCTCGGGAAAATGGGGCTGCCCCTGGCGGCAGTGTTCGCCGAAACGACGGGAAACGTCATTGGCGCCGATATCGATCCCGCTGTCGTCGAGGCGGTCACCGACGGCGACTGCCACGTGAAACGGGAGCCGGGGCTGCCGTCGCTCGTCGCTGAAACGGTCGCCGAAGGCGCGTTTACCGCAACGACGAGTCCGCTCGATGCTGCCAAGCGCGCGTCGGTTCACGTCGTTATCGTGCCGACGCCGATCACCGAGGACAACGAGCCCGACCTCTCGATCCTCGACGCCGTTGTCGAGGAGATCGGGATCGGGCTCGAACGGGGCGATCTCGTGCTCATCGAGTGTACCGTCCCGCCGCGGACGACAGCCGACCGAGTCCTGCCCGCGCTCGAGGGCACGTCGGGCATCTCGCGCGATGAGTTCGGACTGGCGTTCTGTCCGGAGCGGACCTCGAGCGGCCAGGCACTCGAGGACATCCGCGGCTCGTACCCGAAAATCGTCGGTGGCGTTGATGAGGAGAGCACCCGCGCAGCGAACCTAGTCTACGAAACGATCAACGATGACGGCGTGATTCAGGTGACCGACGCGACGACGGCGGAGGCCGTGAAGGTCTTCGAGGGATTGTACAGGGACGTCAACATCGCGCTCGCCAACGAACTGGCGACGTTTACCGACGAATTCGGAATCGACGTCAGGGAAGCGATCGATGTCGCCAACACGCAGCCGTACTGTGACATTCACGACCCCGGTCCCGGCGTCGGCGGCCACTGTATTCCCTTCTATCCGTACTTCGTCATCGAACCCTTCGAGACGGGTGCGCCACTGTTGCGGACCGCTCGAGAGGTCAACGACTCGATGCCGTCGTACACGGTCGACAAACTCCGCGAGGAGTTCGACGCAGAACGGGCCGGGTTGACCGACACGTCAGTCCTGCTGCTCGGACTGACGTACCGTCCCGGCGTCGAGGAAACCCGGGCGTCGCCGTCGCTTTCCATCGCCGAGGAGCTATCTGCCGCTGGGGCAGACGTGTACGGCGTCGATCCGTTGCTCGAGTCGTTCGAGGAGTTCGAGGAACGGGGTCTAACCTCCCTCTCACTGGACGATATATACGATCTACCTGTCGATAGTGTGATTCTCATTACGCCACACGAAGAGTTCGAATTGATCCGTTGGGACAAACTCGATCGCACTGACGGACGACTGATCGTTATCGACAGCCGCGATGCACTCGACCAGAAGGTGCTTTCGCAGACGAGCCATCGCGTGTATACGCTCGGAACAGGGTTCACGAACGATGTATAGGGGCCATACGGTCGCTGTCGTCGTCCCGGCATACAACGAGGAGGGATTCGTCGGCGAGGTGCTTGAAACGGTCCCGGACTATGTAGATCGGATTTACGCGATAGATGACGATTCGTCTGACGGCACATGGGCGGAGATTCGTTGCGCGGCTGCCGTACTGAACGAAATAGAAGGCGGTAGCGATCGCTTGCCGACCGTCACAACAACCAACAGGGGACCGGGAACGACGAACCGCGTCGTCCCAATTCAGCATGAGACGAACCGGGGTGTCGGCGGCGCGATCAAGACTGGATATGTCAAGGCTTGCGACGATGTAATCGACATTACAGCGGTGATGGGCGGTGACGGACAGATGGATCCCGATCTGCTTTCGCGGTTCCTCGATCCGATCGTGGAGAGGGAGGTCGATTACACGAAGGGGAACCGACTCCTCTACCCGGAGTATCGCCGCGATATGTCCGCCTGGCGATTATTCGGCAACTCGATACTATCCTATCTAACGAAGATGGCCAGCGGCTACTGGAAGATGATGGATCCACAGAACGGGTATACGGCTATCTCGTTGGATGCTCTGCAGACTATCGATCTCGACGGAATGTACGAAGATTACGGCTACTGTAACGATCTTCTGGTGAAACTCAACGTCGAGGAGATGCGCGTCGCAGACGTACCCATGCCCGCGGTATACGGCGACGAAGAGTCGGGGATTCAATATTCGACGTATATCCCGAAGGTTTCGGGGATGCTCTTCCGGAACTTCTGTTGGCGGCTGAGAACGCGGTACCTCGCCTCGGGTTTCAACCCGCTCGTGCTAGGATACATTTTCGGTGTGTTTGTATCGCTGGCCGGTGCAGTGAGCGGTGCGCGGGCGCTGCTCTCGGGGCTGCAACGAGAGGACACCGCATTCGATCGCATCGCAACCAGCGGTCGCCTCCTACTCAGTGGCACAGTATTCCTCTCGCTCGCAGTGTTGTTCGACATGCGAAAGAACGAGGAGTTAGAGGTACATCAGTATGAGTGACGCACCCCGTATCATCGTCACGGTCCAGCACCCGGCGCACGTTCACTTCTTTCGGAACGCGATAACTGACTTGGAGGCCCTTGGATATGACGTCTGCGTGTTCGCCCGGGAGAAGGACATCGCGTGTACGCTTCTCGACACCTACGGGATCGAGTACGAGACACTCGCCGGGACCGCCAGTTCACCGATCGGTCTCGCGAAGACGCAGGCGATCTATGAGTATCGAATCCTAAGTCGAGTTCGTGCGCTGAAACCAGACGTACTGCTCGCAATCGGTGAACCAGCGGTCGCTCACGCATCGTCGCTCGTCGGGGGTCAAAGCATCATATTTACTGATACGGAACACGCGGCGGTGTCGAACGGGATTACGTTCCCCTTCGCAGACCTCCTCTGTACGCCGGACGCGTTCTGGGACGATCTCGGGGAACGACACCGCGTCTACAGCGGGTTCCACGAACTCGCCTATCTCCATCCGGACCGGTTTACGCCCGATCCGATGATCCTTGAAGACCTCGGCGAAAGCGATAACGAACAACTCGTCGTGTTACGACTGGTTTCGTGGAACGCCGCACACGACTTCGGCCGGAGTGGCATCGATGGAATCGAAACGCTAATCAACGAACTCGAGCGCGGCGGCGCGACAGTCCTCGTCACCGCCGAAGGACAGCTCCCGCCGTCGTTCGCGGACCGAGAGGTCGATGTACCTCCACACCGGATGCACGATTTACTCGCCGCTGCGGACCTGTTTCTCGGCGAGAGCGCGACGATGGCGATCGAAAGCGGACTTCTCGGAACGCCGGCACTGTACGTATCCGACCTCCAAGCAGGCGTCCTCGGTGAGCTCGAGACCAAATATCGGCTGCTTCGATGGCTCTCGCGTCGCGCCGGTCCGACAGAGATCGCGGATCACGCCTGTGGACTACTGTCAGTCGACGATTCGACGTGGTCCGAACGGCGGCGGACCGTCCTTGAAGAGACGATCGACACAACGCAGTTCATCGTCGATACCGTCGAGGAGGTTGCCCGAGGATGACATTAAACGACTCCTTCGACGATCACGAATTCGCACTCTGTCTGACTCACGACGTCGATCGTGTTTTCAAGACGTTTCAGGCCCCTTACTACGCAGTGACCGAGCGCGACCCCTCTCACTTGCGATCGTTGATAACCGACGAGCGACCGTACTGGCAGTTCGAGGAACTCATGGCGCTCGAGGAGGAACTCGATGTTCGGTCGTCGTTTTACTTCCTCAATGAGAAGCGGCTCTTCGAACAGCCGCCACGAGAGTGGTTCCGGTGGAAAAATTGGATGCTGTATACCGGCCGATACGAGATCACCGATCCGGAGATCGTCGACGTCATACGCACCCTCGATCGCGGTGGCTGGGAGATCGGACTTCATGGTTCGTACAACTCGTACGACGATGCCGATCGACTCCGATACGAAAAATCGGTCCTCGAGGACGTTCTCGAAAAATCGGTCCTCGGCGGCCGACAGCACTACCTCAATACGATGCTGCCTCAGACGTGGGACCATCACCGATCGATCGGGCTGCGGTACGATGCCAGCTACGGCTCGAGTACAACCTACGGGTTCGACGGTCGGTACGATGTCATCCGCCCGTTCGACGACGATTTTCTCGTGTTCCCGCTGACGGTCATGGAGACGCCGCTGCTCTCAAACGCGTCCTCGGTCGAGGCGGCATGGCGGGAGTGTCGCCGACTGCTCGAGGAAGCGCACGAACACGACGCGATAATGACCGTTCTCTGGCACCCTCGGTACATGAACGAGGCGGAGTTCCCCGGCTACCGGACAATATACGAGCGGCTGATCCGGGAAGCGAAGGCCATGGACGCCTGGGTCGGCCCGTGCCGCGAGTGCTACTGGCGACTCGAGGCGACAACACCGTCGTCGTTCGAGTAAGACCGGATGATAATCCTGCCCAGTACGGGCCGACTCGACTCGGAACGCTACGGACCGGCGAATCGGCGATCCGGCGAAAAGAACGTCTCAATGCGGTCAGCGAGCAGTCTCCGTGTCAGGCTCTAGCTATAATCGGCGGGGTGGATGCGGTCCCGACCGACGTAGACCTGTGTCTTGCCCTCCATAAACGTGAACTCGACAAGGTTGCCCGAGAAACGAAACCGGTGGACATCGCGTTCGATCGTGCCCCTGACGCTGCTGTCCGAGAGCGATTCCGCCCCGTCACCCGAGACGATCTCGATAGAGCCGTCGACGGTCGCTTCGTAACTCACCTCGTTTCCGTTGCCGACGATAGTGAGCGTCGACAGTTCGTCATCATCGTCGGACGTGTCGATCTCCTCGCCGTTGAGGGAGACGTCTGCGTCACCGTCGACGGTGATATCCTGGAGTTCGCCGCTGAACTTGTAGGCGTCGCGCCAGCCGCCGACGGTACCGGTGACGTGACCGTCATCGATGACGTCGTCGTCGTTGATCGAGGCAGCCCGGTAGTTCGACTTCTCCACGCGGCCGCTGACTCGGAACTCGTAGCGGCTACTTCCAGAGGAACCAATCCCGTCGATCAAGAGCATGTTCTCGAGCGGAGTATCGTCGTTCGTCGGCGGTTCAGAGGGATAATCCGACAGGTAGACCTGCTCACCGGAAAGCCACATGCTCCCAGGCTCGTGTTCCGAGTACAGCGCGACGATGTTTCCGTTGAGGAAGTAGCCGTCGACCGAGTTCGGTTCGCCGACGGCTTCGAGCATCGTGTATCCGCTCTCGCTCTCGTCCGCGGGAGTGACCGAGACCGTGTCGTTGTAGGTCGCCTGGCTCCAGTCAGACTGAACGATCTCGCCGTCGACGTAGATCCGGTACGTCGAGGTCTGAGACGGATCTCGGTACGTGAATTGATGTTCGTACTGGTCGCTGTTGGCAGGATCTTCGAAGTAAGGATCGTCCTCGTAGGGTGATATCGGGTCAGTCGGTTCGTCGGTCGAACTCGTCTCGTCGGGCATGCCACCGATAGTGATCTTGTGACCGTCGTAGATCAGTGCGCTACCGGAGAGGTCGGAGCCGACGACGTAGCCGAGGGGGCCGACGCCCTCGATGAGGTTGTCCTCCGAAGTCGTGAACCGGAAATCCGTGCGCTCGTAAGCCAACTCGCCGTTTACCCAGTAGCGCATCACGCCGTCGGCGTTGGCCGACCCTCCCGAGAACGTGTTACAGCGGACGTACCCCTCAATGAGGTTCCACTCGTCCATCCAGACGGGCGTGCTCGTCATCTCGAAATCGCCAGACCCGCTCCGGTCCATGTGGTACGAGTAACTGAAGAGATTGTAGCCGTCAGGTGCGGGCGAGTCGTTCCGGTGGGCGAATCCGATCGCGTTCGACCAGCCGTTCGTCCCGTCCGTCCCCCCACCGCCGGAAGAGCCGGATCCGTTTGTCAGTGGCAACCAGAAGATACGAACCGTGTCGTACTGATCGAGTTCGATGTTCTCGGGGTATAGGTAGAACCGCGTGTACACCTCACGAGGCATCCCATGCCCATGCTCTTCGAACCGATACTCAAGGTTCGCTGTCTTCTGTGCGCTCGAGAACTCCGTTCGTAACGCCTGATCGTTGACCTTCGTCGGTGATGAGACGAACTCCGGGGCGATGCCGCTCCGGTTGTCATTGACGTTGTAGAGGTCGGACGGACTACTGTAGTCGTCGTAATCAAGTATTAACTGGGTTGTGCTCTCAGCGGCCGAGACACTGGAAACCCCGGCAGAAGCGCCGAGGACGGTCGCGGTCGCGCCAGCCAGTTTCAGATACGATCGCCGGTTGATGCTGTTCTTCTCGCCGCAGTAATCATCTGTTTCGGACTGAAACTCATCCAGTTCCGATCGGTCGCGTGCCATGCAAGCCGAGTAATAAGATTATACCGCCATAAACTTTTCTGGCTGTTGATTGTTAATACATTCGTATATTTATTCAGAACATGAGTTTTTGTCTAACAATTTTGTACTTCGTACAGTATTTTATATATATATATATATATATATGGTCGTTCTATCGTCGGAACGGGAGCGCTTGGGAGACTTAGGAACGGCCGAGAAAAACAGTATTACTGGACCGAAAAACGAAGGGAAGCTCCGAACAGTTATCGGGCGGCGTTCGTACTGACGCTGATCTCGTGCTCGTCGTAACGGAACGACTGGTCCTGCGGTGCAACTTCACCGCCGCCGTATCGGACGATCGGACCGACGTATTCGATCGCTTGTCCGTCGGTCGTCGTCCAGCGGTAGTTCTCACGCTCGAAGGCGAGTTCGCCGTCGAGCCAGTACCGAACGACGCCATCGTGGTTCGCCGTCCCACCCTCGTGGGTGTTCATTCGAACGTAGCTCTCGAGCGAAACCCACTCGCCGACCGGAATCGCCGCGTTGGTCACCTCGAATTCACCGGCACCGCTGTCGTAGTCCATGTGATACGTGTACGTCGCGAGGCGATAGGTTCCGGCCGGCGGATCCTCCCTGTTCGTGACGCAGATCACTGACGACCAGCCGTTATCGCCAGCGGGCGGCCCTCGAACGCCCGACCCCGCCGTTCCTGCCTCCGTGTTGAAGCCCATCGCCATGATTCGGCAGACGTCGTTCGGCTGCATCGTCCAGTCGTCGCTGAGACGAACCATGATCCGCTGATAGGCCTGTGTCGGTTGCCCGTACCCGTTCTCCGGCAGTGAGTACATTGCGTTCGTCCCCCAGCTATCACCCTCTTTTACCGCCATCTCGAGTGCCTGTGAACTCGCAGTCGTCGGCGTATCAATGAATGACGCGGTCGTTTCGTCACCGGTCCAGACATCGTAGATCTCCGACGGCTGGGTGTACTGATCGTAATCAATTGTTATCGCTTCTGAATCACTCTCGAGTGAATCGACGGGGCGGGTGCTCGGTGTAGCGCTTACAGCGTTCGTTGCAGTCGTGAAGGCTGCAGCCGCAACTCCCATCTTCTGGAGGAACGACCGTCGCTGGACGCCTTTACTACCGTCTCGGCCATGCCGTTGTGATGTGTCGTTCCTGTCATACAGTAATCTTTTACCGTTCATCTCGAACAGGAAACGACGCCATATCGTTATAAACTTTTCAAGTTAGAAGATATAAAAGTATCATATATTACCTATATATCAATATAATAATAACGAAAATAAGAGTGTGCTGCTTCATTATATGTCGACCGGAGATTTAAACGGGACCCGCGATCAGGAGGTGGTCAACCGCCGTTCAGACGCGAACGAAGCCCCATCTCGATGACTGCTTCCGGGTGCCGGCTGTCAGACACTCGAATTAGCTCGGCGCTAGCACCGTCTACTGCGCATCGCTATCCAAATACGCACCCAGATTTACAAGAAGCGAGACCCAGTAAACACGTACCAACAGGGACGCGCCAAGCACGTCGAACGTGTCGAACGGTGGTTCTATACCGTTCTTGGAGCGGTTCGGACACAGCGGTCTTCCTCGACAATCGTACTAGATTCGATCAGGCGTCCTCTGGAGACGACGGAACAGTGGCAGGATCGACTTGGTCGCCGGAGATCCATAACTCGGCTGGATCGGGATCCGCATCTAGGGCGACGAACTCGCCGTTGAACAGGTAGCCGTCGGCGGTATGTGGCTTCGCCGTCGCCTCGGCGATCGCATACCCGCTCTCGCTCTCGTCGGCTGGCGTAATCTGGACCGTTTCGTTGTACTTCGACTGATGTCCGTCGACGTTGCTCCAGTTCGAGTGAGCGACGAATCCGTCGATGTACAGTCGATACGTCGACTCCTCGTCACCGTTCACATACGTAACCCGCCCATCGTAGTCGTCTAAATTCGCCGGATCTTCGAAGTACGGATTGTTTTCGTACGGAGGTATTTCGGGAATGCCTGCGGCGAACAACTCGTGTTCGTCGTAGAAGACGGTCAGGTCGATCGGCGCGACTTCGCTGCCGCCGTACCGGACCAGTGGTCCGGCGTATTCAATCGCCTGTTCGTCGACCGTCGTCCACCGAAAGTCAGTCCGTTCGTAGACGAGCTCACCGTTGAGCCAGTAGCGCCCCTTCCCGTTTGGATCAGCCTCACCGTCGCTCACCGTGTTCATGACGACTTCAGTCTCGAGTTCAAACCACTCGCCGGAATGCACTGGCGAATCGACGACTTCGAACTCTCCAGTGGATCCGGACTGATCCATGTGATACGTATACGTAGCGAGGTTGTACCCACTGTTCTCACCGTTTCGTCTGTCGGTGACCGCCAACATAATCGACCAACCGTCGTTACCCGACGGTCGTCCGCGACCACCGGAACCGTGCGGCCCAGCCTCCGTATTTAAACCGGCAGTCCAGAATCGGCAGACATCGTTCTCTTCCATCGTCCAGTCCTCACTGAGCCGGATCATCGATCGCTGACGGACCTTATTGGGTTGGCCGTAGCCGTTGGCAGGAAACCAATAAGCGGCGTTGGTGCCGTTACTCGTCTCTTTTAGGATGTCACACCGTAGTGATTTTTCGCCGTCGAACGCGACGCTGTCATCAAACGACATCCTGTTCGGTTGGCCGGTCCAGACGCGGTACGCGTCTTCCGGTCTGCTGTGTTCGCTATAGTCGATTTCGATCAGTTCGGCGTTCTCTCTTTGTACGTCAACGGTGTCAGCAAGCGAGTCGTCCGATTCGTTACGTTCGTTTTCGTCAGAGCCGTCGTTCGATTGAAGAGAGGCTGCACCGACTACTGTTCCACCCACGACAGTTGTCACACCAGATATTTTTAGAAGTGAGCGTCGACTAACCATCACCACTTCTTCGCCTCTACGACGTTGTATAGTGGGTGTATCGTTCTATCACGGAATCACGGTATTACATTCAGGTCAGCATACTAGTTCTTTACTTACACACGTCGGATTCGAACGCACGAACTCGTTACGGTCACTGAAACTGCTGCCTGTAAGCAAAGCGCGCACGCCGTGTTCGCTCATTATGGCCACTGAATCTGACTCGCTCCCTGTTCGCATTCGCAGCCGTCTCGAAGGATTTCGTGACCGCGGACGAGACGGTCGTCGGGTGCCCCTCGAAACACACCACTTCAGTGACACGGAGCGGCGTCACTCGGGTCGGTCGACGATCCAGCAAGCGGCAAGCCATTGATTAATCAGTGAGTATAGCATTACGTTTCGAAATCTGATTACTAGTATATTTCATCGTGATGGTCGATAAAAGTACTTTCTTTTTCGCCGATAGGAAAGCAGTGTACAACAGGAGATCGAACACGACCAGTACTCAGGTCGGTTTCTGATACGGGCCGCTGTCACTGTGTACCGTGATCGAGACGAAAGGCGCTCACCCAGCAGCCCGCAGTTGCGCTGGTAATAACCGCCAGCGGCCTGTATGAGACAACCGGCGAGCAGTCTCCGGTTCGGGATCGATTCCATCTTTGAGCCGGGTAAAACTGGATTTCAGGGAATCGTATTTTTACGCTCGAGGTAGTGAATACTGCAAATGAAAGACCGTGGTTTCGTATTGTATCCGACGCACGATGTTGATCGACCGTACAAGACGTTTCAGACGCCGAAAGAACGCAACCGATCATACCTGCCGTCCATGAGTCGCGACGACGGTTCCTACCGGCAGTTCGACGAGCTGTCCCGTGAACGGGTGAGCCCATGAGCATCGAGATCACCGAGTTCGACGTGGCCGATCGCGACGAGTGGAACGAACTAGTGAGTCGGTCGGCAGCGGGGACGTTCTTTCACCACTACGATGTTCTCGAGGTAATCGAAGAACACGCGTCCGCACGCCTGTATCCGCTGGTCGGTCACAAGGGGCAAGAGCCAGTCGGGCTCTTTCCAGTCTTCGAACTGCGGAACAAGGCTATCACGATGGCGTTCTCACCACCGCCCGAGCTAGGACTTCTGTTTCTAGGCCCCGCGACATTGATGCACGACGGTCTCAAGCGGCGGAAACAGGAGCGCCGGCGAAGACGCTTCATTGAGGGCTGTCTCGACATTATCGAAGAGAGAGTGAATCCACGGTACTACCGGTTTTGTACCCCGGTCGGGTACGAGGATCCACGACCGTTCACGTGGAACGAGTACGAGACGTCACCACTACACACCTATCGGCTCGATCTCGAACGCGATACCGAGGAAATCAAGCGATCGTTTTCGAAGTCGCTCCGGCGGTACCTCGATCCCGACGAGGACAACCGGTTCGTGATTGAAGAGGGTGATCAGGATGCGATCCGATTCATACACGAGCAGGTAACAGCACGCTACGAAGCCCAAGATAAGACGTATTCTGTTCCGCTCGAGTTCTTGTTGGACCTCTACGAGCAATCCGCCGACGGGCACGTTAGACCGTATATCGCTCACGTCGATGGCGAGCGTGTGAGCGGTATCATCGTGCTCGAAGACAAGTCGACCATCTACTTCTCGGAAGGTGGCGGCAAACCTGACATCGACTTTCCGATTAACGATATCCTCCACTGGCGGATCATACGAGACGCGCGCGAGCGTGGGATCGAAACGTACGATCTCTATGGTGCGAATACGCCCCGAATCTGCGAGTACAAATCGAAGTTCAACTCGGACTTAGCAACCTACTACGAGGCTGAGAAGGGATCGCTAGTCATGAGTACTGCCGCAAAGTTGTACAAAAAATACGGATAGCGTCCGAAATCGGTTGGCAGAATCATACCACTGGTCGTACTGGATTGAAATTCGGGCGATATGCTCCCGTAATGAATTACTGATACAGTCTGAGCGGTCGGCGAGCAACGGACGGTCCGTGCCGTCTACTGTTCCGACTCAACGAAAGTACGTGGTTCTGGTCGGGTAAATCAGCTTAGCTCTCGATGTTCGCTGGTACAGACCGCAGGCAACGTTCACGTATGCATGAAAGACGGGGGATAGCTTTTCTGACGTGGTTCACGTTACCCTGAACAACCGTGACTATTCATACAATCGTTCCAGGTCCCGCCGTCCGAACCGAGAGGCACGTCGTCCCATCGAGTTACCACTCTGCGGCCGCCTCACCGCCGGTCACCAGGGAATGAGCCGACGCACCGCTGTCCTCTACGCCAGTGCGATAGTCGCCTTGCCGATCGCAGCGATCATCGGTATTGCCGCGCCACTTTGGCTGGGACTTACTAACCTCGCCATTCTAGGCCTGTACTTTGCAATTCCGATGCTCGTTTCGCCGGTTATCGTCCGACGGGTGTGGACTGACCGAACGAGGAGCCACTCTTTCATCACGTTTGTCGACTGGCGGGCGCTATCGATACTGTTTCACGTGGTCCTGAGCGTGCTCGTTCTCGTCGTGGCCGTCTCCGATGTCCGACCCACGACGTTCTTTCTGGGAATCGGCGTCCTCTACACACTGTGTTTCCTGCTCGCCGTGTCGGTCGACGGGAACGCAAGTCAGTCGGTCGTCCTCTATCATATTGTAATCGCTCTGTTACTCGTTATTTTTAGCGTAACCCTCAAATACGGCTTTTTTGTCGGTCGGACCGATCTGTCGACGCATATTGCGCTGACAAACGAAGTCATCAAGACGGGATCGTCGCCAACACAGGTACCAGAGTACGAACCGTTCACCCTGTGGCACACCCTCACGGCAGCCACCTATCAGGTATTCGGTGGCTGGCTCACCCCACATGCCACAATGTATCTCGTCTCTGGGCTGGTTTTCGGTGCTGGTGTCCCGACGATGTACTCATTTTCTCGCCGGGTATACCCAAACAAACGGGTCGGCCTCCTCTCGTGTCTTCTCCTGATTTCGTTTCCTCTGTATATTTTCTATGGTATGTACTCGATTCCTCGGAGCATCACGTCCGTGCTCTTCCTCGGATTGCTACTTGCGATCGTGACGCCGCCGTCGCCCCGAACGAAGGCATTGAGTTTACTGTTTCTCATCGGAATCACCGTCTACCACACGGTCTCGATCCCGTTCGTTCTGGTGATACTCCTGCTCCTGTTCGTCACGGAACGGCTCCTTGGTCGTCGGGCCAGGATCGTCGACAGCTTTGTGCTTACCTCGGCCGTCCTTATCACGAGCATCTACTGGCTGTATCGCGCAGAGTTTATTATTACGAGAATCGCCGGCGCGATTGTCACCAGTTTCTTTGGTACCGCCGAGGAAACTGCACCCTCGAGCGTGCTCACCGAGCCATGGGTCGAACTCGCCAATTACGCCCAGTACGCGCTTCTTCTGGGATTCGTTCTCCTCGGCGTCCTGTTCTGGCTTCGATCCACTCGAACGCACGACTCGACGTTCGTCGCGGTCGGGCTCCTGACCGTCTTGATGGTCCCACTCATCTTTCCAGGACCGACACTCCTGCTCGACTCGCTGGTCGGAGTGAACGTCGGCCGGTTCGGACACTACAGTTTCATGCTTGTGTCAATCACCGGAGCCGTGGGGCTACACTACCTGCTGAAACTGGGTGGGTTCAGAACCTTCGTCGTCCTTCTCGTCGTGATATCCTGTCTTTCCGTCACGGCCGTGTCAAACGACTTCGTCGCCACGGACAATCCAATGGTTGAACGGCCGTTCTACACGTATTATCTCACCGATCAAGAACGGCAGTCGTTCGAAACGATCGACGACCACCAGACCGGTGAGATCGGTGCCGACCGAGTTACCTGTCGCTATCTGCGGGAGATGCACTCGTCGGAGTGTGCGAGAATCGATGTGGCAGACGATAACCTGTTCGACGGGTACGACGGTGTTATCATCCGGGAGGGAGAACTGACACGACGGCCGTTACAGTTCACTGAGTACGTCTATGCCGATGAGCTCCCGTGGGAGGAGCTGGACGATCGAAACAGAGTATACGATTCGGGATCGGTATCGTTCTACGCATAACGGATGCCCACCATCGCCGTTCTCCGAGGTTGGACGAGGTGCCGCTGGAAGCCCAGTTAGTACTCGGAGTACTGTCGAAGATCAGAACGGATGGTCTGATAGTTGCCGGCGAGAACCGATTCGTAGACTACCGAATCCCCATCGTAAAATAGCTTCGAGAGGACCGTCCTGAACTGCTCGTCGAGGGTGGGATCCGAGGTAACTCGCTGACGAAGGTCGTTACACTTCGAAACGTAGCGATCGGGGAAGTCGCCATCGTAATCGAAGACGCCACGACAGACGAGATGGGCGAGCGCGTCGGGTGGCGCAGGGATGTAGAACCCGTCGCGGTTGATCCGGCGATCGAGCATCGCGGCTTCCACGTCCGGGTCGACCCGGATCTGCGACCCATCGAGCGTCGACTTGTAGGCCAAGTGGTTCTCCAGATCCATGACGATGGCGCCGTTACGGAACGTCCGTTCGACGTAATTCCTGTTGGAGAAATCCGCCGTAGTGACGGTCTCTTTTACGATTTCGATGACGTGTGACGGCGAGGTCGTGATCGTCTCTATGGTTTGCTGCGGTTGGCTCATCCCGGCGGATGCGAGTTTGAGGACGTTTCGGGCCGTCGGTTCGTCCAGTTCGAAGTCGTTCGCACAGATCCGGACCCCAACATCGAACGAAGACGCCTCGACGAATACGTCGATGTCGCTACCTGTAATCGCGTCCGGGAGGTCGTCATATCCACGGAGAACGACGTATCGGATGTTTTGGTCTTCGAAAGAGTCGAAGACACTAAAAATCGCCTCCTGCTGACCGGGGCTGATACTCATTTTATTTCGTGAAGTGTCTCGTTCGCTTCTCGAATGACGGTCGCAAAGTGATCGAACTCGTCCGGAGACAGCTCGATTCGGCAGCTATCGAGATGGATGTGGATCACGCCAACGGTGTTGTACTCGATGCGGCACGTATCGATCTCGGAGAGTTCGAACGCGGCGAGTTCTTGTTCAACGATTCCCATGGTCGAGTTGCTTTTGAGCTGCGGTCACGTTTTCGGCAAAGGTCTCGAAGTCATCAATGCTCATTTCGATCCGCGTGTTTCGCAAGTGGACGTGGATTCCCTCGCCGATGTTATCTTCGACGACGAACTTGGTGGGTACGATGTCCGGTGTTGGGTCGACGGAATCGGAAGCCAACATCTGAATGAATACGTTCATACTGATGTCTGGATAGCTACGTCCCTTGAGAAAATAAAGCTCTCCCCAGAAACTGAGGCGGCTATCATTACGCCTAGTCCTCGTCCGTAGCCTCCGAGACCACGACCGGTTCGATACCGTCTCCGTCGGTCTTCGAGTCTTTATAAAGACTGAACCAGTATCCTATCTGACCGAGAATCGGGAGAGGGTCGTCTTTCGAGACGATGTCGTAACAACAGGGCTTCGACGATGGGGTAAAGAACTCGCGCATTGCAACGAGTCGGTTCTCGCGCTCCATCGCCTGTAACCAGTCGTGAAAGAGGGACCGTGCCTGTACGCCGACATCGTATGTGAGGTCCTGTTCGAGGGGCTCATCGGTAGCGAATCGATAGAGCAGATAGGGGAAATCGACCCCCGCAAATACGGACAACGCCAGACTCCCCCACAGGCGCGGGTTAATTTCCATTAGCTTCGGCTCGCCGTCCCGCCGATCGTATCGATATTCTGCCATAGCGACGCCTTGCCACCCGAGCGATGAGAGCAGTCGATCCGAGATTGCCACCAGCTCCGGATCCGAAATCGTCTCGCGGAACGTGCTCGCGCCGCCACCGGGTGGACGCGACCGGAGACGGTGTTGGACCGTGATGCCTGACAGCGTTGACGAGCGATCATACATCGTATAGACACCACGTTCGCCTCCGTTCGGTATGAATTCCTGAAGAATCACCGGGCCGTGTTGACGGAGTGTCCGCCGGTAGACACGGACGAGTTCCTCGTGTGAATCACAAACGGAAACCCCCTTTCCGCCGCTTCCTCGCCGCGGTTTTACGACTACCGGATAGCCACCGAGCGTCGATTCGATCGAATCGAGGTCGATCTCGTCGGACAAACGAGATTTCGGATGGGGAATGTCGTATCTCCTCGCGGCCTTGATCGTCGCTTCCTTGTCCAATCCAACTTTCAGCTGGTCGTACGGGAGGAAGGGGACGTTCGTGTGCTCTTCTAACTGAGATTTGTGCCTGACTACGACTTCTACTGTCTTTTGATCGACGGGCAAGATCATGCCGTAGTCGTGGTCCTGTAGTTCCTGCTCTATCGATCGAACGAACTCGCCTGGTTTTTCTGCCGGTTTCGGATACGTTACGCACCGAGAGACGTATTTGGATGTTTTGCCAGCGTTCCACCGAATGGAGCTCCCTGCGGTTACGGCAAACCCTCGATTCCCCAAGCTCCGGATGGCAACGAGACCGTGTTTCGCGTGAGCGTCCAGAACAAATACGCGGTCCATAATAGTCGATACCGCTTCTACCTCCTCAATCACCCGCGGCACGCATAAGAGGCTGGCATACATATACTGGCTCGAATTATATTAATTTTATATCTAATATGATATTTTGTGTATTAATACTGGAAAACATTTTGGAATGAAATCCGGTAGTCTGCCATCCCAAACTCACTCTAGATAGCCGAGATCGGAAAGGCGGTCTTCGACTCGGTGGTCCTCGGTCGCGACTGACTCAACTCCAGTAAAACGCGGGTAGTTTTGCGTCCCGATGGGCTCGACGCATGAGAGGGGCGCTCCATCCATTCGCTCGTCATACGGAATATTTAGCGTCGATAGGACGGTCGGTGCCACGTCAAAGAGTTGCGCACCCTCGAGGTCAGCGTCAGGCATTATATCCGCGCCGATTGCCGCAAAGGTCCCCTCAAATTTGTGATTCCACGGTTCCGTCGGGGGCCCGAACTGCTCACCTCGGAGTTTGGTGGACAGGAAATGATCGAAGTCCGCCGGAACAGTCACGATATCTACACTGCGGTCGCTCTCCGGCCCGTGGAAGTGTTCCTCGCGCGGCAGAACAGCTTCGAAGACTGGCTTACCGTCGGGAGTCGTGACGGATCGGAGCACCTCTATCAGATCGGTACGCACCGCTTCGTATTCTGATGGTGGAACCACCCCGTCCGGGTCGCGCCCTTCAAGATTAATGCGAACGCCGAGTTCGATCCGGGCACGCATGTACGCCACTGAGTCGGGAAAAGAGACCCGGGTTTCGCCGGCTTTGACGAGCGTCGAAGGTACGCGTTTCGCGACCGGTTCTGTAATTCCGAGCCGATCGAGCAATGTACCGACCCGCTGGCTCGTGACTCCGGCTTTGGCGGCGGCCGCGATAATCCGCTCGATGGCACCCTGTTCGTGACGCGTGGCCGACTCCCCTTCCTTGAGGTTCGCGTCCCGAACTGTCGCCCACGTCGGCATTCCGCGTCCGCCGCTTTCGATTTCGACGTACCCCTCCTCGAAGAGGTAATCATTCACTCGGAATTCGTATCCGTTGTACGGGCCGATCCCGTGATCGCTGGCGACGATCACGTTGTCCGGGTCGCAGATCTCGAGTAGGTCGTCCACCTGACGGTCCACCTCGCGATAGATCGTCCGGATCGCGTCGTCATCGTCCGGACGCGCGTGAAAAATCGAGTCCGTCGCTTGGAACTGCACGAACCCGAACGTCGGATCGAAACGATCCGCGAGATACTGGAACGCTTCTCCACGCATACGGACGCACGACTGACACGATTCGGTGAGCCCTACAACGTCGTTCTCGGGTGGATAGACACGATAGGTACCGATCGCGTTCCGAACCTCATCGAGTAACCCTTCGGGGTGACACTCGGGGTCTTCCGGCGCAGTGTAGCCAGGGATGAGTGCGCCGTCGAACGCACGCGGGGGATGAGTCACAGGGACATTTACGATGACGCTCGTTGTTTCATGTTGTCCGAGCAGCTCCCAGAGGGTTCGCTCTCGGACATCCGTCGCGTTGACCACATCCCACTCGTAGTTGTCGAAGGAGAGGAAGCTGAAGACGCCGTGCTTTCCGGGATTCATCCCCGTGTAAAGCGACGGCCACGCCGACGCCGTCCACGGTGGAATCTGTGAATCGAGCGGGCCGCTCGCTCCGTTTTCGAAGATCGATGCCAGTGTCGGTAGCTCCCCATCCTCGAACAAGGGCTGTAACACTCGATCACAGGCCGCATCGATGCCGATCAGCAGTGTCTCCAACGAAGTGCTGTGATCCATCGGTCGTTTTCGGCTGGTGGAAGGTTTCGTTATACGCTTGATACAGATACTCCGCTACGTACCTGGCGTGATCCGCTGCAGTAATAGTATTTTAGCTCGACGACTTCCGCCGCTCCTACGGCGAGCTCATCTATTTCGACGATTGAGCAGTCTTAGTCCCTCAATTCCTGGCAGAATGGTCAAACTATAGAGGCATTGATCCAATGAGCACGCCTTTTGGCTAGCGAAAACGGTCGTACAGTGATTTGAGGACGTTCGTTGTCTTGGATGACCGTTCGAGCGAGAAATACGATCGAACGTCGGGGTTGAACTTCGATTTGTATTTACAGATCCGGCGGTTATTCGCGCCGACGAGATCGTACCGTTCGATGCCACGGTTACGCGCGTCTTGGATTACGTGCCAATCAAGGATGTCAGTCGCTGGCACGTCGTGATCGCGATCATTGATAGACTGCCAACGGTATATCGTCTCGTCGTCCTCCAACGTGATCAAACCGCCGACAAATACTCCATCGGAGCGGCAGACGTAGCCACGCACGGTCCCCTCCGGCAGTTTTCGGTACAGATCGGAGGCGAACGACGGTGGAACGTCGTATGTGACGCCCTGCTCAGCGTGGCGATCATGTACGTTGGTTATTATTTCCTCGATATCGTCCGCTTTCCCTTCCAATAGCTCATAACTATCCTCGTTCGTTCGGCGAACGTTCCGCCGAACATCGCTGCTAAAGGTCATAAACAGCTCATCGGGGGAGCGTGAAATGTCAATCTCGTAGGTATAGCGCGGAGTGATATCGAAATTACTCCAGATGAACGGGCGGGGGTCAGTGTACTCCGTTCCAGTTCTGACGTGGACGTACTGAGGGTCGATTTCGTGCTCTATCTCCTCGAAGACCGCCTCGTTGAATCGGCAGTGGCGTTTTTCGGCTTTTCTCTGTTTCGCTTTCCCTTGATTGAGCAGCGTCGGACCGAGATACGATATCTTCAGGTCAGGTGGTGGCGAGAACGCGGCTTGGATCGGTCCTCGCGACAGAGAAAACACCGGAAAGAGGCCGACGGCTTCCTGTCCTTTGTATCCAACGAACGGGTACAAGGTCGTGTTCGAATAGTCTGTAAATACATCTAGGGCTTCGAACCAATGAAACGGCGTTCGTTGCTGAGAGCGATCGACTAATTCGTTCCATTCATCGGCATCATCTGCGAGCGAAACATCGATACTCATCGTTCTACCTCGAATTCCGGAGGCCTCCTCGAGCGGGGCTTACACAGTGACGTCGTCGATGTCGGCTAGGCTATGTTGTATACAATCAATCGACAAAAGACTATGTGATGCCGACTATATTATGCCAAATTAATCCCATCATACAAACACATTGTATGTTCTACAGAACATTTGTATTGGTCTCTACTGTGTTTTAGAATATAGTTATAAAATTGGGCGAGGCACCAGTACACAACAAGTATGATCGGATTCTGCCCCGTGAACCTTAGCGAAACAGATTCGACAGGCTCGACCGGTGAGACGTGTGCGAGGTCGGCCGGAAGGAAGATCCAATATCGAAGTACTTCCAGAATCTCTCGTCCAGCGTCGACAAAACGTCGTGCGAAGCTCTTCTCATTGATCCCAAATACATATTACCTCTTCTCGAAATCAGTAATATCTTGATGAAGCGCCGACCTGTCTCGTCCAGGTCGATTACAAAGTCGATCATTTATTACGGCATGGGGAATACGACCGCTGAATCGGAACGATGAGGGCTACAGAAACGAGGGTCAGGTTCCCTCATTTTGCGTCTCAAGAAGCCGCTTCTGTACCCGCATAGTCTCGGCCTCAGTTCACAAGATGCTGCTATCAGTACTACACTCGGCGAACACGCCTGCAATGAACCCGTTGCGTTCTTGCGCGATCGAGAAGCCTCCGACCGACCTGGGCAAAATCATGGGACGGGACTCCGAGAGCAAATGAGAGGGACTCATCCGCCGTCGCTCTCCGTTCACAAAGGGAGGGATGCAAGTCGACCCTAATCGATGGCAAGATCACTCTCTGCAACGGCGCTCTCGATCTTCGCCTCGAGGATTTTCATCCTCACCATCAGCATAATTTTCACGCCGATTCTCGTCCGCCTGCTCGGGCCCACGCAGTACGGGCAATACGCGGTGATCCTGTCCGTTTATGGACTGATCAGTATCGTCATGCGGCAAGGAACGCAGGAGTCGATTCGTAAGTACATCTCCGAACGGACCGATTTGGAGTGGCAAAGCGCCGTTTTCGGCTACGTTCTTCGACCGGTAGTCGTACTCGGTCTCGTCGTCGGCAGTGGATTCGTGTTCGCCGCCTGGTCTGGGCTGGCCGCACGCGTGTTCGGCGACGCGTTCACTTCTCTGTTTTATCTTCTGGGTCTCTACGCGATCTGTCGACAGTTCCGAACTCACATACTCTATACACTCATGGGACTGCAACTTGAGTCCCGCTCTGAGTTGCTTTATATCATCCGGAAAGTGATGTTCGTGACGCTTTCTCTCACGGTCGTCTATCTCGGCCACGGCGTGGAAGGAGTGCTGATCGCCGATATCATGACCAATACAGTTGTCGCCGTTATCGGATTGGGATTCGTCTCGCGGGAAATCTCGCTACGGTCAGCCATTTCACCGGCGGACGTCGGGCTACCGAAAAGACAGATATTCAACTACGCCATCAGTTCGGTCTTCTTTTTTTTATTTCTTACCTCGCTGTATCACGTCGATGTCCTCCTGCTTCAGTACTGGACCAGTGACGAGGTCGTCGGCTACTACAAAGGCGCGCTGGCGATCGCCGAGGTTCTCTGGTTAGCGCCGAAAGCCGTCCAGCTCTCGATATTACAGCGCGTCTCGATGCTGTGGAATCGGGACGAGATCGATGCGATCCAGCGAAAGGCCCAATTGGTTACGCGGTACGTCTTTTTGTTCACCGCACTCCTTACGCTCGGAATGGCCGTGCTGGCCGCTGATTTTGTCCCCCTCTATCTCGGCGAGTCGTTCGATTCAGCGGTCACACCGCTGCAACTCCTCCTTCCGGGGGTACTCGGCTTCGCCATGGCACGTCCAACGCTCGCTATAAATCAGGCTCGTCGCTCCCTCCGACCGTTACTCGTTGCGACCGGCGCCTGCTCGCTCGTCAATCTCATCCTGAATCTCCTCCTGATACCCACGTACGGAATGATCGGTGCTGCTATCGCCACGTCCATTGGTTACGGTAGTCTCGTGGTCTTTCAATCGCTGGCTGCGCGTCACATGGGATACGACCCGCTCGGTGGACTGCAGGTGCGACCGACGCTTCTCACACTAGGTGCGACTGCTGCGGTGATATTCCCGCTCGCCAGTGGACTCTCTTCGTCACTGATCGCACTAATCGTCGTTCCACCGGTCGGGGCCATAATTTATGTAACGGCTGCGGTCGCAACCGGCACTGTGACTGTTACCGACATCGAGAACATTATCAGCAGCATCGAGCTCATCCCGAATCGAGTCGAACGACGAATCGTCTTGGTTCTCGATCGGATTCCGAAGATTTAGACGGAACCGTCTCCACGTGCACGTCTCATCTATTGTCTTCAGCATTTCATCGGCTCGATTTCACTGACGTCGTGCCTGACTCGTTCTGGTAAATAGTTGGCTTTGATGTGACCCGGTGGTACCGTATCGGCGAGACTTTTCGTCGGTAGCATAGAACGCAGTGGGTTCCTACCGGACGATCCTCCGCCACAGACGGACTAACGACTTAGTATAGGATATAGAATCTGTGTTCGGATTCGGGGCGCGAAACGAGCGTAGTGCATTCATAGAGGACCGATCACTGGACCGAGACCTGCGCCAGTTAGCTCTGAGGACTCGCTCGAAGCCCGATAAAAAGGGGCGGGGGTCGTCAATCCGGAAGACGTCAAAATGTGGTGTCGTGTAGCACGATTCGAGTATCTCCCACGCCCTCCCTGCGAACGACGGTCGGTCGGCTAACGTCGGTTCATCGTTGAGGACGCTAAAAAGGTGCTTCAACTCGCCGTGGAGGAAATGACTCCTCACACCCACCTCGTAGTGAGGATCGATCAAATCCTGCCGTCCCGTCGCCTGGCACCAATAATCAAACGGGAAATCAGCGCCGGCCCGAACAGCACACGGGAGCGACTGCCACATCCGGGGATTGATCTCGAGTAACTTGTACTCGCCCGTCTCCGTGTCCTTCGCGTACTCCACGCAAGCGAGGCCGTGCCAATTAAGGCTATCCAAGAGTTGTTCGCCGACCGATTTCAGTTCGGGGTTCTTGATAGACTCCCGATAGACACCGCCGCCGTTGGCATAGGTGTTTCCGCGAATTTGTCTGTGCTGAAACGTGGTCACCGGCTCGCCGTGGTCGTAGAGGGCTCCGAATACGTACTGTGATTCGCATTGGACGTACTCTTGCGCGATCGGGACGTGATCCATCTCCGCAGCGATCGCAGCAACATCGATATCGCTACCGGATTTAACGTACCGTATCCCGTCTGCGAAGTCGGATTCAGTTGGCGAGTACGATGGCAGGTACTCCTCTGCGAGGAGATTGTATCGGGATTTGATGACGTAATCAGAGTCCCACTCGTCGACCTCATCGAGGGACCGGGTTTCCGGAACAGGAATCCCTGCCGCCGATGCAGCCTCGTGGAGACGCATTCGATCGTGAACGGTTTTGAGTACGTCGAGTGGCGGTACAACGAGCGACACGTACTGTTCGAATTCGTCCCGATACTTCGCGAATACGTAGGGATCCTCCGGTCGCGTCGGGATAATCGTTCGAACGTTCGGACGAGCGGCAATTCCTTTCAGCGAATCTTTGTAGGCAAACAGGTCATCGCTAGGTGCCGGAATTCGGACCCGTTCGTCACAGAATCGGGAGGCACCGGCCGGGACGCTCCTGTGCTCCGATGCGACGATCGTACGAACACCGTGACGGCCCAGCGAACGCACGCACGGGTAACTCCAGGGAGTGAACCCTGTCGGAATAAGAACTGATACCCGATCAGCTGTTTTTTCCGCCATAGAGTTCTGAATGATTCCATTGTCCAGTCAACACCGCGAAAAGGGTATAGGAATGTGCTTCAGATAAATCAGACATTGTCAGACAAAAAGGAGTGCTAGGTCGATGTAATTCTTTACGCATCGATGAACGTCGTCGGATCGACGCCGTCGGCGTAATTACAGTTCTGTTTATAAATGAATATCTATGTGACCATAAGTTATTTCTAACAGCTCGACAAGAGATTTACGGTCATTGCCGTCGTTATCACCGTATATGACGACGCCTCACCGGGTTCAGGTCGTGCGGAGACAAATCGGGTTGATGGGTGCAGTAATACTCACGCTGACCGCCCTAGAGGCGCTGTCGTACGGGCTATTTTTTGGCGTTTCACTGCTCGGGTTCTTGATCGTAACGGAGCTGTCAAGCTCGCAGGTCGTAACCGTACCATGGCGATCACGACTCCGGCGGCTCGGAGCACTCGGTCTTTTCGTCTACGCGGTCATCGCGACCCTTCGGCTCTCCGACCTCCTTTCGGCTGTAACGCTTCCGTAGCAACGGCCGCCCGAGTGGCCATCATTCTCGACGCGAACCCCAGTAACAGATCAGCTGCCAATCGCCTTCTTCGGCTCCTGGAGCGACCTCGAGATTGACGGGCTGATCTAGTCCGACTGCGAAGCCGACGGCGAGGAACGACGCAGTGGGGTGATCGAATCGGTCGAGGTCGCCGAGGACACTTCCGGAGACGGTAACAGTAACAGATTCTTCCCCGATGTCATACGGCTCGATGGCGTCTGCGAGTTCGAAGACCTCCACGAGACCGCCGGCGAGCTGGGCTGTGAGTGGCTGCGGGTCGGTTGCCAGTTCGTCTTCGAGCACACGCTCGAAGTGCCGAAAGAGGCGTCCGGCAGTTGGTTCGAACGTCAATTCGCGACCATGCCCGCTGGTGTTCGGACCATCGAGGTTTAAATTGGTAGATTTCGACAGCTGCAGGCGTGCCGACACGGCGCCGTCACTCGGTACATACGTCGGTTCAGTTCGCAGTCCGAGCTCGTCTGCAATCGTGACTTGGTTGGCGGCGGCTGCCGTAGAGATGTGATCAGCGACCGTTGCATCGACGACACGATCAAGTGAGAGGGTGTATGCAAGCAGCCCTCCGAACAGCCCCGTTCCAGCCAGCGCGAACAGAACTCGACGTGCATCGGGGAAGACGACGCCGGCGCCGGCGGCGATGAACCCAACGACGGCTAGTCCGAGCGTCATCCGTCGGTAGCGAGACCAGGAAGATGATTCGTATTCGATCCAGTCTCGTTCGTCTCGAGACGGGACCCCGAATTGGTCGTCTCTTACCTCTCCTTCCTGAGGATCTGTTGTGGCTTCCGTCGAAACGGCGTTGTTGGAGTTTTTGCCGCTCATCTGTAGATAATATCTCGGAACTGACCGAGAGGGCAAGCGAAAAGAACGACGTGAGGACACACCGACCGCTCTGTCGTGACATGGGGAAGAGACGAGGAGACTCGAGCGCTTCCCGATGGTGGCCACACAGCTCGGGCGCGCTCAGCAATCGATGTATACTGCATATCCGCGTAATATACTTGATTCGATTTGAAACCCACTGATGATCAAAACGATTAAATCAGTATTAATTCGGCCGAGCGTAGCCTGTGACTGGCTCGTACCTCGAGATATTCAGCTGGTATCACGGACCTCGCGTAGATTCTGTCATCTGTCGACCAATGATCAGCCGGGTCGAGCGCACTCTAGGCCGTAAAGGTGGGTTCCGACCAATCCCGTCAGATTCTTTTTGTGGCAGGAACCACTGCACCATTCATTCACAGTGGCTGACTGACCAAACTTAAGTGTCGGACGTTGAATTATTGGTGATGGCCGACGCTCGTCCGTCGACGGTCTCCCGGCTACGAGACATACAAGTCCCCCCAGCGGACCTCACAGCAGTGGTCGCGATAGTGGCCCTTGCTAATTTCATCGTATTCGCCCCCGTAATTCGAGAGACGCCGCTTCGGGTTCCGATCGGCATTGTGTTCGTACTCTTCGCTCCAGGATACGCCCTCGTCGCCGCGCTCTTTCCCGAACGTGGCGAGAGGGATGCTGAGACGACTGCATTCGAGACGGACGCCAGATCCGAGAGTAACCGTCTCGACCCCCGGTTCTGGAATGCGCCGTGGCCCACGAGAATCGACGGGATCGAGCGTGTCGCCTACGCGGTCGGGACGAGCCTCGTAGTCGTTCCCCTCATTGCCGTCTCACTCGATCTCACACCGTGGGGGATTCGGCTGATCCCGTTTATAACCGCGGTCTCTATGTTCACGCTGATCACGACAGCCGTTGCCACCGCTCGTCGATGGACCGTTCCGGCAGCGGAACGGTTTCGGGTTCCGTACCGATCGTGGCTGGCGACGGGGCGCGCTACACTGTTCGATACGCGCGCGGACGCGGCACTGAACCTCCTGCTGATCGGGTCCGTCGTCCTCGCGATTGGAAGCGTTGGCTACGCCGCCACGGTTCTCCCGCAGGACGATGAGTTCTCGGCGATTTACCTCCTCTCGGAAGACGGCGAATTCGAGGCCGACGGCTACCCGACCGACCTCGAAGCCGGTGAAAACGCTGAAGTTACCGTCGGTATCGACAACCGCGAGGACCGAACGGTAAACTACACCGTGGTCGTCGTGGAACAAGACATTGAGTCGAACGGAAACGACACAATAGTCGCCGAGCAGCTGGAACTCGATCGATTCGACGTACGCGTTGCTGCCGGCGAGAGCGCCGAGTTCGGATACGAACTCGAGCCGACGATGACGGGCGAGGACGCTCGAATCATCTGGTTACTTTATCTTGACGAACCGCCGGACGACCCGTCGATATCGAACGCAAACCGGTACGTCTCACTCACGATGGACGGGGAGGCGACCGCCGAAAACACAACGGAATCCGTTGCCGGATAAGAAACTATTTATCACATCGCAGTTACGACGGCGACAACGTTCCAATTTATATCTGATATTGAACTCTGATACCGTCTTCTATTTAAAAACAAGTCCACCCCAGGAGAGAGAGGTCTGTCTGGCTACTCTGCTATCGCCCTCGCAGCCGGCGAAGGAAACCGACTGCGCCCGCCCACTCGGAACCGACCGAAACCGATGCTGCCCGCAGCGACAAGACCGATCCTCGAGCACGTCTTCGATCAGCTCATCGACGCTGGTATCGCGGAAATTGTCGTCGTCGGATACAGACGCGACCGCGTCCAGTCGCACTTCGGGCCGACGTATCGGAACGTTCAATTTACATACGTCACTCAGGAGCACCAGTTTGGGACCGGCGACGCCCTCCTGACCGTTGAATCGGCCGTCGACGGTACCTATCTCGCGATCAACGGCGACCAGATCGTCGGCAGCCGTCTCATTCGAGAAACGATCGACGGACACGAGCACGACGCTGCTGCGACCCTCGCATTGCTCCAGCGCACCGATATCGGCGAATACGGTAGCGTCACCGTCGACGACGGGGAGATTATGAGCATCGTCGAGAACCCGAGCGACTGGCGGGATTACTACATCAACGCTGGTGTCTACGTACTTGAGCCCACGGCGTTCGACGCCGTGCGAGCGGCCGAATCGAGGAATGGGGAACACCTTCTAGTGGATGGACTCTCCGAACTTGTCGATTCAGGACGTCGGGTTTGAGGAGTCGTCTTCGACGGCAGCTGGGTTGACGCGACCTATCCGTGGAACCTGCTCGACGTTTCGTTTGAACTGCTCGACGAAGGAATCATTGACGGGACACGATCGTCAGACAGTCATGAGAAGTCGGCCGTCCACGAGTTCGCAGCGATCCGAGAGCCGGTCGTGATCGATCAGGACCGCGTGATCGAACCGGGCGAGTCGTGGGACCGTACGGGTGTCTCGGAGAGAACGTGACCGTCGGGCCGAATGCGGTCGTAGAACAGAGTGTCGTCGACGCCGATCCGGAATCGTATTGGCGACAGCAGCTCGTCGACGCCGGCTTTACAGTTGAACTGTGTCATCAAGTCGATAGCCACCATCGAACGGACCCTACCACGTGTTCATCACAACGCCGTCGGTGAACTCAGAGACCAGCACCTGGCTTGAGTGCTACCTAAGCTAAGCTAGAATGAATGCCGTCGACGGGATCGGCTACATCAACGTCGCAGTCGACAGCAAACAAGCGGAGTGGTTGATTGAACTCGAGTGACGATCGATTACGTCCGTTGTTGACGCAATAATTCGGCATCGACACACCGCTAAAACACGTTTTCCGTGGGAAGACTCTTCCCTATCCCGCCCACGGCACTCGCGGCAACCTGACGTCTCGAGGTCGACGGCGGATCCGTTTAAAAGCGAACGGCAGTCGGACGTTTCAGAAACAATATACGATAACGGGAGTATAACCCAATTGAAACAATCGGCGACGGGTGGGAGATAGACTTGACTGTATGCGTTTTACCGCTGTGCTACTGCCGTCTCGGTGAAAGCCGAAATTCCTCGGTATGTAAAAAACTATTTCTCCAATCACGGTAGTGACATCGAGAATACAACTATTCCATTTATTATTTACCTGATGATACGGTCGACGGTTTAAAAGACGCTTCGATGTCGAAGGAAACCCATATGAACGGCACCGCTGCGATCGTCTTGGCTGCTGGAGAGGGGAATCGATTGCACCCGCTGACGAAGAACAGGCCGAAACCGATGCTTCCAGCGGCCGCAAAACCGATCCTCGAGCACGTGTTCGATCAACTCGTCGACGCCGGGATCACCGAGATTGTCGTAGTGGTCGGATACAAACGCGAGCGAATCCAATCGCATTTCGGCCCCACATACCGAGACGTGCCACTTACGTACGTCACCCAGGACAAGCAACTTGGCACCGGCCACGCCGTCCTCGCTGCCGAAGCAGCCGTCGACGGAACGTGTCTCGTGGTCAACGGCGACCAGATCGCAGCAAGTCAGATCATCCGCGACACACTCGAGGCACACGACGCCGACGCAACAGTCGCGTTGCTACAGCGATCGAGCGTCGATGGTTACGGTGGCGTCTTAGTAGACGAAGAGCGGGTCACGACGATCGTAGAAGACCCGCCCGATGACCGGGAGTATCTCCTCAACGCGGGCATCTACGTCCTCGAGCCGGTGGCGTTCGACGCTATCCGCGCGGCAGAACCGCGGGCTGGCGAACGCTTGCTGGTCGATGGGCTCTCGAAACTCGTCGAGTGGGGAGATATCGTTCGTGGTACGGTTTCCGAGGGCCTCTGGGTTGACGCGACGTATCCATGGGACCTGCTCGACGTCTCGTTCGAACTGTTCGACACCGGTTTCATCGGTGGGCAGTCGATGAGGAACGTTCACGAGACGGCAACGGTTCACGAATCTGCTGTGATTCGTGAGCCCATCATTATTGATCGGGACTGCGTCATCGAACCGGGTGCCGTCGTTGGGCCCAACGTTTGTCTCGGTGAGAACACCACTGTCGGATCGAACGCGGTCGTCGAACGAAGCGTCGTCGATACCGACACGCGTATCGGAGCCAGCGCAACGGTGATCGAGTGTGTCACCGGAACAGGAGTGAGAATCGGACGAGGATCAACGATTCCCGGCGGTCCTGGCGACGTTCGCGTTGCGGATCGTGTCTTCGAAAACGAAACGCTGGGTGCGTTGTTAGCCGACCGCGTCCACGATTGCGGTGGCGTCACGTACGTTCCCGGCACACTGGTCGGGCCACGCACGGAGATCCAAGCTGGGACAACGGTTCGTGGAACACTCGAGGCGGAAACGGAGGTTCGATCCTGATGTGTGGAATTATCGGCTACACTGGAGCCGGGAGGGACGAGGAGCTGTCGGAGATCCTGTTGAACGGCCTCTCGAGTCTCGAGTACAGGGGATACGACTCGGCCGGCGTCGCGATCGCTAACTCGACTGTGTCGGTGTACAAAAGCGAGGGTGAACTGTCCGAACTCGAGCGTAAACTCCCTCCAAACACGCTTGAGGGATTCGCAGGGATCGGTCACACGCGATGGAGCACGCACGGCCCGCCCTCCGATACGAACGCGCATCCCCACACGGGCTGTGACAGGCGTGTTGCCGTTGTTCACAACGGAATTATCGAAAACTATGAAGAACTCCGTAAAGAACTCGAGGCAAACGACCACGAGTTCGAGAGTGAGACCGATACCGAAGTCGTCCCTCATCTCATCGAGGAGGCAATCACTCAGGGGTCAACCCCCGAAACCGCATTCCGGCAAGCGGTCCACCGTCTGGAGGGGAGCTATGCAGTCTCGGCAGTCGTTTCCGGTCACGACGCCGTCTTCGCGACACGAAACCAGTCGCCGCTCGTCCTCGGAATCGGCGACGACGGCTACTTTCTGGCGAGCGACGTCCCGGCGTTTCTCGAGTACACCGACGACGTCGTGTATCTCGAAGACGGGCAGTACGTGTCGATCACCCGCTCGGGCGTCGAGATTACTGACGAACAGGGCACCCTCGTCGACATGCCAGTCGAGACTGTCGAGTGGGATGCAGCAGACGCGGGGAAAAGCGGGTACGACCACTACATGCTCAAAGAGATCAACGAACAGCCACACGCCCTCCGCGAGTGTCTTCGCGGGCGGCCCCGTGAACTGGAGGCGTCGATCGCGATCGACGAACTCGAGGGACTCAAGCAGCCGGAACGAGTCCACTTCGTATCCTGTGGGACTTCGTATCACGCATCGCGTTATGGGGCCAAACTGTTTCGTGAGCAGGGAATACAGACGACCACCTTTCTGGCGAGTGAGTACGACGTCGACTCGATCCCGATCGACGAGGAGACACTGGTCGTCGGTGTCACACAGAGCGGGGAGACGGCTGACACCTTACGTGCGCTTCGGGCCGCCAACAGCGTCGGTGCGGAGACACTGGCGGTGACCAACGTCGTCGGGTGTTCGGCCGCGCGCGAAACAGATTACGTGATGTACATCCGCGCCGGTCCCGAGATCGGTGTCGCCGCGACGAAGACGTTCGCCTCACAGCAGGTCGCACTGGCGATGCTCTCGCGGGACCTCTCAGGGAGGTGCTCGAGTGCGTTCATCGAGGCGTTGCGAGCGCTCCCGGATCAGGTCCAATCGATCCTCGATACATCGCACGCAGCAGCGGTCGCCGACGAGTACGTGGACGCGGACGCCTACTTTTTCATCGGCCGTGGCTTCGACGCACCGGTCGCACTCGAGGGGGCACTCAAAATGAAAGAGATCACGTACAAACACGCGGAGGGGTTCCCCGCCGGAGAGTTGAAACACGGACCACTGGCACTGGTAACCGAACGGACACCGGTCTTTGCGATGATTTCCGGGAACTCGAATATCGAACGAATGGTGGGGAACGTGCGCGAGGTCGAATCGCGTGGTGCACCGGTAGTCGCGGTCACGGACGTCCCAGGACGGATCGAGAACCACGCCGACCACGTGCTCGAGATCCCGGAAACACACGGGCTGTTCGCCCCGATTCTGGCGAATATCCAGTTACAACTCGTTTCCTACTGGGTCGCAAACCGGCTCGGTCGATCGATCGACAAGCCCCGGAACCTCGCAAAGAGCGTCACCGTCGAGTAACGTCACCGATTCGGTGTCAGTCACCCTCGAGTGATCGTCATCGAAGGTGATCAAACCGCTGTTAGTGAGGCCGTTCTTTTTTTCGCGGCGTTACTCGATCCACAACAGCCGAGCGTGACAAGAGAGGATCTGCGCTACCGCCCAGTTCGAACGACACCGTTCGGGCCACAGGAGACAGAATTTTCACTGGTGGGTGTGCGTACTCCGTCTCGACAGCCCTGGCGCAGCTCCGATCACACTGGTGGAATTTTGGAGGAGACGATACCGACGAGATGGGAGAGGGGTTCAGTACGGAGACGCCAGTTAGGTGACTCGTTCCAAACGATAGTCTCTCTATTCTCGATTCATCGCAGTGTATAGTAAAGTTACATCTCGAAATAGCCTGTTTCACCCCGAAAGGGTGAGTGAGACAGATGGTACGAGAAAACGAACGGTTGCGACGTACAGAACGTGCTGCCCTCGTGAGCGTCACGGGGACAGACACGGGTGCGTTCGCGCCCTCCAACGACGAAACGCCAGTCAGCGACGGCTTCCGCCGGGACTGGGACCAGCAAGCTCACAACAGTGACACTCGGCTAGAGACAAAATCGATCGAAATAGACACATAATACAACACAACACATGACAAGCAAAACAACCACTCTCCAGAAAGGACGTGCAGTACTGTTAGCCGGACTGATGGTGCTGTCCGTCGTTGCCATGTCCGCAGCGTTTGCGGGCGCGGCGGCGGCAAACCACGCTGACGAAGATGTAACGTTTACTGACCAAGCCCTCGGCATATATGACGGTGACACTGCCTTTGTCGTCGAGTCAGTCGACGCCCACGAAGGACAGTACCTCGAGATCAAAAACGAAAACACCGGTGACGTAGTGTACGAAACAGAGATTAGCGAAGATCTCACCAATGCTGCTATCTACGTGCCCAGTGAAAAAGCGGGACAGTACACGGCAACTGTCTACGCGGATGACACTCGAGAGGACGCGAAAGCGTCCGACACCGCAATGGTGTACGGTGCTGGCATCCAGATGAGCGACCAGTCGGCAGATAGCTCGATCGACCAAGTGAGCGTTGACGTCGCGGCGCTACTCGATGGACACGATGACGACACCGAGTTCGGCGTCGTCCTCACCGACGAGGACGGGAACGAGCTCGGCGAGGCAACCGGACTGACCGGTGTGAACGAGGATCTCGTCATCGAGACGTCGACGATCGAGACGGAGACCGTCGTTACAGCAACGGTCTACCTCGATGGCGAACCGATTCAAGCCTACTCTGATGAGGCCGAAAGCTTCGTCACGATCGCCGATTCGGCCACCGTGACGCCCGGTATGGACGATGGCGATGACAACGGCGATGATAACGGCGATGACGCGGACGACAAAGACGACGACAAGGAAGGCGACGAGAAAGACCACGACGACAAGGACTACGAGAAAAAGGGCGATAAGGACTACGAGAAGAAAGGCGACAAAGACTACGAAAAGAAGGCTGACAAAGACTACGACGACAAGGAAGACGACGAGAAAGACCACGACGACGCGAACGGAGACAACGGCGCTGAAGACGACGACGGCGTCTCGAACGATGCGGACGGCGACCAGGACACCTCCTCGGAAACCGATCAGAGCCAGGACTCCGAGCAGGACGCCTCACAGGACGCTGAGAACGAGCAGGAACAAGACACAGAGCAGGAAAACGAGACCTCCAGTGACGAAGATGAACTGCCCGGCTTCGGTGTCGGTGTCGCCTTGGTCGCACTGCTCGCAGCCGCCATGCTGGCACTCCGACGCCAGAACTGAGCAGGCCAACTAACCACCGAACCGCTTCGGTCGTTACGTGCTCATTTTTCTCGGCGCTTCGATTGAGTAGCGATACCACCGGTATACTGCTGGACAACAGTCAGTCCCCTACTCGAGCGTGTCACAGCGATCGTCGCCACTGACAGTCGACGTACATCTCATCGCACGACGGCGACGTGAGTAGTGGCAATTCGTTTCAGTTGTGACGATAGTCGTCACTGCGGTCGCTGCACACTCGGTCGCACGGCGGTGGTGCAATTTTCTCAGTTGCGACTATCGCCGTCGCCACCGATGGTCGTCGCTCGAGTGCGATTGAGACGATTTGCTATTCCTGTGTCCCGGCGCGGCCGCACGCTGGTTCGCGGTCGTGCCAGGGATCGATGACTCGAGGCTGACGAACGCGGACGGACGCGATTCTTCAGCACGGGTCGCGGTCGTCACCGAATCGAAGCCAGTGTGACGGAACCGTGGTCAGCACGAACGTCGTCACTGACGAGGAATGAATCGTGTCGCTTCGAACGCGAGATCAGTAGCGCCAAAAATATGCGAACGTAAATCGGGTGTGCTGCGGAGGCGGTGTTAGAAGCCGAAGTTGATGAAGTCCTGGAGTTCGAACTCTTGCTCGAAGTCGCTCTCGGCTTCGGTGTCAGCGTCTTGATCCTGGTCGGAGTCCTGATCGATGTCTTGGTCGATGTCAGCGTCCTGGTCCTGGTCGAGGTCGTTCTCCTGGTCGACCTCGTTCTCCGCCTCCGCATCACCGTGGACCGACAGTGCGATGTTGTCACCTAACCAAGCATTGTTGGACTGGTCAGCAGCCTGCTTCTGGTTGTTTGCGGCGTCCTGTGAGGCGCCCTGCTTGTTGTCCTGTGCCTGGTCAGTCGCAGCGTCCGTGTCCTGTCCGACGTCAGCGTTGTTTTCGATCGTGGCGTCTGCAGCTGCTGTTCCAGCGAACCCCATAAATGCGAGGCTGCCGATTAGTGCGACCGTCAGTGCGAGTGAGAGTGCGCGTTTCATGTGTGTAATCTACCGCGTGTCGGGCACACGTGTCAAAGCTGCTTATCGCATCGGCCAACTCCTCATCGGTGCTGCCAACCTTCTCCTCTATGGCACGTTGCCCGGTTGGTAGCCAACCCGGTGATGAATATGAACCCCGGCAACGGTTTCGAGTAAAACCCCTGGTTAGCCGATTTAAACCGGTCAAAACAACGTTACTGTGATTGAGACACTCGTCTGTACGAGGTCAATACGAAACGTTCAAGAATTAAAGAACTTCTTGTAGACAGGAATATTGGCCCGCTGCAGTCATGGACATATTCACATTAGTTTCACATCGGTATTCGATTGAGAATATACATCATATCGACGGATAGATAAAACCGGTTACTGGGGAGAACAGTATCCGAATACGAATTGTTTCATCACGGCCGCGTCACACGGTTTCGATCGTATGGCTCCGAGTTCACACACTGAGACCGGCAGACCCCAGTCTGCGATCCCCACTCTCGAGTGAGTCTGCACTCGTGGTAGCCGACCTCTTCTTGCCCGTAACAGCCAGATAACAAAGACAGTAATCAAGCTAGATCAGTTCGTGTCGAAGATAGTCAATCAAAACGGACCCTCTTCGACGATTCTCAAAGTTGCGTGAAACAAACCATGTCAAGACTACCACAGCTTTCAGTACTACTCGTCGCCGCGATGGTCATCCTCTCAATGACCGGGGCAGCGGCCCCTATAGACACAACCGAGGTGGCCTCTGAAACGGATACGACAGACGGGACAGTCCAGACGCTCGAGCACGGTGAGGACCTCTACTTCGTCTTCGGGGCGGAACTCGAGAATCGATCAGCTGATGAGTTCATCGAGTCCCAGTTGGCGGATCGTCCCGAGTCGATTACCGATCAGGAGGAGATCGCCGATGTTGTCCAGTATCAGGACGTCGAGCAGGTCGATTTCAACCGACAAGGGGGCGCGATCTCCATCGCGATCGACGGCGGTGAGGCGACCGCTATCCAGGAGGCGAACCAACAGAATGCGAACAGCCAGGTCGGTGAGGCGACCGCCGAAAACACCCTGGCCATGCCCGAAGACGTCGCCTTCGAAAACGTCGGAAACGTCCACATCGTATTCGGCACCGGCGACAATCAGACGTTCGACGGCTGGAGTGTCGCCGACGGGACGGGCGACGAACCCACCCAGGACGTCACGCAGCCAACCGAGGCATCGACCGACCAAGAGCAAGACGTCGACCAGGTCAATTTCAACGACCAGAGTGCGGCTTTTGCGATCGCTGAAAACGCAAGCGAGGCGGTGGCATACCAGCGATCGACACAGGCGAATCAGAACCTCCAGCACGGATCGACGGAGTTGTTCGAAACTGCCGTCAGCGACCCAGCGACCACCCAGTCGTCGCTCGCAAGCATCGATCAGTCACAGAACGTCTCACAGGCGAATCACAACCAGCAGGGCCTGGCAGTCGCGATCGCGGTCGGTCCTGATTCTGTCGCGACGGCGATCCAGATCACAGACCAGACCAACCTCAACGAGCAGGTTGCATCGACCGAAATCGTCTCCGTCCTCGATGTGATGTCGGGGATGAACGTCGCGACTGCCGACGTTGACAACAGTAGCGTGCTGTCGACGACCGGCGGCGACGGCGGCGACACTGACGACGCCGATGCCACCGAGGCGGCGGTCAGCGTGACACAGTACCAGAGCGCAGAGCAGGTCAACGTGAATTTACAGAGTGCTGCAGTGGCGATCGCGGTCAACGAAAGCAACGCGACGGCGATCCAGTTGGCCGAGCAGCGAAACTACAACGAGCAGGTCGGCGTTATGGATGCCGAAACTACCGAACCACTTATTGATCCGCTCCTCGAGGCCGCGGCCGGAGCCGTCATCACCAACGAAACGACGGTGACGATCGGGGGCAACGAGATCGACGGCGAGCCGCTGCTGGCACTCGAGTACGACGGCGAGAGCGGCCAGCAGACCGACGGCGAACAGTACTCGGCTGCCGCGCTTGACCAGATACAGTTCGTCAATCAGCTCAACGTCAATCAGCAGCAGGCTGCCCTCGCCATCGCCCAGGACAACGGGAGCGCTGACGCATCACAGATCACGATCCAGGAGAACAGAAACGTGCAGTTCAGCGATGTCGAGTCGACGGCCGTCGGTTCACCGCCGGCTGACGGCACTGATTCGAACGGTACGGACGGAACCGACGGCGACGGCACGGACGGGACGGAAGACGGTTCGACGGGTGCTGACAACGACGACGGTGACAAACCCACGGAAGGAACCGGCGAGAAAGCCAAAAACGGCGCTGGCGACAAACCGACGGACGGCGATAAGGACGCCAAAGAGAAGACGGACGGCGGGACCGATGACACGACGCCGTCCGACTCCGACGGCGACACCGACACCACCGGAGACACGACGCCAGCCGACTCCGATGACGAAGACGAAGACGACTCGATGCCGGGTCTCGGTGTCGGTGTTGCCCTTCTCGCGCTCCTCGTCGCTTCCCTGTTTGCAGCACGCGACGGACACTGAGCACCGCTGAGCCAGCGCCGTCGACATCTGTGGCTGTGGGCTTTTGCAATCTCGTGTATCGTACCGGCCAACAGCGGATCGAACCCGCTCGAGGGACGCCGACGTGCACGCTCGCCGATGGGGCCACGACACGAAAACCGAGGGCAACGTCCGCCCGGGGGTTAGACATCGAACAGCACCTCGGTCAGTCGCTCGCGCGATCGTCGTCCGACTCGAGGTCGGTCTCCTCGCCGCGGTGTGTTGCGAGCGCTTCGTCGATCGTCAACTCACCCGACGCGACCCGCCGAGCCAGCAGTTCGTCGATCGCCCGGTTTTCGTCGCTCTGTTCGCGCGAGCGGTCCTTGATCGCCTGGAGTTCGCCCGCCGTCGGCTCGATCTCGCGTCGGTCGACCACCTCTCCCTCGAGTCGCGCGATGTTGACGGCCGCGAGCACGTCACCCATCCCTCGCGCACCCGTCCCGAGATACGGTGTCGTGCCGGTCTCGTCGACGAGTTCGACCTGGATGTCCTCGAGGTCGTTGACGAGTGTCGATCCCTGGAGACGCGAGCCGTCACCGATTCGAACGACTGGCGAGGTGGCCTCGGCGGCCTCGCGTTGAATCACGTCGACTGCGTTGGCCAGTGGCACCTGAAAGGCGGCGACGACCATCTCCCCTGCAAGGACGGCGATCCCGGGGTTACGACCTGGGTCGACACCAATGACTGTGCGGCCACCGTTTCCTCGAGCCGCAGCGAGCGCCTGATCGACGGCGCGTCTGGGGGCGTCCGGCTCCGCGACGATCGTCGTCACGTCCTCGAACGCGTCGGCGTGCTCGGCTCCGGTGACGACGACCGTCGTTTGATCCGGGAGCGCCGCGTCGGGTTCGACGGTCGTGAACTCGGTCCCGCGCTCGCGGAGTTCGGTGACGACGCCGTGATAGACCTCGAAATCTGCTGTAGCGACGACAATCACATGTCAGCCTTCGCTGCGGGTGTGAATAAACGTACGCGAACGCGATGTGTGACGGGACGTTCTCGAGAGAACGGTGACAGACCGGTTCCGGGGCCTTTTTGCGCGCAACCTGCCAACTCACCCTGTGAACGACGAGGCGATCCCGACCGGCTGTGGTTCGGTCGACGAGTTACTCGGTGGTGGGTTCGAGCGCGGGACCGTCACGCAGCTATACGGCCCGCCAGCCGCGGGCAAGACAAATCTGGCACTCTCCGCAGCCGTCGAGACGGCTGCCGATGGTGGCACTGCGGTCTACATCGACACCGAAGGCGTCTCTGTCGATCGCTTCCAACAACTGCTTTCGGCACGTGTCGACGACGACGCCCTCGAGGCCGTCGCCTCGAGAATCGTCATCGAGGACGCCCTCGATTTCGAGGAACAGGCCGAAGCCGTTCGCGACACCGAGGGGTTCGCCGAACGGGCGGATCTGATCGTCCTCGACAGTGCAACCGGGTTCTATCGCCTCGAGCGAACTGCAGACGGCGACGAGGGCGAGGCACTGCGCAGTGTCGCCCGACAGGTGACCCATCTTCTCTCGCTGGCCCGGAAACACGATCTGGCGGTCGTGCTCACGAATCAGGTCTTTTCGGATCCCGACGCCGACCGCACGCGCGCGCTCGGTGGCAATACACTCGAGCACTGGACTGGCGTCGTTCTCCGACTCGAGCGATTCCGTGGTGGGAAGCGGCGGGCGACCCTCGAGAAACACCGGTCGAAACCAGCGGGCGAGTCGGTCCAGTTCCGCATTACGGATCGAGGCCTCGAAGGCGGCGACGCGGCGACGCGGCGCTGACCCGTCGCTCGATAACCGCCTCCCGAACAGTTACCCGGTGTCCGTCTGGACACGGTAGTATGAACGATTCGTCGGCCC
Source organism: Natronorubrum thiooxidans (assembly GCF_900156475.1). Classification (GTDB taxonomy): domain Archaea; phylum Halobacteriota; class Halobacteria; order Halobacteriales; family Natrialbaceae; genus Natronorubrum; species Natronorubrum thiooxidans. The sequence goes on from NZ_FTNR01000008.1 coordinate 54,727, forward strand.
GCGTCGAGCAGTTACTCACGGAGTTGACTCGCGAGGACAAACTGCGGCTGGTTCGTGGACGGGACGACCCCGAAGGGACGGCGACGGGGTATCTCCCGGGGGTCGATCGGCTCGAGATTCCAGAGTTCAGGCTGGTCGACGGGCCACTCGGCGTTCGGGCTGAAGGGAAGCGAGCGACCGCGTTTCCGGCCCCGATTGCTGTCGCGGCGACGTTCGATCCCGACCTCGCCCGCGAGAAGGGAGCCGCGATGGCTCGAGAAGCGACCGCGCTCGGCCAGCATGCGCTGCTCGCACCCGGGGCGAACCTGATTCGGGTGCCACACTGTGGCCGCAACTTCGAGTACTACGCGGAGGATCCGGTGGTGGCCGCTCGAATGACCGCTGGTGCCGTCACTGGCATTCACAACGAGGACGTGATCGCGACGGTCAAACACTACGTCGCGAACAATCAGGAAACTGATCGCGTGCGTGTGAGTAGCGAGGTCGACGAGCGAACGCTCCGAGAGCTGTACCTGCGACCGTTTCGGGCTGCCGTCGAGGCCGGCGTCGGCTCCGTAATGACGGCCTACAACCGGGTCAACGGCACGCACATGAGCGATCACTCCCGCCTCGTCGGCGACGTGCTCAAAGCCGAGTGGGGGTTCGACGGCTACGTCGTCTCGGACTGGTACGGCACCGAAAGTACTGTCGGCGCGGCGACCGCCGGACTGGACCTCGAGATGCCGGGCGTCGCAGCCGGCGACGAGTCGGACGACCAGTGGCCCTCGCCGGACGAGTTCGAAGGCGAGGCCGCCGAGATCATGGGTGGGCTCCCCGACGGAACCCGCGCGGGACTGTTCGGCGAGCCGCTCGCGGCCGCCGTCGACGCCGGCGAGGTCCAGCCTGACCGACTCGAGGACATGGTTCGGCGACTCCTCGGACAACGCGAGCGAGTTGGCTACCTCGAGGCGACTACCACCGACGAAAACACTGATTCCGGCGCTTCCTCACTCGAGCGCGCCGGCGCGCTCGACACACCAGCCCACCGTCGCCTCGCCGAGCGCCTCGCCGCACGCAGCACCGTCTTGCTCGAGAACGACGGCGTGCTCCCGCTAGCGGACGAGACGGACGTCGCGGTCATCGGGCCGAACGTCCACAAGGCGACACTCGGTGGGGGCGGCTCGTCGGAGACGACGCCGTTCCAATCGACGAATCCGGCCGCGGGGACTCGCGCGCGAGCCGATGGGGCAGTCACGGTCGCCCGCGGCGTCGACACGGTTCCGGACCTCTCGCTGTTCGACGTGTTGCCGTTCGTCGGTGACGGCGAGGACGAGTCGGCTTCGGCGGACGAAATAGCCGCCACGGAACCGGTCGGAATCGACGTCGCCGAACCGAGCATCGACGCCGCCGTCGAGGCGGCTCGAGACGCCGCCGTCGCCGTCGTCTTCGTCCGCGACAGGACGACGGAAGCGAAAGACCGCGACTCGCTGCGACTACCCGGCGAGCAGGACGAACTGGTCGAGGCAGTCGCCGCCGCAGCGGACGAAACGGTCGTTGTCGTCAACTCGAGTGGCCCTGTCGAATTTCCGTGGCGTACGGACGTCGCCGCGATCCTCGAGGCGTGGTATCCGGGACAGGCCGACGGCGCGGCGATCGCCTCGGTGCTGTACGGCGACCGGGATCCGTCAGGTCGGCTGCCGGTGACGTTCGCCCCCGAGAGAACGTACCCTGCAAGCGACGAACGGCAGTACCCCGGCATCGACCGAAAAGCACAGTACGAGGAGGGCGTGTTCATCGGCTATCGTCACTTCGACGCCGACGGCGTCGATGCGGAGCCGACGTATCCGTTCGGACACGGCCGCTCCTACGCGGCGTTCTCGTATCGAGACGCGACGGTCGTCGACGAGCGGACGATTCGTGTGACCGTCGAAAACGTCGCCGATCGGTCCGGCCGCGAAGTCGTCCAGGCGTACGTTCGACCGCCGGAATCGTCGCCGGTCGAGCGTCCGACGCGTGAACTCGCGGGGTTCGAATCGGTTGCACTCGAGGCCGGCGAGACGCAAACCGTCGACCTCGACCTCGAGTCGCGAGCACTCGGCCGCTACGACCTCGAGCAGGGGTGGGTGGTCGATCCGGGCACGTACACCGTCGAAGTGGCTCGCTCGGCTCGAGACGTGCGAAAAACGGTCAGTCTCGAGGTTACACGGGAAGACTGAGCGGGAATCCGCAGCCGGCGGCGCGATGGCCGGTTACAGCTCGTTCAGTTTGCGCAGCAGCTGGCCGCGGTACTCCTCGTCGCTCGTGACGCCTTTGATTTCGAGAACGTTGCGCTCGAGTTTGTCGATGGCGACGCGGAAGGCGTTTTCTGCGCCGTAGCCCTCGCCGGTACCGGCAACCTGTCCTTTGTTCGTTCGCAGCCGGATCTGACACTGGATGAGCGAGGTGCCACGGAGCTTCTCGTTGTGTTCGTGGAAACGGACGTGAGCGTGCATCACCTGCATATCGGCGTACTTGTCCGCGACGTCCTCGATGCTCTGGACGATGGACTCTCGAGTGATCGTATCGAGCATCGAGATGTTGGTGATCTGGACGTCCATGTGCTCTTCTTCGGTAAACGTCAGCGCCCGCAAGACGTCCGTCTTGGTGACGACACCGATAACGACTCGGTCGTCGTCTTCGGGTGTGACCATCAGCCCGGCGTAATCCTCCGAGAGCATCTCAGTGACTGCTTCTTTGGCAGAAGTATCAAGCGTGGTCGTCTCGACGGGACTGGTCATGATGTCGTAGACGGGGACATCGAGCAGCCGGTCGGAGTCACCGACACGGTCGCCGGTCGTCGTCGTGTGGTTTTCTCGGATGACGAAGTCGGCGATATCGTGGGTCGTCACGACGCCGGTGAGATAGCCGTTCTCGTTGACGACGGGCAGCCGTGAGATACCGTGTTCTCGCAGGTAGTTGATCGCCTTCCCGATCCCGTCGTCTTCTGCGAGGATGACCGGATCGTCCGAGTAGACATCGCCGACGGTGAGCGTATCGAGATTGTCGATGACGGCCTCGAGGATCGCGTCGCCAGTGATGACGCCCCAGAGATCGCCGTGTTCGAACACCGGCGCGACCTTCGCGTTGCTCTCGATGAGCATTCGTGCGGTCTCCCGAACGTCCTCGTTTCGGTCGATTTTCGGTGCCGGTGAGTTACGGCTGGGTTTGATGAGTGCAGCGACTTTGGCGTCGTCTTCGACGTGCGACTGGAGGACCTCTCGCTCGCTGATGACACCTTCGTACTCCCCATCATTGGTAACGATAATTCCCTTGGGGTTGCCGTTCTCGAAGGTCGAACGGACCTTCCCCATGCGTGTGCCAACGTCTACTTCAATATATTCCGTGGTGGCGATATCAGCGATATTCATCGTTCTGTTCGGGTATACTCTCGCTGGGGTTTTGAACATACCGCACGTTCTAGCTGGGTGGGTTCAAGCCGGATGTTTTTGAATTGGCTATCGTACTCGGAGTATGAACCCCGATATCAGTGTCCTCGGTCGGTACACCTACCTCGCGACGGAACTGTTCTGGGGGGCCATCGCCGTCCTGTTGCTTCGGCGTGCAGATGCCCTCCGAAACGCCGCCGTCACGATCCTCGCGCTGTATCCCATCGCCTACGTCTGGGATCGCTACACCCTCGCCGTCGGCGTCTTCGACATCAAACTGCGAACCGGGATCGATATCGCAGGGATTCCGCTCGAGGAACACCTCTTTATGGCGGTCGTTCCCGGACTCGTCATCGGCTTCCACGAGACGCTGTTCGGCGACGATCCATCGTGATCATCGACGGCGATCGAGGCGGCTGTCAGTGACTGCAACTGACCACGAGCGTCTTATTCTCGCCGCCCTTTTCAATAGTCGATGGGAGAGCGCCGTCCCGCAGACGACTCGTCCGGCGATGACCGCACCGATCGTGCCGTCGTCGGGGCACTACTGCGATTCGTCCTCGCCGTCGTCCTGATCGGGACACTCGCTCTCGGAACCGCGATGTTCGCACCGACCGTCCTCGAGGACCTCGGTATCGACAGCGACGAGTTCGAGATCCCAAACGACGTCGATACGGGTCCGTTCCCCCCTCCGAGCTCGGAGCCGCCGCCGGCTGGCGAGCGAAACCCCGCCGTCACTGACCCAGCAGACCCCGGCGAGTCGACCGTCCAAACCGACGTCGAGACCGTCGACTCGGCAACCGTCGAGGACTTCGTCCATGCCGAGGTCAACGACCGACGGGCCGACCACGACCTCGCTCCCCTCGAGTGGGACGGAACAGTCGCCTCCGTTGCTCGCGCCCACAGTTCCGATATGGCCGACCGGGAGTACTTCGATCACGTCACTCCCGACGGTGAGGAGCCCATGGATCGTTTTACCGCCGTCGACGACTACTGTCGGGCCTACGGAGAGAACATCGCTCAGACGTGGATCGACCGTCCTGTTGGAGAGCCCGGAACCGACGATACCGTCCGCTATCAGACCGCAGAGGCGCTGGCAACCGGGCTCGTCGACCAGTGGATGAACTCCACACCGCATCGGCAGGCCATCCTCGAGGAAGGCACCGTGCCCGCCTGGGATCGTGGCGGTGTCGGCGTCTATCTCACCGATGATGGGACCGTTTATGCGACACACAACTTCTGTGTCGAGTGGTGAGCAGACCAGTTCGACAGCGGCTTCGAACGCCCTAGACTACAACGCGAGACAGAAACTGTGACCGACTGACAGGCCTTTAGTGCTGGCCGTCGTCGCTCCCCGTATGGACGTCTCCGAGACCGTTATGTCGATCTACCGGACGGCAAGCGACCGCGATATCTCCTTTCTCGCGGCCGGGTTTGCCTACTACGCGTTCGTCTCGTTGATCCCGTTGGTCTTGCTCGCACTCGTCGTCGGCTCGCTTCTCGGCGGCGAGGATGCAGCCGAACGACTGATTCTCGTCGCTGGCGACTTCCTCCCCGAAGCGGGCGAGGACCTCGTCACCGACGCATTGACGACCGAATCCGGACGCACGGAGGCGACCGTCATTGCGCTTGCCGTCGCCACCTGGGGTGCGCTCAAGGTCTTTCGCGGACTCAGCCTCGCGTTCGACAAGGTCTACGACGAGGTCGCCGAGGACACGTTGGTCGATCAGGTCAAAGACGGCCTCACCGTGATCATCGCGGGCGCAGGTGCGATGGTGTTGATGATCGTGATCGGGACGGTCCTCGGGCTCGCCGCCGACCGCGTGCCGTTTGCCGGCGTGATAGGCTGGGTCACGCTGCTGATCGGGCTCGTTCTCGTGTTCGTGCCGATCTACTACGTCCTCCCACCGATTCCGGTCGCGGTCACCGATATCCTCCCCGGTGCCGTCTTCGCCGCCGTCGGGTGGACGATTCTCCAGGTCGGTTTCCAGCTCTATGCCGCCAACGCGGGCCAATATCAGGCGTACGGCGCGGTCGGGGCCGTCTTGCTCTTTGTCACCTGGCTCTACTTTGCCGGCATGTTGATTCTCTTTGGCGCGGTGCTCAACGTCGTGCTTTCGAAACCAACGCTGGCCGAAGCGCCGGCCTGATACGGCCTGCTGTCGTCACTGACCACCGATCACCGATCTCGTCTCTGGTGATCAGCGAGAACTCGGTACAGCAGACCGTCTGAACCGGCCACCGAAAGCATGTTTCGACGGTTCAGTTTCGAGTTTCGGTCACTCGTCGTGACGATCACACTGGGCAACAGTTATGGTCTCCGCAGGGACAGACGTGCACAATGAGCGACGAGCATCCCTCCCCGGACAAGCCGGAACCCGACTCGAGTGCGTCGACCGACGACGGCGACTCGAACGATAGTCTCGAGCCCAGCGGTGGCCCACAACGCGTCGTCTCCGACCAGAGCGTCGATGACATTCTCAACTCACTCAACGAGACCAAAGCAGCGGCCGACGACTCGAGTGACTCGACCGAGGAGACGGCGACCGAAACGGAGCCGTCCGTGACGACCTCGTTCGACGAAGCCGACGTTCCGGCAGCCGACGACGGCACTGCCGACGCCGGAGACGATCCAGCGAGTGACGCAGCGACAGGGATCGATGCGGCGGCGACGGCGATTCCCGACGACACGGACCTGGACGAGGACGCCTCGCTCGAGGAGCTCGCGGCTCGCATCGAAGACGGCACCGTCACCGGCGCAGACGTCCGGGCCGCCGAGGCAGGGTCTGGACGAGAGTCGACGCCCGACGTCGACGAGATCGAGCTCTCGATGGACGATCTCGAGGCGACGCAGGCACAGTCGACGTCCTCGAACAGCGGAGGCGGGTCGGCAACAGCCGATCTCGGCGATGACGCCGGCCCCCTCGCCGGCTCGATCAGCCGCGATGCCGGCGACTCGAGCGAGAACGACGACGAGGAGGATTCGGAAGAGGCGGCCGGTTTGTTCGCTCGGATCAAGCAGTTCTTCAGTGGGTGAACGAAGCGAACTCGGCGGCGTCTGTCTGCATCTACAGTGAATGTGGCAGTGGATTTACAATCGAAGATAGGGAAAACAGCGGCATGAACCCCGGTCGCTTCGTTTCCGTCTGGTTTCTCTGCGTCGGGACATTGCTCCTCCTCTCGTTTCTTTTTGGCGTCGCGTCGGGTGAGTTGCAAGTCGGGCTCTCCGCAGCGACGTTTGGCGCACTCACACCGGGTATTGCGACGCTCTTTATCGGCGTTCACCGGATCAGCAACCCGACTGAAGAGACGTGGCCGGAGGAGTACGGCGTCTGGACGTACGTCGCGTCCCTCTTTCTGGTGGGGATGGCTGGCTGGTTGGTATACATCCTGGTTTGGTAAGCCAAAGACGGATCGCGACCGCGCCGGTCACTCGACACCCCAGTCCGTATTAGCCAACCAGCGAAATCAGTACGAACAGCGATCCCATCGAGAGCAGCGTCGTCACGAAGACGTTCAGCGACGCAAATTCCGTGTCACCGCCGAGTTCGGCCGCGAAAACAAACGTCGAAACTGCGGTCGGCGTCGCGAACATCACGACTGCGGCAGTAAACGTCGCCGTATCGACGGCCAGCACAGAGAAGACGATCCACGCGAGGGCGGGCATACAGACGATCTTCAGCGCGACGACGGCACCGGTCGCGCCGTAGTCGATCGCCGGCAGGTCGACCTCGAGTGAGGCTCCAACACAGAGCAGTGCCAGCGGCAGCGCCAGCGAGCCGACTGCGTCGAGGCCGGTTGCAGCAGGGCCGGGAACCGAGAGGCCGACCGACCCAACCGTGAGTCCGACGAGCAACGAGAGCAACACGGGGTTTTTCGCCAGCCCTCGTAGCTTGGGTCCAAGCGCCGCATCAGCACCGTTGAGCGTCGACAGAATCAGCACGGACATCGGTAGCTGGGCCAGCGTCACGACCCCGAGGATCACGCTCGCGATCGCCGCCACCGCCGGCTCGAACGTCGCGGCGATGAGCGGCACGCCGAGATAGCCGATGTTCGAGTGATACGACTGGATCACAGCCACGCTCTGGCGGCCGCTCGAGTCTCGATTGCGGTGGACGAGCCACGCGAGTCCCGCCGTCGTGAACAGGACGAACACCAGTCCCACGAACAGCGCCAGCGAAAGGAGTTGGCCGATCGCCTGCTCGTATGTCGAGACGAAGATCAGTGCCGGCAGCGCGACGTAGTAGGCAACGGCGTTCAGCCGTGCCGTCCGGTCGGTGTCGAGCACACCGGAGGCTCGCAGTCCGGTCCCAAGCAGCAAGACGACGAGCAACCCCACCAGCCGGCCGACGACCTCCATACTGGCCTCGAGTCGACTCGCACGTTTCTACCGTTCGGTTAGTTCTGATGATGGGGTTGTCTGCCAGGACTCGAGTCAGTGAGGGAGGTGTGCAAAAAGCGGTGCTCACGGCTGTCTCTCAGCTAACGCCACGCATCGCTCGTCGGTATTGCGTCGTCAGAAATGGGTTGGGCAGCTTTGAACCACGCCCGAGAACCTGCGCCTGTGGCGCAGAACTTCGGTCTAGTTCAACCTGCTCAACGTAACGAGTTTGCGCCTCACGGATTTGTTCGGCGCAAAAATAGTGGGTTGGGGCAGATTTGAACTGCCGACTTCCTCCGTGTGAAGGAGGTATCATAACCGGACTAGATCACCAACCCGCACGAAACGATTCCCGGGCGTTCGACTTAAGACTTCCTTTCATCGGTCGTCGGCAGTCCTGACCGACCGTCACCGAACGCGACGCTCGAGTGTGCTTCCAACGTGCCGAACGCGTCGCTCGGCGGTCTGCTCGAGGCGCTCGAACTCCGTTCGCACCCGCTCGAGGCGAGCCGGCTCGGGGGCTGGCTCCCGGCCCAGCCGAACTCGAAGCGCGGTCAGGTGGGGCGCGAGGGATTCACGGACACCGAGTGTTGCGTGTTTGCCGGCTCGCGTGGCGTAGTAGAGGCTGTCATGGAAGTGTTTGTTCATAACTCTCAGACAGTCTGGAGGCGATCAGCGAATATAGCCCTTTCGCAGACGACAGAACACGATTCGAGACGGCTTTGACACGTAGACCGGTTGCTGGACCGTCATCGGTCGACCTCGAGGACCGCACACAAAAGACGTGGATACTCGAGCGGCCGGCCCGGTCCCGGCACCGACACATCGGGTGTCGGCCGACGCCCACACTGCAATCAGACGGTTTGCCGCCCCGACCGACCGGGACACCAGCAGGGCGGTCGCAGGTGTCCCGGGACTGACGGACAGCGGCTGGGCTCAGTACTGTGGCTGTTCTTCGCGTTCGCCGTCGCGTTTGTTCACGACGCGAGCGAGGGTAAACAGGCCGTCCGAGAGCCGATTCAGGTACTGGACGGCTTGTTCGTTGATCGGCTCTTCGTTGGCCAACGACACCGCCCGCCGTTCGGCGCGTCGACAGACCGTCCGTGCGTGGTGGAGCCGCGAGCCGTGTTCGCTGCCCGTCGGCAGGATAAACGAGGTCAGTGGCTCGAGTTCTTCGTCGTACTCGTCGATCCATTCCTCGATGGTGTCGACGTGGTCGGCACGGACAACGGGATCATCATCGTCGGGGTCGGGGTTGGCGAAATCCGCCAGGACGACGTGGAGTTGGTTCTGAATCGTCCGTAGGCGCTCGTTGATATCGTCGTGGTCGGTCGGTCGAACCGTGCCGATGAGGGCGTTGAGTTCGTCGACAGTGCCGTAGGCTTCGATGCGGGCGCTCGATTTCGAGACCCGGGTCATATCTCGGAGATCGGTTTTCCCCTCGTCGCCGCGACCTGTGTAGATCGACATACTCGAGTCGACGGACGGTGAGTACTTAACTTCTGTCAGGCCAGTTGTGTGACGAGCCGCTTGCGTACCGGCTGTCGCCTCGTCGCTGGGCTGACAACGGATGCCGCAATCAGTATCTTCAACAGCCCCCATACCCAATTTCCGCGCATGGCTATGGAACTCGAGCACTACTGTCCCGACTGCGAAACCGAGCGGACGTTCTACCGCGCCGCGAGCACGACGCTGCACCTCGGCGAGAAGGTTAAATGGCACTGCCCCGAGTGCGATTACGGCTTCGTTCGAATCAGCGACAACGGGACGGCCGTCGACTCGAGCGCATAAGCTCTTTTTTCGGTTCGCTTCTCCAGCCCACACAGAATCGGTCGTGCCAGCGACAGCCCGGTCGTTGGAGGGAGTTTGCACTCGTTATTGATCCGTTGGGCCCCGTTCGTAGGCCGGTGAGACCGCCCGAATCGTGTTCGCGACGTGTTGGAGTTCCATGCCCAGCAAAACGACGACGTCGGACAGCGAGACGATCCCGACGAGGTCGCCGTCGTCGACCACGGGGAGTCGACGAACCCCGTTCGTGGACATGAGATCGACGAGATCGTAGACGCCCGCGTCGGCGGGCACCGTCAGCAGGTCGTCGGAGACGATCTCGGCGACCGGCGTCTCTCTCGTGACACTGTTCTCGGCGAGGACCTCGAACGCGAGGTCTCGGTCAGAGACGAGGCCGAGCGGTTCGTCCGCCGAGGCAACAATCACGCTGCCGACTCGTTTCGTTCGCATCGTCTGGACCACGTCGGAGAGCGTTGCGTCTGGCTTGACGGTAACCACAGTCCCACGAGCGATATCGATGACAGCCATACACGCACGTCATCGCTGCGCGATACAAGTGTTCCCCTGATTCGACGATCCCAGTCACACGCTCGTCGCTCGACCCAGTCCCGCCTTGCCGATCTGCCACGGAGAACCCATAAACACGTACAGCCGGTAGTAGAACACGTATGCAAGGGCGTAGACTGGCAACGACGGACGAACTTATCGCGATCGTCAGTCCCGACAGCGAGGGGCCCCTCGAGACGCTCACTGAGTGGGCCGACGAGCGCGGTCTGGGGCTTTCGACCGTCGACGTCGGCGACGATATTGGTGGCGTCTACGACGAGAGTCGGGCCACGCTCGGGGTGACACTCGGCGGTGATGGAACCTTCCTCGAGGGAGTCAAGACGTTCGCACCGCGAGAGATTCCACAGTTGGGCGTCAACACGGGCACGCTCGCCTTTCTCGCCCGCGTCGAGCCCGAAGATCTCGAGGACGCCCTCGAGGAGGTGCTTCACGGGCGGGCCGCAGTCGACAGCCGCCAGCAGGTCCACGTCACCGCGCCCGGCGTGGACGCCACCGGGATCAACGACGTCATGGTCCAGCAGGTGCCCCCGGAGAACCCCATCGACCGGAAGGTGGCGCGACTCGACGTTTACGCGGACGACGAGTACATCGGCGAGTTCGAGGGGACGGGGCTTGCCGTCTCGACGCCGACCGGCTCGACGGGCATTTCGCTGTCGGCCAACGGCCCGGTCCATTACCCCGTAAACAACCACACGCTCCAGATCGTCCCCCTGCATACGCACAACCTCGGCGTCAGACCGATCGTCGTCTCCCCTGAGACGGAGTTGCGGATCATCACGAGAGGACAGGCAAGCTTGCTGGTCGACGGCGGCCGCGCCCACACGATTCTGAGCGAGGACGACGAGATCACGGTCACGGGGGCCGACAAACGTGCCCACGTCGTCCGAACCAGCTACGACGACCATTTCTTTACGGCGATCACGAAGAAACTCGGCTGGAGCCTTCGAGACGCAACGGTCCCACCCGAGAAGCGACTCGAGAGCCCTTCTCCCCCGGGGACGGCCACGACGGACTGCGAGGGGACGGATACCGTCCAACGCGCGCTCACGGTCGCGACGGAAGCCGCCAAAGCCGCCGGCGAACCGCTGCGAGAACTCCACGGACAGGTCGAATCGATCGCCGTTAAAAGCAATAAATCCGATATCGTTACCGAGGCCGACCATCAGGCCGACCGGATCATCACGACTGCCGTCGGCAACGAATTTCCCGACCATGCGATCTTCTCCGAAGAGAGCACCCGCCAGACCGGCGAGAACGCGGACTATCTCTGGGTGATCGATCCGCTCGACGGAACCGGAAACTTCGCACACGGCAACCCCAACTACTCGATTTCGGTTGCCCTGATCGAGGACGGCGAGCCAGTGATGGGCGTCGTCTACGTCCCCGAAACCGACGAGCTGTTCACCGCGATTGCGGGTGAGGGCGCCTGGCGTGACGGCGACCCGATTCGGACAACCGATCGGGATCGACTCGACGAGAGTATGCTCATCTCTGGATACGATCCTGACGGAAGCTTTCTCTCGCATTTCTACCAGGAGTCACGCGGCGTCCGACGGCTCGGCTCGGCGGCGCTGAATCTCTGTTATCTCGCCAGCGGCAGCGCCGATGCGATCTGGGAACACGACACCTACTCCTGGGATATCGCCGCTGGCCTCGTGATCGCCCGCGCCGCCGGGGCGACGATTACGGACGAATCGGGTGCCCCGTTCGAGTTCGTCTTAGACACCGACGAACGGCGGGCGCTACTCGGCTCGAACGGCTCGCTCCATCCCGCGTTGCTCGAGCACGTCGCGGACGGGCTCACGACGCCAGCCGAGTAGCGGCTGCAAAACGAATCGGTTCGGCATCGAAGCCGGCGACGCGATCAGTCGTCCTCGAGGGCGTGCCAGGACAGCCGCGGCGAGCGGGCGGCGCTGGTCTGGTCGATCCGGCGGGCCGTCGTTCGGTCGGGGGCCGCCTCGAGGGTTGCGTCGTCCTCGTCGGCGACGGCGTTGAACGCGGCGGCGAGGCGATCTAGCGTGGCCTTGCTCTCGACTTCCGTCGGCTCGGTCATCAGCGCCTCGGGGACGATTTCGGGCCACTTGGTTGTCGGCGGGTGGACGCCGAAATCGAGCATGCGTTTGGCGACGTCCGCGGCGTCTTGCTCGCCGGCGCTGGCAACGAACTCGTGGTGGAACGGCTCGTAGGGGACGTCGTACTCGATCTGACTCGCAAGATAGTTCGCGTTCAGGACGGCTTTCGCGCTGGCGTCGGCCAGTCCTGCGTCACCGAGTCGCGCGATGTAGGCGAAGGTCTTGACGAGGACGAGCCAGTTGCCCTGGAAGCCATGCACCTTGCCGATGGTGTGGTCGGGGTCGAACAGTTCGTAGGCCGGCTCACTCGCGCCACCCTCGGCCTCACGGACGCGGGGTGATGGTAAGAACGGCGCAAGTTCGGAGACGACGCCGACCGGCCCGGCACCCGGGCCGCCGCCGCCGTGGGGCGTCGCGAACGTCTTGTGGACGTTGTAGTGCATCACGTCGAAGCCCATATCGCCCGGGCGAGCGCGGCCGAGCAGGGCGTTCAGATTCGCCCCGTCGTAGTAGAGCAACCCGCCGACGTCGTGGACCATCTCGGCGATCTCAGAAATGTCGCGCTCGAACAGCCCGAGCGTGTTCGGATTCGTGAGCATCAACGCGGCCGTGTTCTCTGAGAGGGCAGCCTCGAGCGCCTCGAGATCAACGCGGCCCTCATCGTCGCTGGGCAGGGAGACGACGTCGTAGCCACCCAGCGCGGCGGTCGCGAAGTTCGTCCCGTGGGCGCTCTCGGGGACGATGACTTCGTCGCGGTGGCTCTCGCCGTTATGTTCGTGGTAGGCCGCGGCGACGCGGATGCCGACGAACTCGCCGGCCGCGCCGGCTGGTGGCTGGAGCGTGACGGCGTCCATCCCACCGATCCGGCCGAGGTAGTCCTGCAGGCGGTACAACAACTCGAGGGTCCCCTGCGTCGAGCGTTCCGAGCGATCCGGGTGGACGGCCGCACTCGGGAGCGCCGCCACGTCCTCGGTGAACTTGGGGTTGTACTTCATCGTACAGGATCCAAGCGGGTAGGGGCCGCTGTCGATCCCGTAGATCATCTGCGAGAGGCGCGTGTAGTGGCGGGCCAGTTCGGGTTCGGAGAGGTCGGGTAACTCGAGGCTGTCGCGGGTGAGGTCGTCGGGTAGCGGCGAGTCGTCGTCGCCGATCTCGACGCGTGTCAGATCCTTCTCGGCGAGCAACGGCTCGTACTGGCCGTTCTCGACGTAGCGGGCCTGATCGTATCGAACTTGCCCGGCGTCCGCGGACTCGTCGAGTCCGTCGTCCGTCATCGTGCCACCTCCCTGAACGCGGCGACGAACTGATCGATCTTCGCGTCCGAGACGCCGGCGACACAGACCTGTAGCTGGTGGTCGCCGACGACGTGAACCGCGAAGCCGCGTTTCTCGAGGTCGCTGGCAATCGCGGCTGCGGGCTGGTCGACGTAGACGACGAACTCGCGAACGTGTCGGCCGTCGTCGACCGGCGCGGTGACGCCGACGAGGTCGTCGAGGCGCTGTGCGAGATCTTCGGCCCGGACGACGCCGCGTTTCGCGAGGTCGACCATGCCGTGTGGGCCAAGCGAAGCCGCATGAATCGCAGTTCGAAGCGCGACCCACGCCTGGTTCGTACAGATGTTACTCGTCGCTCGCTCCCGACGGATATGCTGTTCGCGGGTCTGGAGGGTGAGCGTGTACACCCGTCGGTCGGTCGCGTCCTCGCTTGCCCCGACCAGTCGGCCGGGAACCTGTCGAAGGTAGTCCTCGCGTGTCGCAAACAGGCCAAGTCCCATCCCGTAGCTGGTCGGCAAGCCGAGCACGCTCGCGTCGCCGACGACAACATCGGCACCGACGTCGGCGGGTCGCTGCAGTAAGGAGAGGGCGACCGGATCAGAGCCAAGCACGTACAGCGCTTCGTGTTCCGTTGCGAGGTCGCCGATCGTCTCGAGGCCCTCCTCGATCGTCCCGCGAACCGTCGGATTCTCCACGTAGAGCATGACGACGTCGTCATCGGCCGTCTCCTCGAGGCCCTCGAGGTCGACGGTACCGGCGTCGGTGGGGTATTCTTCGACGACGAGATCCGTGCCGGCGACGTAGTTCTCGAGCGTCGAGCGCCGCCCCTCGAGTAGCAGGTCAGGAACGAGCACGCGATGGCCGCTCGTCTCCCGAACGCGCTCGGCGAGCGTGGCTGCTTCCCCGAGCGCCGTCGCCGCGTCGTACATCGAGCAGTTGGCGATCTCGAGGCCGGTCAGTTCGACCAGCAGCGACTGGTACTCGAACAGCACCTGGAGAAAGCCCTGCGAGACTTCCGGCTGGTACTGCGTGTAGGAGGTCAGAAACTCCGAGCGATCCGCGAGGTGGTCGACCAGTGATGGAATGTAGTAGCCGTAGTGACCCCGACCCAACAGCTCCGTTAGCGTGTCGTTGCGCCCCAGGATCGAGCGTACCAGTCGTCTTGTCTCCCGTTCTGATCGGGAATCGATACCGAACGCATCGTCGAACTCGACGGCCGCTGGAATGTCGAACAGGTCATCGACTGTCTCCGTGCCGACGGCCTCGAGCATCCGCGAGCGTTCCTCGTTAGTGTGAGGAGCATATGGGCTCCCTGTGGCGTCTGATCCGTGCATAGCTAGTACTGGCCCCGGTCGACCGAAACAGACGGATCCCGGCTGTGTCGCCTGCTCGAGTCGATCCGAGGCATGATACGTGTGCATAGCGGTCACGGGGTAATGAACGCACCCCTTCGGCTGTTATCGTATCGGCTCGACGACTGTCACCGGGTTAGGGAGGCGGATCGGTGTCGGAATCGGCTGCAGTCTCGGTGTCCGGCTCCGTTTGCGGCCCGGTCGCCGTTTCTTCCGTTTCGCCCGCCGCGGGCGATTCGGCGGCTGTCTCTCGATCGTCATCGGTTCCGTCGCGCTCCTCGCCTGTGTCCGAGATCCCCGTTTCGGACTCGGTGTCGACGGCAGCGTCCCCAGTCACGTCCTCACCGGCCGCTTCGGTCTCCCATTGTAGCTCTCGTGACCGCTCTCGAGCGAACACGTCGAGTGTGACCTTCGCGCCGCCGAGGACGACGGGACCGATGAACAGCCCGACTGCACCGAAGACGACGAGGCCGCCGAAGATCCCGACGACAATGATCGCGGAGTTGAACGCACTCGTTCGGCCGATCAGTGCGGGTCGCAGGTAGGTGTCCGAGGCGCTGATCAGCGAGCCGTAGACGACGAGCGCCGCTGCGGGGATGACCTCGCCGACGGCGAGCAGATAGATGACGACCGGCAGCCAGATGCCGAACGCGCCGATCAGCGGGAGAAGTGTGAAGACGAACGTCCCAACGGTGAGCAAGATGACGGCTGGGACGTTGAGGACGGCCAGCCCGACACCGAGCAACATCGCCTGAATGGCTGCGACACCGACGTTCCCGACGACAGAGGCCCACATGAGCTGATCCAGTTCCGCGAGGAGTTCCTGCTGAATCTCGTCGTCGATCGGGATGACAGATTGACTCCACGCGACGAGTCGCTCGCCGTCTCGCAACAGCGCAAAGAGCACGAACAGCGTCACCGTTATGCCGATGAGAATTCCTGGGAGGCCGCTGACGAACTCGATCCCACTCGTTGCAAGCCCCTGTAACCCGGTCGCGATCGGCTCCTGATAGGCACCGTACATTTCTGCCAGGTCGACGGCGACACCCGCATCCTCGAGTCGCTGTTCGATGTCGGTGGCGTTCAACGTCCCGTCCTGGATCGCGCTGACGAGTTCGAGGGCCTGTCTGAGTGCGATCGCGAGCACGTACGCGACCGGCAACAGGATCGTGAGAATGGCGACGACGACAAGTGCGAGCGCTGCAAGCATCGGACTGATGACCCGCTCGAGACGTCGCTGTGCCGGTGCCAGAACGTACGCGAGGACGACGCCGAGGAGGACATACTGTAGATACGGCAAAATAATGAACGCGGCAAGCGCGACGCTGACCACTGCGAGGGCTGTCAGCGCCCGTCCTTCGGCGAACCACCCCGGCGGATCGGCCCGGTCGGACATATCCGACACTATGGCTGTGCTAACGCATTAGTCCACTGACCGGTTGCAGTTCGCGTTCCTCCTGTCATCGTTTTCCGACGACGAACGCAGGTATCGCCGGCCGCTCGTCAGAGCCGGCACACCCGTGACCATCGTGTGACTGTGCTGGAACACGAGGACGGCAGACCGTCTCAGTCCTCAAGCAACGGCCGCGACGAGTTGGTAACGACCAGCAGGCTGCTCGCACCCATTGCAAGCGCCGCGAACAACGGGTTGAGCAGTCCCGTCACGGCGAGTGGGATCGCGATCGCGTTGTAACAAAACGCCCAGCCGATGTTGCCTTTCACGCGCCGGTCGGTCGCTCGAGCGAGGTCGAAAACGGTCTCGACCGAATTCAGGTTGTCGTCGACGAGGGCGACGTCCGCCGCGTCGGCGGCCATCGCCGTGCCACCGCCGAGGGCGATTCCGAGGTCGGCAGCCGCAAGCGCTGGCGCATCGTTGGTCCCATCGCCGATCATGACCGTCTGGCCGCGCTCTTTGAGTCGTTCGACAGTCTCGGCTTTGCCTTCGGGCGGGACACCCGCGAACACCTGCTCGACGGCCGGATGCTCGCGGAAGCGACTCGCGGCTTTCGCGTCGTCGCCGGTGAGAACGATGACGTCGGTGTCGGTCTTCGAAATCGCCGTCAGCGTCTCCGCCCACTCCCCGCGGAGTTCATCACCGACGACGATGACGCCCTCAGCTCGTCCATTACGGCCGACCGCGACCGGAACCTGCCCGGTCTGTCGACCGTCGTCGATTCGGGCAGCGATTGACTCGGGGACCGTCCAGCCACGGTCAGCAAAGAGGTCTGGGTGGCCAACGACGACCTCCTCGCCATCGACAACGCCGCTGACACCGGTTCGGTGCGTGTCGAACGCCGTCACGCGGTCGCTTTCGGCGGTCGGCTCCGACATTGATTCGGACTCGACCTCCGTTTCCTCGTCGGCTACTGTCGCTCTCTCCGCATCAGCTTCCGTCGTCTCCTCGAGGACGTCCGAGCCACCGTCTGTCGCCGGACGCAGGGCGGCGATCGCCTGCCCGATCGGGTGAGCGGACTGGGCCTCGAGCAGCGCTGCCTGTTCCACGAGGCCGTCGTCGCAGCCGGCGTCGACGACAGTCATCTCGCCGGTCGTCAGCGTCCCGGTCTTGTCGAAGACGACGGTGTCCGCGGTACGGATGCGCTCGAAGACGCTGTCGTCGAAGACGACGATCGATCGCTCTAAGGCGTCTCGAATGCCGGCCGCGACCGCAAGCGGCGTTGCCAGCCCGAGCGCGCACGGACAGGAGACGATCAACACCGTCAGCCCGACGAGCAACGCAGCGGACACCCCGTAGCCCAAGACGATGTAGAGCGTCGTGACGACGATCGAGAGCACGAGCACGAGCGGGACGAAGATCGTCGCCAGTTTGTCCGCGAGTTTCTGAATGCCGTGGGTCCCGCTCTGGAGATCCCAGACGAGTTCGGTGATTCGGTCGAGGCTGCTGGTCGCGTTTTCCCCGACACGGACGGTGACCGCACCGTCGGCGACCATCGAGCCGCCGACGACCGCGTCGCCGGAGGTTTTGCCGACCGGCAACGACTCGCCGGTGATGACCGCCTCGTCGACCGCAGCCTCGCCGTCGACGACATCGCCATCGACGGGAATCCGCTCGCCGGCCCGAACCAGCACGTGATCGTCCGCCTCGAGATCGGCGACGGCGACGTCGTCGTGGCCCCCGTCGTCGCGAACCCGGCGGGCTTCGTCGACCTGAATCGAGGTGAGATCCGAGAGGCGCTCGGTCGCCTGCTGTTTGATCGTCGTCTCGTAGTAGTTCCCGACGGAGACGATAACGATGATGGCGACGGTGACGTCGTAGTAGATGTGGTCGCCACCGACGATGACCGAGAGCGTACTGTAGAGGTATGCGCTGACGGCCGCAATCGCGACGAGCAGATCCATGTTCGGCGATCTGGTCCGTGCGCTGACGTACGCTCCCTGCAGGATCGGCTTGCCCGTGACGGCCAACACGATCGTCGTGAGGGCGGCAACAACGAGATAGAACGGCGTCGCGAGCGGACTCGCAAGCGTCGCCTCGAGGAACTCCGTCGTCCGCTCGTCATAAAAGAGCCCGCCGAAGTAGATGGGGTAGATGAGCACGATGTACTGCAACATCACCATCATCCCCATGAGGACACCGACGACGACGCGTCCCATCGCCCAGTTGTTCGCCTGTCGGCGGCTAAAGGCGTCCTCGCGGTCGTAGGCGCTGTATCCGAGGCCGCTGATCGCCTCCTGAAGGGCCGACTGGGAGACGGTTTTTGGGTCGTGATCGATCCGCACCGTGTCCGTGACGTAACTCGCGCTCGCGTCGCTGACGCCATCCGTGTCACGCGAGACCGACTCGATGAACGCCTCGCAGGTCGCACAGTGCATCCCGTCGACCTCGAGGAACGTCGCCTCGTGATCGTCGGGGACCTCTCGCCTGCGGTTCGTGTCGTCGTCGGTCGCTCGCGTGCGACGGACGTCGTCGGCGTCGATCTCAAGGTCCTCGAGGTCGCCGAGCGTCTCGTAGACGTCTCGACAGCCGACACAGCAGAAGGCGTCGCCGTCGTGGGTGACGCCGCTCCCTTCGACGGGGAGGTCACAGAGCGTACAACCGGTCTCGAGGTGATCGTCTGTCATCGTGAGTGGGTGGAACGAACGTGGTCAGTGGGAGCTGTGTGCGCCTGCAGTTTCGAGCCCGTCGTAGAACGGGAGCTGTGGATGTGGGACGTGGATGCCGAGGCTCATCAGTCCATGGGCGAACAGGACGTAGCCAAGGACGACGAACGCGACGCCGAGCAGGCGGTGAACGCGCTGTCGGTGAACGACGTCGACGCTGTCGATGAACGTCCCGTAGGCGAAGACGGCGGGGATCGTCCCGATACCGAGTGCCGCGAGCGCGAGCGCACCGCCCGTCGGTGAGCCGGTCGCAAACGCGTAGAGGAACGCGGGGTACAGAATCGGACAGGGCAACAGCCCGTGCAATGCCCCCAATCCGACGATGCCGGGCCCGTTCGCCAGCCGGTGGACCCGTGCCGTCAGCCAGCCGACGACTCGCTCGAGGCCGGGAACGTTGATCCCGCCGGTCGCCCGTCCCAGCAGGTAGTAGACACCGGTCGCGATGACGAAGCCGCCGATAACGAGCCCGACGCCGCCGCGAGCGAGGTCGACGATCGGCGAGAGTTGGGCTGTGGTAATAAACAGCAAACTTCCGAGCGCCCCGAAAGCCGCCCCCAGCAGCGTGTAACTTGCCGTTCGGCCGATGTTGAACAGCGCGTGCTGGCGGACTTCGTAGGTCGTGAGGTGGCCCCGGCTATCGTTACCGCTGTCCATCTGCCCCGCATAGACGGTCACGAGCGGCCCACACATCCCGATACAGTGTGCACCGGCCAGCAGGCCAATCACGAGAAACAACAGGACGTCGACGCCGAGGAAGGTGAGTGGATCCATACGTGATCGTGTTTCGAATACGTGTTGCTCGAGTTAGCCACTCGAGGGGGTAATCGGTTTCGCCTCGATTCGAGCCAGTATCCATGTCTGCGTGTGGTTCATCTCTCGAATCGTATGCGTGCTGGTGGCCGTCCCCGACGTCCTGGTTACGCGCTCGCAAAAATCGACGCTGAGAGAACCGCTATTCGACGTACCGGTACTTCCGCTCGCCCATGCGGCCCCAGCCGTCGAAGACAAACTCCGAGTCGGGCGTCGTGAACTCCTCGACATCGACATCCATGTCGTGGTTGTGGACGTCGTGGATCTCCTCGTAATCGTCCCAGCTGAGGTCGTATCGGGCCTCGAGCTGTTCCTCGAGGTTCAGCGCCTCGATCTCCTCTTTCCAGCCGTCCTGAATCGTCTCCGCGTGGCCCTCCGCCTGCGCGCCGGAGCCGTAGGAGCCGACGAGCAACTGGCTGCCAGCGAGATCGAGATCGTTCTCGAGGGCGTGTTTCAACGCGCTCACGCGGGCGACGTGGACGGAACCGGTGTACCAGTTACCGACTTCGCGCGAGAGCGTCAGCGTCGGATCGATCGTCTCGCCGTACCACTCCTGGTACGTCTCGGTTTCCTTGAGTGCGTCCGTGTATTCTCGGAGTGCGTCGTGGAACGCCTCCTCGTCGTCGAACGCTTCGGCGCGCGGCTGGCGACCGATCTCGTCCGCGAGCTCTTTCTCGATCGGCGTGTCACGGATCATGTGCCGGTAGACCAGCAGGCCCGCCTTGCGGACCATTCCCGGGAACGGCGTGTGGAACGGAATGTAGGCGAACTGATCCGGGTGGGTGTCGCCGGCGACGCTCTCGTAGTCCTCGAGGGCCTCGCGCATGCGGGCGAGATACACCTGAACGGAGCGTTTGCCGTCGACGGAAGGGAACTGCTGGTTTGGTTTGAGGAAGTCGGTTTCGTCGGCCGAGCCATAGCCCTGCTCGGTCGAGAGTTCGACGAGGTCGGGATCTTCGGAAATATACATCGCGACGGCACCGGCACCCTGAGTTGCCTCGCCGGCGTCACCGCGGGCGTACAGTGCCGTGTCGGTCGCGATCACGAGCGCGCCGCGGCCACGATTGCGGCCCGCACGGATCCAGTTGTAGGCGTCATCAAGGCTCTGGGTCCCCGCGATACAGGCGAACTTCCGCTCGCCTTTGTTCGCGTGGTGGAAGTCGCCGTCGTAGACCTGTTCCAGGCAGCCAGCGACGTACGTCGAAACCGGCTTCGAGTTGTCGAAGGCGCTCTCGGTTGCGACGTCGATACGGCCGATATCGTCTGGCTCGAGCCCCTTGCGCTCCATCAGCCGGTGGGCGGCGTTTGCGCCCATCGTGACGATGTCCTCGTAGCTGTCGGGGAACGAACTCGCGTTGAGGCCGAGCCCTTTCGTGTACTTTTCGGGGTCTTCGCCCTTCTGAGGCGCGAACGTCCCCGGCAAGTCAAGTTTGAGATTCCCGGTCCAGATCTCGATGGCGTCGATACCGACTGCTGTCATAGCTACTGAATATTGACGACGGTATATGATATTGTCGTTCGACCGTTCGACGATCGTCGTAATACTGTGAGAGAGCTGTGCAAAACGCGTTCTAGCTGCTGTCGGCTTCTATCGGGACGTGATCATCGGCTCTCTACTCGACAGGAAACACACCTTGTTGCTAATTAAATCAATTATTTTATTAATATCGTGGTGATGCCAATAACTGGTCGAGGTGTCGATAGCCCACAACACCTCGGCCAGCGTTCCCCGCGAATCCGGCTGCCACGACCACCGGTTCGACCTGCTCCCGTCGAGGCGGTGGTCAATGGTAACACTCGTACCTGTCGCCGCCCGGCCTCGCTGGGACACCCGTTTTGAACGGTGGCGAAGCGACTTGCCGTGTCGCTGTTGCTCTCGAGG
Source organism: Natronorubrum thiooxidans (assembly GCF_900156475.1). GTDB lineage: Archaea > Halobacteriota > Halobacteria > Halobacteriales > Natrialbaceae > Natronorubrum > Natronorubrum thiooxidans. The sequence continues at coordinate 76,376 of NZ_FTNR01000008.1, forward strand.
AACGGTATGTTCAGTTGACAGTACGTCTGCACGAAGAGCGATCGCAGTCGTTTCAGTCGCTAATAAATTTGTTATCGCGCCAATTAACGCCGCCCTGACCGGAGTTGTGGTCTCGAGGCCCTTCGACGACTTCGATGTCGGCCGGGCGAGCCTCGCCCTCGACGATGCGGGTTGCCTCGAGATCGCCGTCGCGTTCGGAGATTGCGGTCAGCGTCCCTTTTTCGGCGGTTTCGGCGATGCCACAGAGGACGAGGAACATCTGGTACTGGAGCAACGAGTTCTGGAGGACGGTTTCGCGGTCGCCTTTGAACGCCGCGAACTCGACGAGTTCGGATTCAATCTCGTCTTCTTCCTCTTCGTCCCAGCGGAACGAGTTCCGCCGTTCGTCAGGGTCTTCCTCGTAGACCCGATTTTCCGTGATGCTGGCTTTGAGCTGGGCGGTCGGGGTGTACTTGCTTACCGACTCGTCTTCAGCAACGGCTTTGAGGATGAGTGTGTTGTTCCGCCGCGTAATCTCTACGTCGGTGACGCCATCCGGAAACGTCGCCTCGTCGATATGCGTGCGAAGGTCTTCGAGGGGCAGTTCAAGGGTCGAGTGCAGTCGATATACGTGTCTGGATTCCTCTGTTGACATAGTGGGAAGGTGTGCGGCGACAGTCGCTGGGTTCCTAGTACGAGCGCGTGACTTATATGACCTGCTATTGAATACGTGGTCAATTGGGTCGGATGAATGTGTCGACCGTGAATGACTTACTCTACGTCGAGCGTCTCGGCTAGCTCGCCACGTTCGTCGAGTTCCTCGAGCACGTCCGAGCCACCGACGAACTCACCGTCGACGAACGTCTGTGGGATCGTCTCCCAGCCGCTGTGGGCCTCGAGTGCGGCGCGGTACTCGCCGAGGGAGTCGAGGACGTCGACGCACTCGTACTCGTCGCGGTACTGGCTGATTAGTCCGAGCGCCTTGCGGGAGTACCCACACTGGGGCATGAGCTCGGTCCCCTTCATGAAGAGGACGACCTCGTTGTCGTCGATGAGTTCTTCGACCTGTTCGTTGACTTCGTCCTGATCGAGCCCTTGATTCGGCGGGAAGTCCATATCCGTCATATGTCGGTGAAGGGGGATAGGCCTTGCGTCACTCACACCGGATAGCCCCGGCACCGGTACGAAGCCGGGTGAACCGTCTCGAAGTCACATCGCGAAGCCGGGCCGTCGTGTCGGCCGCTCGCCTACTTTTAAGTTGCGTTCGGCCGAACTGTCGCACGCTATGGAGATCACCTGGCACGGCCACTCGACGTGGCATGTCACCGTCGGAGAGACAGCGCTGTTGATCGACCCGTTTTTCGACAACCCGAAGACGGACCTCGAGCCGGCCGACATCGACACGCCGGAGTACGTGCTGTTGACACACGGCCACGCCGACCACATCGCCGACGCGGGCGAGTTTTCTGATGCGACGCTGGTCGCGACGCCGGAACTCGTTTCCTACTGTCAGGACGAGTTCGGCTTCGAGGACGCCGTCGGCGGGATGGGGATGAACCTCGGTGGCACTGTCGAGTGTGGCGACGCGTTCGTCACCATGGTCCGAGCCGACCATACGAACGGGATCATGACCGAAAGCGACGCGAGCGGCGGCATGCCTGCCGGCTTCGTCATCTCCGATACGAAACCGACACAGGCCGCAGACGAGGAGTCGACGACGTTCTACAACGCCGGCGACACGTCGCTGATGACCGAGATGCGCGAGGTCGTCGGCCCGTATCTCGAGCCCGACGTCGCCGCCGTGCCAATCGGCGATCATTTCACGATGGGACCGTGGCAGGCTGGCGTCGCCATCGACTGGCTCGACGTCGACTACGCGCTCCCACAGCACTACGACACGTTCCCGCCGATCGAACAGGACCCCGCGGAGTTCGAACGCGAGGTCAAAGCGACAGGCAGCGACGCCGACGTTGTGATCGCCGAGGCTGACGAACCGTTCGAACTCTAAATCTGGATCGTCGCCCGCAATAGCCACCGTTTTTCCCACACTGATCGCTATCCTATCGATTAGCCGATACGACCACCAGTAACGTTTACACCGTCGGGTGTGGACGTCTCGAGTGCGATGACAAAAGCAGTCACCACCGTTTCAGAAGAGGGGTTCAGTGCGACGAACGAGGTTCGTGAGTTCGAGACGACGATCGACGCGAACGGGGAGGACGCTCCCGACACGCTCGAGGCCCTGCTTTCGGCCTACGGCTCCTGTTATGTCCCGGCGCTGCGAGTCGGCGGCCAGCAACGTGGTGTCGACGATCTCGGAAAAATCGAGATCAACACGACCGGCGAACTCAACGACGACGACAAACTCGAGTCGGTGACGTTCGATATCCGCGTCGAAGCGACCGTCGACGACGACACTGGCGAGAAGATCATCGAGCGCGCGTTCGAACTCTGTAAGGTCCACGACGCGCTGAAAGACAGTCTCCACGCGGAGACAACCATCGAGGGCAACGCCTTCTGAACGGCATCCTCGAGTTTCTGTACTGACAGGTGGGCACAACCCACATATTCGATGACTTCCTCGAGATGGATATGCATCGTCGACATGACCTGCTGGTCATCAGCGTGGTCGGAATTATTGTTCTGGCGGGGTGTCTCGGTGGCGTCGACGCAGGTGCAGACACCGCAGCGGCCGACAGCGTCGACGGGACCCTCGAGATCCACCACATCGACGTCGGGCAGGCCGATTCGACGCTGCTCGTGACGCCCGCCGGCGAAACGATCCTGATCGATACGGGCGACTGGCGAGCGGACGGTCGAGCAGTCATCGACTACCTCGAGACGCAGGACATCGACCGGATTGACCACCTCGTGGCGACCCACGCCCACGCTGACCACATCGGCGGCCACGCGGCTGTCATCGAGCATTTCGAAGAACACGGCGACGGCGTCGGTGCAGTCTACGATTCGGGTGTGGTCCACACGAGCCAGACCTACGAAGGCTACCTCGATGCCATCGAGGACCACGAGGTCACGTTGATTCAGGTTTCCGAAGGATACACACTGGATCTCGAGGACGAGCGCGTCGAGGCGACCGTGTTGAATCCGCCCGAAAACGGGTCGGGGGTCGGCCTCGACACCAACAGCATCGCCCTCGCCGTCGAGTTCGGATCGTTCTCCTACCTGACGACAGGTGACGGCGACGAAACGACCGAACAGCGACTGCTCGAGGCACACGATGACCTTGCGGCCGACGCCTATCAGGCCGGCCATCACGGCTCCTCGACGTCGTCGACACCACCGTTTCTCGATCGTGTCGACCCCGAGGTCGCCGTCATCTCGAGCGCACTCGAGTCCCAGTACGGCCATCCTCACGACGAGGTCCTCGAGTCGTTCGCCGAGCGCGGCATCGAAACGTACTGGACCGGCGTCCACGGTACCGTCGTCCTCACGACCGACGGAGCGGACGTGACAGTGACGACCGACCACGAGGCGACGACCGACCCCGAGGAACTACTCGAGCGAAAACACGAGGCCCGCTCGTCTACCGACTCGCTGACGACACCGTCTCTAGCTCCAGGAGTGGCGCTCGAGTCCGTGCATGTAGAGGGCACAGCGCTTGGGCCAGAGCCGGTGATTGATGCTGTGGCCGCGTCTCGTATCAACCCATGACCGAACCCGACACCGCAGTCCTCGACCGGATCGTCGACGGCGAGACGGCCGTCCTCTTGCTCGAGGCCGACGGGACAGTGGTCGACGAACGCACACTCGCCGTCGAGCGGTTGCCCGAGGAGGGTCGCCACGAGGGTGCCGTCTTCGACGTCGACCTCGAGGGCGAGACACTTCGTGAGCTTACGTACCGATCGTCGGAGACGCAGGATCGGCGGCAAGCGATGCAAGAGCGGTTCGAACGGCTCTCGGAGCGGTTCGACGATGAGTAAGTACGCTTTGCGGAGTCGACAGCGGAAGACCGAAACAGGAGGGGTGGAGGTTGGGGATCGACCCAGTGGTTCGGATGTGTGGGATGACACAACGACGGATGCCCTCTGCTAGTTCGGTCAGGGTCCGCCGCAACTGGTGGTTGTTTCGATGGGATCATAGCCGTGATGCCAACGTGTGTTGGAACACCGATTCGATAATGGGCATCTTCAAGACGATCCCCGAGACAGATGCTGGCATGTTACGTTCGTTCGACGGAACGGAGCCACAGGTTGCCGAGTCGGCATACGTCGACGAAGCGGCGGTCGTGATCGGCGACGTCGTCATCGAAGCTGACGCGAGCGTCTGGCCAAACACGACTCTCCGCGGCGATCACGGCCAGATCGTCGTCGGCGAAGGCGCAAACATCCAAGACAACGCCGTGCTCCACGAGGACGCCGTCCTCGAGCCGTACACGACGGTCGGTCACAGCGCCATCGTCCACGACGCGACCGTCGCCGAGCGCGCGCTGGTCGGGATGAACGCGGTGGTCCTCGACGGTGCCCACGTCGGCGAGGGCGCAGTCGTCGCGGCCGGTAGCGTCGTCACTGAGGACACCGAGATCCCGCCGTCCACGCTCGTCGCCGGCGCACCCGCCGAGGTGAAAACCGAGATCGATGACCCCCACCTCGGCGCGACAGCCGACCGATACGTGGAGCTATCGAGGAAACACGCAGAAACGTCCACCCGACTCGAGTGACACGGGTCGTGTCGGCCGCCAGACCGGCCACCGAACCGTGCGAGACACCCGATGAAAACGCTGATACAGCCACCGCTCTAATCGGGTGCCATGAGCGACAACCCGTGGACGGATCGGATCGTCGGGGCGCGGATGACCGTCGATCAGGCGTTTTCGACGCGGATTGCAGACTCGGAGTTCTCCAACCAGCAGTGGAGCCTGATCATGACTGCCACCGAGTTCGAGATCGAACATGCCGACGATCCCGACCGCGCACGGATCGTAGCCAACACCGATAACGTCGAGCAGATCATCCCCGAACTCGACAACATGCCGACCGGCATGGGCGCGATGGGCGGACAGGGCAACGGCCAACAGAGTGGCTCCTCGAGCGGCGGCCTTTTCGGTTCGATCAAAGGCGCACTTGGACTGGGCGGCGACGACGATGGCGACGGTGACGCCGACAAACTTCGGGCCGCCGAACGACTTACGCAGGAGTACGCCGAGGAGTTACAGTCCCACCTCGAGTCGGACGGGCGCTGGGAGTCGGTTCGAGAAGCCGCAGCCAAAAAATAACAGTACAGCTCGAAATAGTACGGTGATCTGTAGTGATATTTAGTCACTGTACCTGATTATATAAGGTTTTTCTTGACAGATTGTAATAGATTCGGTCATATGAATACGTGTGGTCATTGACCACTCACGCACAGCTGAATTGCGTGTCTAAATAAGAGAGTCAGCAGCAGGTGACAATGTGCCTCCAAAAGTACGTGCGGCACTCGTGATGGCAGGAGCAGGCCTGTGGGGACAGGGCGGTTCACTGCTCATTGCCATCGTGATCGCCGCCTCGTCTGACGATTCGCCGAACGACCGATAAGTCTGGCCGTCACAGCGGCCAGCGTGCTGCCTTTTTTGTTCGGCGATGTAGGCAGTCAGCTGTTATTGTGTGGGCCTACAATTAGGAGTAGTATCTCGCTCGAAAAAAGTATTGCTATACGTTAAGATAACGACAGATAACCCACGTATCGCTCGCAAGGGACGCTCCATGCAAATGTAGATTCACCAGTCGCAAGCCACAGCACCTATAGGTACGCTGCCCGACCGTAGGAGTATGAGCGATGACGTCGAAACCACAACCGTCTCGATCAGCACCGACGATGACACGACCGACGAAGTGACGATTCCGTCCGGTCTCATCGACCTCGTCGCGGAGGGCGACCAGACCGACGCCGAAACGATCGCCGACGTCGCGCTGCTGTCGTTCGCCAGCCGCGCCCACCACCTCGTCCACCACGGACAGGGCGCAGACGAGGACCTCGAGGCCCAGGAAGCCCGTGTCATGGACCTGTTCGAGGAACGCTTCGGCGTCACCTACGGCGAAGCGACCGGCCACCAGCACTGAGACGGCGAGAGAACGCGACTCGAGCGATTTTTCAGCGAGAATACACCCACCAACGCAATAAGAGAGCCACAGCGACGCCTGTTCGCCGACGGCGATGCGCTATGACGATCCCGCAATCAGCCCCATCGGGTCAGTGCCCGTCCCCGAACCGTCGGGAGACGGTGACTCGGGACCCGCTGGTTCGTCGAACGGATCATCATCGAACGGAGCCTCGTCGAACGGATCATCAGCCGGTTCGTCTTCCGGCGGCTCGTCGAACGGATCCTCGTCGACCGGCTCATCCGCCGGTTCCGCTTCGGATGGGCCCTCGACCGTCACCGCCGTCTCGGCGAGTTCGTCCGCGCTCGAGACGCTGACTGGGTAGTCGCCGGGCTCGAGCGCGTCGGTATCCGCAGTCAGCGTCAGCACTTCCGACGCGCCGGGCTCGAGCGAAACCGGTACGGTATCGACGACGGCGTCACCAACGGCCAGTTCGATGTCCTGGGTTCCTGCCTCGCCACCGACGTTTTCGACATCGACGTCCACCTCGAGCGGCGTTCCCTGTTCGAGGGGAGCGTTCGTGCCCGTGATCGAGACGGCGAACTCGGCTGGCTCGCTTGGCGTGAGTTCACCAGCCGTCGCCGTCGCGGCGGGTTCGACCGCGTCTGCGTCGTAGTCGTATCTGCTCAGATCGACCGCCCAGACGAGCCGTTCGTCGTCGGTTTCGGGCGTCCATTCGACGGTGAACGTGTTCGTCCCGGCCTCGAGTTCGTCGACTGGCTCGTCCGCAGTTGTCCCCTCGACGAACTCGCTGTCGACAACCAGCGCCGCGTCGTTCGGGTTCTCGTAGCCGAATGTGACCGCGATACCGTCCTCGGTCGGTGTCGTCTCCTCGACGCCGAGTTCGGGAAGTTCGGGACGGACCTCAGCGATACACTCGCTGGCGTCGGGGTTCGGATAATCCATCTCGCCCGGCGTCGCATCGGGCGAGGCAAAGCCGGTGATCGCAGCGCCGAAGTCGCCCTCGGGAACGGTGACGGTCGCGCCGGCGTCGGTTTCGGTGACGGTGAACTCGTCGCCGGGCTCGTAGGTGATCGTCCCCTCGAACGGCGCGGCGACGTCCTCGCCAACCGTGATCGCGTACTCGCCCATCGTGTTGCCGAAGCCGCCCGATTCGTAGAACCCGGTGGCGGCGATGATCGTCTCGCCGTCCTCGAACGAGCCCGTCACCTCGGCCTGTTGGCAGGTGACGAACTCGACGGCGAACGGCTCTGGTTCGAGGTCGACCGTGTACTCGAGCGAGTCGATCGCGAGCTGCTCACCGTCCTCGTCGACAACGGCCACTTCAAGCGTTGCATCGTCCTCGAGTGGGGGATCGAGAGTGAGTGTCTCGGATTCGGTAGTTTCGCCGGCTGGGAACGGCTCACTTTCGGCGAGCTGCTCGCCGTCCTCGTCGGTGACGGTGAGTGCGTACTCGACCGATGCGTTCGCTTCCGCGACGGTCAGTGTCTCACCGTCGCCCGTCTGATCGCTCACCTCGAGGATCGCTTCCGGCTCGGGTTCGTCCTCAAGGGTATACTCGATCGTCTCGGTCGCGAGTTCCTCGCCATCTGGTCCCACGATAGCGACGTCGACAGTCGTGGACGTCTCGAGCGATGGCTCGAGAGCGAGTTCTAGTTCGGTGACGGTCTCCTCGGCTCCGAACGTATCGCTCTCGGCCCCGGTCTCGTCGGCTGCAGCCGTGACAGTGTACTCGACATCGGCCCTCGCTTCGTCCACCACGAGCGTCTCGCCGTCACCCTCCTGGTCGCTCACTGAGAGTGTCGCTTCCGGCTCAGGTTCGTCGGGCTCGTCGATCTCGCCGACGGTCACGAGCGCCGTATCGAGAATCGGCGCACCGCCGGGGGTGACGTACGGTTCATCTTCCGCGCCGTCCGTCTCCGCGTACTGGAACGTCTCGTCGTCGTTCGTATCGTGGTGAACCACCGCCACGAGGGGCTGCTCGCCCTCGAGTGACTCCTCGAGGTCGATCTCGACCTCACTGTGCGCGCCGGGCTCGAGATAGGCCGACGACCCGAGCACGCCAGCCGGATCGGCGACGCGTTCACCGTCGTAGATTGCCACGAAGCCGCCTTCCGAGAGCTCGACGCTGTCGACGACGACGCTGTCGCCGTCACGCTCCTGCTCGGCGAACGTGATCGTCGCCTCACCCTCGAGGTCGTCGATCGCTTCGACGCGCTGGGTGAGTTCGCCCTCGAGGAACTGACTGAGCTCGACGTCGCCGTCGACACCGTCCTCGACCGCGAAGGCCGTGGCATCGGCTGCGGTCTCCGACGTGAGGGTTTGTAGTTGCGTGATCGAGATCTGTTGGAACTGCACTGCTCGAGCCGTCTCCTGACAAGCCCCGCGGGCGGCAAGCTGAAGTTGTTCGGCGGTCGCCTCCTGAGATTGTTCCAGCACACCGCTTGCGCTGCCGGCTGCGAGCACCTGCACCTGCGTGACGTCGATGACCTGTTTCTGGATCACAGCCCCCTCGCCGGCACCGAACGAAGCGGCCTGAATCTGTTCGACGTTGACGACCTGTTGCTGGATCGCCGACTCAATTGCTCCCTGTGACGCACCGACGGCAGCGTACTGGATCTGTGTGATCGATATCTCCTGTTGTTGGACGAGTACGCCACCGGCCGCCCCGTCAGCCGCGGCCTGAATCTGCTCGATAGTCGCGTCCTGACTCTGCGTTATCGACCCCTTGGCCGCACCGAAGGATGCCGCCTGAATCTGTGTGATCGAGATCCGCTGGACCTGTTCGATACTGATCGATTGGACCTGTATCAACGCTCCCTTGCTCGCCCCGCGTGCGGCGGCCTGTGTCTGCTCGACTGTCACCGTCTGTTGCTGGACGAGCGCGCCCTTTGCAGCCCCAGTTGCGGCCTTCTGAATCTGTTTGATCGTCGCCCGCTGGTACTGTTCGACCTCGACGCGCTGTTCTTGCTCGAGGACGAGTTCGCTGCTTCCCTCGAGCGCGCCCGCGGATGAACCTGCGGCCGCGTTTTGGACGTGCTCTAACGTGACTTGCTGGCGCTGTTCAACCGTAATCTGCTGATACTGCTCGAGCACGCCGTAGGCCGCGCCCTGTGCGGCCTCCTGAATCTTCGGCGCGTGCGTGATGTCTTTGTCACCGGCCTCACTCGCCGCCCCGGCAGCGGCCCCGCGAGCGGCGACCTGAATCTGCTCGACGGTCACGCGCTGTTCTTGGGCAATTGCGCCGTGTGCGGCCCCCCACGTCGCACTCTGCATCTGACTCGCCGAAACCGTCTGGAACTGCGCGAGTGCGCCGTCGGTTGCCCCGCTGACGGCGAACTGGACCTGCTCGACGTCGACCTGCTGGGCTTGCATGAGCGAGCCGTGAGTAGCCCCCTTCGTCGCCTCCTGGACCTGCTCGACGTCGGCTTGCTGGTGTTGGGCGACTGACTCGCGTGCGCCCTCGAGCGCCGCCTCACGCTGCTCCTGGCTCACCTCGACACCCTGTGATTGTGCGAGTTCGATCCCCTCGTCGACGCCGTCCTCGACAGCATCATTCTGCTGGACCGACAACGATGGCTGTGCGTCGCTGTTGGTCGCATCCAACTCCGCCGTCGACTCCATCGATACCAACTCGAGGTCGCTGACAGCGTCAGCGTCGCTTGCAGTACCGATCGCAGTCTGCGTGCCGCCGGCGGCTGTCGCCTCGCCGGTTGCACCGTCTGCAGTTTCACCGTCGAGCACGCCGCTTCCCCCGCCGAGTATCGGCAACGCCAGCACGCTCGTCACCAGCAACGCGGCGACGAGCGCCACGGCCACCGCTCCTCGTCTGGTCATGGCTCGAGTCTCCTGCGGGCGGTCGTGATCCGCTCGCTTCGCTCTCGTCCGGTTCTGGCCCCATCAGGGGCCAACTTCCGTCTTTGGGACACCCCGCGATAGCGCCAACTGCCTACGGTATTTACGAGTAGCATCGGTTTCCCGCCACCGGGTGAAACGAGTCAATAAGCCCCGTCGGTCGTTTCAGTTAGCTCCGAGACATAATACGATATTATCATCATCGAACGCGACAGTTCGACTGGATCGATCGCCGACCGGTGTCGAGACCGCGGTCACCGATGACTCGACCGGGCAACCGACTCGAGTGGCCAGCCGAGTGAGAGGTAGCAGCCTGTTTCGAACCAGACACAGCCGCTTTGCCCTCCCTCGAGGTGAACTGACGAGCGGCTGTCGCCCATCTCGGAAACCGAAGTGTTGAACTAGGTTTACGAGAGTGGCAGTGGTATGGCAACAGAACAAAATTCGGTGGATCTCGTCGATGGCGAGATCGTTCGTCAGTTCGCTCGGGCAGCCCTGCTTGCCGCACTGCTCGGCGCGGCAGCGCCCGTCTCGATCCCGATCCCGCTCTCGCCGGTACCGATCACCTTACAGGTACTGTTCGTCTTCCTCGCCGGCCTCGTCCTGGGGCCGGTGTGGGGACCGACCTCGATTCTCCTCTATCTCGCCGCGGGAGCCATCGGGCTACCCGTCTTCTCGGGGATGAGTGCGGGACTCGGCGTGCTGGTCGGTAACACGGCCGGCTACCTCTGGGCGTACCCGCTCGCTGCGGGCCTGATCGGGCTCATGGTCCATGGGGACACCGACCTTCGGGATCCCGCCGACGTTTCGCTCCCGGTCGTCATCGTCGCGCTCGTCGCCGGAACGATTCTCATCTACGGCATGGGCACCGGCTACATGGCCTGGGCCCTCGAGCTCGGGATGTGGGAAGCGATTTCAATCGGCGCACTGTTGTTTATCCCCGGCGAACTGCTCAAGATCGCCGCGGCGATCGCGATCGTCAAAAGCGGCCGTATCGCACCGATCCAGTCGTGAGCCGCCGACATTTCATGACCGCGACGATATGATTGCGTTTCGCTCCGTCTCGTACGCGTTCGACGACGTTCTTGTCCTCGAGGACGTCTCGCTCTCGATCGACGACGGCGAGTTCGTTCTCTTTGCGGGGGCCAACGGCAGCGGGAAGACGACGCTGTTGCGCCACTGCAATGGCCTCCTCGAGCCCGATTCCGGCGAGGTCCTCGTCAACGGCACGCCCGTCGCGGACGACCTGATCGCCGCCCGGTCGGCCGTCGGCATGGTCTTTCAACACCCACGCGACCAGTTCGTCGCTGCAACGGTCGGTGCCGACGTCGCCTTCGGGCCCGAGAACCTCGGCCTCACACGTGAGGAGATCGATCGACGGGTCGAGGCCGCCCTCGAGGCCGTCAACATGACCGGTCGCGACGATGAGCGCATCGACGCGCTCTCGGGGGGCGAACAGTCCCGCGTGGCCATCGCGGGCGCGCTTGCGATGGATCCGAGCCATCTCGTGCTCGACGAACCCTTTACTGGGCTCGACGATCCTGCCCGCCGGTCCGTTCTCGAGCGCCTCGAGTCGCTCGCCGCCGACGGCACCGGCATCTTGCTGACGACCCACGATCTCCGGGATGTCGTCGGCCTCGCCGACCGCATCGTCGCCATGAAACACGGCCAGGTCGTGATCGACGACCCGCCCGAACGTGCACTCGAGGCGCTTTCGGGACTCGAGGTTCGCATCCCCGACACCTGACGGAGACCACCGACGATGCTCACCTACGCCCCCGACGACACGCTCGCCCACCGGCTCGATCCCCGCACGAAGCTGGTCGTCCAGATCGGCTTCGCGACGACGGCGCTGGCCCACACCAGCCCACAAGCGTTACTCGCCCTCTCCGTCGTGGCCGGGCTGATCCTGCTCGCCGCTCGCGTGGCGCTGCTCGAGGCACTGTACGCCTACCGATTCGCACTCGTTATCCTCGCTATCGCGCCGCTGATTGCGGGGTTGACACTCGGCGCACCGTGGTTCGATCTCACCGACGCCGGGGACTCCGGGCGGGCGAGCTACCGGGTCTTGCTCATCTTACTCGTCAGTGCGGCGTACGTCCGTTCGACGCCAGTGCGTGCGTCTCGAGCCGCGATCCAGCGGACGGTTCCCGGCAAACCAGGCCAAGTCCTCGGCATCGGCGTCGCGCTCGTCTTCCGGTTCCTGCCGGTCTTGCAGGCCGATTTCCGGACGATCCGCGACGCGATGGCTGCTAGGCTGGGCGACGAGCGAGGCGTCATCGAGCGCGCCAGCACGCTCTCGCTGCTCGCGCTCTCGCGGGCGTTCGACCGGGCCGATCGACTCGCACTCGCTTTGCAGGCACGCTGTTTCGCCTGGAACCCGACGCTGCCCGCGCTGGCGTTTTCGCGGGCCGATTACCCCGTGCTCGCGGGGGCCGTCGTGCTCGCGCTCACGGCGTTCCTCTGACCATCCGGCCACCGGCTCACCGCAACTGTCCCCCGAGCACCTTCGCGGCGACGAGCACCGGATCCCACGTCGTGTTAAACGGCGGCGCGTACGCGAGGTCGTAGTTCTCGAGTTCCAAGACTGTTGTTTCCTCCATGAGCGCGCCGACGAGAGCGTGGCTACGGTGGACGGCCCCTTCGCCGTACTCGCTGACGAGACTCCCGCCGAGGACACGCCCGGAGTCACGGTCGGCGGTCAGCGTGATCGTGATATCGCTCCCGTCGGGGTAGTAGCCTGCGCGTGATTTCGCCGTCACCGTCTTCCTGACCGGGTCGAACCCGGCCGCACGCGCGTCGTCGTGGTCGAGAACCCCGGTTCGGGCCGCCTCGACGTCGAACGCCTTGACCGCCGCCGTCCCCGCGACGCCGCCGCCTTCGGTCGGCCGGCCGCTGACGGTCTGGCCGACCGCGCGGCCGTGGCGGTTGGCGGTCAGCGCCAGCGGCACGTGCACCGACTCGCCCGTCACGACGTGTGTCGCTTCAGCTCAGTCGCCCGCGGCGTAGACGTCCGGCGCGCTCGTCTCGCGATAGGCATCGGTCGCGATCGCGCCCGTCTCACCGATCTCGATGCCGGCATTTTCGGCGAGGCCCGTTCGCGGTCGAACCCCCGTCCCGAGCAACACCATCTCGACCGCGACCCGGTCGTCGGCCGTGACGACAGCCTCGACCGCCTCCCCACCGGCGAGTTCCTCGACCGACGCATTGAGATGGTCCGCGACATCTTCGTCGCGGAGGTGGTCGGCGACGTGCTCGCTCGTCTCCTCGCTAAAGCCTTTCAGCAGGCGGTCGCCGCGCTGGAACAGATTGACCTCGAACCCGTTCGCCGCCAGCGCTTCGGCCATCTCGAGTCCGATGTACCCACCCCCGACGACGCCGACCGGGCCGGTACAGTCCTCGAGGAACCGACAGGCTGGCCCGCGATCCGGCTGCTGGAACGACTCCTCGCTGCGCGCTCGAGCGACGTACTCCCGAAGTTCCTTCCCGTCGCTCATCGAGCCGAGGGTGTAGACACCCTCCCGGTCGGTGCCGTCGATCTCCGGCACGACCGCCGCCGCGCCGGTTGCGATCAGCAGGTGGTCGTACGACTGGACGACCGTCTCCGACCCCGATTCGGCGGTGACCGTCCGGTCGTCTGGATCGATCGCGACCACTTCGTGACCCGTTCGGAGGTCGATGTCGCGTTCCTCCCGAAACTCCTCGGGTGTGACCGAGACCAGCGCCTCGAGCGACTGAATCTCGCCTTTGATGTAGTAGGGCAGCCCGCAGGCTCCATACGAGACCCACTCTCCTTTCTCGAAGACAACGACCTCGAGGTCGGGATCGTCCCGCTTTGCTTTGCTCGCCGCAGACATACCGGCTGCATCGCCACCGACGACGACGAAGGTGTCCGTCATACCAACTCCTGTGTCCGGCAGGGTTGTATACTGTTGGCCACCAGTGATGCTGCCGGACAGTGAGCAGTCGGTCGCAAACGGTCGTCCGGTCTGCTGTCAGTCAGTGCCGGCGCGACCGTGAACGATCTTATCATTTGAATTATACATCGGTACAGCGGACCGTCTCAGCCGGTGTGCAAAAACGAACATATTTGATAACAGCTATACACCGATGCAGTAGATGACAGGGACGAACTCGATCCCGCCCACGCCGCCGGGGATGCCAGTTCTCGGCCATACAACCGCCTTCGCCAGTGATCCGTTCGGCTTCGTCAAGCAATCCGTCGAATCCGTCGGTGACGTGTTTCGAATGCGATTGCTCGGCACGGACGTCTATTTTCTCGCCCATCCCGACTACGTCGAGACAGCGTTACTGGACCGCGAGACGTTCGCCAAACTCGATGACTTCAGGGTCGCCTTCGGCGAGGCACTGCTCTCGGTCGACGGCGAGCAATGGCAACGCCAGCGCCACGCGATGGAGGACTTCTTCAGTCCGACACGCATCCACGAGTACGCCGAGACGATGACTGGCGTCACCAGTGCCCGGATCGACGGCTGGGAGGCCGGTGACACGATTCGTATCGACGACGAAATGCGCGCGATCGCCTTGCACAACCTGTTCGAGGTGGTACTCGGGCAGTCGCTGACCGACGATGCGGTCGACGAGTTGGCCGCGGCCGCCCACGCGCTCAACCTCTGGTTCAAGCCGACGTCGTGGGTGCTTCCAGACTGGGTTCCGACGCCCGCACGGTACAGGTTTCAGCGCGGCGCTGACGAACTGCGCGAGCAGGCACGTACACTCCTGGCCGAGCACGGTGACGATCCAACGGACGACAGTCTTCTCGCCACATTGGCCGCGTTACGCGCCGATCCTGACTCAGCGTTCGACCGGAAAGAGGTCCTCGATCAGGTCGTCGGGATGGTGTTCGCCGGCCACGAAACCACCGCCCTCGCCATGACGTATGCGCTCCACCAGATCGGCTCCCATCCCACCGTTGCTGAGCGATTCTATGCCGAACTCGACGACGTAATCGACGGCCAGCCGACCATCTCCGACTTACAGGACCTCGAATACCTCGAGCAGATCATCAACGAGACGCTCCGTCTCTATCCGCCCGTGCATGCGATTCCTCGAGTCACAACCGACCGGGTCGAGATCGGTGGACACACGATTCCGGCCGACGCACAGGTACTGCTCTCGGTGTGGAATATGCACCGCGACCCACGGTTCTACGAGACGCCGCTCGCGTTCGATCCGAATCGCTGGGAACAGGTCACACCCCGGGAACAGGGCGCTGCGTTCGTTCCGTTCGGCGCGGGCCCGCGCATCTGTATCGGACGGCACTTCGCCCGGCTCGAGATGAAAGCCGTCCTCGCAGCGATCGGCCAGCAGTATCACCTCGACGCCAGCGGTGACCTCGAGGTGGATCCACAGATGACGTCCCAGCCTGCCGATCCGATCTCGATACGGATCGAGACTCGAGCGTAGATTGAATTCCACGCAACGCTCGATGCGATTGACGTCGAATCACTTCAGAACAGCGTTTCGGCTCACGAGTTTGTTCGCCAGAAGAAGCCGGTGGAGGGGATTGTAAACGACGCCCACTTCGCTCGCAATGCTCACTCGTGGTCTAGTTCAAATCTTCCAAAGCGTATTTGTCGCTCACGGATTTGTTCGCGGCAAAATAAGCCGGTGGAGGGATTTGAACCCTCGACCTAATCCTTACGAAGGATTCGCTCTGCCAGTCTGAGCTACACCGGCGCGATTGCATTCATTGATAGGACCGATACCAGTCATAAGGATTGCGAATCGGCTCGGTTGTGCGAACAGTCTCCGTGACTCGAGCACCCACGGTACTCACTCCGGCCTTATCGCTCGAGTCGGACGTCCAGACAGACGTTCAGCTCGTGTGGCGCATACGAACGGACCGTGTGCCGGGTTTCGACGCTGACCTCGTACTCGGGCTCGGCAGCCGCGCGGATCGCGCGCTCGCCGGGGCCGAAGGGGTCGTCTTCGTGTTGAATGTCGTAGTAATGAATCACGCAGTCGTCGCTCGCGAGGGTAACGGCGGTCTCGAGGAACTCGTCGGCGCTGTGGGGGAGGTTCATTACAAGGCGGTCGGCCCAGCCCTCGTACTCGGCGGCGACCTCCCGGACGTCCGCACAGATCGCCGTCACCCGATCCTCGACGCCGTTTCGCCGGGCGTTCTCGCGGAGGTACTCGATCGCGTCTTCGTTGACGTCGACGCCGACACACGCCGCGCCGCGTTTCGCGAAGGGGATGACGAACGGGCCGACGCCGGCGAACATGTCGATCGCCTGTTCACCCTCGCTCACTTGCTCAGCGACCCGGTGGCGCTCGGTCGCCAGCCGCGGCGAGAAGTAGACTTCGGCGAGATCCAGCGCGAACTCACAGCCGTATTCGCGGTGGACCACCTCGGTATCCTCGCCGGCGAGCAGGTCCCAGTCGCGCACTCGCGTCTCGCCTTTGACTTTCGATTGCTTGTTCAACACCGTATCGACGGGCAGATCCGACTCGAGGACGGCGTCGGCGATCTCGCGGGCGCGCTCGTCGTCGTCCTCGTCGAGCAAGACCGCTCTGCCGAGTCGCTCGTAGGATGGCTCGAATCCCAGCACGTCGGCGGGCGTCGTCTGCGTCTCGCGCTCGGGGACGGCCAACGAGGCGACCTCGAGCGAGTCGGCGACCGCGTCGGGGTCGGTGACCGGAACGTAGAGACTCCCGTCCTCGACGGTTAGCTCGTACTCGTCGTCGATCAGGTCCGCGTCCGCCAGTTCGCGACGCGTCGCTTCGCCATCCTCGAGCGCGACGCGGACACACGGCACTTCCATACCCTGAAAAACCGGTCGCCCGCCGTAACGGTGACGTTTCGCGGTGACAGGTATGTCGACGTCCTCGAGGAGCGTGGACTGCGATGAACTGTTTTCAGACTGGCGCTGCTAGCGATCCTATGCAGGAACTCACGACCGTGGAGACGGTCCACGAGGAGCGTTCGTGGCTGTTCACGGTGCAAAATCAGTACGGCGAGCAGGAGGAGGTCATCCTCGTCCCCTGCGACGACGATACCGAGCAGGGCTCGACAAGCAGCCAGCCTGCGGCCGACGACGGCGTCGAGGCGTGGGTCAACCGCTGTACGCACGAATCCCAGCGGCTCGATACAGGTCAGGGAGTGCCGATGCGGGACGGCCAGCTCATCTGCCCGCGACACGGCTCGATGTTCGACGTGTGTTCCGGCCACTGTGACAACGGCGATGCTGCCGGGACGACGCTTCCCTCGGTCAACATTACCGTCAGCAGCGACGACACCGTGTTTCTCACCGACTACGAGCTGACCTTCGTCCACGAGGGCGGGATCGACGAGGACGACGGTCCCGACTCGACGTCACACATCTCGTTGTGATCGCCGCGTCGCCCGACTCGAAAGGTTATAACCGGTTTGCTGACTAGCGGTGGCTATGCTCACCTTCATCGGCCTCGGCCTCTACGACGAACGTTCGATCACCGTCGAGGGCCAGGAGGCGCTTCGCAACGCTGACCGTGCCTACGCCGAGTTCTACACCAGCAAACTGATCGGGACGACCGTCGACGACCTCGAGTCCCACCACGACGTCGACATCGAGGTCAGAGACCGCGCGGGCGTCGAACAACATCCCGACGACATCCTCGCAGCCGCCGAAACCGAGGACGTCGCCTTCCTCACCGCGGGCGATACGATGATCTCGACGACCCACGTCGACCTGCGCTTGCGCGCCCACGATCGGGGCATCGAGACGCGGGTGATCCACGGCGTCACGGCCCAGACGGCCACGAGCGCGCTGACCGGCCTCCAGAACTATCGCTTCGGGAAGGCGACGACGTTGCCGTTTCCGTACGCCCACGGCGCTGACGGGCTCCCAGAAAGTGTGACGCGCACGATCGACGACAACCGCGAGGACGGCCTCCACACGGTCGTCTATCTCGACATCAAAGTGGACAACGAAGCCGCGACGAACCGCCTCGAGGACGACGAGACGCTCGAGGAGTACATGACCGCCAACGTCGGTGCGGAACTGCTCGCCGAGGAGTACCCAGACCTGGTCGGCGTCGTCGTCGCCCGCGCCGGCAGTCCGGACCCGCTCGTTGAAGCCGACACGATGGCAGCCCTCGCGGATCGCGAGTTCGGCGATCCGTTGCATCTGCTCGTGATCCCGGGCGACTGTCACCTGCTCGAGGCCGACGCGCTGGTCGAACTCGCCGGTGCTAATCGGGACGATCTCGACGTCGTGTGAGACGCTGGCCGTCTATTCGCGTCCAGTTCGAACCCGCCACAGCGGGCGTGAAACGGTTCTTATGGGTTGGGTAAGCGATTTCGAACGACTGCGTCACTAGCGGTTTTCAGCGCAAGAGTGTTTATCGACTCCATTAACAAGTACTCGGCGTGGCACGGCCATGCTATCGACAAATGAACGACGAACGCAACCCCGGCAATGGCCTGTCCCGACGATGGATGTTGTCCTCGGTCGGGGCGGCATCGGCTGCCCTGGCAGGCTGTACGGATCTCCTCTCGGATGCGGACGCTGAATCGGACGGGAACGGCCCCCAGAACGGCGACGGTGGGGACGGCGCTCCCGACGGCTCGAGACGGTGGCCCGCGATCGCGGACGGGGAACTGCTCTCGGATTTCGAAGACCTCACCGAGTGGTTTCCCAGCGACAGCGACCTCTCGGCCGCGCCCGACGAGGCACGAATCGGCTCGCAGGCGGCAGTCATCGAGAGCGACGGGCGACAGGCCCGAATGGGGATCCGTTTTGCCGACGGGATCGATCTCCGCGGGTGGGATACATCGCTTGCCGTCAAGCCGGAGTCCGCAAACAAGATCGTCGTCGAGTTCCTCGCGCCGGACCGAGATGCGACGCTGAGCTCCGTTCGAACGGTGCCCGACGAGTTCGACGGCTGGTTCCGGCTCGACTGCGGCTACGAACATAAGCCGCGGGGAGAGCCGGATCTGTCGAACGTCACCCGAATCAACGTCGTCGCGGTCGGGCCGGAAGACGAGCCGACCAAAATGCTCGTCGACGACTTCCGCCGGACCGAGGCGGCCGACAACGGTAAAGCGATCCTGGCGTTCTACGGCGGTCACGACTCCCACTACGATATCGCCGCGGACCTCCTCGCAGAACGTGGCTGGGAAGGGGCAGTTCCGGTCAGTTCCAATCGGATCGGCGACCAGGGCCGGATGGGACTCGCGGAACTCAGTGACCTCGAGGACCGCGGCTGGGACGTCTGCTCGTACCCGCAGGATTCGATGGCCCTGCCGGAGATGCCCGAAAGCCGACAGCGGCAGGTCCTCGAGACCAACCGCAACGCACTCGAGGCCGAGGGCTTCGAAGACGGCGCACGCCACCTGTTCATTCCCGAGGACCGAATGGACGCAACGACCAACGCGGTCATCAGGGACGTCCACGAGTCGGCGTTCCTGTTTGGCTCCTGTACGTCCGGCGTGCCACCGACGGGGATGCACACGATCCCACTGATCTGGGGGCCCGCGCTCCACAACGGCGTGCGTCGCCACATCAACCTCGCCGACCAGTACCAGGTCCTCACCGTGCTTCGAATCCCGCGGATCGTCGAGGACGATGACGTCCACCCCGACGCGAACCGGATGTCACTCAATGACTTCGAGCACCTGCTCAATCACATCGAACACCGCGGGCTCGACGTCATCACGCCCTCGGACCTCGTCGACGGCACGTTCGAGAGCGACGACGACGGTGACGAGACATTCAGCGACGGCCGGCCGGAGGGGACCATCCTCGAGGCCGGTCAGTCCCACGCGTTCGAAGGGACACGAGCGTCCGAATCGCTGACCATCGGCCTCGACGACGGCGTTCTCAGTGCGAGTTTCTCCCACAACGGCGACGGCGACTTTACCGTCGACCTGATCCCAATGGGCGACGGTCGCGACGATTCGCTGGTAACCACGTCCGGGATCACCGCCGGCGAGTCGATCGCCGCGGTCGAAAGCGGGACGTACCGACTCGAGGTCGACGCGGACGGCCCGTGGTCGATCGACCTCTTCCAGCCGGAAGTGCACGCCGACGATCTCGACTCGCTTCCGGTCGAGGCAAGCGGCTCGGGATCGGGCTTCGTCGGCCCGATCTGGACCGACACCGACGTCAGACTCGAACTGACACACGACGGTGATGGCGACTTTGTCGTCGACGGCTACGGTGCGGACGGCAGCAGAGAGTCGATCGTCAACAAGACCGGCGCGTTCGACAACTCGCGGTCGTACCGCGCGGGTGGAGCCGTCTGGATTAATATCGAGGCCACCGGCGACTGGACGCTCGAGGTCACCGACAGCTAAGCGGCCCTGCTCATCCCTCGAGGACCGTCTCGAGTCGGTCCAGAAACTCGCCGGGGACCTCGAGGTGTGGCGTATGGCCGGTGTTGGCGAAGACGACTTCTTCGAACTCACCGCCGGCGTCGGCGTAGGACTCGAGAACCGTGCGGGTCTGATCGACCATCGGCTGGGGTGGGAAGACGTCCTCGCCGGGCCAGTCCGGCATCGCACCCATCTTTCCGAGCGTGCCGGCGTCGAACAGCGACTCGTTGGAGACGATCTGATCCGACGCGCCGCGGATCCAGGTAATCAGTGGTTTCTGGTCGGGATCGATTTCGGTGATCGCCTCGAGCGAGCAGTACTTCGGCGAGATGGCGTTGTTGACGCCGGTGTTGCCCGGCGCAACCCCGGGCCAGTTCTCGCTCGGCGTCGCGTCGCCCGGGTAGTGCTCGTCGCCAGTGGCCGTATCGAGCATGCCGGTCAGATACGACTCCTCTCGTTCTGGATCGAAATTGTGGGTCGGATTGACGTAGAACGTCCGCAGTATCTTCCGCGGAGACGACTCCCCACCCTCGCTGCGGTCGCGGTCTGCGAGGCCGGCGACGAACTCGTCGTTGCCGAGGCCGCCGCCGGAGCCGGCGTAGTCGTCGAAACAGGGCGTTCCCTCGAGGTCTTTCGTCCCGCCGAAGCCATAGGGCGAGAGCGGGTTGATGAGGACGAGCGAGTCGACCGCCTCGGGGTTGTCGATCGTATATCGCATCGCGACCCCGCCGCCGTTCGACCAGCCGACGAGCGTGAGCGGCGGGTCGGGCTCGAGCTCACCGAGCAGTGCCCGGAGGTCGCCCTCGAAATCGCCGAGTCCGTTCGTCGCATCGACGGCTTTCGTCTCCGAGTTACCGTACCCTCGCAGGTCGGGGGCGATCGCCCGATACCGGGCTGGCAGGTCCGCCATGACGTCCTCGAAAAACCGCGAGGAGGAGACGTTGCCGTGGATGAATACGACTGAGCCGTCGGTGTCGGCCCCATCGCTGTGGCCACCCGACTCGAGGACGTGCGTCTCGAGTCGGTCGGTATCGACAATACGTGAGCGGATGCCAGCGAGGGTGTCGTCTCGAGTCATCAGCGGGCGCTACCACGTGGCCCGTTATAACTGTAAGCCAACTGATGATCGAATGAGCAGAGTTGCTCAAAAAACGATTGTGGCGACGGTCTGCTCGGAACGTGACAACGTGTGCCTTACAGGCGGTCGATGACCGCGGCAGTCACGTCTTCGGTCGACGCATCGCCGCCCAGATCCGCCGTTCGTGGGCCCTCCTCGAGCGTCGCCTCGACGGCCTCGTTGATGGCCGCTGCCTCCTCGTCGTAACCGAGATACTCGACCAGCATCGCGGCGGAGATGATCGCCGCGGCCGGGTTCGCGACACCCTCGCCGGCGATGTCGGGTGCGGTGCCGTGGACGGGTTCGAACAGCGCGCGCTCAGTGCCGACGTTGGCGCTGGGTAAGAGTCCGAGCCCACCGACGAGACCGGCTGCGAGATCCGAGAGGACGTCGCCCGCGAGGTTCGGACAGACGACGACATCGAACTGCTCGGGGTCGAGACAGACGTGCGTCGCGAAGGCGTCCATCAGCACTTCGTCAGTCTCGACGCCGTATTCGTCGGCAACCTCGGCGACGGTATCGCGGAACAGACCGTCAGTCTCGCGCATGACATTTGCCTTGTGGACGATCGTGAAGCCGTCGTGTTCGTCGGTGTCGACGTAGTCACAGGCGAACTCCGCGAGCTCTCTCGAGGCGGATTCGGTGACGACGCGGGTCAGCGTCGAGACGTCCTCGGTCAGGCGATCCTCGTGGCCCGCGTAGACGCCCTCCGTGTTCTCTCGTAGGAAGACCAGATCCGTCTCGGGGCGGACGGCGTCGATACCGGGATACGCCTTCGCGGGCCGGATGTTGACGAACGACCCGACCGCGTCCCGAAGCGGCAAGATGACGTCGGCTGCCGTTTCGCCGGCCGCACCGAACAGCGTCGCGTCGGCCGACGCCGCTAGTTCGTAGGTTTCCTCGGGCAGTGCCTCACCCGTTGCCTCTTTGACCGCGTCGCCCGCGTCGGCTTCGACGAACTCGAAGTCGATATCGAGTGCCTCGAGGACGTCGGTCGCGGCTGGTGTGACTTCCTGTCCGATTCCGTCGCCAGGGATGACGGCGATTTCGTGAGTCATGTCTGCATCTCTCTGGGGGTGAGAAAAGAGGGTATCGATACGGGCGACGCTGACCGAACCGGAAGCGACTCGCCATCCGCGACTGCTCGGCTCGGCGTCGCTGGCGCTCAACAGTCGTACTCGAGGCGCTCGTGGACTGTCGGCTCGCCGACCGGGCCGTCGGGACCGACGGGCTGTTCGACGAGCGAGATGGTCAGCGAGTCGACCTCGCGATCAGTCCGTTCACAGAGGGACGCGGCCGCCGATTCATACTGCGTTTCGCCGGCGTAGCGCAGGTCCATCCCGTAGCGTTTCCAGAGCGTGCTCGGATACGTCTCCGCGGCGGTCGGCGGCCGATCGAGGCGTGCGTTGGCCACGTCGACCGTCTCGCCGGACTCGAGCATTCCGTCGACGGCGTACCAACTGTGTGCCGACGGCGGGTTCGGTGCGAAAAACGTCCAGCCCGCGTCGTCGAGTTCGCCGTCTATCGCCGGCGTGTCGACGACGCCGATCCCGGCCGCCTGCCAGAGCAGACTCGAGACCAACAGGCAAGCGACGAGTCCGGAGGCAACGAGTCGACCACCGCGCCGAAGGCGAGACGGAGCGTCGTCTCCCGCCACCGTGTTCGCGGGCGCGTCGTCACCGCCGATCGCCGAACGCGCGCCGAATCGTTTCTCGAGGCCGAACGCGGAGCCGAGTCGCTCGAGGCGATCCCAGATCCCCGACGGGAGGAACAACAGCAGGCCGGCGATCATGACGAACGGGAACACGCCCAGCCGCATCGTCGCCGCCATCCCGAGGTGTGTCGCGACGAACGCCGCCACGAGCGCGATGCGACGCTGCCCGGTGACGACGAGCAACAGCGCACTGGCGGTCAACACGGCGATCCAGAGCCAGTTGGTCGCGGCGAGCACCGTCGGGTACGCCGAAAGCGCCGGTCCGAGCAGCGTGAGATACTGTTTCAACTGAAAGATCTGCTGGACCGCCGTGCCGTCCATCCACGGCTCGCTCTGGAACTTGAGCACCGCGTTCGTCACGTAGATGGCCACGAAGTGCACCAGGATCGCCGCCGTTGCGATCGAGCACACGCGGCGACCGCGACGGTCGGGGTGACGACGGGCCTCGAGCGACCACCGGGCCTCAAGCGGGAGGAACAGGCCAAAGAGCAGGAAGCTGAGCAGGATCGTGTCACCGCCGTTGGCCAGATGCGGATTTCGGGCGTGCAGCGACGCGAAGAGGACGAGTGAGCCAAGCGTCGCGAGGCGAGTTCGATAGCCGACGAGCAGGAGGAGTGCGAATCCGCCGGCGATCGCGAACAACACCGCCTGGAACCACGCCGCCCCGGACAGCGCGTGAATCGATACCTGCCCGACTGTCGGATACGCCTCCAGAAGCGTCGACCGTGGAAAGACACCCGCGTCGGTATAGAACGTGACCAGTCCCGGAAGCCGGAGCATCGCGAGATCGGCGAGCAAGAGCAAACCGAGTGCAATCCGGAACGCACCGAGAGCTCGCTGATCGATGCCGAGACGCGACTCGAGGGCCGCTCGGAACGACGCAACACCCCTCGAGCGTCGCTGCTGGGCCGATGTTCGATCAGTGGGAGGGCATGTCATAGTAGGGCAGAAATCGAAGTGAGCCAGGCTTGTCAACGGACCTATAAGTGTTTTCTCCCTTTCGATGCCGACACATTCGGATACGAGATCTGTTGGGCGACTCAAGCACGGTTGCCCCGCCCTCGACTGTCGACGACAGCAGTTTCAGGGGCTGGTAACGCCGGAGGAAAGCCCCACCGCGTCGGCGATCGCGTGGCGCTTGAGCAAGACGAACCCGACGGCAACGAGGCCGAAGCCGGCGATGGTCAGCGCACCGATCGACTCGTCGAGCAGGAACACGCCCGCGACCGTCGCGACGATCGGGACCACGTAGGCGACGAGTGCTGCCTCGAACGCGCCGTGTTGCTCGAGGATTCGGAAGTAGATGAAAAAGGCAATCGCCGTCGAGAAGACGCCGAGGTAGACCAGCATGACAACCGCCATCGGGGCGACCGCGTCGGCGGTCGGGAACTCACCGGCCAGCAGGCTGCCGGCATGTAACACGAGTCCACCGACGAGCATCGACCAGCCGACCAGCGGGACGCGTTCGATCGTCGGCCCGGCCCGTTGAACGACCACGCCGCCGAGGGCGACGCTGACGACCTGGCCGATGACGAGCAGTCGGGCGACGGTGTCACCTGCCAGCAGATTGCCGGGGTCGGGCTGGACGACGAGGCCGATACCGAGAAAGCCGATCGCTGCGCCGACGGCCCCGACCGCAGAGAGCCGCTCACCGAGCAACAGGATCGCCCATAGGGCCGTGATGATTGGGACCAGCCCCTGTAAGATGGCGGCGACGCCGCTGGGAACGGTCTGCTGGCCGATGAACAACAGCCCATTACCGGCGACAAGAAAGAGCCCGCCACCCGCGATTGCAGCTAGATTGTTCCCGCCGGTGGGCCACCAGTCGTCAGTCAGCGCGACAGCCGCCGCTAACAGCAAGACGGCTGCGATATCGTATCGGAAGGCCGCGAACAGCAACGGTGGGAGATACTCGAGGCCGACCGAAATCGCCGGAAAGGAAAGCCCCCACAGCACGGCGAGGACCAGAAAGAGCGATACATCGAGGGCACGAGACATACAGTCTATTGGGGTGAATCTCCGAAAGCGCTGGCGGTTTCGATATCGGTGCTGTCGGCTTCCCGTCGATAGCTGCTGCTATGAGCGGTATAGTGCTAGGCATAACTGAAGTCATCACCGAGATATCCAATTTCAGTTTGGAATTGAAGGTTACAAAGCTCCTGAGCTTTTGGAACGTAACAGAAACGCAGGAAAGGCAGTCACGCATAGATGGACACATATGACCGACTCAGATACGATCGATCGAACGGTCCTCATCGTCATCCTCGCTCTGGTCGCGGTGCCGCTCGTGATGATGGTTGCCGCAGTGCCGATGATGGGTGGAATGTACACTGGAGCGTGGGGAAACGGGATGGGAATGGGCACGGGTAGCTGGCTGTGGATGACACTGCTCCCACTTCTCTTCCTGTTCCTGATCGGCTATGGTGGCTACCGATTGCTGGGGAGCGACGACGACACCGCCGTCGAGGAACTCAGACGAGCATACGCTCGCGGAGACTTGACACACGAAGAGTACGAAAAGCGCCGGCAGCGACTTGAAACGCGTTTCGACGAATGAGCACTCACGGGTGACGAATGCTTTTATCGCTTCTCCGAACTGTCAGTGATGGACTGCTGCTTGCTGGAGAGTTTCTGTGGCAGGCCCTCTGGGCGCTCTTACTGGGCTTTATGCTCTCCGGGGCCATTCAAGCGTTCGTCTCCAAAGAAGGCATGGTCCACTACATGGGCGATGCGAGTCCGAGGTCCATTCTCTATGCGATGGGGTTCGGCGCAGCGTCGACGTCCTGTTCGTTCGGAGATATCGCAGCGACGAAGACGCTATTCAAAAAGGGAGCCCATCTGCTCCCCACCGTCGCATTTTTGATTGCCTCGACGAACTTCGTCATCGGGCTCACGTTCGTCATCTGGGCACTCATCGGGTGGGAGTTCGCCCTCGCACAAGCGGTCGGCGCACCGATTTTCATCCTGATCGCGCTCATCTTCGTCCATAGTATGATCCCGTACGACGAGGCACGACAGGCCAGAGAACGCCTCATCGAAAACGAAGAGCCAGTCGTTACTGATCCAGTGTGCAAGATGCGTCTCAACAGGGAAAACGGCATTCCAGTCACTCACAAGAACGAAACCGTCTACTTCTGTTCGGAGGGCTGCAAGAACCTGTTCGAGCAGAATCCGGACGTTCACACGACATCATGGAAAGAAAAGATCACGTCCTGGAACGGCTGGGTCGAGGCGGCAAATCAAACACTGAAGGACCTCAAGATGCTCTGGAAGGAACTCGCGATCGGCTTTCTCTTGGCGGGACTTGTCGCTGCTGCCGTTCCACAGACGTTCTGGACGCTCTTGTTCGAGGGTGGCGGCGTCGGCGTCACCCAGATTGCGTACAACAGCGTGCTCGGTCCACTCATTTCCCTGGCCACGTTCGTCGG
The DNA here is from genome assembly GCF_900156475.1 of Natronorubrum thiooxidans. GTDB lineage: Archaea > Halobacteriota > Halobacteria > Halobacteriales > Natrialbaceae > Natronorubrum > Natronorubrum thiooxidans. The sequence continues at coordinate 102,849 of NZ_FTNR01000008.1, forward strand.
ATCGATCGGGAACGTCCCCTTGGCTGCCGTACTGTGGAGTTCGGGCTTTGCCTTCGCAGGCGTCATCGCGTTCCTTTATGCGGACCTGATCGTGCCGCAACTGATCCGGATCTATCGCAAAATCTTCGGAAAGAAAATCGGCACCCGATTGTCGATCATCCTCTTTGTCTCGATGGCGATGACCGGGTTCATCGTATACTATCTGTTCACAGCGGTCGGACTCGTTCCGGATCCAACCGTAACAGACGCACGAGACGGTATCACCATCTTCGGCTTTGAGCCAGTGACGATCCTGAACGGTCTGTTCCTGCTCATCGCAGTTGGCTTTGGTGTCCTCCTTGTCCGAGGGAGAAAAGGCGCGCCTGGAGACCAAACTGTTCACGACCCGGTGACCGGGGCCGAACTCACGGTCAAGGACACGGACTTCTGTACAGTCTACGACGAGTCGATCTACTACTTCGAGAGCGAGCACTCACGCAAACAGTTCAGGAACTCTCCGGAAGCGTATCTCTAGTGGCGATGTTGATAACAGACCGTCTCGAGCGCGACGGGCAAAACGGCAACCGACGGTCAAAACTGCGATTGACGCCTACTCTGCTTCGGGAATCGCCGCGTCGTCGACGTACGGCAGTTCCTGAGCCTTCTTTCGGACTTCGCCGGCGTTGGACTTCATCAGCGCCGTCGTGTCCCAGACACCCTCGACGAGGGCTTTCCGCTGGGCCTCGTCGACGGTGACGTCGATCGTCTCGTCGCCGTAGGTCACTTCCTCGGCTTCGATATCGATGTCGATCTCTTTGTCGGGGTTCTCGTCAACCCACGCCTGCAGTTCCTGGATCGTCTCGCTGTCGGCCGTCACGGTCGGGATGCCGAGGGCGAGACAGTTGCCCGCGAAAATCTCGGCGAAGCTCTCGCCGATGATCGCGTCGATGCCCCAGCGCATCAGCGCCTGCGGAGCGTGTTCACGCGAGGAGCCACAGCCGAAGTTGCTGTTGACGACCATCACCGACGAACCCTGGAACCGATCCTCGTTCATCGGATGGTTTTTCTGGTTGTCGTCGTCATCGAATCGCAGGTCGAAGAAGGCGAACTCGCCCAACCCGTCGAAGGTGACGACCTTCATGAATCGCGCGGGGATGATCTGGTCGGTGTCGATGTCGTTCCCGTGGATTGGAATCCCCGATCCGGAGACGGAATCGACTTCCGGAATCTCGACTTCGTCGGTGTCAGTCATGCAGTGGTCACCTCCTTCAGTTCGCGCACGTCAGTTACTTCTCCGGTGACCGCCGCCGCGGCGACCATCTGCGGGTTCATTAGGACGGTTCGTCCGTCCTTGCTACCCTGTCGACCGACGAAGTTCCGGTTCGAGGAGGAGGCACTGGCCTCGTCGCCCTCGAGTTGGTCTTCGTTCATGCCGAGACACATCGAACAGCCGGCGTTGCGCCACTCGAAGCCGGCCTCCTCGAAGGTGTCTTTCAGGCCTTCCTCCTCGGCGGTGTGCTGGACACGCTGGCTGCCGGGGACGACCAACGCACGGACGTCGTCGTCGACCTGTCGGCCCTCGATAATCTCGGCGGCACGGCGCAGGTCGGGCAGACGGGCGTTCGTACAGGAGCCGAGGAAGGCGACGTCGATGTTGTAGCCTTCCATCGTCTCGCCGGGCTCGACGCGCATGTGCTCCTGAGCGCGTCGGGCCGTGTCCTGTTTGGCCTCGGGCAGCTCCGCTGGCGATGGAATCGGCTCGGTGACGCCGACGCCCTGTCCGGGCGTGGTCCCCCAGGTGACGACCGGCTCGAGTTCGTTTGCGTCGATGGTGACGACGTCGTCGTACTCGGCGTCCTCGTCCGATCGGATCGACTCCCAGTACGGTTTGAGTTCGTCGAACTTCTCGGGATTGTCCTGGAAGTAGTCGGTCTCCTCGAGCCACTCGTAGGTGGTCTCGTCGGGGTTGACGTAGCCCGCGCGAGCGCCGCCTTCGATCGACATGTTACAGATCGACATCCGACCCTCCATGCCGAGGTTCTCGATGGCCTCGCCGGCGTACTCGTAGACGTAGCCGACGCCGCCTTCCGTACCGAGTCGACGGATAATCTCGAGGATGATGTCTTTCGCTTCGACACCCTCGCCGAGTTCGCCGTTGACCTCGATCTTGCGGACCTTCTGTTTCTCCATCGCGACGGTTCCCGTCGCGAGCACGTCCCGGATCTGAGAGGTTCCAATCCCAAAGGCGAGCGCGCCGAACGCGCCGTGGGTCGAGGTGTGGGAGTCGCCACAGACGATCGTCTTGCCGGGCTGGGTGAGTCCCTGCTCCGGACCGATGACGTGGACGATCCCCTGATCGCCGGACGTTGGGTCCGAAAAGTCGATGCCCGCCTCGCGGACGTTCTCCTCGAGTTCGGCCATCATCTCTTCGGCGGCGTCTTCTTTGTATGGCCGGGACTGGTCGGCCGTCGGCACGATGTGGTCGACCGTCGCGTGGGTCAGCTTCGGGAAGGCGACCTCGAGGTCGCGCTCGCGGAGCATTCCGAACGCCTGCGGGCTCGTGACCTCGTGGATGAGGTGCAGCCCGATGAACAGCTGATCCTGTCCAGTCGGCAACGTGGTGACTTTGTGTCGATCCCAGACCTTGTCGTACAGTGTTCCCTCACTCATTCTGCGTCCTCTACGGCATCTTCGTCTTCGTCTTCGTGTTCGCTGCCGCGCTCGAAGACACGGTTTGCGTCGGCCGCCTGTTTCGGCGGCGTGTGATCGACGTCTTTCATCGTTCGGCTCTCGGTGCGTCCGTTCCGATCCGTCGCAGTCGGTTCACTTGGCTCACCGCCGTCTGTCGCGACAGTTGGCCCGCGGCTGAACAGTTGGCCAGCCGTCTCCCCGGTATAGGGGTTGGTGTGGCCAACGTCGGCCATTGTCTCGGGTGTGTCGTTTTCGCTCATTGTCGTGTGTGCTTAGTCGTCTGCCGCCACTTCGGCGGACTCGGTTTCCGCTTCGGTTTCGTCGTCAGCCCAGGCGAATAACTCGCGCAGTCGCGCGCCGACGTCTTCGATTTCGTGTTCCTGTTCGGCCTGGCGAAGCTGGCTGTAGCTCGGTCGACCGGCCTGGTTCTCGAGGATCCACTCGCGCGTGAACTCGCCGTTTTGAATCTCCTCGAGGACCTCGTCCATGTTCTCACGGACGTGGTCGTCGACGATGCGGTCGCCGCGAGTAAGCCCGCCGTACTCGGCGGTGTCGGAGACGGAGTTCCACATCTCCATGTTCCCGCCTTCGTACATCAGGTCGACGATCAGCTTGAGCTCGTTGAGACACTCGAAGTAGGCGATCTCGGGCGAGTAGCCCGCATCGACCAGCGCCTCGTAGCCGTGTTTGACCAGTGCGGTCACGCCGCCACAGAGGACGGCCTGCTCGCCGAAGAGGTCGGATTCGACTTCCTCCTGGAACGTCGTCTCGATGACGCCGGCGCGGGCACAGCCAATTGCTTTCGCGTATGCGAGCGCTCGCTCCGTCGCGTCGCCGGTGGTATCCTGATAGACTGCCAGCAGACCGGGCGTTCCCTCGTCGTTCTCGTAGTTCCGACGGACGAGGTGGCCCGGGCTTTTCGGGGCGACCATCGTCACGTCGACATCTTCCGGCGGCTGGATCTGGTTGTAGTGGATGTTCAGCCCATGGGCGAACTGCAGCGTGTCGCCGGCCTCGAGGTTGGGTTCGATGGCGTTCTCGTAGACATCGGCCTGAACGGTGTCGGGAACGAGCACGGAGACGTAGGAGGCCTGCGAGACGGCGTCGGCAGGCGTCGTCACGGTCAGGCCGTCGGCTTCGGCGGCCGATCGCGACGACGAACTCTCGCGGAGGCCGACGACCACGTCGACACCACTCTCGTGGAGGTTCTGTGCGTGGGCGTGGCCCTGGCTGCCGTAGCCCAGCACGGCCACGGTCTCGTCGTCAAGCGTCGATACGTCTGCATCATCGTCGTAGTAGATGTCGGTGGTGAATTCGTCAGTCATCGTCTGCTGTTTGGGTGTGAGGGTGTTCGTCCTGTCGGTTCGCCTCGTCGGCGGATACGGCCGCCGAACTGGGTGCAGCCGTCTCGTCAGTCCCGCGAGCGAGTGCCGTCAGCCCGGTTCGGGAGATTTCCCGGATCCCGAACTGGCTGAACGTCTCGACTGCGGCTTCAATCTTCTGGCGGGCACCCGTCACTTCGATCGTCGCCGTCTCCGGACACGAATCGACAGTCTTGCCGCCGTACATCTCCGCGACGGCGGCGACCTGATCCGGTCGATCGGCGGAGACCTTCACGAGCGCCAGCTCCCGGCGCATCGCGTCGGGCTCGAGTTCGCGAACCGAAATCACCGGCACCAGCTTTCGCAGCTGCTTTTTGATCTGGTCAATGCCGGGATCTGGCTCCTCGACGACAACCGTGATTCGGGCACGCTCCTCGTCGTTTGTCGGCCCGACGGTCAGACTCTCGATGTTGAACTGCCGTCTCGAGAACAGCCCCGAGACGTCAGAGAGCACGCCGGGTTCGTGTTTGACCAGCGCCGAGATGACCGTCCGGCGTGGGTCGTGTGTCGCCTCGACTTCGGGATCGATACGAATGCCTTGCTTGTTGCGCCGACCAGCGGGTGTCGGTCGCTCTTCCGGTGGTGGGCCTTCTAATCCGCGTTTCATGCGAAATACCTCGTAGTTTGTTGAACGGAGTGAAACAAAGCTCGAGACGGCTCTGCCGTCTCGGTGTTTCGGTTGCAGTCGGACGGTGTTCGTCCGACGGTCATAGCTGGTCCTCCGTCAGTGCGAACTGTCCGTTGTCGCCGCCGCTTGGCACCATCGGGTAGACGTTCGCCCCGGGGTCGATGTGGACGTCGATCACCGAGGGGCCGTCGTAGGCGATTGCCGATTCGATCGTCTCTGCGACGTCGTCGTAGTCGTCGATCCGGAACCCGGCTGCGCCGAAGGCTTCGGCGAGCTTGTCGAACTCGGGCATCCAGTGGTAGTCCGACGCGGAGTGGCGACCTTCGAAGAAGGCGTCCTGCCACTGTCGAACCATGCCGATGTACTCGTTGTTGAGCACTGCGACGGTGATGTCAAGATTCTCGCGCACGGCGACCGAGAGTCCCTGCAGCGTCATCAAGAACGAGCCGTCGCCGTCGATACAGACGACGTCCTGGTCGTCGTCGGCGGCGAGTCGGGCACCGATCGCTGCGGGCAGGCCATACCCCATCGTCCCGAGTCCGTGACTCGAGACCCACGTTCGGGGCTCGGTGTAGGTCCAGTACTGGCAGGCCCACATCTGGTGTTGCCCGACGCCGGTCGTGACGATGGTGTCGTCGGCGGTCGCCTCATCGAGGGCCTCGACGACGAACTCCGGTCGGACCGGCTCGTCTTCGGGGGCGTCGTAGGCCATCGAGTAGTCGGATTTCCACTGCTGGCACTGGGCGCGCCACTTCTTGGCTTCCGGCGAGGCGTCGACGGCCTCGCTGAGTTGCCCGACGACCGTCTCGGCGTCACCGATCAGTGGATAGTCGGCGTAGATGTTCTTGCTGATCTCGGCGGGGTCGATGTCGACGTGGATGATCTCCGCGTCGGGCGCGAACGTCTCGATGCCGCCGGTCAGGCGGTCGTCGAATCGCGTCCCGATGGCCAACATCGTATCACAGTGGGTGATCGCCATGTTGGCAAAGCCGGTGCCGTGCATGCCGGCCATCTCCATCGAGAGTTCGTGATCCTCGGGGAACGACCCGATGCCGGGCATCGTCGTGACGACCGGGATCTCGTGTTCGATCGCGAACTCGCGGCAGGCCTCGCTGGCCTCGCCTTTGATCACGCCGCCGCCAAGGAGCATGACGGGGCGAGACGCGTTCTCGAGTCGGTCGGACGCGGCGGCGACGATCTCCGAGTCGGCCCGTTCTTGCACGTGGTAGGTATCGGGCGTTTTCGGCTCGTCGGGTTCGGTGTCGGTTTCGCCGTTGGTGACGTCTTTGGGCAGGTCGACCAGCGTCGGCCCGGGTCGGCCCTCGCTGGCGAGTGCGAACGCCTCGCTGACGTCAGTACCGACGTGGTCCGGGTCGCTCGAGAACGTGTTGTCCTTCGTGATCGGCTTCGTGACGCCGGTTGTGTCGGTCTCCTGGAAGGCGTCGTTGCCAACGAACTCCGTCGGCACCTGGCCCGTCAGGGCGACCAGCGGGTCCGAGTCCATGTCGGCGTCGGCGATCCCCGTCACGAGGTTGGTCGCGCCGGGTCCGGACGTCGCTAGACAGATGCCCGGCTCGCCCGCGACGATGCCGTAGGCGTCGGCCGCGTGAGCCGCGCCCTGTTCGTGGGCCATCGTCACGTGGGTGATCTCAGAGTCATACAGCGCGTCGTAGACGGGCATGATCGCGCCGCCTTGCACGCCGAAGGCGTACTCGACGCCGGCGTTCTCGAGGGCGCGCACGACCGACTGGGCACCGTTGGTGACGGCTGTCGGTGTCGTCTCCGAAACCGTGTCGGCGTCATCCTCGGTGGCCGCGTCCGGCGTTGCGCTGTCCGTAATCTGGTCGTCCTGTTCGTCTGCGTCAGTTGGTGTGACTTTTGCTGCGCGTTCGCTCATCGATTGCCTCCCGCCGCAGGACGGCGATCCGTTGGGTCGGCGCTGGGTGTATAGTGTGCTGTCATCTGCTGGAGTTGCTGTCGCTGTGAAAACGGTGCGACGAGTTCGGAATCGGAGCTGCGGTAGGCTAGAGGTGGGGCGAGGACGCCCCTACAATACGAATCGGAGCGAGCGCGCTGCTGGCGACCGTGCGAGCACGGACCGACAGTCGAGCGCGAACCGTCATTACTGAACACGTAGGACTCTCGAGGGACATAATCCTTGCGAGTTTCGTGGGTGGACGTACTCGAGCGCCACAGCAGGGGCTCGCGGACGGTAGCAAACGGGGCAGCCATCCCTTAGGCGCGCACCTCCTCCTCTGTCTGGCGTTCGACGCCAGCCTCTTTGGCGAAGCGCTCTAAGTCGTCGACGGTAACCCGTCGTTTCTCCGCGCCGTAGTCTTTGACGCGGCGAGTGACTGCTTTGACTTGTTCTTTGGTCGGATCGAACCCGCGTTCGTGCAGGCGTTCACGGACCGAGTGGGTCCCGGTGTGTTTGCCCATGACCAGTCGTCGTTTGGCACCGACCATCTCCGGCGTCATGACGCCGGGTTCGAAGGTATCGGAGTTTTCGATGACGCCAGCGGCGTGGATACCGCTCTCGTGGGAGAAGGCATTATCGCCGACGATCGGCTTGTTGCCCGGTGTTCCCATACCGCTTTTCTCTTCGACGATCTCCGAGAGCTCGGTGATGCGAGTCGTGTCGATCCCCGTATCGGTCTGGTAGAGCGACTCGACGGCCATCACGAACTCCTCGTAGGCGGCGTTACCGGCTCGCTCGCCGATGGAGTTGACGGAGACCTGTGCCTGATCTGCTCCCGCTTCGATGCCAGCCAGTGCGTTTGCGGTGGCCAGCCCGAAGTCGTCGTGTGTGTGGACGTCGATTCGCGCGTCGGTGTGGGCACAGATCTTCTCGATCATGGCCTTGAACCGGGTCGGCGTTGCGACGCCAGTGGTGTCGGGAATGTTGATCCAGTCGACGCCTGCCTCCGTGACCGCCTCGATCACGTCCAGCAGGAACTGCTCGTCGGTCCGTGTCGCGTCCATCGGCGAGAACATACACGTCGTTCCCGTCTCGGTGACACGCTCGACTGCGTCGACTGCGCGCTGTACGACTTCGTCCCGTGTGGTGTGCATCGAATCCTCGATCTGAACGTCGCTGGTGCTGACGAACGTGTGCACCATCTCGACGCCGGAATCCAGTGCCGCCTCGATGTCCGCATCGACGACGCGGGCCAATCCGCAGGTCGTCGACTGTGTCGAGGACGCGATGTCACGAACGGCTTCGAACTCCGCGTCGGAGTTGACGGGGAAACCAGCCTCGATGACGTGGGTTCCCATATCGTCCAGAACGGAGGCGATCTGCCGTTTGTCGTCGTAGGAGAACGAAGTTCCGGGAGACTGTTCACCATCCCGGAGGGTGGTATCAAAGACACGTGCTGACTCTATTTCGTCAGTGGAATCTAACGTGCCCTGGAAGAACTCGACCCCCCTGACTGGTGTCAGAGGACGGGTTGTCTTGTGAAGACATTGTATCTGAATCCCAGGTGGGACGACATATATAAACCTGACGCTGTGATGGGCGCTCGTTGATATGACGGGATGCCACCAGTCCTCGTGGAAGACGGGAAACCGCAAGACACCAACGACCTAATACAAACCCTTATTTCCTATTATTATACCAGTCCTGAACTGAGGATGCTCGCCGTCGGCGCTCGAGCCACCCCGAAATACCGGTCGATTCCCCGCTCTGAGTCCACTCGAGCGCTGGCGCGCGCTCGTCGCTGGACGTTTGGTCAGATCGATCGGTTTCCGACCGCAAGCGATCTCGAAACGACCGCTTATCTGGCCCAATACTCGGTATTCATCTACTTTTGCTGCGTTCGCCCTGCCGTTTCACATGGCAGTCCGGATTGCCAGCAGCGTCGACCACGACGGCATCCCGTTACTCGAGAGCTTCCTGATGGGCTTCGTACTCGTCGACGTATCGCGCCTCACAGGAGGGACAGCAGAACGTCTTCACCTCGCCACCGACCGTTCGGGTGACGCCGTCGCCCGTGATCTGTTTGTCACAGACCACACACTCGAGCGAGAATTCCTCGGCCGAGAGTCCGACGGTGCGATCCGAGCGTGCCAGCAGCGTGACGTCGTAGCCGGTCAGCATCTCGAGGTCGAGCCCCGATTCGAGCCACGAGCGAGCGGTTGCGTCGGGCAGGGTGGCGTGGACGATCACACGCCCGTCCATCCCCTCGGCGATGGTGTCGACACCCGGGAGGTCGGCCGCAGCGGCATACACGTCGTCGACGGCATCCGGTCTCGCCTCGAGTTCGACCAGTACAGGCACGTCTCCCCGAAGTCGCTCGCGATCGACGTCGATCGTGAATCCCTGGATGATCCCCTGGTCTTCGAGTCGCGAGATCCGGTCTGAAACGGCAGGCGGTGTCAGCCCGACGTGGTCGGCGAGTTCCTTGTACGGCCGGCGGGCGTTCTCGAGCAGTAACTCGAGGATCTCGAGATCGGTGTCGTCGAGTTCGCGCATATAATGATAGTTAGGCTGCGATACCCAAGAGGGCTGGTATTGACTCTCGAGGGTGATCGGCGTGACTGTCACACGACTCACAGGATACCGTTTTAGGAGTCGTCGTGGTAGCCCAGTGTCGCATGACGACTGACGAAATTACCGACCTCCTGACGGAGGCCTACATTAGCGAACACGAGACGATAATGAACTATCAGACGAACGCGATCGTCCTCGACGGCGTCCACGCCGAGGAGGTCAAAACGAGTCTCGAGGAAGACGTCCAGGAGGAACTCGACCACGCCCGAATACTCGGCGAACGCCTGAAGCAACTCGACGAGTCCCCGCCGGGATCGGCGGCGTTCGAGGCCGCACAGATGAGTCTCCAGCCACCCGAAGACACGACGGACGTCCAGTCGGTCATCGACGGCGTGCTCGAGGCCGAAGACGACGCGATCGAACTGTATCGATCGCTCCACGAGGCCGCCGCCGAGGCGAACGACCCGGTCACCGAAGACGTTGCCGTGACGATTCTGGCCGACGAGGAGGCCCACCACACCGAGTTCCGCGGTTTCAGAAAGCAGTTCCCACAGGACTGACCGCAAGGGCCCACAGAACTCGCCGGCCGGCCATTCTTCCGTCGGCCGACGGTAATCCCGGCCATGAACGACGATAGCCCCAGTCGCAACCGTGTACAGGATCGTGCCGAACAACGGCAATCCCAGCGGGCCGAGACAACCGAGTCGATCCTCGAGGACGTCGAACGGCATTTGGGCGACCTCGAGCACCCGGTTACGAGCGAGGAACTCGCTACCGAGTACGGCAACGAGGCGATCGACCTGCCGAACGAGACGGAGTCGCTCGGCAGCGTCTTCGATCGGTTGGCTGGCGAACAGTTCGACAGCGTCGAGGCAGTCCGCGAGGCAGTGTACGGCGAAATAACGGGCCAGGCTGGGTCGCCGGCCGAGGCGAACCCGGAGCGTGACCTCGCCAGTCTCGATGAGGAAAGCCAGGGTTCGATCAGCGATCGCGGGAGCGACTCGTTGTAGCCACGCGTCATCGACAGTCGGCCCGCCACCGCGCCGTCCCCGACTGTCATAGCAGAACCGATTTACGTCAGCGGCCGCTGTTCTCGCGTATGGATTACGACTCGAGTCTCGACCGAGCGATGGAAGACGTTCCGGACATCGGTGGCGACGAACAGCGACTGCAGATCCCCGACGCGGAAACTCAGAAAGACGGTGCCTTCACGCGGTTTACGAACCTCGACGATATCGCCGACGTGCTCTCGCGCGAAGACGAACACCTGCACCGATTCATTCAGCGCGAGATGGGGACCAGCGGCAAACTCGAGGACGGCCGTGGCCGATACAACGGGACGTTCTCGGAGAAAGACTTCAACGCGGCCATCGACGCCTACGTCGACGAGTACGTCCTCTGTTCGGAGTGTGGACTGCCGGACACCCGCCTCGTGCGCGAGGACCGCACGCCGATGCTGCGCTGTGACGCCTGTGGTGCGTTCCGCCCGGTCACCAAGCGCTCGGCGAGCAGCCAGCAACAACAGCAGGCCGACGCCGTCGAAGAGGGCAAGACCTACACGGTCGAGATCACCGGCACCGGCCGCAAGGGCGACGGTGTCGCCGAGAAGGGCAACTACACCATCTTTGTCCCCGGTGCCGACGAAGGCGACGTCGTCGAAATCTACATCAAGAACATCTCCGGCAACCTCGCGTTCGCTCGGATTGCCTGAAGACGCGCTTGGAACGCCGTTTCTCTCCGTTTTTGTCTCTCTCGTCTTTCGCTTCCTCGCTCGAGGCCAACCGCGCCGCTCGAGCCACGGGCTGGCGACACCCGGGCCGACGTCACCAGCCTGCGGGCCGTCTGATCCCGATCCAGCCTCGATACGCTAAAGTCAACTTGCACTAGTTACGCGAACGTGGGAGTCTCGTTCGACCTCTTTGACACGCTCGTGACCGCCGACAGACCGACCGATCCCGCCGCAGCCGTCGCGACGGAACTCGAAAAACGGGACGTCGACGTCCCCGACGATTGGAGCGACGCCTACACCGAGCTCCATATCGACGCCCCCGAGGGCGCAGAGGTCCCGCTCCCGGCACACGTCTCGCGTGCGCTATCGAGTCGCGACGTCAGTTACGAGCGAAACGCGGCCCGCCGAGCGGTCGTGTCGGCGTTCGACCCCGAGGTCGAGACCAGATCCGGTGCCGTCGAGGCCGTCGAGGCCGCCCGCGAGCACGGACCCGTCGCGATCTGTTCGAACTGCAGCGTGCCCGAACTGGTGGGCCGGACACTCGTTCGATCCGCCTTCGACCGCGACGATTTCGACGCCATCGTCACGAGCGTCGGCTGTGGCTGGCGCAAACCCGCCCCCCAGATTTTCGAACTCACCGCGGCCGAACTCGACGTCGCCACCGCTGACCTCGTCCACGTCGGCGACGATCCGCAGACCGACGGCGGTATCGAAGCCGTCGGTGGGACGGCGCTGTTGCTCGCAGACCACCCACTCGAGTCGATTCCGGCCCGGTTAGCGGGCCACGAGCAGACGGACGAACCATGACCGTGCGGCTGGGCGACGAACGGCGTAACGAAAGCGACCGGAAGAGCGGGGAGGAGAATCGGTGTTTCTGACGACAATCGCCGTCATCGGGCTGGCACTGACCCTCGACCGGCTCGTTGGTGAGCCGCCGAACGCCGCTCACCCGGTGGCGTGGCTGGGCCGGCTTATCGCGCCACTGGACCGCAAGTGGGTCGACAGCGAGCGCGGCCAGCGACTGGCGGGTTTCGCGATCGCCCTCATCGTCCCGCTCGTTCCGGCAACCGCCGCAGGCGGACTCGTTTTTGTGACGAGTATCGTCTCGCCGTTCGTCGGTGCCCTCGCCGCCGGGCTCGTGCTGTTCGTGACGACCAGCCTTCGCTCGCTGCTCGAGTTGACCGAGACGGTCGTGTCGGCGACCGCTGACCACGACCTCGAGACGGCCCGCGAGGAGATTCGGGGACTCGTCGGCCGCGACACGTCGACGCTGTCGCCCGCAGAGATCCGCAGCGGGGCGGTCGAGAGCGCTGGCGAGAACCTCGCGGACGGACTGGTCGCGACGCTCCTCCCGTTTGCCCTGCTCGCGCCGGTCTCGCTGCCGGCCGCTGCGGCCGCCGCGGCGTGGGTCAAAGGCGTCAACACGCTGGACTCGATGCTCGGCTACCCGTCGAAACCCCACGGTACGGCGAGTGCCCGCCTCGACGATCTCGTGATGTGGCTCCCGGCTCGAGTGACGGCGGTCGCAATCGCACTCGCTGGCGCTGATTCCAGTGCTATCCTTCGTGCACGCGAGTGGGCACGCTATCCACCCTCGCCCAACTCGGGGTGGCCCATGGCGACGCTCGCCTGCGTGCTCTCAGTTCGGCTCACGAAGCCGGGCGTCTACGACCTCAACACCAGTGCCGACCTGCCGACGGTTGCCGACGGGGAACGCGCCGTTGTCGTCGTCGGACGGGCCGCCGTCGTCGCGGCGCTTCTCGCCGTCGCGCTCGCGGGCTCGCTCGAGGTGATGGCGCTGTGATCCGACGCCACCTCGCCGCGGTGCGTGGCGCGCTCGGTTTTTTCACCCGGCTTCCCGTCGGCTACCGGGACGGCGACTGGGACGCGTTTCGCTCGCGGCCGGCGGTGTTTCCAGTCGTCGGCTACGTCGCCGGGGCGCTGGCTGCGGTGCCGCTGCTCGCAGCCGACGTGCTCCCGGCGGCGACCGTCGCCGTCGGCTACCTGCTCGCGACCTACGCCGTCGTCGGGATTCACCATCTCGACGGCGTGGCGGATCTGGGCGACGCGCTCGTCGTCCACGGCGACGTCGAACGCCGCCGCGAGGTTCTCAAGGACACGACGACCGGCGTCGGCGCGCTGCTTGCCGTCTCGGTCGTCGTCGTCTCGCTCGCGCTGGCCGGCCTCGCACTGGCCGGCCTGCCCGTGCTCGTGGCGGTCGCAATCGCCGTCGCCGCCGAAGTCGGAACGAAACTCGGCCTGGCCGCACTGTGCTGTTTCGGCCATGCGAGTTACGAGGGAATGGGCCAGCAGTTCACCACCGCCTCGAGGCCCGCCGAGTTCGTCGTTCCGGCCGTCGTCGCCCTTCCCGCGGTCGCGTTGACGTGGCCACACCCGGCCAGCGCGGTCGCACTCGCCGGGGCCGTCGCCGGCATCGGCCTCCCCTGGTACTGGGCGAGCCGACACCTCGGCGGGCTCAACGGCGACATCTTCGGCGCGGCGAACGAGATCGGCCGCATCGCCGGCGTCCACGCGGGGGTGATCGCATGGACGCTATTGTGATGTGTGGCGGCGAAGGCAGCCGCCTCGAGAGCCCCCACGAGAAGCCGTTGCATCCGATCGACGGCGTTGCGATGGTCGATCGCGTGCTCTCGGCTCTCGAAGAAAGTCGCGTCGACACCCGTTACGCCGCCGTCTCGCCGAACGCGCCGGCAACACAGGCCCATCTCGAGCGCGCCGACGGCGTGAGGACGGTCGAAACCAACGGCGACGGCTACGTGGCAGACCTCATGGCGTTGCTCGAGCGCCCCGAAATCGAGCCGCCGATTCTGACCGTCGCGGCCGATCTCCCGCTGCTGTCGGGAGCCACGATCGACCGGGTGCTCGCGGCCCACGGCGAGAGCGACGCCTCACGGACCGTCTGCGTGCCCGTGGCACTGAAGCGCCGGCTCGGCGTCAGTATCGACTCGACGCTCGAGTCGGATGATCACCTCGCGCCGACCGGGGTCAACATTGTCGGCAATGCGAACGAACCTGAATCCATGACACACGTAAGCTACGATCCACGACTCGCAATCAACGTGAACCGACGCGAAGACGCCCGTATTGCAACCGGCCGACTGACTTCGGAGGGACGCTAACGATGCGCGTGATCCTCCCTGCCGGCACGACCGAGACGGGGCTGATCGACGGCATCAGCGCCGCCGGAGCCGCCCCAGATCTGATGGAACACACGCCCTCCGCAGACGTCGAGATCCTCGCATACGGCGAGCCGACGGTCGCCCCGGTGACGCCGGTCAGCCCGAACGGCTGTCCGACGCCGGCCGCGGTGACGCGAGCCGTCCGAGAAGTGGTCGACTTCGACCTCTCAGTCGTCGACGCCGGTCTCGCCCAGCCGACGGCCGCGCCCACTGTCGATCTCGGCGTCGAACCCGGCGACGACATCCGCGAGTCGACGGCCGTCCCCGACGCCGCAGCGATCTTCGACCGCGCACACACGTACGGCTCGAGTCTGCCCGACGACGAACTCATGATCGGTGAGACGGTCCCCGGCGGGACGACGACTGCACTCGGCGTGCTCACCGCCCTCGGCGAGCCGGCCGGCGTCTCCTCGTCACTGCCGGAGAACCCAATCGAGCGCAAACGTGAGGTCGTCGACGCGGCACTCGAGGCGAGCGATGCTGCGCCCGGCAGCTTCGAGGGCGAGCCGGTCGAGGCGATCCGGGCCGTCGGCGACCCGGTGCAGGCGACCGTCACGGGAATCGCCTCCGGTGCGCTCGAGGCAGGAATCAACGTCACGCTCGCCGGCGGGACCCAGATGGTCGCCGTCGCGGCGCTCCTTCGCCACGCCGACGTCGACGCGCCGCTGTCGATCGCGACCACGTCCTTCGTCGCGGACGAACAGGGCGACCGACTCGGCGAGACCTGTTCGCGACTGGACTGTGAGCTGACCGTCACCGATCCCGGCTTCGACGCTCGCGATCACGTCTCGATGAACCGCTACTGTGCCGGCGAAGCGAAGGAAGGCGTCGCGATGGGCGGTGCGCTCGCACTCGTCCCCGACGACCGATTCGACGCGGTTCTGGATCGCTTCGAGACGGTGTGTGCCCGTCTCGGAATCGACGGCACGGCGGACGACGGCGGGGACGACACGGCCGACTCGGAGCCAGAGGCCGAGCATGAACCCTGAGTCGATCCGCGCGGGCGAGCGCGTCCCCCATGGTGGCGACACCGACCCCGACATCCTCGATTTTTCGGCGAACACCAACCCATACACGCCCGACGGCGTCGCGGCGGTGTACGACCGCGCGCTCGAGGGGTCGCGTCGCTACCCCGACGACAGCTACTCCGATTTCCGGGCCGCTGCGGCCGAGTTCGTCGGCTGTACGCCAGAGCGAGTGATCCCGACGCCCGGCGGGTTGGCCGCGATTCGGCTGGCGATGGCAATCACGCTCGAGCCCGGCGACGACGCGCTAGTTCCGTACCCCAGTTTCGGCGAGTACGCCCGCGAGGTCCAGCTACAGGGTGCGTCGCCGCAGTTCGTCCCCCACGACGAGATCCTCGAGACCGAGGGCGACGTCCTCGAGTCAGCTGCGCTGGCGATCGTCTGTACGCCGAACAACCCGACCGGCGACGTGGCCGACCCGGACGAACTGGCGGCGTTTGCGGCCCGCTGTGGCGAGCACGGGACGACGCTGCTGGTCGACGAGGCGTTTCTCGGCTTCACCGACCGTCCGTCGGCGGCCGGCCTCGAGGCCGAGCACGTGATCGTCGCCCGCTCGCTCACCAAGCTGTTCGGGCTGCCGGGGCTGCGGGCCGGCTTTGCCGTCGCGAGCGGCGACCGGCTCGACGCCCTCGAGACGGCCCGGCGCGCGTGGTCGCTGGGCACGCCCGCTGCCAGCGTCGGTGCCCACTGCCTGCGTCAGGACGCGTTCGTCCGTGAGACGCGCGAGGGGGTCGCCCGTGAACGTACTCGGATGCGCGAGGCACTCGAGCGACGCTTCGACGTCGGTCCCTCCGCAGCTCCCTACCTGCTCTGTGACGTCGGCGACCGCGCCGTCGACGACGTGATCGCCTCGGCCCGCGCGGACGGCGTCGCCATCCGCGACGCGACGACGTTTCGCGGCCTCGAGTCACACATCCGCGTCGCCGTCAAGGACCGCGAGGCGAACGATCGACTGCTCGCGGCACTCGGCGTGCTCGAGGGCGACGAGCAAACCGGACTGGACGGGGACGAAGCCAGCGAATGACCGGACTCGAGCCAGCCTACGACGCGGTTCGACGGGCGGGGGTTCTCCGCGTCTCCCGATCCGGAACCGAGTGGCTTTCGACGGGGTGGAACGGCGGGCGACGGATGGCAGACGCGGCTTACAACGTCACGGTTCCGGACGGCTGGGAGCGGACGGATCTCGACGCGTACATTGCAGAACGGCTCGAACGGGCCGGCTTCGCCGCTGGCTCCGACCGAGACGGTCACGACCAGACTCGAGTCGACGGTGGCCCGGCGCTGCTCACCGGGGCCAAACAGCGCGACGCTCGCGGCGCTCGGTGTGGCTCCGTGACGGCCTACGCGACGGCCGGGATCTCGAACCCGGCCGCGTTGCCGATGGAGCCATCTAAAGACGCCAGCCGGTCCGAAGCGGATAGCGACGACCGGCGACCGGGCCACGGGACGGTCAACCTCATCGTCGGTACGACACGCGCGCTCGCCCCCGGTGCGCTGGCGAACCTCGTCGCCGTCGCCGCGGAGGCGAAAGCCGCGACGCTGCTCGCCGAAACCGGCTATCCGGGCACGACGACGGACGCGATCATCGCCGGCCACGACCCGACGGGCGAGCAGATTGCCTTTTCGGGCAGTGGCACCGACATCGGCGCGGCGACTCGAGCCTGTGTTCGCGAGGCGCTGCGTGCGACCCTCCAGGCACACTACGAGGGCTGCGATTCGACGCTCCCCGACACCGTTTCCGACGCCCCTTACGGCGTCTCGACCGACGTCCGGGCGGACGTCTTTCGGCCTGCACTCGAGGACTGAGTGGGACCCACCCTGTGACCGCGACGACAGATCGCCAACCTTGCCTCGAAACGTTAACCCATCTCGAGTCCAACGGTCGAGCAATGGCTGAGGACGACGACCCGACGACGATCCGCTCGCTCGCGCTCTCGCCGGGCGACGCCGCCAGCGCCTACGCCTACACACAGGAGAATCCGGGTGAGGCCGTCCTCCGGGTGACGCCACCGTTTCACGGCCGGATGCGCGCCCGACTCCACGTCTATCAGCGCGACGATACCGAACTGACCGGGGCCGTCCACGTCCCGCCGGAGTCCGTTATCGAGGGCGACGTACTCGATGACTACCCCCGCCTCGAGGCGGCACTCGAGGACGCCACACCAGCGGAGAGCGAGGAGATTCGCAAACGCCACGCCGACGCCGTCGAGGAGTGGCAGACTCGTGCGCGCGAGGCAATCCTCGAGGCGACCACGATCGACACCGACGACGGGCCGCATCTGGTCGAACTCAAACAGATCGGGTGAGTCGGCTCCTCGAGGCAGTCGCTTGGACACCGGCCAGCGCGCGGGACGGCAACGCAGTCCTGTACTTTCACTTTCACTCCGGCTGGATCGCATTCACGTACTGTCCCACTCACTGAACAGTATGGCACTGATCGTCGACCGTACTGACGACCGCAGCGAACTGACGGACGGAGACGAGCGACCAGCCACACTCGAGGCCGAGCCCCGACGACGCCGAATCGACGTCACCGAGGTCCACACGGCTGGCATCGACGAGTTCGTCCAGTCGAACGTCGATACCGATGTCGTCTCACTCGAGCACCGCAGTGGACGGACGTATCTCATCATAGAGGAGTGAGGGGAGGTTCGAACGCGGTGGCTCTCAGTAGCGACGGTACCTCGAATCGGGCCGTCTTCGGCACTCGAACACAGGCGAACCGATCACGATCGTGACCGGTCCCCCGTACCGTTATCATCGGACTCGTGGGAGCACACGGCATGTCGCGAACGCGAGCGATTCGTCGACGGCACCCGGAGACGACGCGACGACGAGTGCTCGAGCGCGTCGGGATCGGTCTCACCGGCTCCGTCGGCCTCGTCGGGACGGGGACGGCTGCGGGAGTCGGGACTACTCGTGAGACGGAGCCGCGCCCTCAAGCCGAATCGGTACAGGACGCGGTCGCCGACCAGCCGCTGATTGACGTCCACACGCATCTGATCCCTGACGAGACGCTCGACAGGGACCCACTGGACGTCGACGATCTGGTGTCGTGGATGGACACGCACGGTATCGACCGCGCCGTCGTTCTGGCGCTCGACTCACCCGAGAGCTACCCCGTTCAGGCACCGAGCTGGTGGGTCTTAGAGCAGGTTGCGGCGTATCCGGACCGACTGATTCCTTTCTGTACGGTCGATCCACGGACGCTGGTCTACGAGGACGACTTCGGAGCCGTCACGGACCTGCTCGAGCGCTACGTCGAGCGGGGCGCCCGTGGCTTCGGTGAACTGAAAGCCGGCCTGCCGATCGACGATTCACGACTCGAGACGCTGTACGAACTGTGTGCCGACCACGGGCTGCCGGTTCTCTTTCACACTGACGAGAAAGCAATGCTGGACGAGGTCGGACTCCCGCGACTCGAAGATGTACTGGCCTCCTATCCGGCAGTCAATTTCATCGCTCACGCCCACGCGTGGTGGGCTCACATCTCCGCAGATGTCAGCTGGGACGACCGTGGCGAGTATCCGTCAAGGTCGATCGAGCCCGGTGGACGGGTCCCCGAACTGCTCGACGCATACGACAATATCTACGGCGACATTTCTGGTCTTTCGGGCTGGAACGCCCTCACGCGTGACGAGGCGTACGCACAGGGCTTTCTCGAGGCCCACCACGAACAGCTCCTCTTCGGGACGGACTACCTCCATTCGGGACAGGAGACGCCACAGGTCACGCTGTTCGACCGGTTCGACCTCTCCGCGGACGCATGGGCAGACATTCGATACCGGACCATCGAACGCCTCCTCCAGTGAGACACGCCGAGGGGCCACGATCGGTCAGCAGTGTCGCTGTCGTCCGTCACGCTCGTCGCTCTCGGCGGTCACCGATCGCGTTTCGACGGCTCGTTGTTACTCGCCGTCGCCTTTTTGGAGCGGAGCGCGGATAAGATTCCCCCACTCGGTCCAGGAGCCGTCGTAGTTGTGGACGTCCTCGTACTCGAGCAGTTCGTGGAGGGCGAACCACGCGATCGCCGACCGCTCGCCGACGCGACAGTAGGTGACGACCGACTCGTCGCCGTCGATGCCGACGTCGGCGTAGAGGGCCTCGAGTTCGTCGGGTCCTTTGAACCGGCCGTCGTCGCGCAGGTTGGTCTTGACCGGGACGTTCGATGCGCCGGGGATGTGGCCCCCGCGTTGGGCGGTTTCCTGCATGCCTTCGGGGGCGATGATCTCGCCGGTAAACTCCTCGGGGGAGCGGACGTCGACCATCGGGATGCCGGCCTCGCGGGCCATGTCGACGTCGTCTTTGTAGGCGCGGATGCTCTCGAACGGGCCCTTCGCAGTGTACTCCTGTTCCGGGAAGTCGGGTTCGTCCTCGGTCAGCGGGTACTCCTCGTTGACCCAGTAGTCCTTGCCGCCGTCGAGAACTCTCGCGTCCTCGTGGCCGTAGTACGTGAACTCCCAGTAGGCAAACAGCGCGAACCAGTTGGGAATCCAGCCGTCGCCGTAGAAGACGACCGTCGAGTCCTCGCTGATGCCGTGCTCGCCGACGACCGTCTCGAAGTCGTCCTTTTTCAGAACGTCCCGCTGGTCCTGATCGGAGAGGTCCTCATCCCACTGGAGGCCGATTGCACCCGGCGCGTGACCTTCCTCGTAGCGCGACGGGAAGTCGCCTTCATCTGGCGATTCGGGGCTGTTGACTTCCACGAGCCGATAGTCGGGATCGTCCGCCTGAAACTCGTCTAGGTGGTCTTCGACCCAGTCCGCCGAAACCAGTACGTCGGTGTCGTATTCGGACATGCGCGAGTGGCTCCCACGAGCAGCGTCAAAACGGTAACACGTCGATTCGACCCGAACCGGTTCGCAAGCAAACCGGTACGCCTAATCCGTCGGAACCGAGACCGCCGATGATGAAACTCGCGCGAATCGAGACGGACGATGGGCCGGTTGCAGGACGGTACGAGGACGGCATCGTTCACGGCGACGACGGCGTCTATGAGGTCGGCGTCGATGGCACGCTGTTGCCACCCTGTGAGCCCTCGGCGCTGTACTGCGTCGGGCGCAACTACGCGGCGACGCTCGATCAGATGGAGTACGAACGCCCCGAGGAACCCGACTTCTTCATCAAACCGCCGGCGTCGCTGCTCGGCCACCGGGAGCCGATCCCCTACCCCGAGTTCACCGAGGAACTCACCTACGCGGGCGAACTCGCGGCCGTCATCGACGAACCCTGCAACAACCTCACCGAAGACGAGGTGTCGGACGTCGTCCGGGGCTACACCATCATGAACGACGTCGACGCGCTCGACCAGCAGGGTCGCACCGCGCGCAAGGCGTTCGACGGCTCCGGGCCGCTCGGGCCGTGGATCGAGACCGCCGTCGACCCGTCGGGGATCGACATGCACACCGACGTCGCCGGCGAGCGCCGCCAGGAAGCGAACACGGAACTCATGCTGTTCGGCCCTGAGGAGATTATCGCCTACCTCTCCCGGCGATTCACGTTCCGCCCCGGCGACGTGATCGCCTTCGGCAGTCCCGCCAACCCCGGATTGGTCGAACCCGGTGACACCGTCGAAATCACCTACGAGGGCGTCGGCACACTCCGGAACACGGTGGTCGGCTCGAGCGACTGAGACGGGTTGCTGTAACGATGTCCCGGCGCAACCGCTTCGGGACGGTTGCATCCTCGATGGCTTACAGCGGCCCGTACGAGACGATCTACAGCCACTCACAGCGGCGTGGGCGGTTCGGTATTTATCTCGAACCGTGCACCCCCGTCGGCGCTTTCGGTCGCCTCGACGGTCCAGCCGTGAGCATCGGCAATGCTCCTGACGATGGCGAGGCCGAAGCCGGTCCCCTCGCCCGTCGTCGAGTACCCTCGATCGAATATTTCCTGGCGCTGCGTCGGTGGGATACCCGGGCCGTCGTCTTCCAGATAGAACCCGTCGTCGTCCTCGAGGGGACCGATCCGAATCGTCACGCCCTCGCCGCCGTGGGTTACGGCGTTCGAGAGGAGGTTCTCGATCAACTGGCGCAGACGCGACTCGTCGGCCTCGACGCGGTAGGTCTCGAGGTCGACCGCCAGCGTCTCCCAGTCCGCTGGTACCGTTTCGCAGACAGACTCGACCAGCGGCCCGAGCGCGACCGGGCGTGTCTCGTCGACTTGCCGGCCCTCGCGTGCGAGCGTCAGCAGGTCGGTGACGAGCGCGTTCATTCGCTCGTGGGCGGCCTCGATCCGATCGAAGTCCGCCGACGAACAACTCTCGCGCCCGAGTTCGAGCGCGGCCTGTGCGACCGTCAACGGATTCCGGAGGTCGTGACTGACGATGGAGGTAAACTCCTCGAGGCGCGCGTTGGTCCGCTGGAGTTCCCGTTCTCGCTCTTTCCGTTCGGTGATGTCCTGGAACGCGCCGCGAGCACCGGTCAGGTTGCCATCGTCGTCGTACCACGGCGTTCCCACCGTTCGAACCCAGCGCGTCTCGTCTGTGTGCGTGACGATCCGCAACTCCAGATCGTAGTCGTCGCCCGTGGTCCACAGCCGCTCGAAGGCAGCCGTGATCGTCGCTCTGTCTCGAGGGTGATAGAAGTCGATTCCGTCCTCGATGGTCGGCTCGTACTCCGGGGGCAGTTCGTGAATGCAATAGACCTCGTCGGTCCATCGCATCGTCTCCGTCCGGAAGTCGACTTCCCAGCCGCCGATGTCCGCAACCGACTGGATGTGTCGGAGAAACTCTCGTTTCTGCTCGAGTTCCCGCGTTCGTCGCTTGAGAGCCGTGATATCTCTCCCTTCCGCAACGATCAGGACTACTTCCCCACGCTCGTCGGTGATCGGTCGAAGCGAGAAGTCGATGACGACCGTCTCGTCGGCTCCCTGTACCGTTTCGTCGTAGCGGACGAACTCACCGGTGGCCGCCACTTCGATCGCGTCTTGCAGGCGGTCCTGGGTTTCGGCGTCGATCTGCCACCACTCGGATTCCCAGACTGGACGCCCGATCACGTCCTCGCGGCCGAACCCACCGAACTCCAGCGCGGTGTCGTTCGCCTTCAGCAACGTCCCGTCTGGATCTAGCAGCCCGGTAAACTGGTAGGTCTGGTTGAAAATCGCGTCGTACTGGCGTTCGCGCTCTTTTTGCTCGGTGATGTTGCGCGTCGCACCGACGAGTTTGACGATAGCCCCGTCGACGACGACGGGACTGATTCGCGTCTCCCAGTAGGATCGTTCGTCGGGAACCGAAAGCACCTCCTCGTACTCGAGTGGCTCGTTCCTGGCGACGCACTGCCGGTAGTTCTCGAGAATGCGTTTACCCTCTTCAGGAGTGAAAACCTCCTGAAGTCGACGGCCACGGAGTTCGTCGTTCGTCAGCCCCGTGTGGGTTTCGTACACCGGATTGACTCGCTCGAGTCGAAACTCGTCGGCTGCTTCGTCGACGTCGACAAGAAAGAGCGCGTCTTGGGTGTTCTCGAATACGGTTTCCGCGAGTTCGACGTCGGACTGCTGACCCGTATGCTCGTCACCTTCACGGACGATAATCGAGAGGCCGTCCTCGCCGGGATAGAGATGGACGTCGACCCGGGACTCGAACGGTTCACGGAGCAGGGTTTCGATCGAGCGTGACTCCTGGGTTGCCACGGCGTCATGGCAGTGTGACTCGAGTGCTGATCCGCGAAACGCAGGCAGAACGTCCCAGAGCAGGTCGCCTTCGGCTTTCGCTGCTGGCGTTTCGGTCCAGGCTGCCATCCGCTCGTTCCAGTACGTGATCTGCCACTCGGCGTCTACCGCGCAGTGTGGGTCCGAGATACGTTCGATCAATCGTTCGTAGTTCGGTCGTGTATCAGTCATCGGTTGGATGCTGCAAACGTCGGCCGTGTGAACTGCACAGCAACTCTGGTTTCGTGAGCCATTCGGGCTGATTCGGTCAGATTCCGTGCACCCACGGAGCTCGAATTCTCGTCTCGTTCGGTTCGTGAAACGGCTCGAACGGTGGCCTCGTTCGACGTTCGCACTGATTGGGTCGGCGTCGTTCGACGAGACGTTTTCGGCGACGGATGTGGATGACGTGTCCAACGCGTTCAGTCTCGGTCGACAGCCGTACGGATCCGACCGACCAACTCGTCGAACTGGTCCGTATCCGGTCCTTTCTGGACGTAGTCGGTCACGCCGGTCGCGATGGCCCGGCTAGCGATCGTCTCGCTCCCTCTGGCGGTGAAGACGATAAACGGAATAGACGCGTCTTCCTCGCGGACGACTTTCAGGAAGTCGAGGCCGCTGATACCCGGCATCTCGTAGTCGCTTACGATGCAGTCGAACGACTCTCCCTCGAGTGTGGTTACTGCCTCGGCGGTGCTCGTCGCAGTGGTGACCGTCACGTCGTCGTTCTCACGTTCGACATAGGTCCCGACGGTTTCGGCGAGTCCGGGCTCGTCGTCGACGAGTAACACTCGAACGTCCGGGTGTCGGTCGGCCTCTTCACGGCCTTCGAGCGCGCGGTCGAATCGGATCTGGTGACGAACTGCGAGGTCGAGCCACTCGCCGATGTCGTTGTGAATACCGTCCGATTCGACGATCTTCGCTTCTGGATCGTACGTAACGAGACAGTTGTCGACCAGTTTGGGAACGTGGGCGTGCAGCAACGCCGTCCGTACGTGTTCGGGATCGAGTCCGTCGGAGTCGTCGAGTTCTGCGATGACGTCGACGAGTTCCTCGAGCGTTGCGGCCCTTTGCTGGCGAAGGTGAAACAGTACAGTCCGTCGCTGCGGGTTGGAGAGAACGTCGAACAACGCGCTACTCGAGTGACCACCGTGACCGTCGGGATCAGCTACTTCGTTCACCATGTACGGTAAATAAGATCATACAAACATAAGTATTATTAAGTTATTAGGGATATTATGACTTTGCTGAACGTCTGGGAGATCGGCGGTTTTTCCGCGGCACCGAGTCCTGGGCATACATTTCGGTCGGCTACGGCACACATGACCGTCGAGCCCCCAGTTTTGCCCCATCTGGATAGCCGGTAGCGTTGGTGCAGGTTCGTCCGAAAGCACCAGTCGAACGTGGAATTCGATAGGAAGTCTCACGTCGGCGTCCCCTACAGAAATATAGCGAGAGTACCCTGGGATCGTTCGAGAGACTTCGTCTCTCGAGATGGCGAGACGCAGAGCGTCTCGAACCACTTGCCCCCGCGGTACTTCACAGACGGGTTGTACATCGACAGTTGACGTGCTCACTGATGCTCACATCGGCGAGCCCGTCGACACTTTCGGAAGGATCGGCACACGACCTATCTCCGCTGCCCGACATATCGAACGCTCGGTACGATGGTTGCGCTTCGGGACGCTCGACGACGTAGCCCTTCCGTGCGAACGCACCGAGATCAGTCCCTCGCCATCGCAGGAAGAAAAGCACTTCTGCCCGCGCCCCTTCCTGGCTGACGTGAGTACCGAGGCTCCCCCGCGCGTCGAAGTCTATCCCGACCGCGAGGTCGTCGTCGAGTTCGACCCCGAGCTTACCTTCGAGTGTGTCGACGACTGCACCTGGTGTTGCCAGCACGGCGTGTTGCTGTACGATCAGGATCTCCTCGAGCTCGCCCAGCGGGCGAACCTCGCCGAGACGACGACCGAGTTTCGCGGCGAGAAGTTCGTCACCCGCGAGGAAAAAGACCGCGAGGACCACGTCGCCGAGGACGGCTGTGCCTGTGCGTTTCTGCGCGAGGACGGCCTCTGTTCGTTACATCTCGAGGAGGATTGGAAACCCACTAGATGCTCGGTCTTTCCACTCGGCGTCTGGCTCGAGGACGGCGACCTCCACGTCGACATTCGGGACTCGGCCCACGACCACTGCGAGGGGCTGAACGTCAGCGAGCGGAGCGTTATCGACAACCTCGAGGCGTTCCTGCCAGAGGTGTTGTGGGACCTCGAGAACCCGGATTCGGATCGCGAACTGTAGGCGCTCGATCGACGACAGTGATTCTCGACTGACCAATCACGGTCGTAGACGTTCAGTACTGAGTTAGTTGTTACCACTGCTCTCCAATGTTTTAAACGTCTGCCCCGCGTAGTGAGACTGTGACAGAAGAATCCGGGCGTCGGAACCTCCGTATGCCCAACAGCGATGAAGTATTCGCCGTCGTAACCGAACACCTTGGTGGGAACCACGTGCAACTCCGCTGTGAGGACGGCGAGGAACGGCTCGGCCGCATCCCAGGTCGTATGAAATACCGCACCTGGATCGAGCAAGACGACATCGTCGTCGCCGAGCCCTGGGACTGGCAAGACGAGAAGGCCACGATCGAGTGGCGCTACACCAGCCAGGACGCAGATCAACTGCGTCGTGAAGGCCACATCGATTGAACCTCGGCAACGGCTACTAAACGAGATTTTACTGCAGACGACCGCCGACAGACGAGCGACGGCGCTTTCGATACTCCGGCCAGCAGCCGAGTGCACGGCTTCTCAGCGTGTTGCTTGTTTCCATTCCCGTAACCCAACGACTGCTCCGTCGATCGTCTCGGGGTCGGCTTCCGTC
Source organism: Natronorubrum thiooxidans (assembly GCF_900156475.1). Classification (GTDB taxonomy): domain Archaea; phylum Halobacteriota; class Halobacteria; order Halobacteriales; family Natrialbaceae; genus Natronorubrum; species Natronorubrum thiooxidans. The sequence continues at coordinate 128,496 of NZ_FTNR01000008.1, forward strand.
GCCGCCCAGACGAACATCTCCGCGATCGACTCGGGATCGCGACCCACCCCACCAGATAGCTCCGTGGCAATCTGTCCCGGATCCAGACAGCCGACGGTGTAGTTGGTATCGGCCGCGAACCCTCGAGCGACAGCCTCTGCAGTCGCCTTCGAGATCGCATACGAGCCATAGCCCGGTTTCGTTTCGCGGGCGATCGATCCCGTCGGCACGAGCACGCGAGCGCCGTCGTTCAGATGCGGGAGTGCCTCGCGAATCGTCGCGAACACGCCGCGTCCGTTGATCTGCCAGTGATCATCAAATGCCGCATAGGAGTCACCGTCAGTCGGTGTCGTCCCCGGCTCACCGTGATACACACCTGCCGCGGGGATGACGACGTCGATACCACCAGTCTCGCCGGCTCGAGACGCGGTTTCGACCAGTCGCTCGAGATCCAGTTCGTCGCGGACGTCGGCCCGAACGCCGGCTGCAACGCCCCCCGCAGCCTCGAGTGACTCGGCGGTCGCCGTAACTGCATCGCCGTCTCGAGCGCCAACGACGACTGTCGCGCCGGTTTCAGCGAAGGCGTCGGCAACGGCGCGTCCGATTCCACGAGTGCCACCGGTGACAATGACTGTCGATACGTCCATAGAAGCGGTACGTGTGCGTCCCACAGAAAACTATCCCCCTCATGGGGGCACTCAGGTTGGTCAGCCGGATGAAACTGTCACTAGCGGCCGAACAACCGCTTGAAGATGCTGCGCTCGGTCGGGCGCTCGGCGAGCAACACCGAACAGTCAACGTCGTTGACGACGTCTAAGTGCAACGAACCGGTCACGAGCCGCGAGAGGAGCCCCCGTTCCGTCGCGCCGATCAGCATCATCGTGTTCTCGGCGGCTTCGCGACAGATCGCGCCCTCGACGTCGCCGGAGTCGTCGACGATGAGCTCGGCATCGTGGAGGTTGTGGTCGGCGGCCCACTCCGCAAGGAACTGTTCGCCCTCCTCGCGTGCGTCCGGGCCGTCGACGATATGCAACAGGGAGACCTCGGCACCGACGGTCGTGCTGAGCGTCTTCGCAACCTCCGCGCTCAGATCCGAATCCGGGCCGCCGGCCGTCGGCAGGAGGATCCGCGAGGTGTCCAGTCCACGGTCTTTGAACACGAGGAAATCACAGGGAAGCTGGCTGGTCAACTCGCTGAGCGGACGTTCGGCGCGTGCGGCATCCCAGAGCTTGTTACCGCCCCAGCCCATCATTACGAGGTCGGCGTGCTGGCGTTGTGCAGTATCGAATATCTCCTCGAACGAGCGGTGGGTAACGATCGTCGATGTCTCGTATTCGACGTTGTCGTAGGCGACGGAGGCGTCGATGTCCTCGAGCAGTTCCTCCGATTCGGCGACGATTCGGGCACGCTGTTTATCGCTTCCAGCCGCGCCCGGTCGATCGGGCGTCTGGACGATGTGGACGACGTGGACGGTTGCGGACTCGTGCATGCTCGCAAGCGTCGTGGCGAGGTCGACGAGTCGCGATTCGGTGCGCGGGTTCGCGATCGGAACCACGATCTGGTACGTCTCGTCGTCCGCGGCGGGACCGGCGGAGACCGCGGTTTCGGCGGTATCGATCAACGGCACGTAAGATCGCCCGACGAGACTCCCGAAGGTCCACTCTCGAACGGAGAGGCGACGCTCGATGCCTTCAAACCGGGCGGACTCGAGTCGTTGTTCGCTCGTCTGGTAGTAGTTGACGACGGTGACGAGCAAGATGCCACCGAGCGTGTTCCCGAGCAACACCGGCAACACGAACCCGCCCATCCCGGCGACGAAGCCGTATTCGCCGGCAAAGACCAGGTAGAGCAGTTCGGTGAAGGAGACAACCACGTGAAAGAGATTCCCGAGCGGGATCGCCAGGAAGGCGAGATAGACGACGGCGAGCCGGGAGATCGTATCACGTGAGGCGAACGTGACCCAGACGACGCCGGCGACAATCAGTCCGGCGAAGACGGCCTTGAAGAACAGGTCCCACCACGCCGTCTCGACGCCGTGATGTGCGATGTTCGTCGCCGCGATGGCCGCCTCTGGTGAGAATACGCCACCCCACGTGAGCGCAACTGCGCCCAGCGCACCGCCGGCGAAGTTGCCGGTGAGGACGATCAACCAGTGGCGAAGCAGTGCCGGCAGGCTGGCGAGGCGCTCGAGGGTGAGCGCTACTGGCGGGAGCGTGTTCTCGGTGTACAGTTGGTAGCCGCCGATGATGATGTAGATGAACCCGAGCGGATACAGCAGCGAACTTAGTATCGGATGGCCGTCCGTCGAGGCGTACATCGAGGCGTACAACAAAAACGTGATCGTGATCGCGAAGCCGGCGGCGAGCCCGCTGAAAAAGAGCTCACGGTTGCCCGACGTGATCTCTTCGTCGGCATCTGCGATGATTCGCTGGAAGACCTCGTCGGACGAGAATCGATCACGAACGACCGATCCGACTGCGGGCGCACCGTGTCTGGATCGTTCGACCGCATCACGGACCGTCTCCGTCGACGTCCCCGTTGCCGTCTCCGTCGACGTCCCCGTTGCCGTCTCTGTCTCGGAGTGGTCCGGTGGGTCCGTCGGACCGTGAGACGAAACCCTTCCGTCACCACGTTCGGAAGTATCAGAGTCACTCATGCGTTTATCGAGCCAATAGACGAACTAAGCATTTGGCTTTGAGCGCGAGGAAACGGGCCGTTGGGATCGACCATGTTACCGGTTTCCAATCCGACGAGTGCCGTACGATGGCGGAACCCTACGTGGGTATGAGCCACGTTTATGAGCGAGCCACCATTCATGTACAAATATGCAATCGCTGGCTGATGAGTCCGTCGTCGTGATCGGGGCTGGTGTTGGCGGCCTCTCGACGGCCTGCTATCTCGCCGATGCAGGTGCCGACGTACACGTCATCGAAAAAAACGAACAGCTCGGCGGCCGAGCGAGCCGCCTCGAGGAAGACGGCTTCCGGTTCGATATGGGACCGTCGTGGTATCTGATGCCCGACGTCTTCGAGCGGTTTTTCGCCGACTTCGACCGAACGCCGTCGGACTACTACGAACTGACCCATCTCGACCCACATTACCGGATCTTCTTCAAGGATGATGATGCAGTCGATATTACGCCCGACCTCGAGCGAACCAAACGCGTCTTCGAAAACTACGAAGACGGCGCGGGTGAGGCCTTAGAGCGCTACCTCGACAAATCCCGCGAGAACTACGAGGTCGGTATGAAACACTTCGTCTACGAGGACCGCACGCAGTTGCGTGATTACCTCACGCTGGACGTAGCCAGACAGGCCCGTGGTCTGTCCTTGCTGGGGTCGATGCAGGGTCACGTCGAGAACTACTTCGAGCACCCGAAGCTCCAGCAGATCATGCAGTACACGCTGGTGTTTCTCGGCGGCTCGCCGACGAACACGCCGGCGCTGTACAATCTGATGAGCCACGTCGATTTCAACCTCGGCGTCTGGTACCCCGAGGGTGGGATCGGGGCAGTCATCGATGCGCTCGTCGACCTCGGACGCGAGCTGGGTGTCACGTACGACACCAACCGGCCGGCGACGGCGATCAAAGGCCGCGAAGGCGCGTTTCTCGTCGACACGCCACAGGGCCCGCTGCGGCCGGATCTGGTCGTCAGCAACGGCGACTACGCCCACACCGAACAGGAGCTTCTGCCGCCCGAATCGCGGGGTCACGACGCCGACTACTGGGAGTCGCGCACGTACGCGCCGTCCGCGTTCTTGCTCTATCTCGGCGTCGAAGGCGACGTCGACGAGTTGGCCCACCACACGCTCGTCCTCCCGACCAACTGGGAGGACCACTTCGAGCAGATCTTCGACGATCCCGCCTGGCCCGACGAGCCCGCCTACTACTGCTGTGTCCCCTCCGAGACCGACGACACCGTCGCCCCCGACGGCCACAGCGCCCTGTTCGTCCTCGTGCCGATCGCTCCGGGCCTCGAGGACACCCCCGAGATCCGCCAGGAGTACCGCGATCAGATTCTCGTGGATATCGCCACCAACACCGGGACCGACCTCCGCGACCGAATCGTCTTCGAAGAACAGTTCTGTATCGAGGACTTCGCCAGCCGGTACAACAGCTACGACGGCACGGCGCTCGGACTGGCCCACACGCTTCGGCAGACGGCGCTGTTCCGGCCGCCACACCGCTCCAAAGAGGTCGATGGCCTCTACTTCGTCGGTGGCGACACGACACCCGGCATCGGCATGCCGATGTGTCTGATCAGTGGCGAGTTGACTGCCGAAACCGTCCTCGAAGATTACGGCCAGCCAGCAGGACAGTGATCGGGAAGCTGTTATGAGTACGGGATCGACAGCCTCGAGCGACGGCGGGCTCACCAGACAGCTGTCGTACCTGCTGACGCTGTCGCGGCCCCGATTCTGGCTTTATTTGGCGGGGCCGGTACTCGTGGGGACCGTGTACGCTGCCGACACCACCAGCGAGCTGTTCGCACCAGCCGTGATTGTCCTGTTCGCCTACTTCCTCGTCCCGGGGAACGTCTTCCTCTACGGGATCAACGACATCTACGACCGCCAGATCGACGCCGCGAACCCAAAAAAGGAGACGAAGGAGGCCCGCTATCGCGGGCAGCGGGTCGTTCCCATTGCCGTAGCGCTCTGTGCGCTGCTACCGCTGGGGCTGTTTCCGTTCGTCCCGACGTCGGCATGGCCCTGGCTCGCGGGCTTTCTCGTCCTCGGGGCGGCCTACAGCGCCCCACCGGTCCGGTTCAAGACCACGCCGGTGCTCGATTCGGTCTCGAACGGGCTCTACATCATGCCGGGGGCCGCAGCGTACGCCGCCGTCGCGGGAAGCCAGCCCCCCCTACTGGCTGTCCTCGGCGGCTGGCTATGGGCGATGGGGATGCACACCTTTTCGGCGATCCCCGACATCGAACCAGACCGCGAAACGGGGATCGAAACGACTGCGACCGTCCTCGGCGAACGGCGGACCTACGTCTACTGTGGCCTCGTCTGGCTCGCCAGCGCGCTCGCGTTCGGTGCGCTCGATCCCCGTCTCGGCGCGCTCATGCTCGTCTACCCCGCCCTCGTCGGGGTGATCGTCGCCTCGAGCGTCGCCGTCGATCGAGCCTACTGGTGGTTCCCGGCGATCAACACGGTCGTCGGTGCGGCGTTGACGATGGGCGGCCTCTGGAGGGTCCTGCATGGATAACCACAGCGCGGTAGCGGCCGACACGACGCGGACGACCGTCCAGCGACGCCTCGAGGCGCTCATTCTCGAGAATCGCTTTACGATCGCCGTCGTCTTTCCGTTCATCGGCGCGGTGACACTGGTTGCAAGCGCCGAAGGACTCCTGCCATCGCCGCTTGCGTACAACCCGCTATTGATCCTCTTTGGCACGATGGTGATGCGCTCGCCGTTGGTCGTTGGCTTGCTTCCCCGAATTGGCTGGTGGGCACTCGGCTGTCTGGGCCTCTTGACGGCATACACCTACGCGATCGAGGTCGTCGGGGTGCGGACGAATTGGCCCTACGGTGCCTTCGAGTACACGATCCAACTGGGGCCGATGCTGTTCGGCGAGGTCCCACTGGCCTTGCCGTTGTTTTTCATTCCGCTGGTGCTCAACGCCTACCTGCTCACGCTGTTGGTCCTCGACGAGTGGAGCGACAACCACGTTATCAGACTCCTCAGTGCGATCACCGCCGTCGTCGCGATCGATCTCGTCCTCGATCCGGCCGCCGTCGCGATCGGATTCTGGGAGTTCGTCCCCGCTGGCGGCTACTACGGCGTTCCGGTGTCGAACTACGTCGGCTGGCTCATCTCGGGCACCGTCGCCGTCGTCCTCGTCGACCTCGCCTTCGACCGCGAGTCGCTGCTCGAGCGCGTCCGAACCTGCGAGTTCATCCTCGACGATCTGGTAAGCTTCGTCCTGCTGTGGGGCGTGATAAACGTCCTGTACGGCAACTGGCTGGCTGCTGGCGTTTCCGGGCTGTTCTGTCTCGGCCTGTTCCGGACCGACCGCTACGACCGCGATCTGGTCTGGCGGGCCGTTCCCTCGCGTCTCGTCGGCGACGAGAGCTCCTGAGAAGGGCACGTCCGTCTACAACTGCAGACGACAGCCCATGGGTTGGGCAGGTGCTGATTCGAGCACGAGAACAGCGGTCCGGACTGTTTTTGTTCGCCCGACAGCTACGCTGTGACAGTGAGTTCCGGCACACCGACACCGTCGTCCGCCCGGGTCGTCACCCTCGAGCAACCCGCCGTCGACGCCGCCCGCGAGGCGATCGCCGACGGGATCGACCGCGAGGCACTCGTGACCGTCTTCGGCCGCTGTACCGTCGACTACGAGGGCCGTGCCTCGAGCACGCTCGAGGCGGGCGATCGCCACGTCATGCTCAAACCCGACGGGGCGGCGCTGGTCCACACCGACGAGGGCCAACAGCCGGTCAACTGGCAGCCACCGGGCTGTACACACGCCGTCAGTTGTGATCCCGCCGGCGACGAAGACGGGGCAGAGGGCGAGAGCGTGCTCGTCATCGAGAGCGTTCGATCGACGCCCGACGAGCGACTGTGCGTTCGCTTCCAGAACGTGGTGCAGGTCTCGGCGTTTTCGGGAACCGATGAGAACGACATCGCGCTGTCGGGAACAGAGGAGGACCTCCGCCAGCGAATCCTCGAGGAGCCAGCGCTGCTCGAGACCGGCTTCACGCCGCTTGCGACCGAACGCGAGACGGCCGCCGGTGCCGTCGACATCTACGGCGAGGACGCGGCCGGCCGAACCGTCGTCGTCGAACTCAAGCGCCGCCGCGTCGGCCCGGATGCAGTCGGCCAACTCCGGCGGTACGTCGACGCCTTAGAGCGCGACCTGCACGCCGACGCCGAGGTCCGCGGAATTCTGGTCGCCCCGTCCGTGACCGACCGCGCCGACCGCTTGCTGGTCGATCACGGCCTCGAGTTCGTTTCCCTCGAGCCAACGAGCGAGTAGGGCGGCGCTGGCTGCGGTGAGACGACCGCAGTCTCATACGGATTCCTGTCAGTCATTTCCGGTGCAACCGCGACTGCCCTGCGGTCGCACCGGTACATCGTTACAGCAGGCCGTATCAGGCTGGGTACGTCCCCGTGAGCTGTGTCTCCGCGAGGACGTGGCCCTCGATGGCCGACTCGAGGGCATCGGCGTCCGTCTCAGCCCCGAGCTCGAGCGTCGTGTCCAGCGCGTAGAGCGTGAACTCGTAGGTGTGGTCGCGATCCGGCGGGTTCGGGCCGCCGTAGCCGGGACTGCCGTAGTCATTGGTTCCTTCGTCGGCGTCGTCGGGGTGCCAGTCTTCGGGAATCCGCTGATCCGGCGGGATGTTCCAGACGACCCAGTGATCCCACACCTTCCCCGCCGGCTCGATCGCGTCGGGATCCTCGACGACGAGCGCCAATGACTCGGTGCCGTCGGGAACGCCGTCGATCGATAGCGGCGGGTTGACGTTTGCTTCGGTGTAGCCGTACTGGTCGGGAATCCGTTCACCGTCGTCGAACGCCGTGCTCGTGAGCGTCAGGTCTGACATGGTTCGACTCCCCCCCAGCGTCGACTCGTGACCGGCGTCGACGCCGGTGTGGTCGGTCGTCCCACGCGAACGGAAAAGAAACTTCCAGTCAGATCGGTCCCGGAACTGGCCTCATCTGTCCGGCCGCCTCACTCCTCGAGCAACCGTTGCAGCCGATCGAGTTCCGTCAGCGCCTCGACTGGTGTGAGATGGGCGAGCTCGAGCTCGCTGAGTTCGGCGGCGACAGCGGGCGGAACCGCGCCGCCATCGGCCGTCGCCTGCGTCGGTGCACTCGAGTCGGTGTCCGTGACTGTCGGTTCACCGGTATCGTCCGTTGGCTCTGCGGCCGCTGAGACGAGTTCACGCGACCGTTCGACGACGGCTTCGGGCACGCCCGCAGCGGTTGCGACCTCGACGCCGTAGGAGCCCGTCGCCGCGCCGGGCGCGATCTCGTGGTGAAAGACGACCTCGCCATCGGCTTGCTCGACTTCGAAGTGGAGCGTGAACGCGGCCTCGAGATCGGCCGTGAGTTCGGTCAGCGGGTGGTGGTGGGTCGCAAACAGCGTCGTCGCGCCGACCGCGTCGTGGATGTGCTCGGTGATCGCCTGCGCGATGGCGAGGCCGTCCGCGGTCGACGTGCCGCGGCCCACTTCGTCTAACAGAACCAGCGAGTGCTCGTCGGCTTCGCGCAGGATCGTCGCGAGTTCGTCCATCTCGACCATGAACGTCGACCGACCGCCGGCGATGTCGTCGCTCGCGCCGACGCGGGTGAAGATTCGGTCGACGGGCGTCAGTCTCGCAGCTTTCGCGGGGACGAAGCTGCCGACCTGTGCCAGCAAGAGGATCTGGGCTACCTGGCGCATGTACGTCGATTTACCGGACATATTCGGCCCTGTGATCACCGCCAGCCGCTGGTCGTCGGTCAGGTGTGCGTCGTTGGGGACGAACGACTCCTGGGTCCGCTCGACGACGGGGTGGCGACCACCCTCGATATCTATCTCGAGGCCGTGCTGGTCATCGTTTGCGAGGATCTCAGGGCGACAGTAGTCGTACTGTGCGGCGACGGTCGCAAGCGAGACCAGCGCGTCGAGCGTCGCGAGCGCGTCGGCGAGTGCCTGAACTCGTTCGACCTCTTCGGCGATCGTTCGGCGAACTGCACAGAAGAGCTCGTACTCCCGCTCGTCGGCTCGTTCTTCGGCCCCGACGATCCGATCCTCGCGGTCTTTGAGCGCCGGGGTGACGAACCGTTCGGAGTTTTTCAGCGTCTGGCGGCGCTCGTAGTTCTCGGGGACGGCGTCGAGGTTCGGGTTCGTCACCTCGATATAGTAGCCGTGGACTGAGTTGTAGCCGACTTTCAGCGAGTCGATGCCGGTGCGCTCGCGCTCGCCGTCTTCTAAGTCGTCGATCCACTGTTTGCCCTCGCGGGCGATCCCGCGCAACTCGTCTAAGTCGTCGTCGTACCCCTCGGCGATGATGTCGCCCTCTGTGATCTCGATCGGCGGCTCGGTAACGATGGCGTCGTCGATCAGCTCACGCACATCGACGAGCGGATCGAGATCCGCGTGCAGTTCCTGGAGTCGGTCGCAGTCGGCGTCGGCGAGTTGGTCCCGGATGTCGGGCACGACGGCCAGCGTCTCCCGCAGCGAGCGCAGGTCTCTTGCGTTCGCCCGCTCGCGGGAGATCCGGCCGATCAGTCGCTCTACATCGTAGACGTTCCGCAACAGGTCGTGGAGTGTCTCCCGGCGCTGGACCGCCGCGGTCAACTCCTCGACGGCGTCCAGTCGCGCCTCGATTCGGCGGGGCTCGAGCAGGGGTCGGCGAACCCAGTCTCTGAGTGTGCGCCCGCCCAGCGCACACGCCGTTTCGTCTATGACGCCGACGAGCGTCGCGTCCTCGGTGCCGCCGACGGCGCGCGGTTCGAACAACTCGAGGCTGCGCAGGGCGACGGCATCGAGCAGGAGGTACTCGCGGGGATCGTAGCGAGTGAGATGGGTAATGTACTCGAGGCGGCGGTCCGCGTCGTCGGCGGCCGTCTCGCCGTCGGACTCGACGGTCTCGTCGTCGAGCGTCGTGTCGCGTTCGCCCTCATGGTCGCCACCGCGGACGTACTCCGCATACGAGAGCACGGCCCCACAGGCCCGAACCTCGGCGTCGCTCGCGAGCAAGGCGTCGGGGTTGCGGAAGTATCGTAAGACGGTGTCCCCAGCGCGCTCGCGGTCGAACGCGGCCGCCTCGAACGGCGTCACCATACAGTGCTGGTCGAAAACGGCATCGGGTGCGTCGGGACCGACGACGGCCTCCGCGGGGTCGAATCGGCTGATTTCGTCTGCGATGGCCTCGCTCGAGTCCGAACTCGTCGCGAGAAAGTCGCCTGTCGAGACGTCGAGCAAGGCGAGTGCGAGTTCGTCAGTGTCGCGCCCACGAGCCAGCGCCGCGACGAACGTGTTGTCGTCGCTGGCGAGCAGTTCGTCCTCGGTGAGCGTCCCGGGCGTGATGACGCGCGTAACGGCCCGTTCGACGACCCCCGGTGACTCGCCGGGCTCTTCGACCTGATCCGCCACGGCGACCCGATACCCCGCCTCGAGCAGCGTTTCGATGTACGACTCGGCGTTGTCGATCGGAATCCCGGCCATCGGGTACTCGCCGGTGGAGTCCTCGCGGCTGGTCAGGGCGATCTCGAGCAGCCGTGCGGTCCGTTCGGCGGCTCCACAGAACGTCTCGTAGAAGTCCCCCACCTGAAAGAGCACGATTGCGTCGTCGTAGCGCGCACAGAGATCGTGATACTGCGCCATCATCGGCGTCAGCTCGTCGCGTTTCTCGGCCATCGCGTCGGGCGGGCCAAGCGCCGGATCCATATGGAGAACCCACCCTCGAATGCTGAAATAGCTTGCTGGATCGACCGCGCTCGAGCGCACTCGAGAGTGACCTCGGGACGTCGATCGCGATCGGCAGCCGGGTGGTGGACTCGAGACGCTCGCCGACCTCGAGTCGGCTCCCAACGGCCGAATCCGACGGCGAGCAGGGCGTCGACGACACCGGCGGACGACTGACAGCAGTCCGTCTCATCGGGATTCTCGTCGCTATGCATCGATGTGGGGCACGGAGACCGAGCCACGGAACCTGCACAGAGCTGGATAGCGACACCCGGCTGGCGACGAGAATCCCGATCAGTTGTTACGATTGGGGGACGTACTGCTCGAAGTTCGGCTCTTCCGAGAGTGCTTCCGGGAAGAACAGTTGTTCGCCGTCAGCGGTGTACTCCTCGATCCGCTTCTGGCCATCGGCTCCCGTAACATAACCGATGTATGCCATCGCGAGGTCGTAGTTGACGTGTTCGTGGACTGCGGGGTTGACGGCGATGATGCCGTACGGATTCATGAGTCGTTCCGGTCCATCTTCGATCGGCCCCTCGACGTGAATCTCGAGGTCGAGGTCGCTTTGCATGGATAGGAACGTCCCACGGTCGGCGAGCGTGTACGCGCCCTGCTGGTCGGCCTGGGCCAGTACCTCGCCCATTCCCTGTCCCGCTTCCATATACCACTCCCCGAAATCGGTGGGATCGAGTCCCGCTTCCTCCCAGATCTCGAGTTCTTTCGTATGCGTTCCCGAGCTATCACCGCGAGAGACGAACATCGACTCCGAATCGGCAATGGCGGTCACTGCAGCCGTGACCTGGTCGCTCCCGTCGATCGACGCAGGGTCGTCCGATCCGCCGACGACGACGAAATCGTTAAACATGAGATCACGTCGGTTGACACCGTAGCCGTTCTCCATGAACTCGTCCTCGAGTGATCTGGCGTGGACCATCACCACATCCGAGTCGCCGTTCCGTGCGGTCTCGAGTGCAGCGCCGGTTCCCTGTGCAACGGCGTCGACGGTCACGCCGTACCGGTCTTCGAACGGCGCGTTGAGTTCGTCAAGCAGCCCCGTATCGTAGGTACTCGTCGTCGTGGTGAGTGTCAGCGTGTCGCCGCGAATCCCCGCTCCATTATCGTCGTTGTCATCGTCACTACTGAGAACTGCACACCCAGCGAGTCCAACTGCGGCACTACTGCCGATCGCAGCGATGAACGTTCGTCGTTGTATCGTCATAGATACCACGTTCGGTGCGAAAGAGATATAATTTTGGGTGTGCCTGTAACCAGAGTTAGTTACGTAATTCGACCGAACGAGCGGTCTTCGTACGCACGCCTACCTGTTTACGGATCAGCGAGGCGAACGCTGTAATCGGAATCGGCTACATCCTCTCGAACGTCGTCGACGGTGAACTGCTCCGCCGGCGAGAGCGACTCGAGCACGGATGTGTTCTGTACACGAGTCCTGTCTTCTGTTACTGTCGGCACGTCTCAGTTCTCCTGTTGACCACGGGGTGCAGACGTACTTCTGTCAGTCAGTGCCGGCGCAGCCGCGACCCGCTCTGCGGGTTCGTCGGGACACCGTGACAGCAGGCTGTCTCAGTGATCGATCCCAGGTCGCTGGAAGGTGGTCTCGTCGGTCGTCGGTTCCTCGAGTGCCGACTCGAGTTCCGGCGTGGCCAGAACCTCGTTTCGAGCGGGTTCGTCGGGCCGGCTGAAATAGTACGTGTCCGCACAGCCGGCGACCAGCTCCGCAAGCGGGCGTTCCTCATCGTGGACGACCGAGACGAGATCTCCCGTGACCGCGATCAACACTGCATCGCATGGCTTGCGGAAGGCCATTCGAAGCTCGTCGACGGTACAGTCGGTGGGCAACTCGAGGTGCACACCGTCGATAGTCGCCCATCGTGTCTCCATGTGGTCTCGTTCGGACGGCTTGTCCTACACGGTTTGGCTCGCACCAGCAGGTCGCGTTGGCCTCGCAGTGGCGGTGTGCTTACCCGTCGGCTCGTCCAACGCCGAGCATGGACGAGCACACGCGTGATCCGACCGTCTCACCACCGGCCGGATCCGCGACGCCGACGGGCTGGCTCGCCGACGACGACCGCTGGGAACACGGGACCCTTCGGCGGGCAGTGGTCCACGGCGTCCGTCTCTACAACGCCGGTGCGTTCCACGAGTCCCACGACTGTTTCGAGGCAGAATGGTACAACTACGGCCGGGGCACGACCGAGAGCGCCTTCGCGCACGGAATGGTTCAGGTTGCCGCTGGTGCTTACAAACACCACGATTTCGAGAACGACGATGGGATGCGAAGCCTCTTCAAAACGGCACTGCAGTATCTCAGGGGCATCCCCCGAGATTACTACGGTGTCGACGTCCTCGAGGTCCGGACCACGCTGACAAACGCCATCGAGGATCCGAGTCGGCTCGACGACTGGACCCTGTCGCTCGACGGCGAGCGGCCGACCGCTCGAGCGGTCGATTTCGAGTACGCAGAATCACTCGAGGAGTGACCGTTCGAACCGGTTACAGGTTCCCCAGTGCTCTCAGCTCCCCGCACACCCACGAATCCCACAGCATACCGTACCCGCCTATCGGCACTCGTGAGAGACCGAATCGCCTTTGGTCTCAGAGCCCAACCATGTGATAATGAGAGTTGCACAGCTCGGGTCGGGAACGCCGGAACTCGCAGTCGTTGCAGGGATCCACGGAGACGAACCCTGTGGCGTCCGGGCCGTCGAGCGGTTGCTCGACGAACGCCCGACCGTCGAACGGCCCGTCAAGCTGATCGTCGCCAACGAGGCGGCCCTCGAGCGACGCGTGCGGTTCGTCGACGAGGATCTGAATCGAACGTTCCCCGGTCACCCGGACGCAACAACCCACGAAGCGCAACTCGCTCACCGACTCGTCGAGGAACTCGAGGACTGTCTCACGTTCTCGATGCACTCGACCCAGAGCCATGCCGATCCGTTCGCGATCGTCAACGGTGTCAGCGAGACCGCACGGAAGCTGGTGCCACAGCTGCCGGTGGCGGCGATGGTCGAAACGAGCAACTTTGCGGAGGGACGACTCTTCTCGGAGATCGACACGATCGAAGTCGAGTGTGGACTGCAGGGGTCGGAGACAGCCGCCCAGAACGCGGACCGATTGACACGATCGTTCCTGACGGCCGTCGGTGCGTTGCCCGGCGATACCGTGGCTCGCGACCTGCCGGTCTACCAGCTCACCGACGTCATCAGCAAAGCACAGGCCAACACCTACGAGGTCTTTGTCGATAACTTCACTGAGGTCGACGCCGGTGACCCGTTCGCCGCTGCCGACGGCAACATGCAGGTCGCCGACGAGCCGTTCTATCCGGTTCTCATGTCCCCGAACGGGTACCGTGACGTCTTTGGCTACGCCGCCGACAAACTCGATATCTTGACGACGCCGCCGGCCGCGGACTGAGACGGGTTGCTGTTGCTGGTTCCCGAGTGACCGCACGCGGATTCGCGGTCGCCCAGAACTGACTGACAGCGGACCGTCTGACGCTGGCAGTCGGAGCGGAGCCGATGAGCTGCCGTCGTAGATAGACACAAGTTTCCCCGCGTGGGGAGCGTTGATACGCTCCCGTCTCCTTCGGCTGCGTATGATTGCAACGCTTCTTGTCGCCATGCTGGCAGAGCTGTTCCCCAACGGGATCAGCCACTACGCCATCGGCGGCCTATTTGTCGGTCTCGGGGCCGCCGTGATCTACCTCGGGACCGGTATCGCCGCCGGCGCGAGCACCTTCCTCGAGTCGACGCTCTCGTATGGCTCGAGTCTCTCGCGGTTCCAGCAGTATCGGCCCTCGCGTGACTGGCGTGTCGTGTTCACGCTGGGGATCGTCGCCGGTGCAGCCGTCTACGCGCTGGCCTTTCAGGACGGGATCTGGACGACGGACGTGCAGTGGTGGCGACTCCTGATCGGCGGCGTCCTCGTCGGAATCGGGACCCGCGTCGGCAAGGGCTGTACGTCGGGCCACGGCGTCTGTGGTGTCGGTTCCGTCTCGGGGACGTCGTTCGTCGGCGTCGCGACGTTCCTGTTCGTCGCGATCGGTGTGGCACAGCTGGTACAGGCACTGGGGGTGAGCCCGTAGTATGGCCGCCGACCACGAGCAACATCCATTGTTCATGCCCCTGATCTTCGTCGGCGGGCTGCTCTTCGGGTTCGGACTCGGCTTTAGCCAGATGGCCCAGCCGGAGGTCGTCCTGAGCTTCCTGCAGTTCGAAGATTTCGGGCTGCTGTTCGTGATGTTCGGGGCAGCGATCGTGACCGGCATCACCTTTTTCGGTATCAAACAGATCCGCACGACGGCTCCACTGACGGGGGACACCTACGTTCGACGGCTGAAAACGCTCGATAAGAACGTCGTCATCGGCGGCGGCATCTTCGGCGTCGGCTGGGGCCTGTCGGGGATCTGTCCCGGCGCGGCCTACGCCAGCCTCGGCATCGGCAACTACGCCATTCTCTGGGGAATCCTCGGGATGTTCGTTGGCGCATATATTCAGGGCTTCTGGCGGTCGACACGAGCCGAGCAGCGCTCGTCGACGACGACGGCAGACTGACCCGCCGCTTCGTTTTTTGTTGACCGTCGTCCGAACGGACTCGAGAGCGCGACCACCGGTGGACACTCCCGTCGTGGTCCCGTTCGATGGGCTATGGGCGCACTAACACGGCGGCGTGTCCTCGCGGCGACCGGCTACTCAGTGGCACTGGCTGGCTGTCTGCTGGGCTCGAACTCAGCGGTCGACGAGCTCACCGTTCCCGAAACAACACCCGACGACGACTGGTCCGAACCCGAGTGGCGACCGGCCGAGGGCGTCCCCTCCGAGGACGACGTGACCCCGACGACAGCAGTCACCGGCCTCGAGATTCCGTGGGATCTCGTCTTCGCCGCGGACAACGCTTTCCTCACCGAACGCGATGGCGGTGTCCGGCGGTTCGACGCGACCGCACTGGCGACGGAATCCGACCTGTCTCCCGACGACGGCGAGGTGATCCTTGAGGCCGACACCTTGCCGGATCGGTCGGCACCCGGCGAGGGCGGCACCTTGGGAATCGCGGCCCATCCGGAGTACCCGGACCGGGCCGAACTGTTCGTCTACTACACGACCGATGATGGCGCGGTCGGGAACCGGGTCGTCAGCTACGACCTTGAGTCGGGGACACTCGAGCCCCTCCTCGAGGGGATTCCGGGGGCGACGACACACAACGGCGGCCGGATCACGTTCGGCCCCGAGGGGTATCTCTGGGTACTGACGGGCGACGCCGAGGACCCCGCGCTCACGCAGGACCCCGGCGCTCGTGGTGGTGCCGTCCTTCGGCTCACACCCGACGGCGAGCCAGCACCCGACAACCCCGACTGGGGGAGCGACAGCGATGGGCGAATCTACACGCTGGGTCACCGCAACCCGCAAGGCATCGCCTTCACCCCGCAGGGAACGCCGGTACTAGCTGAACACGGGCCGACGTCTCGAGACGAGGTGTCGATCCTCCGGCCGGGTGGCAACTACGGCTGGGATCTCGTCCGCGGTGGCCCGGACGACCCGGAGTACGGCAGCTACGACGAGTACGACGATGCCACCCCGCCGATCGTCAACACCGGTCCCGAGACGACATGGGCCCCCTCTGGGGTCGCCTTTTATACCGATGACTCGATCGCGCCGTGGGCGAATCGCGTGCTCGTCTGCGGGCTCCGATCGAACGCGCTGTACGTTCTGACGCTTCTCCCCGCTGGCGAAGGACTCGAGGACGGGGCGGAGCCGGACGACGAGACCGCCGTTCGCGACGAGGCTCCGTGGCTCGACGATCGATTCAGCACAACGGTTCACACCCTGCTCGAGGGCGAGTACGGCCGGCTTCGCCACGTCGAGCCCGGTCCCGATGGCTCGCTGTACCTGCTCACGTCGAACCGGGACGGGCGTGCACGCGGTGCGTTCCCGGGTGCGGATGACGACCGCATCATCAGACTCGATCCGAGCGCGGGTTCGACAGGGTAAACGTCTGGGATCGTTCGAGGATCGTTGAGTTCCACGACTGAGACGGACGCCTAGCAGTCGGTGCCGATGCACGCCGTTTTTTATCCGGGGGGCGTACTGCAGGTATGCTCACACTGACGCTCGAGGAGTTCATGGTAGAGTTAACCGAGGGATCGATCAAGAACGTCGGGCCGACAAACAAGTCGGCGACGGTCAAAATGTTCGACGTCGAATCCGCCGAGGCCCGCGAGTTCGGCGACAAGCGCGTTAAACTCGTCTTCGAGGACGAAGACGGCAACGAAATTCAGGTGTCGCTGTTTCCCGAGGACGTCCGGAAGATCGCCAGCGAGATCGATGCGCTCGAGGACGACTCTCCGGTTTTCGAATAAGTCTGACCGCTTTCGTAGACTGTTTGTCCGGCGGACGCATTTCGACAACAGTTTTAGGGCGAAACTGCTTGGTTCGAGTAGATGGGTAACTGTATCATCTGTGGCACACCCGTTGACGGCGAGATCTGCGAGAGTCACGAAGAGGATGCCGTATTCGAGTTTCACGGCAACGCTCCCTCGCAGCTCACCCCCGGTCGCTACTACCGGGGCACCGTCGACGGCTACGCCGACTTCGGCGTTTTCGTCGACATCGGCGACCACGTCACCGGCCTGTTGCATCGAAGCGAACTCGACCAACGACTCGAGAGTCTCGACTGGGAGCCCGGGGACGATGTCTTCGTCCAGGTTCTCGACGTCCGAGATAATGACAACGTCGACCTCGGCTGGTCGATCCGCCAGCGCGAACGCGAGTTCCGCGGGAAACTAATCGATACGGGCGACACCGAAAAACGCCCCGAGGAGTTCGGCGACGACGACACAGCCGACGAGGCTGCTGACGAGACGACTGACGACGACGCTCAGGACGACGTCGCCGCCGGCGACCTACAGACAACCGCCGACGAGTCCACAGCCGACGACGGCGCAAGCGCACCGAGTGCGTCGGAAACCGTCGCTTCCGGAAGCGGCTCCGTCGCAACCGAAAGCGCCGCTGCGTCGACGCCGGCGACCGACGCCGAACCCGAGTCCGAACCGGCACTGAACCGAACGACGATCGACACGATCGACACGCAGGTCGGCAGCGTCGTCCGTCTCGAGGGCGAGATCACGGGCGTTCGCCAGACCAGCGGCCCAACCGTTTTCGAACTTCGCGACGAGACTGCCGCCGTCGAATGCGCGGCGTTCGAGGAGGCCGGCGTTCGTGCCTACCCCGACGTCGATATCGAGGACGTCGTCCGTCTCGAGGGCGAGGTCGAACGCCACCACGGCGAGTTGCAGGTCGAAACCGAGACGCTCGAGATCCTCGACAACGAGGCCCGCGAAACCGTCCAGGATCGACTCGAGAGCGCGATCGAGAGCGAGGCCCGACCGGCCGACGTCGACCTGCTGGCCGATCACGACGCCGTGGCGGCTGTCGAAGACGGGATCGGCGACGCGGCGACCGCGATCCGTCGTGCCGTCATGGAGGCACGACCCGTTGTTGTCCGCCACAGCGCGACTGCCGACGGCTACGTCGCTGGTGCGGCTATCGAACGCGCCGTGCTTCCGCTGATCCGCGAGAAACACACCCGCGAGGATGCGGAGTACCACTACTTCGAACGGCGTCCCCTGGACGGCCGCGTCTACGATATGGACGATGCCACCAACGACGTCACCTCGATGCTCGAAGCACGTGACCGCCACGGCGAGCAGCTCCCGCTGATCGTTCTCGTCGACGCCGGTTCGACCGACGAGTCCGTCGACAGCTACGACCTGCTCTCGCTGTACGACGCCGAGACGGTCGTCATCGACGACAGCCGCGCCGACGACGAGGTTGCCGACGCAGTCTCGGTCGCCGTCGCCCCGTCGCTCGGCGGCGTCGACGTCTCGGATCTGACTTCGACGGCACTCGCGGCGAACGTCGCCGCCCACGTCAACGACGATGTCCGCGCCGACCTCGAGCACCTCCCCGCAGTCAGCTACTGGGAGGACACCCCCGAGAACTACACGGACCTCGCGACCGAAGCGGGCTACGACGAGACGGCCGTCTCCGAGCGCCGCGAAGCCGTCGCCCTCGAGGCCTACTACCAGTCGTACAAGGACAAACGCGAACTCATCATCGACCTGTTGTTCGACGGGAGCGAGGCAGTGACGTCCCGAGACGGCGGCCTCGCAGCCCACGTCTCCGAGCAGTTCCGCGCGAAACTCGAGACCGAACTCGAGACGGCACGCGAGAACTTGGAGACCGAAGACGCCGACGGTGTAACCGTCGCCGTCCTGGACACCGACGCGTTCGTCCACCGGTACAACTTCCCGACGACGCCGCTGTTGCTAGACGCACTGCACCGAAGCCAGCGCGATGAGGGGCCGTTCGTGACCCTCGGTCTCGGCGACGACGAACTCCACGTCCGCGCGACGGAGTCCATCGACGTCCGCGAACTGGGTAACACGATCGCTGACGCAGCACCGAACGCCGGTGTCGGCGTCGTTGGCGGTCAGGACGGGCACATCGAGTTCCTGCCCGGCGAACGCGACGCCGTTCGTGCGGCCGCACTCGAGGCACTCGGCGAGACGCTCGCGTAACACGCGCTCTTTTCCGCTGTCTACACCGGTCACGAGCGATCGCTGTGGCCTGTCGAATCACGGACAGCTCAACCTATATTTGGTTTGGGCCGAACAGAATACGTATGAGATCACTCGAGTCGAACGGACGCCAGCGCGAGAGCGACGGACCGTGGACACGGGTGCGCGAGAACGCGACCGGCATCGCGTCACTGCTCGTGACGGCGTTCTGGCTCGGGGCGATGTTTACCGGCCAGTCGTGGTGGCTTGCGGCATTGCTCGTCGGCTACATCGCCGTCGTCCCGCTGGTCGCCCTGCTGTTCGGCGACGAGGCCGACCGGCGGGAGTGGTGGGACGACTGGGCGACCGACTCGAGGACGGAGTCGGACGCCGAGGACGAGGGCGCGGCCGGCGATGACTCTACCGACGCGCGAGACGCCCTCGAGACGCTTCGCGACCGATACGCCGCGGGCGAGTTGACTGACGAGCAGTTCGAACACAAACTCGAGCGATTGCTCGAGACGGAGACGCTCGAGGACGCCGAACAGTGGCGACGCGAGGGGCGTGACGAACGAAATCGGGAGCGAGACGGACGAGATCCGGAACCAGCGTACGAGTCGTGAGCACCACACGGAAGAGTGGTCCGTTCGGTCGCCGTGAGACGGTTTTCGGCAGGTCCCGACGACCGCGGGTTCGGCGTCAGTGCGAACCGAAGGCGCTCCCCGGCTCTCGGGAGCGTGCAGTCACTCCTTAGTCGTTGTCCGACCGATCATCGCCCGATTCGGACCGTTCGTCGATCACCGCCGACGCGTCGGGCCAGGTGACGCCCTCGAGGAACGGGATGCCGATCCGTTCGGCCGAACGGGCGATCATGTGCGCGCCGGTCGGCACGGTCAGGAAGAGGAAGGCGATGCCGATGAGCGAGGTCAGGCCTTCGTTGCCTGGCCCGAAGTAGGCGAAGCCGGCGAGGAAGATCGCCGCCGTGCCGAGGGTCGTGGGCTTGCTCGTTGCGTGCATCCGGTTGTAGACGTTGGGCAGGCGGAGCAGCCCGATCGTCCCGACGGTCAGGAAGAAGACGCCGACGACGATCAGTGCGATGACGAGTGCGGTCCGGATCATTAGATCACCTCCCCCTCGATGACGAACTTCGCGACGGCGACCGTCGCGACGAAGCCGATAATCGCGAGCACGAGGCTTACGGTAATAAAGAGGCCGCGACCAGTCTGGAGGGCAAAGAGGACGGCGATCGCGACGACGTTCGTGGCGATCGCATCCAGCGCAACGACCCGATCCGGATCCGTCGGGCCGCGGATCACGCGGTAGCTACAGAGCACGCAGAGGCCGCTGACGAGAATCAACGCGGCGCGAACCGTCCACTCGAGAATCGCGGGATCTTCACTCACTGCCATCGTCGTCACCTCCGTTCTCTGTGTCTCGCGTGCCGCCGGAGACGACGACCCTCGGGACCGGGTCGTCTGGTGAGGCGGGTTCGTTGAACATCTCGAGGGCGTAGTCCTCCCAGTTTCTGATCGGGTCGACGATCGCCTGCGGATCGCGCCCGTTGACGGCGTGGACGTACAGCGCGTTCGCCTCCGCCTCGTAGTCGAGGGCGACCGTGCCCGGCGTGATCGTGATGCTGTTGGCGATGACGGTGATCCCGACGTCGGTTTCGACGCGAAGCGGGACCAGAACGACCTCCGGTTCGATCGGCATCCCCGGCGAGAGGACCCGATAGGCGACGTCGATGTTCGCACGGAGGAGTTCCGCGACGAATGTGGTGAGATACAGGCCGGCATAGGGGGCCGCGTGCAGCCACCGTCCGACGTCGGTTCGCTTGACGTACAGCCGCCGGAAGACGAACGCGACGGGGAGGCCGACGGCGAGACCGAACAGGAACTGGCCGGCCAGCGCCGATGGCGTGAGGGAAACGCCGCGGACGAAGAGCCACAGGACGGCGAAGCCGACGCCGGTCAGCGGCCACGTTCGCACAGTCATGAATGGCCACCTCCACTCGAGTCGAGTGACTCGATATCCGTCGGCGAAACGGCGTCGACGTAGGCCTCGGAATCAAGCGCGGCCGTCGCCGCAGCGTCGGCGAACCGGTAGACCGGCTCGAACCCGACGCCGACCGCGAGGATCGCTGCCGCAAGTCCGAGGAGCACGGCGACCTGCACCGAGTCGGGGGTCGCGTCCTCGACGGCGGGCGACTGCACCCCCCAGAAGCTCCGGTTCCACGTCCGCGTCGCGTACGCGATCGTCAACAGCGAGCCGACGAGCAAGAGCACGAGTACCGGAACCGTCTCGGCTCGAGCCGCGGCGTCGAACACGAGGAACTTGCCGAAAAAGCCCGATAGCGGCGGGATACCGACGAGCGAGAGCGCGGCAACGAAAAACGCGATCGCGAGCGGCGGCGACCGCCTCGCCAGCCCGCCAAGATCGGCGAGTCGACTCGTCCCGGTCGCCGTTCGGACCGCGCCGACCGAGAGGAAGAGCAACCCCTTCGCGAGGGTGTGGTTCAGCGCGTAGATCAACGCGGCGAGGATTCCGAGGTGTCGCAGGTCGGGGCTCGCCGTCGTCGCCGCGATGGCGACCGGGATCGCGATGAAGCCGACCTGTCCGATACTCGAGTACGCGAAGACGCCTTCCAGCGAGTCGCGTCCGACGGCACCGAGTCCGCCGACGAGGATGCTGGCGGCCGCCATGACGAACAGCGCCGCGCCCATGAACGCGAGCGGGGAGTCGCCCGAGACCACGACGCCGACGCCGGGGATTTCGAGAGCGACGCCGAGTTGCGCGCCGGCGAAGACAGTAAACGAGAGGCGGATGATCGCGTAGATGCCGACTTTCTTGGTTGCGCCGGCGAGCAGGGCGGTGACCTGTGGCGGTGCCGCCCGGTAGGCTGTCGGAATCCAGAACTGGAAGGGGACGAGGCCGGCTTTGATCGCAAACACCGAGAGCAGCAAGGCGAGGAGGCCGACAACCGGTCCGGGGTCGATCCCGTACGCCGCCGGCTCGGCGAGGCGCTGGGCGAGGTCGGCCATGTTGAGCGTGCCTGTCGTCGCGTAGATGCCGCCGACGCCGAGCAGGAAGACGGCACTCGCGAGCAGGTTGAGCGCGACGTACCAGAAGGCGGCGCGAGTGTGCTGGGGGCCGCCGTCGTAGGCGACGAAGATGTAACTCGCCATCAACATCACCTCGAACCAGACGAACAGGTTGAACAGGTCGCCAGTGAGAAACGCGCCGGTCACGCCGAGCATGAGGAAGTGAAACAGCGGGAAGTAGTAGCTGCGCCGGTCGAGTTCGGGCAACACACGCATCGAGAAGACGAACGACGCGATCCCGATCGTCGCCACCATGGTCAACAGAAACGCCGACAGCCCGTCGGCGACGAGCGTGATGCCGAACGGTGCCGGCCAGTCGCCGACCTGGTAGGTCGCGATCCCCGGCGCATCGGGCGCGAGGACGATGTACCAGTCGATCGCCGCGACGGCGATAGCGTAGGCGACGGCACCTGCAACGCTCACGGCGGCTCGAGCCCGCGGTCGCTGGCCCAGAAGCAGGGTCGCGACGGCTGTCGCGAGGACGATCAGCATCGGCGCGATCACGAGTTGGGCGTCCGTCCCGATGGGCACCGCAGCCATCGGTATCATCGATGCTCACCTCGCCGCCGATTCGTCGTCGTTCTCGAGCTCATCCCTCGTGATCACCCAGTTCGGAGACGTCGAGCGTGTCGTGTTCTTCGTACACCCGATAGGAGAGCACGAGCGCGAACGCAGTCATCCCGAAGCCGATGACGATTGCGGTCAGGACGAGTGCCTGCACCACTGGATCGGCCGTCTCCGGCGCACCTGCATCGTGTCCGGCCAATACGGGGACCGAATCGAACGTCCCCGCAGCGATGCCACCCATCGCCAGCAGGTAGACGTTCGCCGCCTGGCTGATGATGGCCAGTCCCCAGACGACCCGGATCAGGTCGCGTCGGAGCAACAGAAATGTCCCGAGCGCGAACAGTGCGCCGACGATAAGCGCGAGAACGAGCGCTGTCATTCGGCACCAACCACCGAGAGGATCGTCAGGAGTCCACCGACGACCACGCAGTAGACGCCGAGATCGAACGCGAGCGCGCTCGCCACCTCGAGGTGGTGGTAGATCGGCACGCCCTCGAACTCGACGAACGTCTGCGTCAGGAAGGGCCGACCGAACAGCAGCGGGACGAGCCCGCTGCCGACGGCGACCGTCAGCCCGAACGCGAACAGGCGATGGTAGGCGACGACGATGCGGTCCCGGGCCGGCTCCTTGCCGGGGTCAACGTCGCGCCCGAGGACGGCCCGTTCCAGGAAATCCAGCCCGAACGTGAGGTAGATGATCGCGAAGGCGGTGGTCGTGAGCACGCCAGCGATGAACCCGCCGCCGGGGAGGTTGTGGCCCTCGACGAACAGCGAGGCCGCGACGACGAAGATGATTGGGACGACCGCTCGAGCGGTCGTGCGCATGATGACGGTGGTCATCGGCGTTCACCTCGAGGCTCGAGTCGTGTCATTCCTCGTCACCTCCAGCCCCGCCGCTGCGCATGATAATGAGCGTCAGGATCGAAATTGCGGCCAGCGCGACGACGACGAGTTCGCCGAGCGTGTCGAAGCCGCGAAAGTCCACGAGAATTACGTTGACGACGTTCGTGCCGCCGCCCTCGGGAACCGCGCGCTCGGTGTAGTAACGAGCGATTTCGGTCGTTCCCTCGGGGCGGGCGTCGGTCGTGACGAGGACCGTGACGAACGCGGTCGCGCCGACGGCAAGCGAGAGGACGCCGTCTCGAGCGACCTTCCCGAGGCCGACCTCGTAGTACTCGGGGATTTCCTCGATGACGAGCAGGAAGATCACCAACACGAGCGTCTCGACGACGAGCTGGGTCAGTGCGAGATCGGGCGCGCTCGCAAGGATGTAAAAGATCGCGATCATGAACCCAAGAATCGAGAGCGTGAGGACGCCGGCGACGTGCGTCGACGCGAGGACCACGGCGAGTCCGGCGACGACCGCGACCGCTAACACCAGTGCGATCGCGGCGTCGGCGTCGAGGCCGATGAGCTCGGTCGGAACGACGGTGCTCGTCGCGGCGAAGCCAGCGAGCGTGAGCGCGCAGGTGGTCGCGAGCGTCCACGTCGCGTACGTCCGGAGCAGGCCGTTGTGAACGCGCGTGGCGAGCCAGCGCCCGCTTCCCGTGAGAGTGCCGACGACGGCGTCGTACCACCAGTTCGCGCTGACGGGCGGAGCCAGCCGCGGAATCGCGCGGATCCCGTCGTGGAGCGTCCCGTAGACTGGGTACGCGAGGACACCGCCGGCGATCGCGACGGCGCTCATGCCCACCGCGGGGGAGTACGACGTGGGAATGCCGACGTGCAGCTCGTGGGTGTCGACGGCCGTCGCATCGACGCCTGACTGCACGATCGCCCGAACCGCGAGTTCCGGGTTAACGCTGATGACGGCCGTGAGCAGCGCTAGCAGTGCCGGCGGAACGAGTAACGTAAGCGAGGGCCGATGGACGTGACTGTATCCGGCGGGACGGTCACCCACGAACAGCGCGAGAAAGCGCAGTGAGTATACCACGGTAAAGACGCTCGCGAAGACGGCGACAGCGGGGTAGAGCCAGCCCAGCACGCCGATGTCGTAGACGTGGCTCGCCTCGAGCGCGGCCTCGAACAACAGTTCCTTCGAGTAGAAGCCGCTAAACGGCGGAATACCGGCCATACTGAGCGCGACGACGGCGGTGATCACCGCCGTGATCGGCAGGTCGTGTCGAAGCCCGCCGAGGTCCGCGATCCGTCTCGTGCCCGTCTCGTGGGCGACGATCCCGGCGACGAGAAACAGCGCCGCCTTGAACAAAGCGTGGTTCAGCAGGTGGAACACACCGGTTTCCGCGCCGAGCACGGTCGTGAAGCCGAAGCCGGCGATCATGAGTCCGAGGTGACTCGCCGTCGAGTAGGCGAGCAGTTCCTTGATATCCGTCGCCGCGACCGCGAGCAGTGCACAGACGGTCATCGTCACGAGTCCGATCGTGGCAAACAGGACGAGCCACTCGAGGCTGACGAGCATCGGCCGCATCCGGCCGACGAAGTAGACGCCGACTTTCACCATCGTCGCGGAGTGGAGAAACGCCGAAACGGGCGTCGGAGCTGCCATCGCGTTTGGCAACCAGAAGTGCAGCGGGACCTGTGCGGATTTCGCACCCGCGCCGACGGCGACCAATCCGAGCACGGGGACGAACAGCCCGCGTTCCCGCAGCGCCGTCTGCATCTGGTCGGGTTGCTCGAGCATCGCCGCGAGGTCGAACGCCGACGCCGGCCCGACGACGTTGCCGGCGACCAGCGAGAGCAACAGGAAGCCGACGAGCAAGAAGAGTCCGCCGCCGACGGTGACGAGCATGGCCATCCGGGCGGCGTACTGCGACTCGTCTTCTTCCGTGTAGTGGCCGATCAGGACGAACGAACAGAGGCTGGTGAGTTCCCAAAAGAGGAAGATCGCGATCAGATCGGCCGCCAGCGCGACGCCGATGATCGAGCCCATGAAGGCGAGCAGTGCGGCATAGAATCTGGCGAGCCCCGACTCGTCGTGCATGTACGCGGGCGAGTACAGAAAAATGAGCGTCCCGATACCGCTTGCGAGCAACGCAAACAGCAGCGCCCAGCCGTCGACGTGAAAACGAAGGGCGACGGCCAGCGATGGAATCCACTCGAGTTCGACGGTCCCCTCGCTGCCGTACTGGGAGCCGAGCAGTCCGAAGCAGATGAGCGCGACCGCCGAGCCGGCGTAGCCCGTCCGTTCGCCGAGCGCGCGGAAGAGCAGCGGCGTCACACCCGCAACTGCAAACGGAAGTCCCACTGCCAGAAGCACGATCGGCAGCTCCGGATCCATTCAGTCCGATGGGGGTACCAGCAGGGGTGGCTTAACGGTTTGGCAGGCATTCGCGATGTGAGACGACCGTCCCCCGGTCGAGGTCGTTCGGGAGCATCCCAACGGAGTCAGCCGAGTCGTCGAAACCGACACTGACAGCGGACCGTGACGTGTCCAGCCTATGGAATCGGTGACAACCGGGACACCTATTTCCGTCCTGACGGTACGTTCGGCCATGACGATGACACGGCGACGACTGTGTTCGGTCGGTGCAGCACTCGCGCTCGTCGGTGCAAGCGGCTGTCTCGGTGGGGATGAGACGGAGACCGGTGGGTCAAACGGTGACGAGTGGACGTGGTCGGGAGCACTCCCAGTCGAATCCGTCGTCCAGCATCACGACCCGTCCTGTGGCTGCTGTCACGAATACGTCGACTACCTCGAGCGCCACGAAATCGACGTCCAGGTGGAATCGACGGACAACCTCGAGGCCGTCAAACGCGAGTTCGGCGTCCCGGAGGCGGCGATGAGCTGTCACACCATCGAGGTCGGCGACTACCTGGTAGAGGGTCACGTCCCGCTCGAGGCGATCGAGGAACTGCTCGCGGACGAGCCGGCCGTCGACGGCATTTCTGCACCGGGAATGCCCCAATACTCGCCGGGCATGGGACCGCGCGGTGACGAGCCGTTGACGATCTACGCGTTCGAGACGTCGGGCGAGTTCTCCGAGTACACCACAGTCTGAACGCGACCGGACCGGCGTCGTCTCGAGCGGTTATGAGTCCGACACGCTTATTCGCGACGCGCGACGAAACACGTGTAGTGAGCACCGAGACGCCCGATCCCACCGAAACCGACGCGTTCGAGCAGGTCTGTGAGACGATCGTCGAGCGAATTCTCGCGGGCGAGATCGAGCGCGACGACGTCGAGACGGCCAAACTCGAGGCCTGTTCGGAGCACTCGGCGCCGAAGGTGCCGAAGAACTCCGAACTACTCGATTACGCGCCCAACGAGCACCGCGAGGAACTGCAGACGGTCCTCCAGCGCAAACCCGTCCGCACCGCCTCAGGCGTCTCGCCGGTTGCGATCATGACCTCGCCCGAGCGCTGTCCCCACGGGAAGTGTCTCTACTGTCCCGGCGGCCCCGACTCGGAGTTTTCCTCCTCCCAAAGCTACACCGGCGAGGAACCCGCCGCGGCCCGCGGCGTCCAGAACGACTACGATCCCTACGGGCAGGTGACGCTGCGACTCGAGCAACTGCGCGAGATCGGCCACCCCGTCGACAAGGTCGAACTCATCCTGATGGGCGGGACGATGACGGCTCGCAGCCACGACTACCAGGAGTGGTTCGTCAAGCGAGCGCTCGAGGCGATGAACGACTACGACGTCGAAAAAGAGCCCGAACCGGCCGAAGGCGAAAGCTTCGCACAGGACTCATCGGAGTACGAATGGCAGTACGTCGAGGACGTCATCGAGGAAAACGAGACGGCCGATATTCGGAACATCGGGACGACCTTCGAGACCAAACCCGACTGGTGTGACCCCGAACAGATCGACCGGATGCTCGAACTCGGCGGGACGAAAGTCGAGGTCGGCGTCCAGACCACTTACGAGCGGATCAACCGGGAGATGCACCGGGGCCACGGCGTCGCCGAATCCATCGAGGCCAACCAGCGCCTGCGCGACTCGGCGTTCAAAGTCGGCTTCCACATGATGCCCGGCCAGCCCGGAATGTCAAAGGAGATGTGTCTCGAGGATTTCCGGCGGATCTTCGAGCAAGCGCAGTGGAAACCGGATTATCTGAAGATCTACCCGACGCTGATCGTCCGCGGGACGGCGACCTACGACTGGTGGCACAACGGCGAGTACGACCCGCTCGACAACGACGAGGCCGCCGACCTCGTCGCCGAGATCAAGGACATGATCCCGCGCTACACCCGACTCCAGCGGGTCCAGCGCGACATTCCGGCCGACTTCATCGACGCCGGCGTCTGGAAGTCCAATCTCAGACAGCTCGCTCGCAAACGGATGGACGAACATGGCTGGGAGTGTGAGTGTATCCGCTGTCGCGAGGCCGGCATGAACGACGCCGAACCCGAGGAGATCGACCTTGACGTGATGACCTACGACGCCTGTGGCGGGACGGAACACTTCATCTCGATCGAGGACTTCGACCAGGACCTCCTGATCGGCTTCTGTCGGCTCCGGTTCCCGAACGACCCGGTCCGGCCGGAACTCGAGAACGCGGCGCTCGTCCGGGAACTCCACGTCTACGGATCGGAAGTCGCCGTTGGAACCGACAGCGAACTCGACCAACACCAGCATCAGGGCTACGGCAAGCAACTGATGAATCGTGCCGAGGAACTCGCCGCCGACGCTGGCTACGACAAAGTCAGCGTCATCTCCGGTATCGGCGCGCGGGAGTACTACCGGGAGAAACTCGGCTACCACCAGGACGGTCCCTACGTCAGCAAACGACTCCGGTAGCACCGGCGGCCGAACTGGCACGCACTGGTCCCCATCACCTCGAGTGCGTGCGCTCGAGAACGGGTAACAATTTCCGGTTGCGGGGCCCTAATACAATCTTCCACGGCAGAAAATTTATACTGTGGCAGAGATAACGTTTCATGTGCCGACAATCGTCGGCACCGTTGTCATCACTCCCCACCCGACAACGGAACTGAGTTGCCTCTCAACACACACCGTAAACTCCCCAACTCGTTCGTCCCCCACCGAACGAGTTCCCCACGGTGTGTCTTTTGTATCGTCCCCGCAAAGAGACGGGTTCGCATTGGCTCCAGCCACCACTTGGTTGTAGTAGACAGATATAATACCACACTCACGGTACTCTCGAGACGAGATGGCGTTCAGCGATCGACTGCTCGAAGACGGGGCTCATATCTGGGACGCACAGCGAGAGCACCCGTTCGTTCGCGAACTCGCGGCGGGAACGCTCGACGAGGCTGCGTTTCGCCACTGGGTGACACAGGATTATCGGTATCTGCTCGATTACGCGCGGCTGTTTTCGATCGGAGGCTCGAAGGCCCGCGACGAGGCGACGATGACTCATCTGCTGGGCGTCGCTCATGAAGTCCTCGACCACGAGATGGACCTCCACCGGGAGTTCGCCGCCGACTACGGTATTTCGCGCGCCGAACTCGAGTCAGTCGAGAAAGCGCCGACCTGCGTCGCCTACACGAACTTCCTCGTGCGGACGGCCTACGAGGGCACGATCGCCGAAATCGCGGCCGCGCTGTTCCCCTGCATGCAGGGGTATCTCGACGTGGCCGAACACATGGCTGCCCTCGCCGAGCAAGAGCATCGGTACACGCCCTTTATTGAAATGTACACCAGCGACGAGTTCCGCGAGGCCACCGCGTGGTGTCGGGAGTTCGTCGACGACTGCGGCGAGCAGTATCCGGGCGACCACGACGCCATGCGCGAGGCGTTTCTCACGAGCGCAAAACTCGAGTACCGGTTCTGGGAGATGGCCTACACGCTCGAGGGGTGGGAACTGGGTGGATCATAATGGCCGGGTTCGGTCGCGACACACCCACCGAAATCGCCCTCCGAGAGGGATGCGAACTGACTGCTCAAAAAGGAGACCGTTAGCAGTAGTAGACCCAGAAGACGTGCTCATCTGAGCATTCGACTTTCGTGTATTCACCGAAGGCAGCGACGTACGGGCTGACTTTCAGTTCCACGTCCCGGTCAGGGACTGGGATACTACTGTGCGTCCCACATTTCGGACACGCAACGTCCTGTGTCTCTGTTACTTGCATCACTACCGCCGGCGACTATACATCACGAATAAATATAAACAATGGCTCTGTCGACCTGATAGATAGCCTGCTTAGTCGATCGTGACCTCGAGTTCGAGCACGCCGAGGTAGTCGGGTGCGCCGCCGCCGGTCGTCCGGAACTCCGTCGGCGTCGAGCCGATGTAGTCGTAGAGTTCGGACTGGCTCTGTGGGATCACCGGCGTGCCGTCGTCGCGTTTGAGATAGGCGGGAGCGTCCGTACTCTGGATTCGCTCGAGTCGCTCGTCCCAGTCGCTGCCCGAGTAGAGGAAGACGCCGAAGGAAAACCGGCCGGCGGCGAGGGCGTCGTGTTTCGACTCGAAGAGGTCACCCTCTTCGCTCTTGTACTCCTCGTCGCTGACCCACGCGAGCGCCGCCACATCGTCGGTCTGGAGCAGGTACAGGTCCCAGCCGAGTTGGGCGTCGAACACCGCCCAGGTGTTTCGGGGGCCGATCGTGTCGACTTCGACGCTAAAGGCGGGTCGGCCGCGCGCGCCGGCCGGTTCGTGGACGAACGTGGCGTCGTAGCCGGGGGCGCGGATGCCGCGGTCGTGGTAGACGATCCCGTCGACGTCGATGTCGGCCTCGAGTTGGTCGACGATGGAGCGAACGGAGAACGCCCCCTCGTCCTCGAGGTGGTCGACGAACGTCTGAAAGCGGGAGACGTCGGTCCACGGGCGCTCCTCACGCGAACTCATCGGCACTCCCCTCCGTATGTTGGCTGGCCGCGGTGGCAAGCGATGTCGACAGCGTCGTACATACCGTTATGGAGGTACCGGGTGCGGATTAGCCTTTCCGACCGCGGTCTCGACCAGATAGCGCCGTCGCCGCCGACGCCACGTCGGAGCGACACGTCTTTTTGACCGCGCCGGGCAGGTGTACGTATGGATCCAAAGCGCGAGCTGACGAGCGTCGACCTCGCTGCCCTCGTCGGGGAACTCGGGGCCTACGAGGGCGCAAAGCTCGACAAGGCGTATCTCTACGGCGACGATCTCGTCCGACTCAAGATGCGAGATTTCGACCGCGGCCGCATCGAACTCATCCTCGAGGTCGGCGAGGTCAAACGCGCCCACACGGTCGCCCCCGAGCGGGTACCCGATGCCCCCGGGCGACCGCCGCAGTTCGCGATGATGCTCCGGAACCGACTCTCCGGGGCTGACTTCGCCGGCGTCGAGCAGTACGAGTTCGACCGCATCCTCGAGTTCGTCTTCGAGCGCGAGGACGGCACGACTCGGATCATCGTCGAACTGTTCGGGCAGGGAAACGTCGCCGTCACCGACGGCGAGTACGAAGTGATCGACTGTCTCGAGACGGTGCGACTCAAGTCCCGAACCGTCGTGCCGGGCTCGCGGTATGAGTTCCCCGACAGCCGACTCAACCCGCTGACAGTCTCCCGAGAGGTGTTCGACCACGAGATGGAGGATTCGGATACGGACGTCGTCCGAACGCTCGCGACCCAACTCAACTTCGGCGGGCTCTACGCCGAGGAGCTCTGTACCCGCGCCGGCGTCGAGAAAGGGATGGATATCGATGACGCCGACGAGGACGACTACGATCGGCTCTACGAGGCCGTCGAACGGCTCGCGCTCGACTTGCGAAACGGAAACTTCGACCCGCGACTCTACCTCGAGGACGGGGAAGACGGCGACGATGACGACGAGAACGACGACGAGAACGCCCGCGTCGTCGACGCGACGCCGTTCCCACTCGAGGAACACGCTGAACTGGCGGCCGAGCCCTACGACTCGTTTTTGACTGCGCTGGACGACTACTTCTTCCGGCTGGAACTCGACGACGAGGAGGAGCCGGACCCAACGACCCAGAAGCCCGATTTCGGCGAGGAGATCGCCAAATACGAGCGGATCATTGACCAACAGCAGGGCGCGATCGAGGGGTTCGAACAGCAGGCCGACGACCTTCGGGAGCAAGCTGAGTTGCTGTACGCCGAGTACGGTCTCGTCGACGACATCCTCTCGACGATTCAGGAGGCCCGCGCACAGGACCGTCCCTGGGACGAGATCGAATCGCGCTTCGAGGAGGGGGCCGAGCGCGGCATCGAGGCCGCCGAGGCGGTCGCCAACATTGACAGCAGTGAGGGGATCGTGACGGTCGACATCGACGGCGAGCGGATCGACCTCGTCGCCCACGATGGCGTCGAGCAAAACGCCGACCGGCTCTACACCGAGGCAAAGCGCATCGGGGAGAAAAAGAAGGGCGCGCTGGCCGCCATCGAGGACACCCGAGAGGATCTCGAGGACGCAAAGCGTCGCCGCGACGAGTGGGAGGCCGACGACGAGGACGACGAGCAAGCCGACGATGAGGAAGCCGAGGAGAAAAACTGGCTCGAGGTGCCGTCGATCCCCATTCGGGAGAACGAGCCGTGGTTCGATCGCTTCCGCTGGTTCCACACCAGCGACGGCTATCTCGTGATCGGGGGTCGCAACGCCGACCAGAACGAGGACCTCGTCAAGAAGTATCTCGAGCCCGGCGATACGGTCCTGCACACGCAGGCCCACGGCGGCCCCGTCACCGTATTGAAGGCGACGGACCCGAGCGAAGCCTCGTCCTCGGACATCGAGTTGCCCGACTCGAGTATCGAGGAGGCTGCCCAGTTTGCCGTCTCCTACTCGTCGGTCTGGAAGGACGGCCGCTATGCGGGTGACGTCTACGCCGTCGACTCCGATCAGGTGACGAAAACGCCCGAAAGCGGCGAGTACCTCGAGAAAGGTGGCTTCGCGATCCGGGGCGACCGCACCTACCACCGCGATACGCCGGTCGGCGTCGCGGTCGGCATCCAGTGTGAGCCCTACACCCGCGTCATCGGCGGCCCGCCATCGGCAATCGAA
Source organism: Natronorubrum thiooxidans (assembly GCF_900156475.1). Classification (GTDB taxonomy): domain Archaea; phylum Halobacteriota; class Halobacteria; order Halobacteriales; family Natrialbaceae; genus Natronorubrum; species Natronorubrum thiooxidans. The sequence continues at coordinate 160,977 of NZ_FTNR01000008.1, forward strand.
GGAACCGCGGAGTCGATGATCGAACTCGAGCCGGGACGCTACGCCCAGGCGGACACGGCAAAGCGACTCTATCGGCGCTTCCGTGAGGAGTTCGAAGACGAGTCGTTCGTTCGCAAGATCGCCAGTCCCGATCGAATTCAACACTTCATGCCGCCGGGCGGCAGCCGGATCGCCGAGGAGTGACTGGTCGGAGCGGGCCAGCAACTCGGCGTGGAAGCAGTTATCGAACCGTCCTCGAGGAAGCGATTTTTGTTCCGGGAACGCCACCGAGACACCTCTAGACGGGGTTATACTATGGCTAGTGTTTTTTGTCGACGAGCGATGGCAAGAACAGTACTGAAGCCAATGAGTGAGACATCAACTGACACGGGAATTCCTCTTCATCTGTCCGACGCTACCCTCGATCGATTCGATGGGGACGACGTCGTCTGCCTGGTCGACGGGGAGCATTATCCGCCGGTGACGACGGCAACGCTCGACGCACTCGAATCGAACGGCGCGATCGTCTCCGGACTCGTCTTTCTGGGTGGGACCGAAAAGATCGAGAATCCGACGGCGGAGTTAGCAACGACCGGAACCACAGACGCCGCCCAGATCTACACTGGGAAGGCCGCGGACGGGGACGTTCTCGAGGCGATCGAACGGGCGATTCTCGAACAGGACCCGTCGTTCGTCGTCGACCTGTCGGACGAACCGGTCGTGACCTACGAGGACCGATTCGAGATCGCATCGACGATCCTGACCCACGGCGTCGACTACGTCGGCGCGGATTTCGTCTTCGAGAGTCCCGAGGCGAACGACGTGCTCGAACAGCCGAGTCTCTCGATTATCGGGACGGGAAAACGGATCGGCAAGACCGCCGTGGGCGTCTCGATCGCCCGAACGATGGACGAGGAGGGATACGATCCGACGATGGTCTGTATGGGTCGTGGTGGGCCGCCCGACCCGGTTGTCATCGACACGAGCGAACGGACGATCGACGCGGATGCACTCATCGAACTGGCGGAACGCGGGGAACACGCCGCGTCGGACTACCTGGAAGACGCGCTGCTCGCCGGCGTGCCCACCGTCGGCTGCAGGCGGTGTGGTGGCGGCATGGCTGGCAATCCCGTCGCCTCGAACGTCGTTTCCGGTGCCGAGCAGACGGTCGACCTCGCCGACGGCTTCGTTATCATGGAAGGATCGGGTGCGACGATGCCCCCGGTCGAGACGGATGCGAGGATCGTCCTCATCGGGGCGGCCCAGCCGCTCGAACACATTTTACAGTATTTCGGCCAGTACCGCGTGCAAACGTCGGATCTAGCGGTGGTGACGATGTGCGAGGAACCGCTTGCAAGCGACGAGAAGGTCCGACAAATCGAAGAGGGGATCACCAGCATCGCCCCGGATCTCGAGTATCTGTTGACGACGTTCAGACCGGAGCCTGGCGAAGACGTCTCCGGGCGATCGGTCTTCGTCGCCACGACCGCGCCGGAGTCGGTCGCACCCACGATCGAAACAGCTCTCGAGGAGGAACACGGCTGCGACGTCGTTGGCCTCAGCACCAACCTCTCGAACCGGCCCAAACTCCGAGCTGACCTGGACGAGGGAATGGGTGAGGCCGACGTGTTGCTCACCGAGATCAAAGCCGCCTCGATCGACGTCGCCGGGCGATACGCGAAGGAGAACGGACTGGAGATCGTGTTCATGCACAACGAGGCGACGCCGATCCGTGGGAGCGTCGACAGCCTGGACGCGGGGGTGCTCTCGCTGTGTGAACGAACGCTCGCCGACCGTCAACCGGAGGAATGACGGACGTACGCAAAGACGGGAACAGACATCCGTTCTCGAAGGGCATTCTCGCCACCTCGCTGGCGATTACCGGATTGCCCCTCGAGAAACGATACGAGATCGTCAGGGAGATCGATCGCGAACTCGATCGGGTCGAGGTCGTCCACTCGAGGGAGATCCAACAGCAGGTACAACGGAAACTCCAAGAGAGAGGGTTGCAGAGAGCAGAGAAATTTTACAGGGTAACCAGACAGCTGTCTGGGCTGGAGAAACCGCTGTTTATTCTGCTGGGTGGCACCGCAGGGATCGGCAAGTCGACGCTCGCCGTCGAACTCGCTCACCGACTCGACATCAACAGGATCATCGAAACCGACACTGTCCGCGAGATCATGCGAAATATGGTGTCGACGGAACTGGTCCCCTCTCTGTACCGGTCCAGTTTCAATACCGACGAAACGGTGAAAGCCGACCTGGTGGACGACCCCCTCATCTACGGGTTCAACCAGCAGGTCAACGTCGTGAGCACAGGGGTCAAGCCGGTCATCGACAGAGGCGTCGAAGAGGGCGTGAACTCGATTGTCGACGGCGTCCACGTTGTGCCGGGATATCTGGGGATGGCGGATCGGGACGACTGTCATACGTTTCAGTACGTTCTCGAGGTGCCGGACAAAACGGAACACGCCAGACGGTTTCAGAGCAGAGCGAACACGAGCAACCGGAACGCCGAACGGTACCTCGAGAACATCGAAGACATTCGGACGCTTCAGGAATACATCGTCGAGGAGGGAAAACGGAACGGAGCGACGATTATCGCCAACGAAAATATGGAACAGACGATCGAGGAGATCATGGACGACGTGACGACCGAACTGGGGCCGATGGTGGCGTCTCAGGCCTGACATGGAGCGTCGAATCCAGTCGTGGCGGTTGGTTCGGCCCTGCAGTCACCGACTGGGCAGCGACGAACTGCGACGGGGTGGGTTCGGACTCTCGCCGCCGGCGACCGGAAAAACGATGGCGGGCGATGTACCCGAATACACGTCACTCACAGACGATGCACGCACGGTCGAACGGTCTAGCAAATACCGAGAAAGATGGTAGTCGCAGACCTCCACGTCCACACGACGAACTCGGATGGATCGCTGACGCTGGCGACGCTCCCCGAAGCCGCTGAACGGGCCGGCGTCGAGGCTGTTGCAGTCACCGATCACGATCGAGTTCACCCCGATCTGGATCGGCCGCTGACGACACTCGAGGGGTTCGAGATCGTTCACGGCATCGAACTGGGCGTGACGACCGGAGCGCTGCGCGTCGACCTGCTCGGCTACGGCGTCCGGCGAACGGAACGCCTGCAGGAACTGCTCGAGACGGTACAGGCGAATCGGGTCGAGCGCGCGCGACAGATCGTGGCCTGCGTCGAGGATGAACTCGGCGTCGAACTAGCCGTCGACGTCGAACCCGGAATCCACCGAACGCACATTGCCCGCGCGATCGACCGCAGCGACGCGCCGTACGATTACCGACGGGCCAGAGACGAACTCATCGGAGACGGCTGTCCGTGCCACGTCCCGCGGACGGTTCCCGAATTCGATCGCGGACGGCGCGTGCTCTCGGAAGCCTGTGGGCTGGTCGGACTCGCACACCCGCTTCGGTACGCCGAACCCGAGCATGCACTGGCGCTGACCGCGGATCTCGACGCCGTCGAACTCGCCTATCCCTACGACCGGGCCGTCGACGTTGCGCCCGTTGAGGCGGTGATCGATGACCACGACCTGGTGCCGACAGGTGGGAGTGACGCCCACGACGACCGACTCGGACGAGCAGGGGTCGACCGATCGACCTACGATCGCGTTCGATCAAAAATACTGGAGGGAGACGGGCTGGCGTAACAGATCAACAACCTCAACATGGGTCGCGGTCGCTCCGGTCGTGACGTACAGCACTCAGCTGTCGTTCCTCGCGACAGTCATGTTACCAGTCACCATTGCATTCATGGGTGCTACTGGAGCACAGTGGAGGTCTATATACTCCTCCCCGTGGCTCATATACAGCGTTATTTACTCTCGATGGTTCGTGAAACATGTGGCGAAAGCCGTGGTTGATCGGTGGAACGAACAGTCGCCGATTGTAGCAGCGTACAACACTCGAGAGACGTCCGAACTGAGAGAGATGAGCGCAGCCAGCCGGATCGGGCCGTCAACGCTGGCGACAGATGTTACACCGTTATAAAAAGCATGAACGATCGAACGCCGAGAGTCATCCGTGCGCACTGACGACCCATACTGCAACTGCCGTGTCGATCCGCGGCCGGCATCGATGCCTTCATCGAACCCCCACAACCCACACAAAAATGAGGAATACCCGCTCACGAGCTAGCCGACCGCCCGTCGCAATGAATCCCTACGCTGACGTCGACTGGGAGACTACCGACCAGTGTCTCTCCCAGTTTCACCTCCACGAGCCGCGAAACTGGATCGATCCGGAGTCGGCCACTCACGACCCACCCGGCGAGATAGCCGACGGCGGGGACCGAGAGCGATCCTCGCCCGGCGATCTCATCGACAAGTACCAGTTCGCCGGCTACAGTGCCCTCGCCGTGACCGAACACGAGTACTACGTCGACGGAACCAAGCACAAAGGCGAGCCCTTCTTCGAGGATCTCGACGTGACCAGCTGGCCGTGGTCACAGTGGGAGCGCCACGGCGAAGCAGGCGACATGATTCCGATACAGGGTGCCGAGTTGCGCGGAACCGTTGCGGGGATCGACGAGCGCCACGACATCGTGAGTCTCGGAACCGATCTGGGACACGGTCGCGGACAATCCCTCCTGCAAGTTGCCACCGAAATCGACGAGCGTGGGGGCGTCTCGTTTCTTCCACACCCCGGCCGATATCCCCAGCCCGAAGGCCTCGAAGCCTACCGGGAGTTATTCGAGCGGGTCGACACCGTGCTCGGCGTCGAGGCGTTCAACGCGCGGGATCGATATCCCAGCTGTCGAGACATCTGGGACGAGTTGCTCGTCGAGTTCGGATCTCGACGACCGATCTGGGCGTTCGCAAACGACGATTATCACGCCAGACCACGGTCGCCAGAAACCGAGCGCTTCGATCGCTCTCGAACCGTGCTATTGCTCGACGAGCAATCGCCAGCAGGCGTCATCGACGCGTTGCGGGCCGGCCGAAGTTACGTTCAGTACAACGGAGACAGTATTGCCCCAGCAATCGACTCGATCAGCGTCGACGACGATCGCGCCCGCGTCGCGTCGCCGGCGGCGACGTCGGTTCGGTGGATCGGTGACGGCGAACCGATCGACACCGGAACCACCCTCTCGCTGAGCGACGTGTCGAGCACGTACGTTCGCGCTGAAGCTTCCGGTCCGGGTGGTTCGGTGAGCTGTACACAACCGCTGTTTCTCTCCTGAGACGGTTCAGTCGGTCGAGTCCGCGTTCGCCTCCTGCTTGTCGACCCACCGCTGCTGAGATTCGTCGTAGGAAGCCCCAAGGGCGATCAGGAAGCCGATGATCGCGGTCACGACCGCGATGGCTCCGACGGCGACGATGGCGACCGACAGGAGTTCCCCGGGCAGAACCTGTGCCGAGGTCAACAGTGACACCGCCGTCACGGCTGCAATCAACGCGAGTAGGCGACCGAAGCGCCCGGTGTCGAGTCCCTCACTGGTTTCGTCGGTGTCAGTGCCAGTGTCCAGCAGTTCGTTGATGATACCGTTGTACTCGTCGTCACGGGAGACGTTGCCGAGCGAGTGGATCGAATGGGAGACCCACAGCCCAGCGGTGAAGTTGAGCAAGGCGACGAAGGAGACGAGCCCGATCTGTCCTCCGACGAACAGCCCTGCCAGAATCGCGTTGGCGAACGTGACCACCATGATCGCGTGGACTGTGAGTGACCGCGCCCCAAAGTCTTCGAGAAGTTGGACGTGTGCGAGTTTCATACTCTCTAGTGGCTTCGAGCGTGCATACCTTGCGCCCCTTACTATGCTACACTATACCAAACGTGACTGTGGTGCGAGTCGATACGAACCCCGGTCGAAACCGAGACGCCCCGTCGCCTGGGGCGACTCGAGTCGAGTGCCGCTCGAGGGATCGCAGCCCACTTACCGATACCACGCAAACCCACGGCCATGCAGATCAAAGACCGGGAGCACGTCGAGGGCGGGCGCGAACGGGTGACCGTCGTTCCCGAAAGCGTCGACGACCTCTGGCACTTGCAGTACGTCTTAGAGCCCGGCGACCGCGTCGCAGGTGATACGACCCGGCGGATTCAGCGCAACGACGACCAGATGCGTGATACGGGCGGCGAGCGCGAACATATGTGGGTCGCCATCGCCGTCGACGACATCGAGTTCCACAAGTTCGCGAATCGGCTCCGGGTCGGCGGCGAGATCGTCGCCTGCTCGCGGGAAGACCAACTCGGATTTCATCACACCCTGAACGTCGAGGAGCGCGACGAGCTATCCATCGAGAAACGGTTCAAACCGGACCAGGAGGCCCGCCTCGAGGAAGCCGAGGAGGCGACCGAAAACCCCGACGTCGCGATCGCGACCGTCGAGGAGGGGCAGGCCCACGTCCACACAGTCGCCCAGTACGGCACCGAAGAGCGGGCGACGATCACCGGGACGACCGGCAAAGGCGAGTACTCCCGCGGGCGCTCGGAGCTGTTCGCCGAACTCGGCACGGTCCTCAAACGGCAGGATGCGGACGCGATCATCCTCGCCGGGCCGGGCTTTACGAAACAGGACGCCTACAAGTATTTCGAGCAGAACGAGCCCGAAATCACCGAGCAGATCACGATGGTCGACACCGCAGCAGTCGGCGACCGCGGCGTCCACGAAGTGCTCAAACGCGGTGCCGTCGCCGACGTCCAACAGGAGACTCGCATCGAGAGCGAGGCCGAATACATCGACGAACTCACGAAACGGATTGCGGAGGGCGCGAAAGCAGCCTACGGTCCCGAGGAGGTCAAGCAGGCCGCCGAGTTCGGCGCGATCGAACGGCTACTCGTCCTTGACGACCGACTCCGGAAAGAACGTGGCCCCGACGGCGAGTGGGCCATCAACGTCGACGACATCGTTCGGACGGCCGAACAGAAAGGCGGCGAGGTCACAGTCTTCTCGAGCGAGTTCCCACCCGGTCAGCAACTCGCCAATCTCGGCGGGATTGCGGCACTGCTTCGATATCGACTCGAGTGAAGGCGAGTCGATTGCCGGCGACGCGGTTTCGAGGGGGAGACTCGGTCAGTCGGCGTCGGGCTGTACCTCGTCGCTTGCTTCGATCAACTGGATCAGCACGGACGCAAACAGCGAGTCGGCGCTCCAGATCGCCGTCTCGCTGAGGTCGCCGTCGACGACGCTCAACAGGAGGCTCTTGTTGTCGACGATGACGATCCGGCCCGACCGCTGGTCGTCGTCACGGTGGGTCGGTGGGATCGCAGTCTCGACACCTTCGAGCGCTCCTAGTCGCTCTTGGACTGTGTCCGTGCGGCTGAGTACGAGCACCGACACGCCGGCGGCGGCCTGCTCCTCGAGTGTCCGTTCGATCGAATCCGTGACGAGCGATGGCAGCCGCGTCCCGAAGACGATCGTCTCCTCGGCTTGCGAGAGCAGATCGACGACGCGGTCGTCGACGCGGTCGCGACTGCGAACGGTCCAGATATCCTCCTGAGTCTCCTCGGTCGCCGACTCCTGTTTGACCGCGTCGACGTACTCGAAGGCCCGCTCGCGTTCGCGTTCGAACCGTTCCTCGAGCGTGGTCTGTGCTTCCTCGATGCTCACCGGCCGATAGCGGATCGGGTTCGACTGCTGGATCTCGAGCAGGCCACGGTCCTCTAGGCTCTCGGCGACGCTGTAGACCTGCGAGCGGGGAACGTCGGTGACGCTGGCGACGTCGCGTGCCGTCCCGGAGCCCAGTCGGTGGAGGGCGATGAAGACCTTGGCTTCGTAGCTAGTGAGCCCGAGTCGCTCGAACGCGTCGACGGCCTCGCTTTCGTCGGCAGTCACTGGTCGTCACCTCGTGGCTCGTCGGCTGTGTCCGGTTCGATACCGCCGTCGCTCGCCGTCGGCGCTTGGGTAGTCGCCCCCGACATCGCAAAGGAGACGTCCGGGCCGAAGTATCGCGTCCAGAACACCAACATCGCCGGGAGGACGATAACGCTCGCGAGGAACGCGTACGTGATCGTCAGGCCGGTGATGATCCCGAACTGCCGGAGCACGGGCAGGATGGCAAAGGCGAGGGTACCAAAGCCACCGACGGTCGTCGCGGCACTGCCGAGCAGCGCACCCCCGGTTCCCGTCACGGTCGTCTGCATCGCCGACCAGACGTTGCCCTGTCGCTCGAGTTCGAGCGTATACCGGGCGCTGACGTGGATGCTGTAGGCGACGCCGAGCCCGACCGTGAGGCTGGTGATCATCCCCGTCAACACGTTAAACGGCATGCCGATGAGATACATCGTTCCAAGGATCCAGCTCACCGAAAACGCGACCGGCAACAGCGTCACGGCCCCGAGCGTCGCGCTGTTTCCGGTCAGCCGGTAGGCGACTGTGAGGAACACGAAGACGGCCACGAGCGTGATCAGCAGGCTCTGAAGCACCGTCTCGAGCAGGTCCTGCTCGACGATGTAGCTCACGATGGGGTCGCCAGTCGCGATCGCGTTCAGTTCACCAGGTCCGGCGTCGATGTTGCGCTGATCGCCGGTGCCGCTGGCGTCGAGTTGGCCCGCAATGGCGCGCATGTCGTCGGTCGTCTGGTCGAAGCCAACATCGCCACGGGTAGCGATAATCAACCGCGCCGACTCGTACTCACCGTCATCAGTCCGGTAGAGGACGGTGCTTGCGCCGGCTTCGTTGACCTCGAACAGGTCGTCGTACAGCGCTTCGACGTTCTGGTCAGGGACGTCGTCGCCGTCCGTATCGGCAGCGTGGAACGACTCGTTGAACGACTCGTTTTGAGCCGCCGTCTCTTCCATTACCGACAGCGGTCCTCGAACGTCCGCCTCGCCGTTCGCGAGCGTGTAGACGGAATCGGTTGCAGCTGCTTCGTCCTGTGCGTCGGCGATCTGCTGTAAGCTGTCGTCGTCGGAAATATCCCCTTCGATGAGTATCTGCGCTTGCGTGTCATCCCGCTGGAAGTTTTCGTTGACGAAATCAAGATCATTTTTCGCCTGATACTCGCCAGGAGCCATCCCAGCCGGGAGGTTCTCGGTCCAGGCGGGCGGGCTCTCAGCGAGGAAGTCCTCCTCGTTGAAACTGGTATCGACCTCGCTCGCGCCGTAAACACCGCCGGCAGTGAGCAACAGCGCCACAACCAGAATAACGAGCGGTGCCTTTCGTGCCGCGGTCGACCCGAGCGTGAGGGCACTGGCGAAACGCCCCCCACCGGTTCCGAACGCGCGCTTCTGTCGGCTCCAGCCGCGTGCCTCGAGTGCCGAGTCGATCTCGACTTTGAGGGCGGGGATCAGCGCGCCGAAGATGATCAGGGCCGCAATGATCCCGATGGAGCTGACGATCCCGAACTCCCGAATGGGACCGATCGGGCTGACGAGATTTGCGAGGAAGCCAATTGCAGTGGTGGCCGTCACCCAGATGAGCGCGACGCCGACGCCTGCCAGCGCGATGGTCATCGATCCGCGGACGGTACCCGATATCCCGTCCAGTTCGCGTTGCTCGCGGGTCGCGTCGCTTCCCGCTCGCTCATCCAAGACCCGTTGGGTCTCGCGTTGCTCTCGATGGCGCATAAAGACGTGAATCGCGTAGTCGATCGAGAGCCCGATCAGTAACACCGGCACCGCGATCATCATCTGGTTGAAGGCGATTCCGGCCCAGCCCATGAAGCCGAACGTCCAGACGAGCACGGCGAGGATGCCAACGACGCCCAGCGCGATGTCGAGTGGATCGCGGTAGGCGACCGACAGTGCGATCACGACGAACAACAGCGCGAGCGGGCCGACGATCGCGAGACTGTCGCCCATCGACCGTTCGATCTCGTCGTTGATGATCCCGAACCCGAAGACGAGATACTCCTGTTCGTTCTGGTTGGCGAGGTCACGAAGATCGAGTTGGGCGTCGAGCGACGGACTGGAGCCACCGCCACCCATCCCCATCTGATCGCCAGCCATCTGCTGGGAGACCAGCGTCATGCGAGCGTCGGCATCGGTCGTGCCGGGCTCGTAGGACGTCGGCATGAACGCCAACCCAGCCCCGCCGTTGTCGCCGTCGTCGGACAGCGTCTGGACGAGTACCTCCTCGAACTCTTCCTCATTGAGGTCCTCGAGCGCCTCGATCTGTGCCTCAAGCGACGGTCGCTCGTCGCCGCTCTCCTCGAGTGCTCGCTGATCGTCCTCGAGCTGAGCTGAGTCTTCTTCGAGCGCCTGCTGGTCCGCTTCGAGCCGGTCTGCGTCCTCCTCGAGTTGCGCGTACTCGTCTTCGAGGACGCCGACCGTCGCGCCGGCGTACACGTCCTCGAGCGCCTCGGTCAGCTCCTGATAGTCGTCGGCGACTTCGGGATCGCTGGCCGGATCGTCATACTGTTGCTCGAGCGCCCAACGATCGGCCTCGATCTCTCGAGCCTGGGTCGCTTGCGATTCGTACTCGGCGGTCTGCTCGTCGTCGAGGTCGGCTGCCTGTGCTGTCTGGGCGATCGTGCCGTTGATTTCGGCCGCAGTTCCCGCGGCGGCCTCGGTCTCACCGTTTGCCAGCTGGGCCTGGCGCTGGCGTTCGAGTGCGACCGTCTCGTTGAGCCCGTCCTCGAGCGTCTCGCTTCTGGCCTCGAGGGCGGCCTCACGCTGTTCGAGCTCTGCACCTCGCTGTTCGAGGTCTTCACCCCGCTGTTCGAGTTCGGCCCCTCGCTCCTCGAGGTCGGCAATCTGTTCGTTGGTGATCGCCGTAATCGCGACGAGGTTCTCGACGCCGGTGATCGAGTCGTTCTCGACGAGCGTCGCATTGATCGACTCGTTGGCGTGAATCTCCTGTTGGAACTCGAGTGACTCGAGCAGTGACTCCTGTGTCAGGACGTCATCGCCTCTCGCGATCAGCTGTACTGCAGTCGTATTTTCGTCACCTTCGGCGTCGAATCGATCGTCGATATCCTCGAGCGCTTCGGCCTCCGGCGAGTCGCCTTCGAACTGCGCGAGCGAGGAGTCGTCGTCGACCATCGGCATTCCCGCACCCACGAGTGCCGTCGTCAACAGCAGGGCAACGATCACGACTCGAGAATGCGTGGTCACGACATCCGAGAGACGATTCGGGATGCTCATCCACGTATCGCCTCGAAATCCGTCGACTGATGTTGTAGGACCATTCTGTTGTTATGATCCTACAAACTACGGGTATATACTTCGTTCGGATACCTATGTTAGGTGTGTGCAACGGCCTCATTACACACAGACAACAACATCATCACGCCGGCGATCCGGTCGTTGCACTCGTTTCCGAACTCGAGAGACAGACCTCTACCCAGCCGTGACGTATCAGTTCGGACCGAATACAACTCATTTTCCTGATCGGTGTATGACAGAATCATGGTTGGGCCTACGACGCACAACAGCCGAGAGACTGGAGGGAGACCGTAGATGTGTACGCGATTAGTGTATCTCGGACCCGATGACATCGTGCTCACCGGCCGGTCGATGGACTGGCACGGCGAGATCGGAACCAACGTCTGGGTGTTCCCACGCGGAGTGGAGCGAACGGGCAAAGTTGGGCCGAACTCGATCGAGTGGACCGCTGAGTACGGCAGCGTCATCGCCTCCGCGTACGACATCGCGACGACCGACGGCATGAACGAGGCAGGGCTGGCCGCGAACGTCCTGTGGCTCACCGAATCCGACTACCCCGAGTGGGACGGCGACGCACCCGGGCTGTCGATCTCGCTGTGGGCGCAGTACGTCCTCGACAACTTCGCGACGGTCGCCGAGGCAGTCGAAACCCACCGGAACGAGGAGTTCGTCGTCGTTTCCGACGAAATCCCGGACGAAGGCCGACTTGCTACCCTGCACCTGTCACTCTCCGATGCGACGGGAGATAGTGCCATCCTCGAGTACGTCGACGGCGAGTTGACGATTCATCACGACCGGGCGTATCAGGTGATGACGAACTCCCCGCCGTTCGACCAGCAACTCGCACTCGACGCCTACTGGTCGGAGATCGGTGGCACCGTCATGTTGCCGGGAACGAATCGCCCAGCTGACCGATTCGCCCGCGCGAGTTTCTACGTGGACGCACTCCCACAGACCGCAGACCGTCGAGCCGCAACGGCGAGCGTCTTCGGCGCGATCCGCAACGTCTCCGTGCCGTACGGAATTAGCACACCGGACGAACCGCACATCTCCTCGACGCGCTGGCGCACGGTCGCCGATCACCGAGACCGACGCTACTACTTCGAGTCGGCACTCTCACCGAGCGTCTTCTGGCTGGACCTCGAGGGGCTCGACTTCGACGCCGATGCCGGCGTTCGGTCGCTGTCACTCGGCGAGCACCAAGCGAACGTCTTCGCTGGCGACGTCGCCGACGACCTCGTCGAGACTGCGCCGTTCGAGTTTCTCGGCGTCCCCGCTCTCTCGAGTTGATTCCTGCTTTGCTCAGGCACGGCGGCAGTCCGTATCCGTGACGGTTGCGACCGGCCGTTCTTGGGCAGTGGAGCCACTCGAGCGGTCAGCGATGGCACGAGCACAACAAGTAAATCGATGGCCTCGGCGCTCGAACGGGAACGACAGCACAGACACGGTATCAGAACGAAGTTCAGGCCGGTCAGAACTGAGGGGACTGTTCTATCAACGACGCTCAGCGAACACCACTCTCCGTCTGTTCGTGTCCCATCGTGGATTCGACTCGCAAGGACTGGCTACGATTCCACAGTTGGCTCCTCGAGCAGGCTGTCGTCGCCGGGTTTGGGTTTCAGCCGGTCGATCGGCGTGGGTCTCGGCCAGAGATACCGCCACAGGAGGCCGGCTGCAACGCCGCCGAGCGTAGAGGCGAACATGAACATGACAGCATCGAACGGCTGGATACCTGCGATTCCGGACGTGAAGATCCGCGCGAAGGCGACCTGTGGGTTAAGAAACGCCGTCGAAGACGTCGCAATGATCCCCATACCAACAGTAAAGCCCACTGCGAGGCCGATCCAGTCGCTTTCCTGTCTGAGCAGCGAAATGACGGCCGACACGAGCACGATGGTGCCGACGAACTCGGCAAGCCAGGTGGATGCGGGCCGTTCGACGGCGGAGATCGCAAACACCTCCCAGCCGATCGTGCTCACGAAGGTGAGTCCTGCCAGTCCAACGCCAAGCACGCCGCCGAGGAACTGGGCCGGAATGTACTGTCGTGCGGTCTCGGCGTCGACATCACCGGTCACGACAAGAGCGATCGTAACCGCCGGATTCACGTGGGCACCGCTGATCGGCGCGAGTATCTGAACGATGACAAACAGCCAGCCAGCCGTCGCCAATCCGATGAACAACACGCCGATACTCGGTGTCGCTTGCAACATTCCATCGGCGAGCAGCCCCGCCGAGACAATAACGAAGACGAGGGTCGCAGAGCCAAAGCCCTCCGCGAGGAGTTTCTGTCTGGTTGTGAACTGTTCGGTAGTCATTAGCTATCATAGAGAACAACAAACAACATAAAGAGATACCCAAACCGCCCGATAGTGGTATTATCCATCTTTCCAGACAATTTCGGACAACTGACTAGTCTCTTCAACCCGGCTGGTTCGCATATCAGTCTGTGAGATGAAACGACAAGAACTCCCCGACAGTGCTACCCCCCGATCGCGCACGAAAACACGGGGCAACGCATCGATACCGGATCGTCGCTCCCGCTTACTGGTTTCTCGAGCGACCGGTCGTCGATCGTCGCCGACATCTGAAAAACAGGGTGACGGGTGAGTCGGTGGTGACTACTGTTGCGGTTGGCGTTCCTCGTAGGGCTGGACGACGACGAAGCCTTCCGTGCCGCTGAACTCGAGTTGATACGTCTCCTCGGACGACTGGCCGATCATGTTCGAGAACGCCTTATCGACGTGGCTACTGGGGGTGACCTCACTCCAGGCGACGGTCGCACTCGGGTCGGTCCGAACCGGTGGCTGCAACACCAGCGGCGTCCCGTGGGTCGTGATCGCGACGCTGCCCGGACCGACGAGGGAGACGTTAGTCAACCCGCCCGCCGAAAAGCCGGCGATGCTCTTGATGGTCCTGATCTCGTAGTTCACGCTCGACTCGAACGCGAGGACGTCGTTTCCGTTGACCGAGATTTCTTCGCCGGCCTCAAGTTCGAGGATCTGGATCTGCTTTTCCTGATCTGCGAGATAGAGGTGGCCGCTGCCGGTCGCCTCCATTACCGGCGTTCCCTCGCTCGTCGTTTTCTCCTTGAGAAAACCCGTGATCCCGCCCTCGGCGGAGGACTTGCCCTCGAACGAGACGTCGCCGCTGTAGGCGATCATCGAGCCCGCCTTCGCGATCACCGAGCCGTCGAGGTCGATATCGAGGAGCTTGCTGTTCTCGAGTTGAAACGTCTCGCCGCCTGCTTTCGGTTCGTTCGTCGTAACGAATTCGTCGACATTCATGATACGTGAGCCATTCGGCCCTATCGACGTGCATTGCAGGACGTCGTGAAATACTTATCCGTCGGTCCGTCGACTCGAGTGTGCTGACTCGAGCGGCGTGACGGCTTCGTGACTCGGGTGGACTTGGCACTCGAGTTACACAGTCTCTCCATAGTGATCTGTTTAGCACTCGCAGAAATACCCGTACGGCGTAAGATCATGGTCGGGTCGGTCGTTCTGGTCGGCGTCCTGTACGTTGTCACGCTGTTGATAATCGGCAGTAGGTTCAAGCCGGACACGATCGGTCCAACGTTTCGGAGAGACCTCCGACCGAATCGCCGAGCGAACGACCGTCCCGGTCGTGGTTGGTCACCGAGCGATAACTGAACCGAAGGACCGATGGCACCACTGACAGTCGATCAGATGTGCAGTAGCTGGGAGTGGCAACTATCGGTCCAACCCGTCGTAAATCAGGGGCCTCGAGACTCAGATATCAACGTCTATCCACAGCGTTGACGACGATGAAAAACGATCGACACCGGCCGTGCTCAGTTGGTGGACTTAGCGTCCCGGTTCAGGGAGAACAGGGCCGCTGGATCGTACTCGTCTTTCAACGCGATCAACCGTTCGTAGGCCGGCCCGAACGTGGTCTGCAGCGCGGCCTCGCCTCCTTCGAAAAAGCCCGGAAAGTTCAGGTAGAACGAGCCGTCCGAAAACTGCCGCATGTCGGCGATGCAATCGCGCACCCACTCGATGTTAGCATCGTCGTTCGCGGGATCCTCCCAGTTTGCCTCGATTCCGAGGAGAAACGGCGCGTGTCGGCCGGCGAACGCGCTATCTTCGAGGTCGACGTCCATGACCGCGCCACCCAGCTCCCAGACGTCGACGGTCGAGAGGGGTGACGGTGCGGTCTCCGCCCAGTAGCAGATTCGCTCGATGGCGGACTCGGTGAGCCCATCGAGATAGAGGGATTTCCAGTAGTATCGCATCCCGTCCGGGTAATCCTCGTCGAGGATCTGCTGAAACTCGACATAGGGTAACGTCGCGCTGAAGTCGGCAATCGGTTCGTCGAGTTCCCGTAACGGTGCGAGCGCCTCCTCGCCATCTTCGGGCGATCCCGCGTAACACCCCAGAAAGCCGATCTTGAGGTCGTCCACCACATCGTCGGCGAAAAGCTCCTCGTCGGGCATCACACCAGTTGACGAGAGCGTGGTAACGTCGTCGGATGCTGTCGAGACATATTCGCGATACGCCCGCAGACACTCGGCCGCTCGCTCCCCCGGATAGAGCACGAAACAGGTCGCCACCTCCGGTCCGACGGGGTGGAGTTCGAACTCGAAGCCCGTCACGACCCCGAGGCCACCGCCACCGCCACGCAATCCCCAGAACAACTCCTCGTTCTCGTCGGTGCTGGCAGTGAGGTACCGGCCGTCCGCGGTGACGACGTCCACGGAGCGGAGGTTATCACAGCTCAGGCCATACTTGCACCGAAGGTGTCCGATACCGCCGCCGAGGGTAAGCCCTGCGACGCCGGTCTTCGAGACGACGCCACCCGGCGTCGCCAGGCCGAACGCCTGGGTCTCGTGATCGACGTCGGCCCACGTGGCACCGCCCTGGATCCACGCCGTGCGTTCTTCGGGGTCGACCCATACACCTCGCATCTCCGAGAGGTCGATTACGAGGCCATCGTCACACACGGCCGTGCCGGCGACGTTGTGACCGCCGCCTCGGACAGCCACACGAAGATCGTTCTCGCAGGCGAATTCGACTGCACGGATAACGTCCGCCGTGCCTCGACAGCGAGCGATCAGCTTGGGATACGCATCGATCATCCCGTTCCAGACTGCGCGGGCATCGTCGTAGTCGGCGTCACCGGGACGAATCACATCCCCGTATTCGCCGGTTCGAAACTGCTCAATCTGTTCGTCGATAGTTGATTGGGTCATATATACCCGAACGGCTCCTGCGCTGTTAGCCTCATTCAGTGACACACGTTCGGCGGGATGCACACAGTTTCAGGTCGTGAGATGCCTCTCGGTTCGCGTGCACGATAGAGCTACAACCCATGCTATCCTTTATCAAAGTGGTGAGTTCCATGGTGCTCTACAACGATGAACAAATGACCGATGACGGACGCCCACCGCCTAGTTCACCGATCATGGAGGCCCTCCTAGAGAACGCACGAACGCAACAGTACCTCGGACAGCGACTCGACGCCGCAGACGATCGTGTCGACACGAACCTGCTCGGCGATATCGTGCGACACAGACCGGTTCTGGAGGCGCTTCGCGCGGAACCTCTCGACCGCCGGGAAATCGAGGAGCGCCTCGACGTCTCGCGGGCAACGAGTCACCGCTTCACGCAGTGGCTTGACGAACAGGGCTTTGTCAAGAAGGTCGACAGTCGGTTTCGGTTAACCGGGCAGGGCGAGGCAATCGCCGACGAAGTGCTCCGGTTCGAGGCGAACGTTCGCACCGTCCACCGACTCGCGCCGTTACTGGACACCATCTGCGAGGACCACCAGGAGTTCGTTCTCGAACCGTTCCTGGACGCGAGGGTTACGCTCGCAGAGCCGGACGATCCCTACCAACCGGTCGAACGGTTCATTTCGCTGCTCAGTGAGTCGGAGGCCTTCCATGGGTTCAATACGACGCACATGGCGCCGCTCGTCCTCGGCGGGTTCCACACCCAGATCTTCGAGGAGACCGACACCGAAATTATCTATCTCCCTCACATTGCCGAGAAGCTCTTCGAAACCTACCCGGAACGCGCTCAGGAGGCGATCGATCGCGGACACCTTACCCTCCGGACCCGTGATGATCTACCGTACGGTCTCGCTATTTTCGACGAGCACGTCGGAATCGGGGGCTACGACGAGACCACTGGACTCATGCAGGTGTTCGTCGATACGGATGCATCGATCGCGTGCGAGTGGGCCGATCGGGTGTACGCCTCGGTCAGAGCGGATTCTGATCCACTCCACGAGCGGAAAACCTAACTGGAGAGACACGCTCGAGAGAGGCATGATATTTTTTGCGAATATAGTTAGTCGAGACAGAAAACTGGCCTCGGCACTCATAGGGCTCGTCACGGCCGGGTGCCGAGTCCGGCTCGGAGCGAGTGAATCGTCATCGGCCGGGTGATGCTACGGCAGTCGCTCCAAAGACGGTTTGGATCTCTCGAGCAAAATCGAACTCCTTACGCGCTGCGTGTCGATTCCGACCCGGCGTTAGCGAACGCGGTGTTCCACTCGTCCATCAGGTTCTCGAGTCGGGCCGTGTTCCGGTGGGAGAACGTTCGGGGAGCCATATCGGTCGCCGTCCGTGGGTCTTCGGTAACGGCAGTCGTGTCGGCTGGCGTCGTTCGCGTGCGGTTGGTGGGTTGCGGTTCGGGCTCGGTTCGGGTCTGCAAGTGTTGTGTGCTCATGTCGGTCGGGTAGTGTGTGTCTGTCGTTGGAAACGATGCTGGGACTCGTCGGGAGCGGCAAATTCAGGCTGCTACGTGTACGACCGACATCTGTACTCACCCCTACAGACTCCTTGGTTATAAAAGTTCATGATAAACCATCCTCGCGGGAACAGATGTATGAAAATAAATATCTAGGGGCGAGTTGACACGGTGCGTGGCGGCCGGCGACTCGACACCCCCATGGTGATTGCTTTTGTCCAGTGACGTGGGACCAACGGTCGTGACGATCCCACCGGAAGCCAAACGTCTCCTCGAGGACGAACCGTTGATCGCCCATCTCGGAACCTGTCTCGAGGGCCGGCCACACGTCGCCCCCGTCTGGTACCGCTGCGAAGATGACACCGTCAAAATCGTGACAACGGGCCGAAAACTGGCCAATATTCGGGAAAACCCACGGGTTGCCCTCTCGATACAGGACGACGAGGCCGGGGCCACGAAGTGGATGGTGACGCTGCTCGGAACGGCGACAGTCATCGATGATGAAGCGGAAACGGCGGCCACACGCCGTCGAATCAACGAGAAGTACGACGCCGGGCCGGAGGCCTACGCCGAGAACACGCTCGTTCGGATCGACGTCGGCTCAGCGACGTCTCGGACGTACTGAGACGCATGTGTCGTTCACTGGCTTCCAGGAGACGGTAACGGCAGCTATTTCTCGAGTGTTACCCTACGGTCAGCAAACACGTCCAACGGACCGTAATCGTTCGTAATCGACCAATGACACTCCTGTCGCTGCTCGTCGAGATTAGCCCGCTACTCGAGGACGCGAGCGGCCTCCTCCAGTACGCGCTCGTCTTCCTCTTCGCGGCGATTCCTGTCGTCGAGATCCTCGTCGTCGTGCCGGTCGCGATCGGGCTGGGACTCGATCCCATCGCAACAGGAGTCGTTGCGTTCGCCGGGAACGTCGGCTCCGTCTACGTGCTCGTCGCCTTCCATCAGCGCCTCTCGAGGTGGTGGGGCAGTCGACGAGCGGGTGGCGACGCTAACGGAGACACGGGCGAGCGATACGCTCGAGCGCGAGGCTTGTGGGACCGGTACGGGCTTGCTGGGCTCTCGATTGGCGGCCCAATACTCACCGGCGTCCACATCGCCGCCCTCGTGGCCTTGCTCGCCGGCAGTCAAAGTCGTGCAGTCGCAGGGTGGATGACGGTCGGGATCGGGCTCTGGACGATACTGCTGGTCGCCGCCTCAGTGTTCGGGTTCTCGCTGCTTGGACTCGCATGATACGGACTGCTGTCGTCACTGACCGCTGATCACCGACCCCGTCTCTGGTGATCGGCGGTAACTCGTTACAGCAGACCGTATGAGTCGATGACGATTTCGGGACCGTCGGACAGCCGTCTGGAAACGACTGGGGTTCGAGTCACTCGAGTGTGGGTCCGATCATGAACGAAGACGTGCTCGTTGCGCCGTCAGCACTGACAGCTTGCGTCTCGACGCTCGGGTTACAGTCCGGTCGGAACCGCAAAATAGCTCGTCTCGAGGCCCCACGAGTCGACCAGGTCCTGCAGCGCACGGACGCCAAACGTCTCGGTCGCGTAGTGCCCCGCCAACACGACGTGGATCCCTGCCTCCTTGGCCTCGTGGTAGACTTGCTGTTTCCCCTCGCCCGTCACGAGGGCATCGACACCGGCGTCGATAGCCTCGTCCAACCAGTCGGTCCCGCTGCCGGTGACGATTGCGACGTCCTCGATCTCCTCAGGGCCGAACGCGAGTGACTGAACCGACTGGTCGTCGGTCTCGAGGGTGTCCTCGAGGCGCGTACACAGTTCGTCGATAGTGTACGATTCGGCTGTAATACCCCGCTGGCCGATGTGCTCCGGACCGAGTTCGCCGAAAGGAGCGCGCGCCTCGAGGTCGAGGACGTCGGCGACGCCGGCGGCGTTGCCCAGTTCCTGGTGGCCGTCGAGCGGGAGGTGTGAGACGTAGAGTGCGAGGTCGTTCTCGATCAGGGGGGCGATCCGATCGTAGGTGCGGCCAGTCACACGGTCGAAGCCGCCCCACGAGAGCCCGTGGTGGGTAACGAGCACGTCGGCGTCGGCATCGACCGCGCGGTCGACCGTCTCGCGGACGCCGTCGACTGCGAAGGCGATGTGGTCGACCTCACCGTCCTCGGGGCCGATCTGCAGGCCGTTCGCACTGGCGTCAACGTCGGCGTAGTCTGCGGTTCGCAGTTCCTCGTCGAGTCGGGCAACGAAGGCTGAAAGGTTCATGGCTCGAGATTGCACTGCGAGACCCTTGTAATCGAGTGGTTCGCCGATAGTGGCTCAGCAAATGGTTCGCCGATAGTGGCCCAGAGCCATCAGTGCTGTGTTACACGAAAGGAGGGGACTGCCCTCACAGCAGGTAAAACAGCGGGAATAAGAAGACCCAGACGATGTCCACGAAGTGCCAGTAGAGGCCGAAGTACTCCACCGGGCGTTCGTCCTCGAGATAGGCGTCGACCGACACGACACGGTAGCCCATGAACGCGGCGATGAACAGCCCGAAGATGACGTGGATGGCGTGCAAGCCGGTCGTCGCGAAATAAATCGAGTACTGCAGTTCGGTAAACCAGTAGACGTCGTGGGCGAACTCGTAGCTCCACTCCCAGCCTTTGACGGCCAGGAACACGAGTCCGAGCAGTAGCGTCGCCCCGAGTGAGGCAAGGAGCCCACGTTTGTGCCCCCGTTCGGCGAAGACGAGTGCAAGCACGACCGTGAAACTCGAGGTCAACAGCACGTACGTGTTGAAGAGCCCGACCATCGCCGACGGCGGGACACTCTCCCAGGTTCCCCAGCCAGCGTGGAGGCGGACGAAAATGTAGGCACCGATGATGGCACCGAAGACGACCACGTCAGACGCCAGGAAGAACCAGACGCCGAGTTTCGTGGTTCCGACGCCTTCGAACGGCCATCGTTCCGCAATCGCCATGTCGGGGGCGTGAAACGACTCGCGCCCGTACTCGAAGAGGGTGTACGCGAGAATCGCGACGCCGAGGACCGTCAACACCGGATAGATGATGCTCGCTTCGGCACCGGTCCCGACGAGTCGTTCCCCTGTCGCACCGGTTCCCTCGGCGAACGTGACCATGTACGGTGTGATCCCCGAGAGACCGAGGAGGAACACGAACGTCCCGAACCCGATACCGAGCGGCCAGATGCTGGCGTGGTCCGCGTGTGTTTCCTGTTTCAGTTCGTCGGCCATCACCCCGCCGTCGGTCGCCGTCGCCTCGTCGACGAACTCAAGGCGGCCGCTGGCGTAACTCGGCCGTCCGTCCCAGTTCTCGAGCGGCGGCGGCGACGTGGTCGCCCACTCGGCGGTGCGGGAGAACTCCCACGGGTTGTCGGGTGCGTCTGGTCCCGACACCAGGCTCTTTGCGAGCGTGTAAAACAGGATCAGGAACGACGCGCCGAGGACGAACGCGCCGACAGTCGCGAGCTGATGATAGAACTGCGTTCCTTCGGTGTAAGTAAAGACACGACGCGGCGTCTCCCAGGCGAGGAACATCGGGAAGTACAGCAGGTTAAATCCGATGAAGTAGACGGCGAAGTTGAGTTTGCCGAGCGTCTCGGAGTACATTTTGCCGGTGATCTTCGGCCACCAGTAGTAGAGGCCGGCGATCAGCGCCGTCACCCCGGAGACCATCACGTAGTGGAAGTGGGCGACGACCCAGTAGGTGCCACGGAACTCGTAGTCGAGGACGACAGCGCCGAGGAAGACGCCGGTGATCCCGCCGAGGATGAACAGGACGAGCGCGCCGAGGCTAAAGAGAAACGGCGTCGTGAACCGAATTCGTCCTTTGATCATCGTATAGATCAGCGCGAAGACCATCAGGTCGAAAGGCAACGAGATCCCGATCGTCGTCGCCATGAACAGCGTTTTGATCTCGAGATTGATCGTCGTCAGGAACATGTGGTGCATCCAGACCAAGAAGGACTGGACAGCCACGAGGACCATCGCGATAATAACCCACTTGCGGCCGACGATCCGCCGCCCGGAGAAGGTCTGGAACGTCTCGAACATGACCCCCAGTGCGGGGAAGAAGACGATATACACCTCCGGATGCCCGAAGAACCAGAACAGGTGGCCCCACAGCAGACTCGAGCCCTGATGAGTCGCGAAAAACTGTGTGAGAAGAATTCGATCGCTCGCCTGCAACAACAGGGCAGCAAGCAGTGCGGCAAAGGCAAACAACATCATCCACACCGTCAGCAGCCACGACCAGGTGAAAAGCGGCACGTTCCACAATCCCAGCCCCTCCGCGCGATACCGGTGGATCGTCGTGAGGAAGTTTACCGTCCCGATCGTGATCGAAAAGACGAACAGAATCAACGCCAGAACGGTCGCATTCCCTCCGGTCGCCGCCTCAAGCGCCGGATGGTACATCGGCACGTTCAGCGGCGCGTACATCGTCCAGCCGCCCGCAAACGACCGCCCCTGGAAGAACGAGAGGCCGATGAGGAGTCCAGAAAACAGGTAAAACCAGTAGCTCAGGGCGTTCAATCGGGGGAACGCGAGATCATCCGCGCCGATCTGCAACGGCACGATGTAGTTCGCGAAGCCGGCGGCAAACGGAGAGAGGAACCAGAAGACCATCAACAGCCCGTGAACCGAGACGGCCTGATTGAACTCGTTGCCCGAAAGCAATCCCGTCCCACCGGCTTCCCACAGGTGGGCCCGGAACAGCAACGCCAGGACACCACCGAACAGGAGGAAAAACAGCGCCGTCACCAAATAGAGGATCCCAATGTCTTTGTGATTCGTCGTGACGAGCCACCGTTTGACCGCGGTCATTGGCGGAAGGTCACTCATGCCTGATCACCATGAAACGACCGGTGCCTGCTCGTGGGGTCATCAACACCCATCTGACACTGATTGCCTACATCAACGTGTGCTATGCAATTGCAAGCAATCGACGGAAGCGGGTCATAGCCGCCGATACCGACCGATACCGACCGCAACGACGGTCCCTTCGACCAGCGCTGACCTCGAGTGTGATCGATCGGCGACGCGGCTCGTCCAGCAGTATTAGGGACTCGTCGACTGACACTAGTACCATGGCACGTCGAACCATTACAGACACTGACGGTGCGATCTACGAGTTCACGCCGGCTCTCGAGGCCGTAACCACAGTCGAATCAGGAGCAGCGCTGACGATCGAAACCCGAGATAGTCTAGACGGGGCGATACAGGACGAATCGGACGTCCTCGAGTCGGTCCCTGAGGAGGTCAACGCCGCGACGGGACCGATCGCGCTCGAGGGGGCCGCCCCCGGCGACGTCCTTCGTGTCGAAATCGAGGAGATCCGGCTCGCGGGGGACCGGGGCCGGGTGATCACCATCGACGGGTTCGGCTTACTCGACGGCCACGAGGATATCGTGGCTCCACGGACCCGGATGACACCCGTCGACGGTGACAGCCTCGCGTTCGGCGACCTCGAGGTTCCCGTCGACCCCGTCATCGGGACGATCGGTGTCGCCCCCGCAGCCGAGTCGTACACGACGCTCGTTCCCCACGACCACGGCGGGAACCTGGACACGACCGACGTGACCGCGGGGAACACGATCTACTTCCCCGTTTTTCAGGACGGCGCGATGCTCGCGATGGGCGACTGTAAGGCCGCGATGGCCGACGGCGAAATGTGTGGCACGGGCGCGGAGATCGCCACTGAGATCGACGTGACTGTCGACGTGATCGACGACCCCGCGGTCGGCCTCGAGCGGCCACTCGTCGAGACGCCCGAGGCGTGGAAATCGATCGCCAGCGCGGAGACGCTCGAGGCGGCCTGCGAACTCGCAAATCAGGACGCACTCGACCTGCTGATGGCAGAACACGAGTTCGACGCGACTGACGCCTATCTGTTCTCGAGTCTGGTGGGCGGGCTCGAAATCAGTCAAGTGGTCGATCCGCTGGTGACGGTCCGGAACGCGGTGCCAAAGGAGTATCTCACCGACCCATTCTGAGCACGGGCTGTCGGGGTCGGCACTCATCGCGGATGGAAAATTCGATCGGGAACGCTACGCGCCGTTGCCAGTTCCGTCGGCGTTCGAAAAGACGAACTCGCGAACGAGTTTGCCGGCGAGCGAGGCGGCCTGGCCGTTGTCGCGGTCGTTGACCTCGACCACATCGAAGCCGCTTGCGCGGGGTGCCACGGCGCGGACGACGTCGCGCAGCTCGCGTGGCTCGAGCCCGAACGGTTCCATCGTGCCGGTCCCCGGCGCGTACGCGGGGTCGGCCGCGTCGATATCGACGCTCAGGTAGACGTCTCGGCCCTCGAGTCGGCCATCGGGCGACCAGTCGCCGACGTCCTCGGGAGCCACAACTGTCACGTCGTCGTCGGCTGCCCGCTCCCATTCGGCCTCGCTGCCGGTGCGAGCACCGATGACGATCAGTTCGTCAACCGAGTCGACACCGTCGAGAATCCGGCGCATCACGGCGGCGTGGGAAAGCGGGTTCCCGTCGTAGGCATCGCGGAGGTCGAGGTGGGCGTCGAGCGAGACGACGACTTCGGGTTCGACCGCGCGTGCACCCGCGAGCGAGACGGTGTGTTCGCCGCCGAGTGTCAGGGGAACGGCGTCCTCCCAGACGACATCTCGCAGCGTTCCCTCCAGCCACTCGAGGTACTCTTCGAGGGCATCCCATGCGCGGACGTCGCCGTGATCGGCGACACCGAGCTCGGAAAAGTACTGGTCGGTTCGACGGTCGTAATCGTCGAACGTCTCCGCAAACGTTCGAATGCGGCGGGGACCAAACCTGGTCCCCGGTTGAAAGGTCGTCGTGGCGTCCAGGGGCGCACCAACGACCACGAAGTTCGCGCCTCCGCGATCAGCCTCTCGGCCTCGCGCGTCGGTGTTGCCATCACCGTCGGACTCGTGTCCTCGTGTGTCGGTCCCTTCGCGTTCGGCAGTCGCCCCGGGAAACATTAGACGATCTTTCGCTGGTCTTCCATCTCGAGGTACTCGATGTTCTCGTCAGGGGAGACGTCTGCATCGTCGGGGATACGCATCGTGATCGTCTCGTACGTTTCTAAGTCCATGACCTGCATGTCGTCGCCGTCGACCGAGACGATCTGGCCGTTTTTCCGCTCGATAATCGGGACCCAGATCTTCGCGTCGACGGGCTGGGAGAACGAACGCTTTTTGTCGTCAAAGACGCCTTTGGCCTCGACACGGGCCTTTGCGCTGCCGTGTTTACCCGGCTTGGCCGTCGAGTAGGCGTTGATTTTACAGGCTGTGTCGTCGACCATTACGTAGCTTCCTTCCTGGAGTTCGCGAACTTCGGTCTGCTGTTTCGCCATATCCCGGCGTAATCAACCGACGGGCATAAACCGTTTGGAATGGCCGCTAGAGGGTGTTCAGTCTGTTAACACGTACAAGACGGCCATTCGACAGTAATGCTCACTATCGACTGTGGAGCACGAATCGCTCGAGCGACCTCCCAACGGGAAACCCACTACTGGCTGGGCCGAAAAGGTGTGTCCAATGGCTAGCAGCCTCGTCGGCGGGCTCGGTGCAATCTGCCTCTTCCTGGCTGGCGTCGGGCTGACCCTGTTCGTTCGGTATCGGTGGCAGACCCGTATTCGGCGCGCACTCGCCGCTGATCTCGACGAGCGACTTGCCGCGGCGCTTCCGACGGGCACTGCCTCGCACCTCGAGCAGTCGCCGACGATCCGTCGGCTCGCCGTCGTCGATACCCGTGGCGACAACGAGACCGAGACACCGGTGTACGTCCCCATCGTCCGGGTCGACCTCGAGACGACCGACGCGCCCGGGATGAAGCTCCTCCTCGAGTACGTGGCGGCCGTCCTCGAGGCGATCCATCCCGTCCTCGAGGCGCGCGAGGAGGCCGTCCACCACTACGACGTCGAGTTCACGTTTGGCCCCGACGGCCTGTTCGTCGAGGGTGAGTGTCGCCGCGTCTCGGTCGCGCCGGAACTGGCCGACCAGCTGCTCGAGTCGGCTCGGTACGGCCCGTTCGAACTCTGGCGGGACGTCAAGCGAGCGGACAGCAACGGTGACTCGCCGACGGCGCTGTGGAGTGACTGTCGGAGCTATCGCGGTCGACGACCGGCGGCGGAAAACACTCGCGATGAAGACTGACGGCGGCCGTCTCAGTCGGGCCCCCCGTCGGACCACCGAAACCCGGAGGGCTCGGTCGGTGGCTCGAGCGGACTCGTTAGCAACGATGTGTCGAGTTCGGCGTCGTTGTAGGCTCGCGGTGCGACGTCGTTGGGCCCGTCGGGATAGCACAGCGACGCCAGCAGCTGAATCTGGCCGCGGCCGACGCCGAGTTCGAACTGGCCGCCGCCGTAGAGCCGAATGTCGCGCTCGTCACAGTAGGCAATCGTCTCGAGCAGCGACTCGAGCGAGCCAAAGCGCGAGGGTTTGACGTTGAGCCAGTCGGGCTCCCAGGGAAGCGCCTCAATGTCGTCGATTCCGTGAATCGGGGCGTCCCACGAGACGCGCCGGCGCACGTCGGGGTCGTCGAACAGCGGTCGCGTCTCCTCGGTCAGTGCGGGATCCTCGAGGACGGCCTCGGGAAAGGCCTCGAGCACGAGCGCGTACAGCTCGGGGTCGGCAGGCACGTCGACGTCGGTCCCCTCGTACTGGCCTTTGAGATCCAGAATGCGAACCCCGTCCGGGCCAACCGTGCCGACGATGTCGGCCACGAGCTCTGCGTCCCACTCGGGGATCGGATCGAGCTTGCACTCGAGGTCGGGGACCCGCTCGCGGAGCGTCTCGAGCCGGTCGGTCGTCGGCGGCTCGCCGAGTCGAGTGCTGGCGACGAATCGAACCGGCTCGAGTGAGCGCCCGAGTTCGCTTGCGATGTCCGTGCCGGCCTGTCGTAAGGCGAGGTCGAGCGCCGCGCTTTCGACGCCCCAGCGCCGGTAGTTCCGGAAGACCTCGCGGTCGGGTGGGCCTGCAGGGAACAGGTCGACTGACTCGAGGTGCGACGAGAAGGAGTCGTGCGTGTACTCCCCGGTCAGGTCGGGCAGGCCGGTTTCAGCCAGTGCATCGTGGTCGTCGGTCTCGTAGGTGACGTCTTCGCCCCGGCCGACGACGGTCGTGTCGTCGCCGTTGGATCCGGCGAGAGCGATTTCGGTTGTCACGCGCGTGAACCCGCTCGAGGTCTCGCGCTCGAGTCGCTCGATTGTGACGTCATCGATCGAGAGGGAGAGGTCTGCGAGTCGGTCGAAGGCCATACGGACTGGTCGAGAGCGAGGGAAAAAACGTTTGACCGCCGTTGCACACGCTGGACCGGCTACTCTTCGTCGCGTCGCTGGCGCAGGTTCTGGCGGGTAAACTGCGGGCGCACGCGCGTCGAGCGCGGTTTGCGAAACGACCGGTAGAGCTGGACCACGACCACGGCCGAAAAGCCCGCGGCGACGACCGACGCCTCGGGAGCCTCGAGGGCGTAGAGGACGCCCATCGAGAACAGCGACATGGTGAGCAACAGGCCGTAGATGATCCGTTTGGCGAGCGTCGTGAACACGCCGTTGGAGTCCTCGACACCGATCCGGACGAACTGATCGTCGCGGTCGAGGCGGTCGAGGGTGCGCTCGGCTTTCGGCGCGATTCGGGTCAGTGACTCGCCGGTGCGACGGAGTTGCTGGCCCGATCCCTCGAGGTATTTGCGGATGGATTCCTCGCGATAGCCCTGTTCGGTGAGGTAGCTGGTCGCGGTGTCGATGAAGTCGAACTCCGGATCGAGGGTGACACAGACCCCTTCAACGACAGTCGCGACCCGCAGGACGAGCGCGAGGTTTTTCGGCAGTCGGAACGGGAACTCGTAGATCGAGTCTTCGATCTGGCCGATGATCTGGTTCACGCGATACTGTTCGATATCCTCGCCGCGGGCGTCCTGAATCGCCAGTTCCATCACCTCGGCCATGATGGCCCGATCGGCGTCCGGCGAGAGCGTGCCGATCTCGGTCAGCGCGTCGAGAATGGCGTCGATGTCCTGGTTGGCCACCGCGATGTAGAACTCCACGATCTTTTGCTGAATGAACTCGTCGACCCGACCGGACATCCCGAAGTCATAGAAGACGACCCGCCCGTCGTCGGTCACCGCGAGATTCCCCGGATGCGGATCAGCGTGGAAGACCCCGTCGTCGATAATCATCTGGAGGTACGACCGCTGGAGGTTCTCCGCGATCTGCGTGCGGTCGATCCCTTTCCGATCGAGTTCCTCGACATCGTTGATCTTCGTCCCCTCGATGTACTCCATCGTGAGCACGCGCGGCCCTGAATGACTCTCGATCACGTCGGGGATAACGAATCGGTCGTCATCCGCGAAGTTTTCGCGGATCTCCTGGAGCATCGTCGCCTCGCGCTCGTAGTCCATCTCCTCGCGGATGGTCTTTGCAAACTCGTCGGCGAGGTTCTCGAGGGAGAACGCTCTGGCCTCGCCGACGAAATACAACAGGATCGGGAGCGACCACCGGATCACCCGCAGATCCGCCTTCACGAGGGGTTCGATCTCCGGTCGACGGATTTTGACGGCCACGTCACGGCCATGATCGGGGTTGGCCCTTCCCGAATCGGTCTCGGCATCGAGGCGTGCCCGGTAGACCTGTCCCAGACTCGCCCCGCTGATCGCCTCGGTTTCGAACGCGGCGAAGTGGTCGTCGACGGGGCCGAGTTCGTCCTCGAGGACCGCCTTTGCGGCCGCCCACTCCGCGGGTGGCACGTCGTCTTGCAGCGCCGAGAGGACATCGATGTACGACGGCGGCAACACGTCGGGCCGGGTCGAGAGCAACTGTCCGAGTTTGATGAACGTCGGCCCGAGCGTCAACAGCGACTCGAGTAACACCTCAGCCCGGTGACGGTTAGTCTCGGGGTCGACCTGCCGCGGGCGGCCGAACAACAGAAACCGGCGACGGTCACGGGCATAGGCGAGCAACAGTGGGAGAAACTGCCAGACGACAAGGACGAAGCGCTTGTACGCGCGGAAGGGAGCCAGTCTTGCTCACCTCACGTTACGCGGCGTCCTCGTCGACGACATCGATCGTCGTCTCGCCACTCGAGGGCGATTTCGGGAGCGTCAACTCGAGGACACCCCGGTCGACTGTGGCTTCCGGTTCGGTCCCGACCGCGTTTGCCGGCAGCGGAAGATCGATCTCGAGAAAGAGCGGCCGGTTCTCCTCGAGATATCGAAAGTCGCTGTCGGGGTCTTTCTCGCGGTGGGCGTCGATGAAGATGCGGCCGCCCTCAACCGACAGCTCGAGTGTCTCGGATGAAACACCCGGGATATCGAGGACGAGCAGGTAGGCCTCCTCGCTCTCGAGCAGATCGAAGAACACGTCTTCGGAGAGATCCCGCAGTGCATCACGGAGCGCTGACATAGCTACACGTTTGAACGCCGATACGAAAAACCCCGCGGTAGCGGTGGATTCGACGGCTTCCATGGACTGACAGGGACGGCGATACCCTGCTGGTCCCCTACGCTTTTGACGCCCCGCAACCCGACTTCGCATATGGAAGGAGCCGACAGCGAGCGCAAGGAGGCCGGGTTCAAGATTCGGACGCCAGTCGACGAGGCGCGCCAAATACTCAGAACTGCCGTCGAGGACGCGAGCGACGGTGATGAGAGCAGCGAGACACCATCCAGAACGGAGACTGTCGCCGTCGAACGCGCGGACGGACGGGTACTTGCCGCCCCGGTCACGGCCGCCCGAAACGTCCCCCACTACCAGCGGGCGGCGATGGATGGCTACGCTGTCCGCGCCGCGGACACGTTCGGGGCCAGCGCCCGCTCGCCCGAAGTGCTCCGTCTCGCCGACGGCATCGGCGGCGACGCACGCGTTGAACCCGACACGGCCGCGCGCGTTCACACCGGTAGCGCCCTCCCCAAAGGTGCAGACGCCGTCGTCATGATCGAACACGTCGAGGCGTTCGAGTCGGCCGACGAACTCGAGGTCGAAGACGCGGTCGCAGCGGGAGAAAACGTCGCCCCGATCGGTGAGGACGTCGAGGCGGGTCAACAGCTCTACGAGGCGGGCCACCGACTGCGTCCCTCGGACCTCGGTCTCCTTCGGTCGACGGGCTACGCCGACGTGTCGGTCGCGAAACGGCCGACGGTCGGCGTGATTCCGACGGGTGAAGAACTCGTCGAGGGTGACCCGAACCCGGGCGAGGTCATCGAGACCAACGGCCTCACCGTCTCCCGGCTGGTCGAACGCTGGGGTGGCCGGGCGACCTACCGGGACGTCGTCACCGACGATCCCGAGTCGCTTCGCGTCGCCATTCAGCGGGATCTGACGAACGACGTCGTCGTCACAACCGGCGGCTCCTCGGTCGGCAAGCGCGACCTGCTGCCCGAAGTGATCGACGATCTCGGCGAGGTGCTCGTCCACGGCGTCGGCCTCAAACCCGGCCATCCGGTCTGTCTGGGCATCGTCGAGAACACCCCCGTGCTCGCCTTGCCCGGCTACCCCGTCGCCTGTATCGTCAACGCCGTCCAGTTCCTGCGGCCGGTGCTCAGTTGGCTCGAGGGAACGGAGCCCGATCCACACCCGACCACGCGGGCGACACTCGAGCGCAAGATCCCGAGCGAACCCGGAACGCGAACGTTCGCGCGGGTCCAACTCAAGGGCCGCGAAGACGACGCACTCGAGGATGGCGAGGACGAGCCCGCATACACTGCGACGCCGACCAGAGCGAGCGGGTCGGGGGTGCTCTCGAGTGTCGCGTTAGCCGACGGCTGGGTGGTCGTCGACGACGCCCGTGAGGGAATCCCGGCGGGCGAGACCGTTCGGGTTCAAAACTGGGAACCGAACGGGTAGTCACCCCCCGGAGCGACGTCGATAACACCATCGTTTTAAGAGGTATGTGTGTGTATTCGCCCACTACTCATGGACGTGAACGAGATCCTAGAAGGCGAGGAACTCACTGGACGACAAGCCGCGCTGATTTTCTTCGGCTTCCTGTTGTTGATTGTTATCGCCGGCCTGTTCCTCATCGTATTCAGTGACTTCTTCCGAGGACTGATCTGAGACGCCCCTTGACCTCCTCCCGCGCCTCAAGTCGCGGGAATCCCACCATGGGATTTCAGGCCGACCGATTCGCCCCTAAGGTTTCAAGACGCATACGTTCCAAGCGTCAATTGCTGGGCTTCAGCATCGGCTTGGCTGTCTTGTGGGCCGGTCAAACGGCCCCCTTCCTCAGCCGAGTCATCGCCATCCGTGTGTTCTCTTGAATGGCTCTCTCCGCTGAGGTAGCGGTCTGCAATATTGAGCGCGGCGTTAATGTCCGCATGGTACTCCGAAACCCAACACTCTGACTCAGCTTTGCACGTTGAAGTAGGAGCATGACGTAGGCGGTGGCAAGGACGGATGATGCCGATTACGGATTTCTTGTCGTGTACGCGAGTGTTCGACGAGTTCGAGTCGCTGTCCCCAGCCCAACGTCATCACGCCAAAACCTACGCCACAGGTCTTGTTGCG
>NZ_FTNR01000010.1 GCF_900156475.1 Natronorubrum thiooxidans
GCGTCGGCCTCTTTCTCATCGCTACGGACGTACGTCATCGTCAACGTCACTGGCTTTCCGTTCGAGACGAGATACGCCGTGCAGTACCGGTGGCATGTCGTTGTTCCGTCTTTCGCGTGCATGCGGCAGAGTTCACCTTCTTCATCGGCGTACGTTCCGTGGTAGGGGTTATCGACGAAGTCAATGGAAACGATCCTCGACCGATTAGGGTCGAGGATCGTCATCGCTACCTCTCTGAGAAGGCGGTTAGCAACCCGCTCAAGCCACTCTCGGTTGAGCGTATGGAGCCAGTCCATGACAGTATCGTCACAGACAGCGTTGTCGTTGTCCTTGCACGTCTCCCAGATGGACGTCTGATTGACTGCTGCAAGAATGACAACAGCCCAGATATCGCCGGGATCGAGGGGCGAGCCCTCGATCCCTGGCAAAGGGAGCTGGCAGATGACGTCTTTCGCTAGATCTTTTACGTCCGAGTCCGAAAGAACACCGTCTGGTTGAGGGGTTTTGAACACATTCACTTAACCAGACATCTTCCACATCAGATCAACGCTTTAGCTCCAGCACTCATACCGGTTGGGAAGTACCGATATTCGTTCTCGATGCGTGAGAGGGTCGCGTTGAACACCACCGCGTCGAGGCCGTAATCGTTGAACAGTGGCCCGATGTTGTGTTCGTTGGCGACGTGCCGGATGGCTGCCCACGGAATCGGATCTGACGTCGGGATGTACCGTTCTTTCTTCGCGTGCTTCCACGCCTCCCACACCTCGCGGCGGCTGAGCGGGCCTTCGGGTGCCGAGGGATGGCGGACGCCTGCCTTGCACAGGATGTACGTCAGCGCGTTGTACGCCACTTTGTACTTGTGTTCGTAGGCGAGTTCGTCGCTGATGATGACGAAGTAGTCCTCTCGACTGCCGTGGTGGCCGAGCGGGTTGTTGAGGCGGTCACCCTCGCTAAACCCGGTGACATCACGGAGTGTCAAGTCCCACAGTTCGGACTGCTGACGGTCGTCAGAATCGGTGTCAGAATCCTCGTGTCGATTACGTTCGCGGCGCGACTGCTCTCGGGCGGCATTCTTGCGGGCTTCCTCGCTGGCGGCGGGGTGGTACCCAGCCGGCTTTGCGGAGGCGGCGAGCGCGCGGATGTTGCCACCCCACTCCTGCACGTAGTCGTCGACATCCATCTTGTGCCCACAGGGACGTGGGGGCGTTCCCACCCGAACGTCGATGCCTCGGTCGGCGAGGCATTCGCCCGTCTTGACCGCACCCTTGATACCGTGACCGTGCTGCTCGATGCTGAGCACGTCCGTTATGCGGCTGGGGTCGTCCCCTTCGAGACGCGCGACGTTCGCCTCCTCTGAGTCTTGGAGGATATAGACGCGCTCAATCTCGTAGTCGTTAAGAACGCGGACGAGCCGCTCCTGCGCGTCGCCGCTGAACTGGGTGGTGACCGGCGAGATCGCCGAGATGCCCTGTTCGTGGAGCGTGTACGCGTCTGCGATGCCCTCGGTGATGACGGTCGGCTCGCTCTCCTCGATGGAGTCGAGGCCGCAGATTGGTTCCTTCAGAGGCACATTGTCACGGCTGATGAGCGGCTTGTCGTACTTGCCGTCCTTCCAGTCGGACGGGTGGCCGGAGTCCCGCGAGATGGCGAACACGGGCTCGCCATCGTAGATGTACGGGATGACGTACCGGCCCTGCCACATCGTGTAGAGGTTGCCGTCATCGTTCTCGCCGAACAGGCCGGTCGCCAGCATCTCCTCGCGACTGAACCCCTGTTCGTGGAGGTGAACCATCAGGGCCTCGCCGTCTGCGGGCGCCCACCCAACCATCTTCTCCGCGATCAGGTCGTCGCTCCAGCCGCGTACCTCGACGAAGTATTCGCGCGGTGTGTCAATTTCGACCTCGTCGACGCCGGCGAGGTCACGGTCGAGCTGTTCGTGGTAGTACCGGCACGCGACGTTCATCGCCGCGAGCGCGCGGTCGACGTCCACCTCCGGTTCGACTTTCTCGTCCTCGTCGTCCGTCTCCTCCTCGTCGCGATCGTCGTCCTCGTCAGTGGTCTGCGGGACGCGTTCACCGACGTCTCCGGTGACCTCCTCGTCCGTGTCCTCGCGCTGTGCGTGACTGGAACCGGCCAGCCAGTACCGTCCGTGTTCGTCGCGTTCCAACCATCCCTTCGATACCGCCCGCTCGACTCGGGGGCGGGCGCGGTCAGCCGTCTCGAAGAACCGCCTCCCGACGAGGCGGGCGAGCGTGTCCTCGTCGACGCCGTCGAGCGGGTTGTTGCCCGCGTCGCCGTCGTCATAGGCCTCTTCGATGATTTCGATCCAATCGGTCTGGGAGAGCTTGCGGTGCGTCATTGCCCTTAGTCTGCATGTTGGGTTTCGGTGCTGTCTGTCGTGCTGTGCGGGAGTCCGTCGCGGAACAGCGGCATCTGCTTGCCCGAGAAGAACTCGCGGGCGATAACCAGCTCCTCGCTGGCCCGCGTCGCCGCGACGTAGTACAAGCGTCGTTCCTCGGCGCGGAACTCGTCGTCGTCCCACCACTTCTCAGCGAGGTTGCGCGGATAGCCGGCGAAGGTCACGACCGCAGGGGCCTGTCGCCCCTTCGCGGCGTGGATGGTGCCGATCTTGATGTTCTCGGCGGCCTCGCGTATGTCCACGCCCGGGGACTCAGCGGCGGTCAGCACCATCTTCTTGCGCCATCCACCAGTCTCGAGCTTCTGCGCGATGTCGGAGATGTCCGAACAGCCCGGGAAGGCCGTCCAAATCGGGACGTCGGGTGCATCCTCTACGTCCGCCGGCGGGCCGGCATAGTCGGCGTCGCACTGCCTCCACCGGCGGTCGCTCGCCACCGCGGCGTCGATGAGCTGGTAGGCGTCCTCGTAGTCGAGGACGTCTGTGCCAGCGGCCATCCCTCGGAGGAGTTCGGCGACGTCGATCCAGCGGTCAGTCCACGGGTGCGTCTCCTCGGGATCGGCGTACGCTGGCGCGAACTTCATGCCAATCCCCGAGAACGGAACGCCCTGCTTTCGGAGCGCCCGAGCGATACTCTTCGCGTGTCGATTTGTTCGAGCAAGCAGGTACACGTCCCCGCCGTCGTCCGCATCGTGGCGGTCGAGGAGGCTGAGCGCAAGCTCCGCCGCCTCCACGTCCGTCCACAGGGACTGCTCCCGTGCAACACCCTCGTCGTCGAGCGCACTGTTGATCCCGCTCTCGGGGAGGATGCCGCGGGCGACGCGAGTGACTGCCTCGGGGCATCGGTAGCTCTGCCTGCGGACGTTCTCGACGTCGACGGGCGTCTCGTCGAACAGCCACGGCTTCGCGCCCTTGAACGAGTAGATAGACTGGTTCTCGTCGCCGGCGATCACGGCGAGGTCGTACTGATCCGCGTCCATCCACTCGCGGAGGATGAGGTACTCCGCCGGTGCGTAGTCCTGAAACTCGTCGATGAACAGCACGCTGCAGTCGGGCCAGCGCGCGTACTGCGGCTCTTCGTGGAGCTTCGTCGCGTACTCGCAGATGTAGTCGTGATGCTCGTAGAGCCCCTGCTCGTCCTTCCACGCGCGGTACTCGGCGAGGATGGCGGCAACCTCCGAGCCCGCGTACGTGGTGTCAACGGGCACCTCGTCAATCCACTCGGGCGTGAGTTCGACGCGACTAGCGTCAATGGCGTCGCCGTGCTGCATCAGCCACTGGTCGATCGCGAGGAGCTTCTCGCCCTCGCTCATCTCCCGTGACTCGTCTTCCTCGGCCTTCCGCAGGAGATTACCGGAGGGCTTGAACCGGATGCCGCGGTCGGTGAAGAACTCGTGGATGGTGTCGTCGTCGCCCGCGCCCGTCACGATGTCGTCCCCGTTGACACCGTTGAGCGACTTGACGAGCGAGTGGAGGGTCGTGACCCGCTCGGCCACGGTGTCGAAGTCGTCCGGCGTGAACGGGCCGTCGCCGCCGCAGAGGTCAATCACGAGGTCTCTGGCGTGCGAGTTCGTGAAGCTGATCCAGCGGAAGTCGTCCAGTTCGTAGCCGTCGTCAAGGAGTTCCTCTGTGCGGTGGAGGATCTCCGTGGTCTTTCCCGCGCCCGGGACGCCGCGGATGCGGTACACGTCCGCATCGTTGAGTTCGTCGGCGTCAGGTATCATGCGTCGATCACCCGCTCGTCGGCGGACGTTTCGCTATCCTCGTCATCACCTCCCATCAGGTCAGTCTCGTCAATGTTGAGCGCCTCTGGATCGAACGGGTAGCAGTGAATCTGCTCCCCGTCGACGGTGACGCGGTGAGTACTGTTGATCGTGTGACCGTTGCGCTGGAGCGCACCGGACAACTTACCGTGGTAGCCGGTGCCCGACTTGTTCGTCTGCTCCTCGACAACCTCCTCGATGGCCTCGGACTTGACCCACACTGTGGGCTCGTCGAACCGGCTGTCGGACGCATCCTCGTACAGGGCACCCCAGTGTCGGGAGATGAACTGTTCGCGGTCGCGGGTCGCGGCGGTGCTGCACCGCTGCGCAACGCGATCCGTCACGCGGTCGGCGATAATATCTTCC
The DNA here is from genome assembly GCF_900156475.1 of Natronorubrum thiooxidans. GTDB lineage: Archaea > Halobacteriota > Halobacteria > Halobacteriales > Natrialbaceae > Natronorubrum > Natronorubrum thiooxidans. The sequence goes on from NZ_FTNR01000010.1 coordinate 4,546, forward strand.
TCTGTCGCCTGCTCGGTCATCGCCACGGTTTTCTGCGCGTTCCAGTCCTCCCAGATCGCGTTCCAGTCCTGATCGCCAATCTCCGGTTCGACGAGGAAGTTCTGGTAGTACTTCGCCTTCACCGTCTCGGCGCTGTCGCTCCTCCACTCGGAGAGGTCGAAACGGAAGATCCGCGTGCCGTCGATGGGGGAGGATGTGGGTGATTCCACCCACACCATCACGGTGAGTCCATCGGCGGACTGATACGCCTTCACGTCGCTCGTAAGCTCCTCCACGAGCTTCTTCGCATCAGGCGTCATTTCTGTCGTCTCGTCGTCCTTCATCGTCAGGGCCAGCTCGCGGAGCTTCGTTTTCAGCCAGCCGCTGTTAAGATCGTCGCGGTCGGCGGCGTCCGCCATCTGGTTGCCGTACTTTTTGCGCTTCTGCTCGCTCTCGAACCAGTCGCGCTGCCAGTCGTCGCGGTACAGCATCTCGTCGTCCGTCGCGTCGCGGAGGCGGACGCGCATTTCGTCAGCGGAGACCTCGATGCTGAGGTGGTAGTTGTTTCCGATGTCGATGACTAGCTCGTCGTCACCTGCGTCACCTTCGCCCGGTCGCTGAATTACCTCGATTTCCTGCATATTCGCTGGAGAGGGTGAGTCCTCCGAGCTGGAATGGACGCGCCGATTAGGGGCGGCGCCGGGGTCTGGAGAGCCCATTGGACTCGCTCGAGCATATCCGGGAACAACATAAAAGATACACGCTACAGGGGGTGAGATGTATACGGCTCGGGCCACTCTTTTATATTTCCATCTATAACCAACACACGATGACGGGTCAGACTGACGCGCCGCCACAGCTCTCCAAGACGGACACCACGCTCCTTGGTCATCTCCGTGACGGACGGAGCACGCCTTCCATCCTCAGTGATGAAGACGATGTCTCCAGCAGCAGATCGTACGTCAGCAAACGTCTCTCCAAGATGCGTGACCAAGGCCTCGTCGAGCTGGTTGACGACCGGCACATCAGCCTCTATCAGATCACCCCAAAGGGCGATCGGGCTCTCGACGCGTGGCGCGAACTCCGAACAGCACTCGCCGAATCCTGACCTCTTCTTGCACATCTTTGGACTTCCTCACAACCAGTAGTGGTCTTTGCACCCTTATGCACGCGCGTTGAGGGGGCAGGTGGGGGGATACATACCCCTCTCTGCCGGATCGGGGGCGGGGGGTGAGGAATTTCGGCAGTAGAACCCTACCATATGCTCAATAACAGGCAGTAGAGCAATTGTTAGGGTCAAACCATCCCCAACATTCACCGCCGTTGTCTGGCGATTGGAAATGTGGGGGCAAATCACGCTCTACATTTCCCGGCCTAGTCGGGAGGTTCTTGAAACCAGATCTAAGGATTATGGCGCTCAAAGGTGGGTTAGCGGCACGTTCGGCGGCAACGCGCCCGCGTAAAGGGGCCAACACCTCCCGACTGGGTTCGTAGTACCGTGGCGGGATCTCGGCGGCGAACCCCGTCCTGCGTGAGGTTTACACCGGTTCAGGGCCTACTATCGGATGGAGCCGGTTGCTGGTTCCCGTGGTCTGGAGAGCCCACTTTCCTGCGCCTGCTTTCTGGGCGTAGGACGCTTCACGTCCCGCCAGCCCTACATCTGTTTCGCGTCTACGATGCGGTGTAGCCGGATTCTGGGTCTTCTTTCTGAGGTAAGGGGGGATCAGATAAGGCGGCGTCGAAAGCTGAAGGACTCGGTTGGCATCAGCAAGCGATGGCGCGCCGTACTGGCGAACGCTGTAGTGCCGTACGTGGCGTCTGAGGGTGTGGGTGACGTGGAGGTCATACGAGAACGAAGAGGCCAAATCTGCGTCTGTGAGCGGGTTCCTCGAAGCGATGTCGGCGTGGAAGGTTCTATAACCTTCTCGCCGAACAGGGAATGGAGATATTCCCCGGACTCCTATTCTTTGGGCGGATACCAGAAGACCGTCTTTTCTACCTCCTCTTCGGAATAGTAATCAGTGAAGTAGTGGCGTTTACGAATCTCGATCTCGTCTAGTGAGATTACCTCTGGCCACGCGACGCGTCGAAGCCTTTGACGTCCCATTGTCGGATGCTTAGGCTTGGACACTGTTCCAACCTTTCCTATCTGACCGGGAAATACCATCTTCGTCGCCAAGACTGTACAACTTAAGTCAGGGATATAGACGAGAAGTGCAAATTTTCCTCGAGTAACAAGTTCTACCCACTGGTCGTCCCAGACAGCAAATTTCCCGACTGACCCATCTTCGTATTCGCATGCACAGGACTTGATCTCAATTGGCTCATCGTCTTCAGTGCGCGCATCGTGCCACGACGCATGATCCTCAATGAGGCCATATTCCTCGATTACGTGTGTTTCGGCTCGCTTCCAGCGCGGCGGTGGATCACTATGAGGGAGCATCTGTTCCTGCCACGAATACAACGACTTCACTGTCGACCACCTCGTACAGTACGCCTGAAATCGGACGTCGTTCGGATGCTGGCTAGTATAGACATGCCTGTCTTGGCTCCGGTGAACGGAATCTTGTCGTCGCTACCGCGGCTCCAGCTGGCTTCTGTTGCTGGGGCCAGTCTCGAGGATCTTCCGATCGGTTATAGCAATTTTGTCAGAATCGCGATCTCGGATAGATCATCGAATTTGCTGTCTATCTGGATGTGCTACGAGTAATAGAATGCTTCCGGAAAATCGTCTCCTTACCTTCTTGCTCTTCTTTCGAACACGAGGAAGAATGAGTGGTTCTTGCGTGCTCGTCGTTGCTCGTACGTGCGGCCAATCGTCGATGCGATGCCCACCGCCCTGCACGCCGTCTGCATCGCCCTAGAAGCCCCCAGTGCGATGGCCCTTGCCGAAGCCCGCCGCCACGCGCTCGCCGAACACCTCGCGGAACTCCCGCACGCCACCGTTCTCGCCCCCGACGGACGCGGCATCACCTCGGAGAGCGACAACTGGGCCACGAACGCGTGGGCGGGGTTCTGCCGCACCCTCGACAACATCATCGACCGCCCACGCGTGCAGGACGCGCTCGACGACACGCACGCAGAAGAACAGTAGTCGTCAGTCTCGCTGAACTCCAACTCAGTGGCCAGACTCGCCGGGTATCGATCGCAGCCCTGCTACCCGAATAGACCACCGCTGTCGTCGTCCTCATCGTCACCGAGATTGAACACCGCCTCTGCCACCGCCTTCTTCGCCTCACCGTAGCCGTGTTCGGGGATCAGACCGACACCAACCCGATCCCAGATTTTGGCGATGTAGTTCCGGTTCTCGTTCACCATCTCGGATAGCGTCTCCTCGTCGCGCCCCTTCAGTGCCGCCTGCACGTCGCCGACGGACTCCTCCAACGACTCCACCTTCTCCTCGAGATCCTCGACGTCACCGCGGAGGTCTTTGATTTCCTGCTCGCGGTCAACGTCCTCGCGGATGAGGGAATTGAGGCGGTCGAGACGGTTGTCTACGCGGTCAACGTCACTCTGGAGGGCATCCATCTGACCGTCCCACCCGTCGACAGTCTCCTTGATGTCGTCGATCCGGTTGTTCGCCGTGATTGCACGAGTAGTCGCACCCTCGGCGTGCTGGCGGGTCAGATCGACGTTCTGCAGGAGCTGATCGATCTGCTGTTCCAACTGCCCACGATGGAGTTCCGGGGCGAGGTCAAGGTTCTGCCTGAGGGCGAACGCCTCACCTTCGTCGGTGAGTTGGTAGACGGTGGACTGGTGGCCGTTGTGTTCGCGGGTCTCGCCGGCGTCCTCGACGAGGCCGCGCTCGGCGAGAGCCGACCGGCCACCGGTGTCGAGATCGCACCTGTAGTGGACTTGCTGAGTCTGATCGAAGCCGACTTGTTCCTTGATAAACCCGGCGGTGGCACTACCCCCGGTGTTGAGCAGCACTTCAAGTGTCATCTGACTGTGGAAATCGAGGTCACCCCCTGTTTCTTCCACTTCTCCCATACGTGTTCTAATAGTCGCTCGATTCGGTTAAACACCCTGTTAAAATTAAGATGTTTCTGCTAACAGGGAGAGTACATTTGACGGCGTTTGACGGAAAATCGGGGCCACGACTAGAACAACCCCCGGTGTTCCCTCGAATAGCTCCGGGGCCGCATGGCCCGACGAGGACTGGGGCCTCAAACACCGGCCCCTGTGACCCCGCTTAGAAAACCATTAGATAGGTGATGAATCCTCGAGAAGAGCAGAGTTCCACGGGTGGGAAAGGAGTGCTCCGCAGACTCCGCGAGCGGGATCCCCGCCGGGGTGTCTCCGCAGGTAGAACAGGGGCTCTCAACGATGAAGGGTCGAGCCCCACCAGTTCTCCGGCCACCAGCGTGCTACCTCGAGGAAAGAGACCTCGATACATTGCGTCGACAATAGCAGACATCGGCGCCAGCGGCGGGCAGGCAGGCAGGCCCGCGTCTGCGTGCAGGAGGGACTCCCCGTGAGCATCGCCGCCGAGAATGGCAGCGGAGCAGGCCCCGTCTCGCGGGAGACAGGCTTCCCCAGTGTCCCCTCGAGAACACTGGTTCCTCACCGCGCCCACGCGCAAGCAGGCTTCTCCGGCTGTCTACGCTCAGGTAGGTTCCCAGAACTCTAACACGCAAGAGCGCGAACATACAATCATGATCAGCGACGACGAGATGACTCCCCGAGAGGAGCAGGCCATCGACGATCGCATCGAGGAGATCAACAACGACGAAAAACAATACACCACCGAAGAAGTGGCACAGAGCCTCGACATCGATCTCGACGACGAATAACCACCATTCTACGCACAAGTAGGGTTCCCGGCACTATCGCCGATAAGGTCTCGAGAGTCTCGACACGAACCGAAGGGGTTCCCCGACATCGCCAAGCGAGGAGTTCCGGGGAGACGCCGCGGCTTCGGAGTGGTGGCGAGGACTGACACATGCAAACAGATCATCAAGATCGGGTGTTACCGAGTTCTTGCCGAGGCGTCGGAGCGACAACTACAACTGACTGTGTAACCGCTGGATCCGGCCGGCAAAGGTCGATCGAAGGGCCCGTGTGGCCGATAGGAGCCATTGGTGATACGCGTCGTATCGGTTCACGGCCCGAAGGTCAAACTCGCCCTCGCTGTACTGGGTGGCGATGACGTCACGGATTTTGTCCTCTGACCCGCGTTCCCACGTGATCTCGGCGTCGCCCCTGATGCGAGAGCGTAACTCCTCGCCGATCTCCTGTCGGTTGGCTTCGAACGCGTCGAAGGCGGTGTGGTCGTCGTCCTTGTCGATCTCCAACCGGACGGCGAGGCCGGTTCCCGTGGCCCGCAGCGATAGCCGGTAATCGCTGGTCGAGATGTCAGCAGCGATAGGGAGGTGATAGACGTGCGGAGCCGAGGAGGAATGGGGGTGGACATCCCCGCTAGCGAGGGCCTCGTTACCCTCGTCTTCAGCGATCGCGACGAACTGCTTGAAGAACTGCTCCTGATAGACGCCGCGATCGACGTCCTCGCCGTAGGGCCACTCGGTCGGCTCAACCTCCGGCACGAGGCGGAACGCCGCCCGGTTGCACCCCTCGATTTCGACCACCTCGGCCCGTAGTGCAAACACGGCCCGGTCGGCGGTCTCGTTATGGTCGCGCACTGCCTCGCGGTGGCCATCGGTGAACTCGCCGGCGATCCACACGATCACATCGGCGTCAAGGTTCGCCGAGTAGGTGTTCGCCTTCCCCCAGTGGTCGTGGTCGGAGCGGCCGAACTGGTTCTCCACAACGACCTCCACACCGAAGGTCTCATCCCGAGCGTAGATGTCGACGAAGTAGCCCTCGACCTCGCGTTCGAGTTCCTCGGCGACCAGACCGTGCAGGCCAAGCACCTCCCGCAGGTAGTGGATGTTGTCCTTGTCAGCCAGCCACGCGCTGAAGGACTCCTCGTCGGCCCAGTACTCAGAGAAGGGAGGGCGCTGGAGAGTACTGAATTCCGTCATATCCCACAATGTTGTGGCCCAACGTATGTGCCTTGCTCCCTACTTCCGGCGAACGGGTCTGGAGCGGTACTACTGCAGGATCAAGACCGGGAACGCGTCCTTCGAGCGATCACAGAGCGCAGCGATGAAGCAGCTCGAACGAGAGAAGCACATTCTCAAGATCCGAATGCTCATCGAAGAGTTGGCCGATTACCCCCTGTGAATTCACGAGGTCGAATTGCCGACCTAACTAAGGCTATTTCGACTTACTCGTCTTGCCGTGCGTTTGCGTCCGCGCCGAAGCTCTGCCGGGGCTGGTATCCGTACTCGCGAAGCAGTCCGTGGAGTGCTTGTCCGACCTCGTGGCGCACATCGGTCTCCCGGATCACCGCCGCACGCTCGGTTTCATCGGTGGCGAGTCCAGAGCGTTCCTCCGCGTCGCTCTCCATCTGTACCTCGTTACCCTCCTCGATCTGTGACTGTGCGAACGCGTCTATCGCATCCGCGAAGTCCTCGTATCCGCTGAACTCCTCGACCGCATCTTCGGCCGCTTCCTCGGCCTCGGCCATGTGTTCTGCAACGTCGTAATCACGTGACATAGGGACGACGAGGAACAGCAAGCACATTAATTTGGTTGGTGTGCCGTCGTCTGGTCACTTCATCGGTTTCGTTTGAATTCTCTATCCGTCACAGCTGTAGGGAAGACCTGATCACGGCCTCATTCCATCGACTATCAACGAATCGGTGTAGGTCAGTATGATTCCCTCTATGCAGGAGGGCAGTCGGAACTGGGATATTTACCCTATAGCTACTGAGAACACACTACTCCACAGTACCCTCACTAAGGAAAATACTGAGTGGTAGTGTGTTGTTCTGTGGAGTAAGGGGAATGACGACGATGACTATAACCGGCGACGGAATCTCCATCAAGCGCGAGGTCTCCGAGGAGACGGCACTCGAAGTCATGGAGGTCGCAATGAGTGACGAAATGAACGACGACGCTCCCACCGTCACCGTGGCCCTGAGCGGCGAGGGCATGGAGTTCGGTCGAGAGGTGTCCGAAACGGCCGGCGTCGAGGCGATGGACGTCGCCGTTCATGGAGGTTCACGGATGGTTGCCGAGAGAGAAGACGAAAGTGCCGGCGCTGACGGACTCCCGGACGACTTCTTCGACCGTCTGTCGACACGGCAGCGAGTCATGTTGGAAATCCTGCTCGAATCAGACGGAGAGTGGATGCGCGGCACCGATATTCGGCAGAAGATGCGCGAGGACTATGACATGGACGTCGGCGAGGGCGGCCGGGCAACCGCCGGTGTCATTGCCGGACTCACCCGGAAGTACAACGAGGAGTTTAGACGAGAGATGATTCCCGGACAGTGGGCCGACGAGACCCAGCAGCACGCGGAGTTCAAGATCGGTGAGAAGTACAAGGAAGAGATTCAAAGAGGCCTCAAGGAGGAAGGATGACCCGCGATACGCTCCCCGATGACTTCTTCGATCGGCTGTCCCCGAAGAAGGAGGCACTGTTACAGGTGCTGCTTGACGCTGAGGGCGACTGGGTTCGCGGCGTCGATATTCGAGAGCGGATGCGACAGGAGTACGGTCTATCCGTCCCCCACCATCCCGGCGCAATCGCCGTCCATCTCGGCCATTACACGCAATGGTACTCCGAAGAATTCCGGCGGGACGTGATTCCCGGCAGGTGGGTCGATAACAGCCGCACGCACGCAGAGTTCAAAATCGGCGAAAAGTACGAGGACGAATTGCGCGAATGGTTCGGTAAGTAGTCGCAACTGTCTGTTCCCACGTCCTCAACAAGTAGGAGATCACCGACGACCTCTAGGAGCGGTGCGAGGGGGTGGCCAATGTGACCGGCGATGACACCACCGAAACATTCTAAAATCTCGACTGTGCGACTATTAATCTACACAAGATGGTAAGCAAGCGGGAAACTCTTCTTGGGATATTTTATTACCTCGCCGGTTTAGCCGTTACTCTCGCCAGCCCGGAATTGGAAGTTCCTCAGCGGTTCGTGGTATTCAGTCTGTTTGCATCGATTGTTTTTGTTATTGAGTCAGGAAGGCGGGTTCTGAAGAGGAGAAAAGAAGATGCAATCTCACGGGAGCCACAGGTTGAAGTATTGCTCGACGGGTTAATAGAAAAGTATCGAGAGCGATCTGACTGCCACCTTCGCGCAAACGTCATGGTGCCGTTCGAGAATCGTCCAATCCAATCACAGTTTCTTAAACGACGATCCTACACGACGCTTGAGTTCAAAGACCATACTGGTGGATATTCTGAGCAAGAACTAGAATTATCATACGAGTCTGGACAGGGATCATGCGGCCTCGCTTGGAGACGATGCCGACCAGTAATATATGGAGAAGGTCAGAGAGAAGCGGCAGAGAAAGCGATGACTGATACCCAATTAGAGAAGGCCGGTCACGTAGAATCAGTCCTAAGTGTTCCAATCTACGAAAACGAGAGACGCCCAGAGAATCTTGTTTGTGTAGTGAATGTCGACAGTGAAGATAGCCTGTCCGAAACTTGTTTTACAGAGGACGATATAATGTCGTACACAGAGCGTCACGCGGACGTCATAGCGGCCACAGTGGAGGAGGACTATCATGCCTGAACAAGAAGCCCGATCCGACGACAAGGGGTACGATACGCTTGAATATGCGAACGAGCAGGGCGGTCAGGTTGGTTCGCTGACGTCCGATGAGCTGTACGAGGTTCTGGATACGGTTCAGTCCAGAGAGATGGCTGAACAAATCCAGCGGAGCTACACTAAACGACAAGATTAGCTGCTTTTTGTAGATCGTTTGTAGCCGTTTCCTATAGTCAGGTATTTCCAGAGGCCGAGGAATACGCTGGCCAGTTGCCGGCCTCGAAGGGCTTGCTCAAAATCCAAGTTGCTTCAGAAACGAACCAAAAACATCGACGCGTACCTCCTCGCCGACCATAACCTGTCGATCAAGGAACCAGCGGACATCGACCGGGACACGTAGACGTTCGACGTAGGGGCTCGATGACTGAGGACAGAATGATGGAGGTCTGGGAGACCATCGCGGTGGAGAAGATCGAGATGGTCAGCGATGAGTGACTCGCCAAGCGAGATCATTGAGGCCGTGCGACAAGCGAACAATCGCGGCGGATGGGCCGTGATTCGGCTCGCCACCGATGTGGAGATTGGTGTCCGCTTCGAGCACGTCGAGATCGTAGAGTCGGATGGAGAATGGGAGACGCGTTCGCTAGCAGCCCCATTCGCTCGCACCCACGGCGGCGGGCCGAGGATGAGCGGCGTGTTGATCGCGTCACAGCGGGATCCGCATCGGTGGTGGGTGTGGGCGACGTGGCTGGAGGCAGGGCCGTCGGTGATCGACGAGCGCCAAGCCCGCGTCGAGGACGTGGATGCTGCATGAGCTAGAGCGCGTTTTGTGTCGTCGTACTTGGATATGCCTGTATTGATGCCAGTGAATGGTTCGTGTTGCGGGTACCGCGTCTTCACTAGTCTCCTGTTGCTGAGGCTGATCTCGAGGATCCTCTTGCTTATTGTAAAAATTTGCCAGAGTCGCGATCTCGGACTGATTGCTGAAGACTACGCTCGAGAGTTGTTGGTCGCGAACGGCTTGGTTTCCACTTAGGCGTCCTCTGGATCGACGTTGACGTTCTGCTGGAAGACGTTCTTGGGATCGTACTCGGCTTTGACATTGGCGAGGCGGTCATAGCTGTCGGCGTAGACCTGTTCCGTCCAGTTCTCCCAGTTGCGTTCCTCAACGCCGGTAAAGCCAGCGTAGGCACCCTCGGCACCTTTGCGACGGAGTTTACGTTCAGTTTCGGCGGCCCAATCAAGGGTGGGCTGATTCTGGAACTCCTCCCAGTTGCCTTCGATAGTAATCATGTATTGCTTATTCTCCCACGCGTAGGCGGCATCGGGGCTGGCGCCAATGTTGCCGCCAAGCGGCCAGACACCAACAGCGGCCATCGGGGTCGGGGCTGCCTCGGTCTGTTCGACGATGAAGTTGCGAATGCCTTCCGTGAGTTCGTCTACGTAGACCGAACGGTGGGTGTACTTGCGGCCCCACGGATACATCTGAGTGCCGAGGTCGTGGAGCGCCTCGTAGGGCATCATGTCGCTCATGTCGATAAGTGGTTCGCCGATCTCACGGAGAGGTGCAATGGCCTCCTCGCCTTCAGCGGGGTCGCCTGCGTAGCAGCCGAGGATGCCGACGGCGTCGGTACCTGCGAGTTCGTCGGGCATCGGCGGGAGGTTCGGAACGTGACCGCTGAGGAAGATGGTGGTCAGTTCCTCGGGTGCGTCGCTCATGACCTGCTGGAAGGTGGCTATCGCGTCATCCACCATCTCGTAGGGGTAAAAGATGCCGAGCGCTTGCACCATCGGGCCAATCTCGTACAGTTCAAACTCGAAATTGGTGACAACGCCAAAGTTGCCGCTACCACCACGTACCGCCCAGAACAGTTCTTCGTTTTGTTCGGGAGAGGCTGTCTGCACCTCTCCGTCGGCCGTGACGATTTCAACGCTACGGAGTGCGTCGATGCCGAGTCCGTGCTTGCGTCGTACCCAGCCAATGCCACCGCTGAGCGTGGAGCCGGGAATTCCGACACTGCCCGCGCTGCCGGTAGGACACGCGAGACCGTGTTCCTGCGTCTCGGCGAGTACGTCCTCAGCGCGAGTGCCGGGTTCGACACGAGCGACTTTCGCCTCGGGATCGACCTGTATGCCGTCCATCTTCGAGAGATCGACGACGAGACCCTGATTGACGACGGCACTGCCCGTCTGATTGTGGGCACCTCCCCTGATCGCGAGTTCGAGTCCGGCGTCCTGAGCGAACTGGACGGCAATAGCCACGTCAGTCGCATTTTCGACGCGAGCGATGACTGCGGGGTACTTATTGATCAGGCCGTTCCACACGGTTCGCGCTTCCTCGTACTCGTCACTATCGGGTAGTACGAGATCGCCCTCAAGGCGCTCAGCAAACTCTCTAATGTCCTGTTCGTCGAGTTCGGCGACCGTCCCAAGCGGATGCTTGTGTACCGACATTAATGTACATTCATGCCCACTCCCCTATAGGTAGTAAAAACTTACATTCAGTTTCTATGATGTATATCGACAACTCAATTTAGAGTGAAGAAATAATAGCCACAACAGGCGGCACAAATAACTGTCCAATGCCTACGTCTGTCTTGACTACTGGAACAGGATTCCGTATCCACGTTCTTGACAACGCGGCAACTCACGTTGCAGAATTGCAAAGTGATTCGAGTTTACTTTGCAATCTTGCAACATCTCTATCTGGACACATCCACACTCGCTGAGGTCACGGATACCCCCATCTCGGGAAGTGAACGTACACAACTGTGCGTCGAGCCTTGAGTACAATTGGAGATAGCCGAGTCTACGCTGATGGAACTGAAGCCTTCGATCGCTACTGCGATCCTTCGGCTGACGATCCGCACATCAAGACCTGCTCAAATCGAACGCAGTGATTGAAGACCTCCACCTGTAAGGCCTGAATGCCTCGTCAGAGGCCAAGTCGTCACATCCTGTCGAGCGCGTCTCTGCGGTCTTCAGGAGGCGTCTGATCGTAGCGCATTGTGGTTTGCTGGGAGCGGTGGCGGAGCTGAGACTGCGCGGCTGCAAGTCCTTCTTCGCGAGCCATGTACGTGCCTGTGGAGTGACGGATCGAGTACCACGAGATGTCGCGGTTCTCCGTCTCAATTCCAGCTTCGTCGCAGAGTTTGCCGAGGAGGTAGTTGAGAGCATTCGAGCCGTACGGATTTCCCTGTGACGTGAGCCAGAGGTAGTCTGAGTCGTCGTACTTGGGACGTGTCTCTCGTTCGGCGAGCCAGCGGTCGAGATGGCGGGCTGTGTCCTCGCGGAGACTGACCGTCCAGTTTTCACCGCCGTTCGTGCCTTTCGAATCCTGCTCCTTCGGGATCCGCAACACCGCGTTTGCGGTGTCCACCCACGAGACGCGTGCGCGTTCGACTTCGATGGGGCGCAAGCCGGCATCCAGACCGGTGGCAACGAGCGACGGCACCTTCCAACTCGTCGCTTTCTCCCACTCTTCGCGTCCGACCTCGCGTTTCGGCATTTCGAATCGTTGTGCGAGATATATTTTCCAGCGATCGCGCTCGTCAGGGTCGACGTAGTCGTACGATGGAATACTGCCGTAATTGAGACCGGCGTCACGGATACGTTGCCGTTCCTCGAGCGTGAGGTAATCGCGAGCGTGGTGGGAGGTCTGGTTTGGTGTGTAGGTCGTTTCAGGTTCCCACTCGTCAGCGCCTTTCTCGTGCGCTTGCCACCACATATACCGTTTGAGGGCTTTCACGTACTGATTCTTGTTTTCATCGCCCCAGTCCTTGTACTTCATCTCATCGACGAACGCGTCCGCGTGTCCGTGCGTCAACGAGGCCGTGTACCCTTCGCGTTCCCACACCCACCGGTAGATCTTCGAGAGACGATAGGCAGTGCTCTCCACTACGCTCTCGCTGTACCCTTTGCCTTCGTCGGGATTCTTGCCCGACTGCCAGAGCCACGTGAGAACTTCGCGGCGGTGGTCTCGGTAGTCCTTGATTTGGAGTTGGTTGAGGTTCTTCGCGTCAATGTCGTGGACGAGAGGGATGCCGTCCGGGAGTTTGGCGTCGCTCATAGCTGTATTTGTCCTGATAGTTTTCCGCAATCGCCGGACGGCGTGGGGATCGGGTATGAGATTTCTTTTCAGCCTTTTCGGCACCCCGGTAACCTTGGGTGATCGCCGGGATACGGATTCTTCGCCAGCGGCTCTGAACCCAGTGATTTTGCGGGAAAAGGAAGTCCGGGTGCGAGAATCGAACCCGCGTCTCAGCCTCCACAAGGCTGAAGGATAACCACTACCCCAACCCGGACACGCTTGCAAGACAAAGTAGGAGCGGTTAGACTCAAATACGTTACGACTCGTGCACGGTCCTATGCGAGTTCGTACCGCGTGAACGGTGGTCGTGAACGCGGCCAGACGGCATCCCACAGCGAACCGGACCGGGACGTTTTTTGGCACACAGGCGCTAGTACTGCCAACGCGTGGCCATCACCGACAAAATCTACGTCAAGAACCACCGCCAGCTCAGCTCCCAGCTCGAGACCAACATCCCGAAGGGGGCGTTCAAGGGTGCAACGCTTGACATCCTCTTTCAGGGTGCGGGCCTCGAGAAACTCGACGAGGCGACCCGTGACCGGGTGCTCGATTTCGCACAGGACTTCCTCGACTGTGGCTGTGACAACAACCCCTACTGTGGCTGTCCGGAGCGGAAGTTCATCCAGTATCTCCTCGAGTTGCGCGCACAGGGACTCGGCCCAGACGCGATCGTCGACGTGATGACCGACGACTACATGGTGTATGCCTACTCCGGCGACGTCCTCTCGTTTCTCGACAACGGTGTCCGCACGCTCGAGGCGGCCGAAGCGCTCGCACGGGTCGAGGGGGCAGACGAGAAATACGACGAGATTCGACGGGCAAAACAAGACCTCGCGAGGTAGCCGCTACCGCAACTGGTAGCGGTCGTCGTCGTCGTCCAGTTCGTCGAGCAGTAGGACCTCGTCTTCTTCTTCCTCGAGTCGATCCTGTAAGTCGTTGACGTAGGCTTTGTACTCGTCGAGTTGTTCCCGCAGGTGGTCGGCCTCGAGCTCGAGCCGTTCGTGTTCGCGGATGAACCGCTTTGGGACTTCGACGGTCGGCGGGAACGATTTCTCACCGTCGCCATCATCGCGGCCCCCAGTCTTCGTCTCGAGGTCGTCTTCCGGAACGACGGCGACCTGTCCGTCGTGGTCGACGAGCAGGTCGACGTAGTCCCGAAACACCGCGGACAACGAGATGTCGCGTTCGGCAGCGATGTCTTGCAGCGCCTCGAACGCGTCCTCGTTTACGCGAAACGAGATTGTCTTGTTCTTGTTGCCCATTGATCGCTACATTATCCGTCATCCCACTTAACCGTTCGTCAGACCCGACAGAGACGACTGTTCGACAGTCTCTTCGCTGGACCAGACTGGCTATGGGCCTCGAGGCCCACTCGCTGGTATGCTTGCTGATACGCCCGGCCTCCACCACGTGACTGGGATTGTCGGGGACGCACAGGCGGCGATCGACTTCTATACGGGCGTCCTCGGCCTCCGACTCGTCACGCAAACGATTAACTTCGAAGACATTCTACAACATCACCTCTATTTCGGCGATGCGGACGGAACGCCCGGAACGGTCCTAACGCAGTTTCCGGATCCCCACGGCGACGCCGGCCGGGTGGGAACGCCACAGGTCGAATCGGTCGCGTTCGTCGTTCCGGACGACGCCCTCGCGTACTGGCAGGAGCGACTCGATGATCACGGGATCGCGGTCGAGGGGCCGTGCGAGCGATTCGGCGAGCGAGCCCTTCGACTCGAGGATCCCGTTGGAACGCAACTCGAACTCGTCGGACATCCACGGCCGACGATCGATCGCGCCACCGTCGAGCCGTGGGCGGCCGGACCGGTTCCGACGGACGTGGCGTTCCGCGGGCTCTCCGGCGTCTCGGTCCTGTCGGTCAATCCCTATGCAACGGCAAGCACACTCGAGACGCTGGGGTTCGAGCATGAGGCCGAACATGCGGCTCGGATTCGGTATCGAGCGTCAGGGACTCGAGCAACGGTCGTCGATATCCTCGATCGCAACGCGCCGTTCGGCCGCGAAGGACAAGGCACGATTCATCACGTCGCGGTTCGCGTTGGGAGCGAAGAGGAACTCCACGAGTGGCGTGCACTCTTCGACGACCGCGGCTACGACGTTTCACGGGTCAAAGACCGTCACTTCTTCCACTCGCTGTACGTCCGCGACCCGGGCGGTGTCCTCTTCGAACTGGCGACCGACACCGGCGGCGTCGCCGCGAGCAACGATGGCGACCGCTCGGGTGAATCGCTGTATCTCCCCAACTGGTTCGAACGGGATCGCGACCTAATCGAGAGCCAACTACCGACGCTGACGGTGCCGACGACCCACACACGCGACCGATGACTGGCTCCGATCGATTCATGGACGCCGTCTCAGGGCCCCACGCTGGCCAGCCGCTGGTGACGGCCGGTGCGCCCGCGCTGGTCGCAGACGCGGCGTTTATCGTCTGTCACGGCCGCGGTGCGACGGCGCAGGGCGTTATCAATCTCATGGAACCGGTCTCCCGCCACGGCGTCGCCGTCCTCGCCCCGCAAGCCGAGCGAAGCCGCTGGTTTCCGAGACGGGCGACAGCCCCGCGGGCGGCCAACGAGCCGTGGCTCTCCTCGAGCGTCGACTGCGTCGGGGCCGCACTCGAAGCCGCCCGAGCGATCGATATCCCGCCCGAACGGACCGTCATCGGCGGCTTCTCGCAGGGGGCCTGCGTCGCCGCTGAGTTCGTCCGCCGGACACCCACCCGCTACGGCGGGCTTGCCGTCCTCTCGGGGGTGCTTCCCGGCTCGGACGACGACCTTGAGGCAACGGTGATCGACGGCTCGCTCGAGGGCACGCCGATGCTCGTCGGCTACGGCGCGGCCGATCCACACGTCGACCCTGAGCGCGTCGCCGAGACGGTCCGCGTGTTCGAACGGGCAGACGCCACGGTCGACGAGCGGTGCTATCCCGTGGGCCACGAGGTCACCGACGACGAGTTCGAGGCGATCGGGACGCTGCTCGAGGCCGTGCTCGAGGGCTAAGCCGGCGACGCTCGAGTCTCTCTGATACGAAAAAGAACGGGAACGGAAGCCGACCGGTCTCAGACCGTCGCTTCGGCGTCGTCGCGCTCGACGTCCTCGAGACTCTCGAGGGCGGCGATGACGTCGTTGCGGTAGTTGACGACGGGCGAGTCATAGCGCTCGCGAGCCATCTGCGCGTACTCGTTGGTGGGCGCCGTCGAGGCGCTTTCTGGCGCTTCCTGTTCGGCTTCCCACGCTTCGAAGGCCTCGATTCGGTCGAGCGTTCGCTCGGCTGTTTCGACGACCCAGCGATCGCGAGTCGCGTCGTCGACGACTGCAATCGACTCGGGACGAACGGAGACGTTGACGGTGCCGTCGTCGGTCTCGTAGGTGCGTGGTTTGCCGACGATGGCGACGTAGGCCGGCGGCTCCGTGTCGCGAAGCGCCGAGGCCGCCTCGGGCTGGTACTGGCCGGCGTAGACGAAGAAGGTCCCCGTCGGGTCGACGACGCGGCCGCGCCAGTACTCGCTGTCGTCGCCGACGTCTTCGGTCTCGGTCAGGGTCCCAACAATAAAGACGCGGTTGGCGCGGTCGCCAGTCGGGAGCAGCGCGTAGTTGGGCGCACGCTCGTCGTCGCTTTCTTTGAATGTGTACGTCGAGTCGTTGAATTCGGAGGCGAAGACGCGGCGGGCGACTTCGCGGGTGAGTTCTGCCTGGCTCATGTTACATCGACCTCGCTTTGATCAGCAACTGTTCTGGATCGGCTGGCCCGTCGAGTTCTTCGACGTCGTCGGCCAACACGTAGCGGCCGAACGTCGGCCCCTCGATACGGTAGTAGGTGCCGACGATATCGTCCATGATCTCGTCGGCGACGACGGTCGTATCGAGCGCGTCCATCGCCATGTCCTTGGCCTCCTCCAAACTCAGCCCCGTCAGGTCCTCGGTGGCTTCCTTGTCGAAGATGACCTCGTGGGCGTCGATGCCGTCGTCGACAACGGCCTTGATCCGGAGGTCGAACTCGCCTTCGACCTCGCCGTGTTCGTTACAGCGGCCGTTCTGGAGCACTCTGGTGCAGCCTTCTTTCGGGCAGCGCTTGATCAGCCCGCTACCACTTTGCATGTCGACGAGCGCGCCTTCGATCTCGCTCGTGTCGTTGCCGACCTCGAGGTCCTCCTCGAGTTCCTCGATCACCGTCGTCGAGTTGAGTTTGACCGAGTACCGGCCCTGATACTCGTCAGTGACGACGTTTTGGAGTTCGTAGACGCCGCCTTCCTCGAGCGTTGGAAGCTCGGATTTCGCCCACTTGGTGAACTTGATCGTCCCGGTCGGATCGCCCAGCAGGCCGACCTGTGCGACGGAGTCGCTGCGGGGGTCCCAGAGCTCGATGACCTTCGCGGTGAGGTCGATCCACTGCTCGGGTTCGTCGACGTCCTCGACGTTTGCGGCCTCGCTCCCGCCGCGTGAGATGTCCTCGCGCTCGAGGTCGGCTTCCTCGAGGTAGTGGTTCGTGACGCTCCGTCGGGCCTCGTCCATGGGGACTTTGTACTCGTCGACGAGCGTGGTCAGGCGCTCCTCAATATCCTCGACGGCAACGTCGATATGGTCTGAAAACTGGTCGTGGATGTCGTCCGCGTGCTGTCGTACGTCGCTCATTGTGTCACGCCTCCTCTTTCGTTTCACTGGGAGGCATACGCGAGTTCGCTCCCGATCATATTTAAACTGCCGCCACCGGAGCGAAAGTGAACTGCAATGCTTCGAACCGGCTGCTGACGGCGGGATTGGGTTGCTGTCAATCGGTCGTTGGGCAGGGTTCATCGTCGAGTGTCGGGCGATCAGATCCGATGTGTTGATTGGGCCAACCGACGGCCAGCGAACGTCTCCCAGCGACGAGACTATGGGGCCTGCGGCCTAACAGATCGGTAATGTCGGATCGTCGTCGCCTCGAGCGGTTCCTTCGCTCGAAGCTTCAGGAGGCTGGCGAGCAGTACGAAGAGGTTCGTGGCTCGACGACCGAGCAACTCGAGGAAGCTCGCGAGGCCTATCGGGTGGCGAAAAACGCCCGCAGTCTCCCCTCTGACGAAGCGGGGCGGGCGAAGATCGTCTGTCGTCGGTACGCCGAACAGCGGGCGGCGATGCTCGACGATCAGTACCGGCCAGCCTGTTTCGAAGCCGATCATCCCGACTGTGAAGGCTGTGTGGAAGACGTTCGAGAAGGGCGGATCGAAACCTGGTAAACTGCCTCGTGACCCCACATACTCGCCTCACCGGCACGTCATGAATCGGCGCTACTCGTCGTCGGCCGTGACGACACGCTCGACGACTGCCCGCTCACCGTCGTCGTACACGTAGGTCGTCTCCGACTCCTCGTCGTCGGTCTGTCGGTGGCTCCCATCACAGAATGGAAACGACGCCGAAAGCCCGCACTGACAGACCGCAACATCGCCTTTTTCGTCGTCGATATCCGACGGCTCCAGTTTTCGCGGCCCCGTTGCCTCGAGTTCGACCAGTCGTGTCATGTCTGTGGCTTCGTGTGGTCACAACGAAAAGGGACTGGTTGAGAGTTGTGTGCGCTGCTCGCGGTCATCCGCGCCGTCTCGAGCCCGTTCGATCACGGTGGCCGAAATCGTCGTGAACACAAGGTACTTGAGCCCGGTTTGTGATTTCGAAGTACGAACCAGCATGAGTTTTCACGAAACAGGGCTGCCGATTGCGATCCTGCTTGCAGCCGTCAAGACGCTCATCCTGCTCGTGGGCAGTGTCATCACGTTTTTCGCGTACAAAGCCTACCGCCGCACCCAACAGCGCGCACTCGGGCTTCTCGCCGTCGGGTTCGGGCTCGTCACGCTTGGACTGGTGCTCGCTGGCTTGCTGTATGAGCTTCTCGGGGTATCGCTGATGATGGGAATTCTCCTCGAGAGCCTGCTGATGTTCGCCGGCTTTCTCATCATTGCACGCTCCCTGTATGTCACGTAGTCAGTCTGCTTTCCCCGCCACAACTGCTGATTCGATACTAGCCATTGAACGCCACTGCACACCTGACCGTGCGGTCGACTGCCGGGGTTCGGCCTCGAGGCTGTTCACTCGATGACTTCCCTGTGGATTTCGTCGAGCATTCCCTCGAGTTCCTGTTGCCGCTGTTCGAGTGTTGCAATCCGTTCTCGCAAGGCAACATCGGATCCGGTCGCACGAGTGGTCGGTGTGGCGGTTGGCTGATGAGTCGTGTTGTGGTGACGGCCCGAGGATCGATCCACCGGTGACGACAGTGATGGGCGTGCGGCGGCCTGTTCCGGCGTCGAACTGTGCGTTTCCGACTTCGTGTCCGTCACGAGCATGCTGTTCCACCCACTGAGCCAGAGTTCGTACGCGCGAGCGTAGTGTTCCATGGCTCGCGTACTCTCTTGTAAGCCATCGACGACTGCTTGCTGCGTTTCGATGTACGTACTGCTCATATCCTGGTACTCCTCGAACGCGTCAGTGATGGCTTTCAATCCCGAATAGGGCGAGACTGTGGCTTGAGAGTCGTTCATTCCGAATGGTGTGTCATCGACACTCATGATGAATGTTCGGACATATATCATATCCTGACCGTCCGACGGACAAGAAAAGAAACTCATCTGGACTGTAAGTGGTCATCTGTGTTCATTCACAGGATGGAAAAACGCGAATACGGGAGTCATATCCTATGACAACCGCCGCATGCCAGGCTGCCATCAGCTCTCAGATATCGGAAACAGCTATCGATCGAACAGTAAAAGCCTAGGCCGGGATTTGAACCCGGGCTCTCGTCCTTACCAAGGACGCGCTTTACCGCTAAGCTACCCAGGCGCGTATCTCTTCGTTGTCGCGAGTTGTCTTTATGCGTTTCGATTCGCAACCGGGCATGGGTTGGTATGTCGCATCTCGATCCCGGCCACAAACCGTCAGGGATCCGTCGCCGATGTTGCCCGATCGGTCGGCTGCTCCTCAAGTGACTGCTCCGAAAACGACGGCTCGAGACCGTCGAGACACTCGGGTACCGGTGGGAAATCGGTGTCGACGGCATCGGCGATCGTTTCTGCGGTAGCAAGCAGCCGCGATGACGGCGTGGTCCCGACGGCGGCGGTTCCGGTGAGGACGGCGAGTTCGAGGATGTTGCGTTCCAAGTTGGCGTCGATAGTTGCGGGATCGACACCGGTGTTGTCGTCAGTGTGAGTGGCGCTTTCGGCTGTGGTCTCTGTGCTAGACGATCGTGTCGGCCCGTCGGTCGCAGCGACCGTACTACGCTGGGTTTGGTCCCGACCGAACGCCTGGACCGTTCGAACCGCTTTGCCGGCCGCGTCAGTCCGAGCGAGCAGATAGAAGCCGCGTGCAACGAGGATATCGGCGGCGAGGATCTCGAGGTCGCCAGCCTGTCCGTCGGCCGTCTCAGCTGTCGTCCCCGTCTCGGCTGTCGTCCAGGGTTCGTCGTGTGCGAGCGAGCGCGTGAGTCGAAGTCCCTCGTAGATAAGCTGGACGCCGGCTGCCTGCGTGGCAATCCCGTCTGAATCGTTCGGACTGTCGTCGCTGTGATCGGTGTCGAGATCTCCCTCGAACTCGCGGCGACCGCTTCCGTCGGGCGCTGCCGCTGCTGTAGCACTCTCAAGGGTGAGAACGCCGGGAACCATCGAGGCCTCGTCGAGTGTTGCCTCGAGGTAATCGTGTAGCTGCGGTGGTTCCACGTCCGCGATAGCCTCGGAGGCGGCACGCCGACAGCTGTCGGCTTGTTCCATTGGAAGGAGGTTACGACGGAGGAGGCAAAGACCTTTGGAAACGTCGGGTAGACTGGCGTATATGATCGATGTCGAGACTGATGCCGATCGCTCTCTCCGGACGGTCACGATCGACCGTCCCGAAGCACGAAACGCCTTGACCGTCGAGTCCCTCAAGGCCCTCGAGGCGGCGATCGACGACGCCGACGAGCCCGTCGTCTACCTCCGTGGCAACGGCCCTGCGTTCTGTGCAGGGGCCGATCTCGAGACCGTCAGCGAGCTCGAGGGCGACCGCGAGCGGGCCATCGAGTTTGCCCGACTGGGACAGCGCGTCGCCCGAACGATCGAGGACTCACCGGCCATCGTCGTCGCCGGCATCGATGGGCCGGCCCGCGGCGGCGGCCTCGAGTTCGCGCTGGCCTGTGACGTCCGCGTTGGGACGCCTGACTCGACCTACGGCGAACCCGGCGTCACTTTTGGCCTGTTCGGCGCCTGGGGCGGCACCGTCCGGCTGCCCCGCGTGATCGGCGAGGGTGACGCCCTCGAGTTCGCCCTTTCGGGACGGGCCGTCGACGCCGAGGAAGCGCGTCGGATGGGGCTGATCTCGCGGATCGAAGCCGAGCCACGGACCGTCGCCGAGGAGATCGCTGCGAACGCTCCAGACACACTCGCCGTGTTGAAACGACGGATTCGGGACGATCGCGAACGGGCGACGCAGGAACGACTCGAGGCACAGGCCTTCGGCGACCTCGTCGAGGCCCACGCCGACGATATCGACGCGTTACTCGAGTAGGGACGAACGCCTCTCTTGGCATGTGACTGCGCCACAACCATTATTTCGCGACCGATCGTACGCCGAATCGATGCCCGATCCGGTCTTTCTCTCCGGCGACCGTGTCGAGCTCCGCCCCATCGAGGAGGCCGACCTCGAGTTCCTCCAGCGACACGTCAACGACCCGCGGGTCTGGCGGGCGATTGGCCGGTCGAAGCCGCTCAACCGCGTTCAAGAACGGGCGTTCTTCGACGACGTCGTCTGTAGCGACGAATCGATCCAGTTGCTGCTCGTCGCCGAGTCGACGCCGGTGGGAACGATCGGGCTGCAATCGATCGACTGGGTCTCGAGTCGAGCGGAACTCGGCTACTGGATCGCACCCGACCATCAGCGCAACGGCTACGCGTCCGATGCGGTCGAGCGGATCGTCACCTACGGGTTCGACCAACTCGGTCTCCACCGGATCGCCGCCCGCGTTTTCGCATGTAACGAGCCCTCGCGACGCCTCCTCGAGTCGGTCGGGTTCAGACAGGAAGGCGTCCATCGGGACGTCGAGTTCATCGACGGCGAGCATCAAAACGCCTACTGGTATGGCCTCCTCGAGGATGAGTGGCGCTCGGAGACGGCGTAATCGTCGCCGTCGGCGACCCACCAAACAGGAAGTCGTTACGACCGGCGCGCCGAGCTGCTCAGTTCAGCGGCTTCGGCGCGGGCGGCGCCTGTCGTTTGTGCTCGCTTCGCTCGTACATTCCGCGGACCTTCTTGACGGTTTCCTCGTCGACCTCGAGCAGCCGGCAGGTCGCCGCGACCGACAGCGGGCCGTCGATGTGGGTCGCGAGGATCGAATCGAGCGTCTCGTAGCTGATCCCCAGTTCGTCTTCGTCGGTCTGGTCGGCCCACAGCTCCGCCGTGGCCGTCTTCGAGACGAGGTCTTCAGCGACGCCCATGTGTCGTGCGAGTTGGCGAACCTGTGCTTTGTAGAGGTTCCCGATCGGATGGCAGTCGACAGCGCCGTCGCCGTACTTGGTGAAGTAGCCGACCGCAGCCTCGCTCCGGTTGCCGGTGCCGACGACCAGCCGGCGCTCGTGGTTGGCGACGAGGTAGTTCAGGAGGGCTCGCAGCCGCGCTCGAGCGTTGCCGACGGCTTCGTGGTCGCCTTCGGCGTCGGGGTAGGCCGCAAGCAACGAGTCGATGATCGGCTCGAGTTCGATGACATCGTAGCCGATCTCGAGGTTCTGGGCGACTCGCTCGGCGTCGCTCATGTTTTCGTCGCTGCTGACGGTCCCCGGGAGGACGAGCCCGTGGACGTTCTCGACGCCGACTGCCTCGACGAGGAGGCGGGCGGTGAGTGTGCTGTCGATACCACCCGAGAGTCCGAGGACGACCCCCTCGGCACCGGCGGCGTCGACCTGTTGGCGGATGAACTCGACGATATGATCGCGTTGCTGATCCAGTTCCGCATCCGAAAGGCGAAGATCGATCATGTTACCGAATACGAGTGGGCAGGTTTAATAATCACCCCTTACGGCTAATCTGTGGACGTTTGTTGTATTCCTGACCGGACATAGCCACGGGTGCCCTCGAGGAACGCTACGTTGAAGTGGATTCGGCAGCTACGTTTGGGTGACTCGAGTACAGTGCGCTGGTGGTCTAGTGGTAGGACATGAGCTTCCCAAGCTCATAGCCCGGGTTCAACTCCCGGCCAGCGCATTCCGAAACGGACGTCCACGGAGCGCGTACGTTTTTTGACAGCATGGCCCCGCTCTCGAGCGACGCGCATCGCACTCAGAGGTAGCCAAGCAGCGTCCCGCCGAGGACGACCACCCACATTACGACGCCGACGAGGAGCATGTCGTTGAGCCGGGGGTCACGCGCCGCGCGTTTCGTCGCCCCACCGGCGATCAGTCCGAGTGCGACGATGACGAGCATCCGCTGGAGGACGACGTCGATCGGCAGCGAGTCCACGCCGACCAATCCGTAGTCGAGCCAGATGGCCAGTGCGAGCGACCCTGCAGCGACGAGAGCGGCATCGAGCCGTCGTTCGAGCGTCCGGGCGATCAGGGCGGTCGTGATTGGAATCCCGACTGCGATGATGGGATACAGCACAGCGGCGATCATGTGTGGCGTCAGGACGTCGACCCGGCGCTCGAGGAAGAGCCCGCCCATTCGGACGCCGAGAAACAGCGCGAGGATGGTGAAGACGAGGATCAGGTGGCCGGCCTCGAGTCGGTCGTAGGCGGCCGCGATCCGGCGACGGTCGACGTCAGTCAGATGGGTATCGATGGCGTCGGGTGTGTACTCGGAGACGCGCTCGGAATCGGTCCGGCCGTCGGCGCCTGTGTCGGTCGTCGCGACGCGTTTGCGGGCGATGAGCCCCACGCCTGCCGGGAGGACGATCATGCCAGTCAGTTCGACGACGGTTGCCCAGCCGTTGGCATCGGAGGGGCCGGCGTTGTCGAGGTAGATCCGACGGACGTCCCGTTCGGTGTCGACCTGTGGATGGCTCATGAAGTCCGACTCGATTTTCGATTGGGCTGCTTCGACGCCATCGACGCGATGGCGGAGCGTAAACCAGTCGAAATGTTCGGTGTGACCCTGCATGGCGATCCACTGGTCGGCAGGATTTGGACTCTCGTAGAGTCGGATATGATACCGGTGGCCGTAGTAATCCCCGTCCTGGAGTTGTGCGGTCTCGTCCGTCCAGTAGGCGCGTTCGTCGGGACCAGGATCGATCCAGGCGTACCGTGTTGCACCGATGGCTTCGCCCCACTCGACGCCCGTCGCGTGACCGGCTTCCTCCTCGAGAATCGTTCCGTTTTCGGCGTCACCACTGGCCGCTGTCGTTTCGATTGCTTCCCAGTCCCCGTCGCTTTCCTCAGTCATCGTCCGGAGAATGTCGGCAGTGTCACCACGAACGATTACGTTGATCGGGCTCCGCTGCTGGAAGCGCTCCTGCGGGCTGAGAAACCGCCAGAATTTGCTTTCGGAGTCGTTTACGGACGTCAGTCTCGGGGAGACCTCCGCTTCGTTGGTCCCGATATCGGTGGTCGATGGCGAGACCAACAGCGAGAGGCTCCCGACAAAGAGAACGGAGAGTGCGAGTAAGGCAACGACAATCACGATCGAACGGCGCATTTCATCCCTCTAGCAAAGGGGTACATATCAAGATTGGTGTTCGTTGAACGGCGATTTCGACGCCGATATCACTCGAGTGTCAACTGACGCGAGTTCATCACCAATCACGATGAGAATCGGCAATATCGGCTCTCAGACCGGTGTGGTCAGCATAACCGTCCGTCCGATCAGCGCTCGACGTCCGGACCGACGGTGAGAACGGGCGCGGGTGCCTGGCGAACGACTCGCTGAGAGACGCTTCCGACGACGTTGCGCTCGTACTCGTCGCCGCTCGTTCCCATCACGATCAGGTCGATCTCGTGTTCGTCGGCGTAGTCGACGATACACTCGGCGGGATTGCCCGAGTCGAGAGCCGTCTCCACCTCGAGTCCATGATCGATCGTTTCCGTCGCAATCTCGTCGACGGCGTCGCGTGCGTTCGCCTGGAGATCGGCGCGGACGGCCTCGACACGGTCGTCGTCGAGGACCAGAAACGCACGGTCGTCGACGACCGAGAGGACGTGTACTGTCGCGTCTCTCGTCGTTGCGATTTCGGCTGCGTGGGCAGCGACGACTGCCGCGTGGTCGCTTCCGTCAGTGGGAACGAGGATTCGGTCGTACATCAGGGCTATCTAGACGACTCGAGTGAATAAAAAAAGCGGTTGCTGTGGTTCCTCCCGCATGGGAATAGACTACGGGTGCAACTGGACGTGAGTCGCCGAGACTGGTCGGGCGGGTCAGTACACCGACAGCTGACGGTATTGCTTGGCTGTGAGTGGATGGATTCGGTTGCGGGCGGTCCAATTAGGATTTCCAGCTGAGTTCGATCGCGATCGTCTCACGATTTCCGCGGAGCAACGAGGAGCGCTCGACGACGTCGATCGAGCAGTCGACCTCGTCGGGCGGTGTGAGCGTGATCGTCTTGTTGCCGACGTCGACGTCGATCTCGTCGGCGTCCGTCTCGAACTCCGCGGCGAGCGCCTTGAGATATGCCGCGAGTTCCGCTCGCGGGAGTTTTTCGTCTACCGTCGTCCGTTGGGCCATGCGGGCCAGTGGTAGCGACAGCCCCAAAAGTATGCACAACGAACGGAATATAACGCGTACGTACGCTCTCAAAGACGGATCATGCTGGCGCGATGGTCTCCTGTCGGCGGTCGCAAACGAGAGCAGATGGCTTTTTGATTATGGGATGGGTAGCCGCCGCCAATGGACGTCGCCGTCGGCATCGTCGCCCAACGAGACGACGAGCGTGCACAGGAACTCGCTGCGACACTCATCGAGGCCCTCGAGTGTCTCGGCGAACACGAGCAGGCGACCGTTTCGGTCGTCGTCGACGACGCGAGCGGCGACGCGGTCGATGCCCCCGCCGTTCCGGTCGCGTCGATGGCCGACCGGGATCTCGTCGTGAGTATCGGCGGCGACGGCACGCTGTTGTTCGTCGCCCGCGAGATCGGCACCACACCGATTCTCGGAGTGAACCTCGGCGAAGTCGGCTTTCTCAACGCCGTCGCGCCCGCGGACGCTCGAGATATCGTCACCGATCTCGTCGCAGCGCTCCGCGAAACCGGCTCGCTCGAGGGCCGAACACTCTCTCGACTCGAGGCAACCGGCGACGGCGACTGGACGCTCGAGCCGGCGCTCAACGAGATCGTCGTCCACGGGCCACGTCGGGGCCACGGCGGCGGTGTGACCGTCGAGACCCGAATCGGCGGCGACTGCTACGCCGCAAGTCACGCCGACGGCGTGCTCGTGGCGACACCGACGGGCTCGACCGCATACAACCTAAGCGAGGGCGGGCCGCTGGTGCACCCGGAGACGGACGCCCTCATCGTTACCCAGATGGCCGCCGCCGAGTCGATGCCGCCGCTGGTCGTCGATCCAGACACGGAACTCACCATCTCGGTGTCGGGTGCCGACACCGCCTACGTCATCAGCGACGGGCGAAACCGTCGGCGACTCGAGCCACCCGCGACCGTCACCGTCTCGCTCGCACCCGACCCGGTTCGACTCGTCGGACCGGAGGGAAATTTCGTCACGAGCCTCGAGAAACTCGACTAGCGACGAACTGCTCGTCTCGGGACCGATTGTCGCCGTTTTTCGTTCATTCGAGGAGGCGCTCGAGCTGCGCCGGGGGAACCGCGCCCCGGGCGGCCTGTCCCTCGTAAACGAACGTCGGCACACCGGTGATCCCCTGTCGCTGAGACATGGTGAACCGATCCTCGAGTTCCGTCCGGACGCCGTCGTCATCGATCGCGGACCGGATTTCGTCGACTGGCAGCCCGACGGCGTCTGCAACGTCTGCCAACACATCGGTGTCGCCGATGTCGCGGCCGTCCTGCCAGAGCGCTGCATAGATCGCGTCGTCGAACGCGGCCCACTGGTCGGGATATTCCTGTTTGACGTACCACGACGCCTGCTGGGCCGGTAACGAGTCGACTTCGATCGCTATCTCTTGGGCCATCTCAACATCGTACTCCGTCTGCAGGCGACGGACGTTCTGTTTGGCCTGCTCGAAGTACTGATCGTCTTTGCCGTCGTCGACGTCGTGGTCGATCGAGCCGTCCGGGTTGCGCTTCCCGCTTCGGAGGTCGAACGGCTGCCAGTCGACCTCGAGTGGCTCTTCACGCGTCTCGCGGTACTGTGCGAGCGACTGGTTGCCGAGATAGCAGAACGGACAGACGTAGTCGGCGTACAGTTCCAGACGGTCGGATGTCTCGGACATACACCCACGTCGCACGCAGGACGGAAAAGTCGATGGCAACCGGACCCGCCCGCTCGAGATGCAAGGCCATCGTAGCGCGCAAACGCGCGGTGTCCGTTACCTCCTCGAGCGCCGTTGCCGTTAGGCCTCGCCTTCGGTGTCGGCCTCGCCGGTTCCGGTCACGTCGGGCAGATTCGGATCCCGGTAGGGGTTGCGACCGTAGGCCGGGAGCTCGTCCTCGAGTTGGGCTTTGAGTACGCGCCGGAGTCGATTCAGGCTGGTCGTATCCAGCCCGTAGTCGGCGGCGAGGCGTTTGAACGTCTCCTCGTCGGTAATGTCGTGGGCCCGATACTGGCCGAACAACTCGTCCAGTCGCTCGGCCGACAGCGCTTGCGCGTCGATATCGTCCAGCCCGAAGTACTGCTGGCGGTCAACGTCGACGACGTGGCGGATTACTACCAGCGCGACCTTCTCGATCGCCCGCTGGCTGCCGAACTCCCGGAGGTCGATCTCGTCCATCACACCGAGGGCGAGATCGCGCTGCCACGGCGTCACGTCGAGGGCGTTACACAGTGCCTGGGTCGTCCGGAGGCGATCGAGATGGTGAGCGCGCTCGCTGTAGCCCGGCGTCGCCGCGTGCTGTTCGTCGTGGAGGCGACGAACGCTGTCGGAGAGGTCCCCGTCGGGCGACTCCGCGCGGCCGATAACGGTCGCACTCGGCGTGACGACGCCCCATTGGCGAACCGTCGAGTCGCGCTGGACGGCCGCTCGAGAGAGCGAACCGGAGCCGGGTCGTACCTCGAGGCGGCGCTCCGCCTCGTCCTCGAGATGTGGGCTGTCGCCGACGGCCACAGACTGGTCGGCAGCTGGACCGGGTTCAGCACCGTCGTCTCTCATTACGTCTCGCTGGGACAGGCAGACGGAAAAAGGCTCGCTCGTTACAATCATCTCTCAGACGGACTAACAGTCCTGCTAACACGTTCTCGCGTGAGAGACAGGGCGTTCGCTCTCGCGCCGGCACTGACGGACAGGGGTCTGCATGAGCCCGCAAAAAGCCCTTCGTAGCTCTGCTTTGTGACCAGAAATAGTTAAACGGTCGGCGCTGTCGACAGTCGCAACTCGCGAATATGTTTGCTCGAGAACGACCGTCTTCCCGTCATAGCTCTACCTTGTGACCAGAGGCACTTAAAACAGGTCGAGCAGATCAGTTCCGGACACCAGTAGCTGACTGATGTTGAGTCCTCGAGAAGCGACCGTTCTCCCGTCGTATCTTCACCTTGTGACCAGAAGTACTTAAAGGCGACATGACTCACGACGGGGGTGATCCGTACCGGTACTGGACTGCGGTGATCAGTTCGTCGACATACTCGTCCAACCGTTCGATGTCAGGTCCACCGCGTGCGTGTGTGTCGGGATCGATCTCTCTCGCTGGATGGGCGAATTCGCGACCGACAACGTCGCCGACCGTGGCCCCGCCCTCGCCCGCGCGCTTGCGCTCGAGCAGTTTACGAGCGCGCTCGATCCGTTCGGTGTCGAAGACGGCCGGAGCCTGCTCGGTCAGGAACCGCTCGAACTCGAGTGCAGGCAGGTCGTGGCCGTCCCGTTCTCCAGTCGCCTGCAGGTAGCGGGCAGACATCGCTGCCCGGGTGATCGTCAGGTTCCGTTTGACGGTGGGCTTCGTCTGTGTCTCGGTGAACCGCTCGTCATCGGCCGGAATCGTCATCGTCCCCACGTCGGTTTTGACAACGTACGCGCCGTCTTCGAGCACGTCGACGATTGGGAAGCGCTCGTCGTCGGTGGAAACCAGATGATGCGAGATGTACTTCCGGTAGTTGCTCGTCGCGATACCGCGCCACGTGTGGTAGAGGTCCATCGGGTTGTACGTCCGTTCGACGTAGGTAGCGAGATCGGCTGGATCGTATGCAGCCCGATAGCGGATCGGACTGCGAAGGACGTCGATCGCGCCTTCGTTGGAGTCGGCCAGCAGGCCCGCAAACGTGCGGACGTCCCAGCCCTGAACGTCGATCTCGCCGTATTCGCGGTCGATGACTTCGGTGGGTCCCTCGAGGTGGACGTACTGACGCAGGTCGGTCGGCACGAAGACGACGCCGACATCGTAGTCGCTGTCGGGACTCGCCGCGCCCCAGGCATGACTGCCGCGGGCGACCGCGAACACGATGGCAATATCGTACTCGCGTTCGATCGTCCCCAATACGTTGTCGATTGTTTCGAAAATGTGTGCCGGAACCGAATCCATAGCTGTCACTCGAGCAGTAGTATCAGTAAAAGCGGGCGGACCAGGCCCAAATGCCCTTCGTAGCTTTACCTTGTGACCAGAAGTACTTAAAGAACGACGGAGTTGGCAGCGGTCGCCACTCCAGTCGTCCGATCGAACTGCAAAGCACGTGATCGTCGCCGTCGCTCGTTGATTGTGACCCCTCGAGAACGGCGACTTCCCGTCGTATCTATATCTTGTAACCAGAGCCACTTAAAGGGACGAGCGAACGCTTGGGTTCGGTTGCCGCGAGGAATATGTCACATCCGCCGGACCGATCTCGGTTGCTGGAACGATTACACGTCTCGGTACCGCTCGACCGTTCGTTTCGAGAACGTCGTCTTCCGAAAGGTTGAATCGCATCCTGCCCTGAATACGCACAATGAGTCACCAGCTGCCGGACGTACAGGCGACGTCACCCGATGTCACTGTGGGTCTGAGTCAGGTCGGCGTCACTGGCGTCGACAAACTCGTCAAGATCGCCCGCGAAGACAAGCGCCCGATCGTTCTCACCGCCGAGTTCAAGGTCTTCGTCGATCTCCCTGGCTGGCGAAAGGGTGCGGACATGAGCCGTAACATGGAGGTCATCGACGAGATTCTCGAGGATGCAACCCGTGAAGAAGCCTACCGCGTCGAAGAGGTCTGTGGTGAGGCTGCAGAGCGACTCCTCGAGAAACACGACTACACCTCGAAAGCGCAGGTGACGATGGAGGCGGAGTTCATGCGCCGCGAGCAGACGCCCGCAAGCGACCGCGAAACCCAACACACTGTCGACATCATCGCGTCGGCGACGGCGACCGAAGACGGCACGCGCGAAGAAATCGGCGCGGAGGTCACGGGAATGACCGTCTGTCCGTGCTCGCAGGGGATGTCCACCTCGCGCGCAAAAGAGACGCTTCAGAACCTCGGCGTCGAAGACGAGACGATCACGCAGTTCTTGGAGGAAGTTCCACAACCGGGTCACTCCCAGCGGGGTCACGCGACGCTGACCGTCGAATCCAGCGGCGATCCCGAGATTGATCTGAACGACATCATCGATATCGCCCGCGACGCGATGAGCGCCCGGATCTACAACCTCGCGAAACGCCCCGACGAGGACCACATGACCTACGCGGCCCACGCGGACGCGAAGTTCGTCGAGGACTGTGTGCGCGCGCTGGCCGACGGCGTCGTCAACGAGTTCGATCATCTGCCAGACGACGCAGTGATCACGATGGCCCAGTCCAACGACGAGTCGATTCACCAGCACAACGCCCACGCCGAACGCGTCGTCGAGATGGCGACGCTGCGCGAGGAAGTCAACGGCGAGTTTTAACTGTTACACCGAGGCGATCGCTCACCGATCGGATCGGTCGAAAACCAGCTGCTTTTCTACGAAACGCCGACGTGAGGCGCTCAACGTCAGAACTCGAGTGGCGCTGCGTCGTCCCAGCGGGGGACGAACTCCTCGTGGACGTTTGCGGCGAACTCGGGGTCTTTGAGGTCGATCATGCCGAACGCCTCGCTAGATGAGAGCGGGTTCGGAACCTGAATACAGACTTCGACGCCGTCGATGATGTTGAACGAGCCCGTGATATCGTCGTTCGTCCGCACGTCGAAGTCGCCGCGTTGCTGTAAGGTCTCTCGGTAGCGCTTGCCGACGTCTTCGGAAAGCGACGATACCATCTCGCGAGTCATCAGGAGGTCGACCGAGACGCCCCGATCGAGGGCGTCCTCGAGTTGTGCGTTGACCTGCTCGCTGACGGCCTGCATATCCCACTGGGGGGCCGGATCCGCAGACACCATCACGATGTGGTCGTCGGCGGCTGCAAGCCGCTCGAGCAGCAGGTCGATCGTCTCCTCGGGACCGACTGCAGCGGTCCAGAACTGATCTTCGACCGGCTCGGCGGCGTCGAGTTCGTCGGCCAACTCGTCGACGATCGACGCATACTGGTCTGCCTTCTCCTCGAGTTCCCGTTTCTTGTCGTCGAGCAGCCGATCGAGCGCCGTCGCAGGCTCGACAGCGACGTACTTTTTCGGCCGGCTTGCGGTCTGGCTCCGGACGAGATTGTACTGCTCGATGCTGTTGAGGACGTCGTAGATCCGACCCATCGGCACGTCGCTTGCACGAGACAACTCCTTGGCTGTTGTGGGGCCGGTGTTGAGCAATGCTCGATATGCTCGAGCTTCGTACTCCGAGAGCCCGAGATCCCTGAGACTGGCCATGTGATGACCGACCAACTGAAGAAACATAAACGCTGTGGTGGTTTGATCGTCGTTCGATTTTCCATCGCAGCAGCGCCTGTTGGCGTTACTCGAGGATCGACTGGACGCGGTTACTCAACTCGTCGGGGGTTTCGGCACGGTCGGAGACGAACTCGCCACGTTCGGCTCGGGCGGTCCCGGCCTCGAGGGCGTCGGCAGCCGGGACGACGACCTTCTCGTGGTCGGCAAGTCGCAGGGCGGCCCGATGGAGGTCGGTGCCGGGCTCGTCACCGACCGTGATCACGAGCGGGCCTTCGAGCAGCCGGGAGACGGTCGTCGCGTAGCCGGCGATCTGGACACCGAAGCGATCGCTCGCGCCAGCGAAGGCCTCGAGCGTTTCCCGGGCGAGGTCACGATACTGCTGTGTGCCCGTCAGCACCGCGAGCTCGAGCAGCGCGTCCGCGATTGCGACGTTCGCATCCAGCGGCCGGAGCGGTCGGTCGAGGAGACCGGCACCCACTGCAGGCCCGTCGACGAACGACGCGCCGTCGTGTAAGTGTTCGATCGTCGCGTCCGCGACCGCCATCGCGTCCTCGAGGACGGCCGGCTCGAGCGTGCTCGCGACCGTCGTCAGCGCCGAAAGCGTGCGGGCCTGGTTGAGCAACAGCGGGACCGGGTCGCCGTTCGGTTTGCGTTCTGTGCGTCCCTCGAGCGTGTGGGCGACGACGCCGTCCGTGAGCAGGTCTTCCCGGAGTGTCTCGAGTGCGCGTTCGGTGTACCGTCGCGCGCGCTCGTCGTCGGTGTAGGCGTAGTACGTACACAGCCCCTCGATCGCCAGCCCGTTGGGGCCGGCAAAGACGCCCTCGTCGACTGGCGGCTCGGCCGCACCGGCGCGGTCGGTCGCATCGAGGGTGTGTGCATCGCTCTCGCCGGGTGCTTGGCTGTTCCCAAAGGCGTCGACATCGTCGTTCCACAGCGTCGTCGTCAGATACTCGATCGTTCGCTCGGCAGGCTCGCGATACTCGTCTTTGCCTGTGTGCAGGTAGGCGTTTGCGAACGCCCGAACGAGCGCGCCGTTGGAATCGAGCAGTTTCTCGTGGTGGAGCCCCGACCAGTCTGGCTCGCTTGCAAAGCGATAGAAGCCGCCGTCGTACTCGTCTAGCAGGTTCGCGCTGACCGCATCGAACGACCGCAGGGCCATCTCCCGGTCGCGCTTGAGCGCGAACTCGAGGGCGTCTGGCAGCGGGAACTTCGGGCTGTCTCCCCAGCCACCGGCGACCTCGTCGTAGGTTTCGGTGAGTTGGCCGAGCATCGCGGCTTCGACGTCGGCTGTCAGTTCGCCCGCGGGTGGGTTGTCCTCTCGGAGTGGCCGCGGGATCCGTCCGGCACCGCTGCCCTTGGTGTCCCACATGGTTCGGACGCTGTCGAGTACCTGTCGCATCCCGTCCGTTCCGAGATAGCCCGCGCCGGTCAGCACCGAGCCGTCCGGGGCAAGAAAGACCGTGGATGGAAAGCCGCCCATGTTGTACCGATCACGCACGCGCGGGTGACGGTCGGCGTCGACCCGAACCGGCACGAAACTATCGTTGAGATTCGCCGCGATTCGTGGTTCGGCGTATGTCGTGCGGTCCATCTCGTGACAGTGCTCACACCACGTCGCAGTGAGCGAGAGCAAGACGGGCGTGTCCGCCTCCGCTGCCTCGTCGAAGGCTTCCTGTCCCCACTCGCGCCACTCGACACGCGTCGGATCGTTCATACCGGTGTCTCGGCTGTCGCGGGCGTAAGCCCTTCGTTCGATAGTGGATTCGACGGCTCCTCGGACCTCGAGGCCATCGCAGCCGACTCGAGGCCGGTTCGCGTTCCCAGTACAACTCGAGAGTAAAGCGTTTTCACCCTCCACGGGCTATATCGGCGCATGCTCCGGTGGATCTTCGCGCTCCTGCTCATCCCGTTTCTCGATGCGGTGATCCTCGCGATCGTCGTCAGCCAGACGACATACCTCGGCTGGGTGGGAATGGTGTTGCTCGTCGTCCTGACCGGCCTCGTCGGCATGTTGCTCGTCCGTGCCGAGGGTCGCCGAACCATCCGGAAGATGCAGCGGTCGATGGCTCAGGGAAAGCCGCCGACGAACGAACTGCTCGACGGTGGCCTGCTGATCGCCGCCGGCGCGTTCCTGCTGACGCCCGGGCTGGTCACCGACGCTATCGGGTTCCTGCTCGTCGTCCCCCTGACGCGGCTTCCGATTCGGGCCGCCCTCAAACGCTTCGTGATCGTCCCCTACGCGGACAAGAAAACCGGCGGCTTCGCCAGTGGCAAGGTCTGGACGTTCGGGTTCCCCAACGAGGGGATGGCTCGAGACGGTGCCCAGACTGGCACAGGAGACGGTGGCGCAGGTGGCACGTACGACCTCGGTGCTGATGACTACTCCGTTGACGCTGACAACGGCCAGGAGTCGTACACGATTGACTTCGGGAGCGAATCCACGACCGACGACTTGGACGATGACACCGACGACCCCTCCGCTCGGTAGCGGTTCTCACAGTACCTGAAGAAAGAAACCCTTAAACATACCAGCCAACAACTACTGAATGCGAACGCGGGCCAATAGCTCAATCAGGTTGAGCGCCACTCTGATAAGGTGGAGGCTCTCGGTTCAAATCCGAGTTGGCCCATACTTTTGCTGCGAACAACTTCGTGAGCAGCAAGTTCTGTATCGACCTCTGTTTGAACCCTGGAAGTCGCATGCTCGCGAGCGAAGCGAGTGAGACCGTCTTCCTTCGGTTCAAATCCGAGTTGGCCCATATTCTCGTGGCGAGCAAATTCGCGAGCCATAGCTATTGTATCCAACTCGGATTTGAATGAGACCAGTTGCATGCTCGCGAGCGAAGCCGCCTTCCGCCAGTGGAACAGACTCGTAGCCCGCCCCACAGGCGTTTGTTCGTCGACAGGGTATAGCGTGTATGTCCAACTCCGACGGCGGGTGGATCTCCCTCTTCTCCGGCGGCAAAGAGTCCTCGTGGGCGCTCTACCGCGCACTGGAATCCGGACGTGATGTTCGCAGACTCGTGCTTATCCATCCGCCGGCCAACTCTCAGATGTACCATGCACCCGCAATAGCTGTCGCTCGGCTGGCTGCACGGAGCATCGGGATCCCCATCGTCGATGTCGGGATCCCCGTCGTCGATATCGAACCCCCCGACATCGGCGGGGATGTCGATCCTCGCTCGAGACCGGAGGATACCACCGCAATCGAACCCCTCGAGGACGCACTCAGGACGCTGGACGCCGAGCTCGACGGCGGTGTCAGTGGAGTCATCACTGGCACCGTCGAGAGCGAGTTTCAGGCCGATCGACTCCGGTCGATGTGTGACCGCATCGGGTGTGAGTTCGCCGCGCCACTGTGGCAGGCCGAGCCGACCGTCCTCCTCGAGACGATGATCGAGGCGGGCCTCGAAATCGTCGTCGTCGAGGTGACGGCACCCGGGTTCGACGAGTCCTGGCTTGGACGACAGCTGGATTCCGATGCAGTGGCCGACTTGGAAGCACTTACCGGTGAGTACGGTGTCCATCCACTGGGTGAGGGCGGAGAGTTCGAGACGATCGTCACCGACGGCCCACATATGTCCCGTCGAATTTCCCTCGAGTTCGAGCGGGTATGGCACGGGAACTGGGGGACGTTGCGAGTTACCGACGCCCGACTCGAGACACCGCCGCCGGGAGACGATCACCACTGCGAGGACGATAGCCCACCGTCGGACAACGGCGGGTGACCGCCCCATCGCGTGTGGGCGATGCGATCGGTGTGTCGATTCGGTCAGTCGTCGGTATCGGCCGGCGATAACTGGCGCGGAACGATCTGTCCCCAGACGTGCTTGTCGATGAGCCAGACTGTCAGCGGCTCCTCGACCTCGAGACAGCAGGAGAGTCGTGGATAGCCGAATCGGACGGCTGCAGCATCGTGCCAGTGGGTCGGTTCCGGTGCGGGATCGACCTCGACGGTACAGGTCGCACACAGCCCTCGACCGCCGCAGTTGACGTGTCGCGAAACGGTCCCGTACACCGGCAAGTCGCGTTCGAGCAGTGCATCCCGAAGCGTCGTGCCGCGTTCGACCTCGAGAGTCGTTTCCGCAGCCTCGGTGACGACCCGAACCGGAATGTTCTCACCCATAGTGTTCGGTTCGGCTGCACCTCCCGTGATTCTACTGGTGACTCGCCACTCGACCTCGAGACATCAGTCCTGCTCGGAGGGGTTCGATGCCGTGTACGCTGCGAGATCGGAGACGACCCTGTCCTGCTCAGAGCTGGCACTGCGCCCCGGTCGCTTCGACAGATGGGTGTACGCCAGCAGCGAGTCGTCGTTGAGGACGACTTGCAGGATATCGCGTTCTGCGATCGCCTCGAACGAGACTCTGGGTTCGACGTGTTGATCGACGAGTTCGCCGCCGTCCTCGAGCAACAAGACGACGTGTCTGTCGTCGACGATTCGATCGACGACGGCGACGTACCGTGTTGCGCCGTCCGGGATGTCGTCCGGCGTGTCTCTCGTCGACCGGCACCGTGTATCGCCTGCTCGATCGTCACCACGGCCGAGATCCGCACCGACGGTTGTCGAGGTGGCTACTGTCGCCATCCCGAGCGAGCCAAGCGTCTGGAGGACCGTTCGTCGCGATGGTCGCTGTCGGCGTGACATGCCCTGGTTGGCCGCGGTATAACTGATAAACGTGCGGGCGGTCGACGTCTGGGTAGACGTCCCGAGTTCGGTGCTGTCTCTTCGAGAGGGGGTGTCGCGGCAGAGACAATTCAGGCAGTATCGAACCCAACCAGTTAGGCAATCATCTTGTTGAGCGGACTCATGTACGTCTACGTGCCATCCGAAAACGTGGATGGCGGTCCCAGGGGCACACGTGGAAAAACAACGGGGCCATTTTTTGTGCCTAGACGACGAGAAAGTACCACGCCATACCCACGCCACCGCCACCGAGGATGAGGAACGCGGCGTGAACGTCGCGGACGAACAGCACGCTGGTTACGGCTGCCAAAGCGACGGTGAAGCTGTCGACGAACGACTCGAGCGCCAGTGTCACGGTCGCACCCAGAATCGCCCCGACGACCGCGGCGTTGACGCCGACGAGAGCCGACTGGACGATATCGTTCTCCCGAACCCTCGCGAAGTACGGGAAGAAACCCATGATGAACGCAAACGAGGGGCCGAAGGCACCGACCATCGCGACGAACGCGCCGACGACGGCAATTGAAACCAGACCGTAGGTGTCGAGCATGAGTTTGTAGCCGACGAAGGCCGTCGTCATCACGACCGGGCCGGGCGAGAGCTGGCCGATCGCGATCCCGTCGACGAACTCGCGGCCGGTCATCCAGCCGAACTCGCTGACGACGTAGAGTTCGATGAAGGGAATCAGTACGAGCCCACCGCCGTAAATGAACGAGCCGGTATAGATCATGAACGCGAACAGTTGCACCCACGGGTTCGCCCAGATTGCGAGGAGGAGTCCCCACAGCGGGCTCGCTTCGATGGTCCGTCGTGCCGCTGGGCCGAGGAGATCGAATAGCCGATCGCGAAGCGTAAACGCGGTGAGGGTGATCGCTCCGCCGATCGTCCACACCGAAACGCGACGCCAGTTCCGCCGGACCCACGTCGAGCGGTAGATGCCGACCGCGATCGCCCCGGCGACGACGAACTGCACGACGGGATTGGTGCCGATGGTGGCCGTCACGACGATTGCGGCGGCGAGCAGCCCCACCAGCAGGTAATCGATCGACCACGTCTCCGCACCGAGCCGAAACTCGGCGTCCGTCCGTCCCTCCGCGAGCGCACTCTGTGCCATCGACCACGACGCCCCGACGATCAGCCCGATCACGACCGGGTTGATGCCGTAAAACAGCGCTTCGACCGACGGCACCGCTTGATAGGCGAAGTAGAGCCACGAAAAGAAGACGACGATGACGAACGTCGGCAGCATGAAAAAGAAGCCGGCGACAACTGCGCCGGGATTGCCGGCGTAGATCCAGCCCATGAAGATGCCGAGCTGTGTCGAGGCGGGGCCGGGGAGGGTGTTACAGATCGCGAGCCCCTCCATGAACGTCGACTCGTCCGTCCACTCGCGGCTGTCCTCGCCGACGAGGTCGGACTCCATCATCGCGATGTGAACCAGCGGCCCGCCGAAGCCGACGATGCCGATGAACAGGTAGTATCTGGCGATTTCGAGCAGTTTCCGCCGCGACGGCTCACCGCGATAGGCGTCAGCGGAAGACGCCGCGTCCGTCGTCTCGCTCACAGCGTGAGACTCACCTCGAGTCCGGATAAGCGTGCACCTGTCCATCGCTGCGTTACGGCCGAGTCGCGTCGGTCGTGGCTCATCGAGACGGCTCGTTCGACCGCGTCTCTCGTGTTGACTCCCGGAAGCGGGAGGCTTTTGGCTGGCCCCTCCAAACCGCACTCCATGACTCACTCAGCCCAGGAGTTCGGCGAATGGCCGCTTAAACGGCTGCTGACGGCCGTCGTCGGCTCCGGCCCAAAATCTGCCGACGACATGAGCCACGCGCAGGCTCGAGAGGCCTTCCAGCGGATTCTGGCCGGCGAGCCCAACGAGACGACGCTCGGTGCGTTCTGGCTGGCAAATCGCTGGAAGCGAAACACCCCCGAGGAGCTGGCGGCCTACACCGACGTCATGCGCGAGGAGTCGGTCGTGACCGCAGAACCCGACGTCGATCCCGTCGACTGCGGGGCAAACTACGACGGCAAACACTCCTCGGCCGTCCTCGGCGTCGGGGCTGGAATCGTCGCTGCGGCTGCGGGCACGCCGGTCGTCGTCCACTCCGGCGATCGCGTCCCCACTCAGAAGGCGACGGCGTACAAACACGTCCTCGATGAACTCGGCGTGCGGACGGACCTCGAGCCAACCGAGAGCGCCGAGATGGTCGACGAAACCGGCTTTGGCTTCTACTATCAGCCCGCGTTCAACCCGGGTATTCAGGACCTCTACGAACGACGCGACGAGATGGGCGTCCGCACGTTCGTCAACACGATCGAGACGGTCGCCAATCCCGCAAACGCCGACGTCCACCTCGGCTCGTTCTACCACCTCGCGTTCGCGAAGAAGCTGACTGATCTCCTCAGAGAAAGCGAACAACTCGAGTTCTCGCGGGCGATCTTCTTCCAGGGAATGGAAGGCTACGACGACATTCGCCCCGGTTATACGAAAGTCGCCGAATGGAGCGAGGAGGACGACGAACTCGAGGACTACGAGATCGAAACCGCCGAGTACGGCATGGCGATGGAAAGCGACGACCTCGCAGTCGACGACGTCACCGCCGATTCGGCGGCGATCACCGAAGCCGTCCTCGCTGGCGAGCGCGACGACGCGTTCACCGACGCCATTGCGCTCAACGGCGCGTTCCGGATGTACGCCCGCCAGGACGTCGACACGCTCGAGGAGGGGTTAGCGCAGGCTCGCGAGGTCATTGCAGACGGCAGCGCCGACGCAGTGCTCGAGGAGCTGCGGGCGTTCTGAGTCCCGACACACCGGGTTTCGTTCGTCGTTTGAGATTCCATCGTCGACACGACATGTACAGTCCAGACGATGGCTTACCATTGTTCGACGTTTCTGGATCTTCTCCGAACAGTTGATCGTCGCTGTCCTCAAATAGTGAACGAATTTATATAATGTGCGTACGATGATGGGTGTATGCGACTCGAAGACAAGACTGTTGTTATCACTGGTGCAGCGTCGGGGATCGGCGAGGAAACGGCCAAACGGTGTGCCGATGAGGGCGCGCGGGTGATCGTGACGGATATCGATACCGACGGCGGCGAGGAGACCGTGGCTGCGATCGAAGACGCTGGTGGCGAGGCGGCGTTTGCCGACCTCGACGTCACCGACAGCGAGGCCGTCCACGCTGTCGTCGACGAAGTTGCCGAGCGCGACGGTCTCGACGTGATGATCAACAACGCCGGCACCGGCCACCCCGGGGGGAGCCTCGAGGAGATCGATGACGGGATCCGCGATTTCGTAATCGACGTCAACATCAAGGGTGTCTGGAACGGCTGTCACGCTGCCTTGCCACACATGAAAACACAGGGTCACGGCTCGATCGTCAACATCGGCTCGTTGGCGAGCATCCTCGGGCTTCCAAAACAGGCCGCCTACTCGACGACCAAAGCCGCCGTTCTGAACATGACCCGGACCATCGCCGCCGAAGCGGGACCGTACGGTGTCCGGGCGAACGCCGTCTGTCCGGGCTTTACCGAAACGCAAATGCTCGAGCAGTATCTGGCGACGCAGGATGAGCCGGAGCAGGCCCACCAGGAACTGGCTGAGCAGTATCCCCTCAAGCGCCTGGGCACGCCCGAAGAGATCGCAAACGCGGTGCTCTTTCTTGCAAGCGACGAATCGTCGTTCGTCAGCGGCCACGGCCTGGTCGTCGACGGTGGGTTCTCGACCTGCTGAATCGCGTTCGCTGCTGGTCACGCCTCGCGGACCAACGCGACGCTTGCAAGCTGGTCGCCCGCGACGACGGTGGCCTCCTGTGTGAGGACGTAGAGCAGGCCGCCTCGATCAGTCACCGCCTCGTGGAGTGGGTCGTACGTCGTCGGATCGTACACCGTTCCGACCGTCGTCCCTTCACTGACGAACTGGCCGACCTCGAGCGTCGGCTCCGGACGGAACAGGCCAGATTCAGTGGCAGTTACCTGTCCGAGATGGTTTCGAGCGACCGTCTGGTCTCGCTCGGTGATGTCACCAGGTAGCATCCCAAGGTACCGGCAGACGTCGAGCAGCCCGTCGACACCGATCTCGACGACGGCCTCGATGATCTGCTTGTTGTGTGCGAGCTCGGGCGTAATGGCCGGGATTCCTGCGTCGGCACCGGCGACACGCAGTTTGCCCGCGAATCCGCGCCGGTGCCACTCGTCTCTGGCGTCGTCGTTGGCCCGTTCAGAGAGTAAGAGACCGGTTCCAAACGCTTCCGCGAGCTGTCGAGCATCGTCGTCACCCTCCTGATAGACGACGTGGGGAAGCATATCCGGGCTACCCGTGTGAAGATCGACGATAGCATCTGCCTGGCTGATCTCCTCCCAGAGCCGGGCGGCCATGCGCTGGTGGAGACTCCCCTCAGCGTCGCCGGGCCAGATCCGGTTCATGTTCGGATTGACGCTATCGAGTACCTCCGGCGTCGTATAGGAGACGCGATCGAACGTCAGCGGGTTCGCGACGGGAACGGTGACGACGGTTCCCGACAGCTCCTCGAGGGGCAGTCGCTCGTGAAACCGTCGGAGCGCTTCAGCGCCGTTGATTTCGCGACCGTGCTGGGCACCCTGAACGTAACAGGTCGGCCCGTCTTCGACGCCGTGATACCGGTGAATCGTCGTCGTCACCGCCATGCCGGAGGGGAGCCGTGCGAGCGTGACCTCCTCTGCGGTATGCGTCCCAGTGCTCATGCTCGGTCGTTCCACGGCCGGTAATATGTACCTGCGGCCGCCTCGTGTCGCTCGAGGCCGTCGTGTCCGGGCTGTGACTTCCTGAGAGCCGCCGCAACTCGAGACCACTATCGTTTTCTGTCGGCCCGCCGTCGCTGACGCTATGGGAAACGTTACTGCGACCCTTCACACCAACAAGGGAGACATCGATGTCGAACTGTACGACGACCGCGCACCGCGGACCGTCGATAACTTCGTCGGCCTCGCAACTGGTGGCAAAACCTGGACCGATCCCGAGTCGGGCGAAGAAGTCGAGGGCGAGCCGCTGTACGACGACGTCGCTTTCCACCGCGTCATCGAGGGCTTCATGATTCAGGGCGGCGACCCGACCGAAACCGGTCGCGGCGGCCCCGGCTATCAGTTCGACGACGAGTTCCACGAGGAACTGCGCCACGACGATGCGGGGGTTCTGAGCATGGCGAACTCCGGGCCGAACACCAACGGCTCGCAGTTTTTCATCACGCTCGACGCCCAGCCCCACCTCGACGACCGCCACTCCGTCTTCGGCAAAGTCACTGACGGCATGGACGTCGTCCGCGAGATCGGCTCCGTCGACACCGATCCGAACGACAAACCACGAACGGAAGTCGTCCTTGAGTCGGTTTCGGTCAACTACGAGTAACGCCACCGCTTGGCGTTTCGAGCGAGTCCCCGTTTTTGGACCGAAACAGCACGACTCGAGCAGCCGGTCTCGCGGGCGGACGACTACTCGACTGATTTCGCTCGGTTGTGGAAATCACCGCCACAGGCCTCGCATTTGCCGGGATTGGTCTCGGCCGTGACGATTTTTCCACACTGGAGACACTCGTACTCGGATGTGATATCTGACGTGTCGTTTTCGACGTCTTGACCGTGAGGCATATCATGGTATTAGTTCGCCAGACACAAAAGACTGCGTGTACTGTGTGACCTCCTCCTTGCCGTAAACGGCAAGGCTTCCCACGGCACCGCACCGCTGAGTTGGGATATTTACTGGTTTACGACCTGTCGGCATGACAGGCCGATGGCGTTCACGAGAACGGAGTTCTCGTGCAGCCCATCAGAAATCAAAGATTTCTGAGGACGGGGCCACACCGCCGTTACTCCTATCCCGACATGGGACTCGGAGTTATCTTGTACCGAGACACCACAGCGGTTCGAGATGAGTGTCTCGAACGTTCTGGTTCTCGGAGTCCCGATATTGTGCATTTGAGTGGGCGGTGTGACCGCCTCGGTGTATGTCATGCTACGACAGAATGAAACTTAAATATCCGTACTGCTGCAAAACGTGGACTGTGTAGGCGTCGTCGGATTCACGCCCGTCCTGAAGGACGAGATTCTCTCCTCGAAAAAGATAGTAACCGTCACGAACGCTGTCCTGATACGGACTGCTGTCACTGTGTCTACGACGGTTGCTGCCATCCAGAACAGACAGCGCCGACTCCCTGCCCGCCGTCGTGGAGTACCGCGAACAGTATGCTTAGTTGTGTCGCACCCGTTCGCACACGCATGGGCTGGACTGCCGCCGACATTCCGGAGCAACGAGACCGCACAGCCATCGTGACGGGCGCAAACAGCGGCATCGGCCTTGAGACCACCCGCGAACTCGCCCGAAACGGTGCGACGGTCGTCATGGCCTGCCGGGATACCGACCGTGGCGAGGACGCAGCACGGGATATCCGGGTAGACGTCCCCGGTGCAGACCTCCGCGTCGAACCATGTGATCTGGCGAGTCTCGAGTCGATTCGCGCGTTTGCAGACCGTCTCGGCGACGAATCGACCGACGTGCTGATCAACAACGCCGGGACGATGGCGATCCCGCGCCGGGAGACCGCCGACGGGTTCGAGACCCAGTTCGGCGTCAACCATCTGGGTCACTTCGCGCTCACGGGGCTGGTGCTCGACGACCTGCGGACCGATGGCTCGGAACCGGCACGCGTCGTCACCGTCTCGAGTGGCCTTCACGAACGCGGCGAGATCGCGTTCGACAACCTTCACGACGAGCGTGGCTACGACAGGTGGGACGCCTACAGTCAGTCGAAACTCGCGAACGTGCTCTTTGCGTACGAACTCGAGCGACGGTTTCGCGCAGGCGGCGTTAACGCGGTCAGCGTCGCGGTCCACCCCGGATACGCCGATACGCAACTGCAGTCACGCGGCGTCGAGGACCGTGGCCGTGTGATTCAAGCGGCAACGCGGGTCGCGAACACGGTGCTGGCACAGCCTGCCGAACAGGGTGCACTGCCGACGCTGTACGCCGCGACCGCGCTGGACGTCGAGGGCGGGGCGTACTATGGTCCTGGCGGATTCATGAATATGCGTGGTACTCCTGAGCGGCAGGCGTCGTCGGACCGCTCGTACGACCGCGAGACGGCCCGCCGGCTGTGGGCCGTCTCGAGCGAGCAAACCGGTGTTGCGTACGCCCTTCCCGAACCGACGCTCGCAGAACGCTCGTCGTAACTACAGCCGCTTGCCGTCGGCCTCGTCTCCGGTGCTGTCACAGCCACGCGTGGCGCTGCTCGACCGTAACGCGAAAGACCACAGCGACGAATCCCTCCTCAATGAGCGACGACGGTATCCAGCGCGCGAGCGACATCGGCTCGTCGGATGCACCACCGATCGACGAAAAGCCCTACAAGCTCATCTTCGAGGCCAACAAGTGCTTTGGCGCTGGCAAGTGTGCTGAGGTCAGCGACAACTGGGAGCTGTCGATCACATCGGGGCTCGCCCAGCCCACCACGTACTTTTTCGGTGAGGACGACCTTGACCACAACGTCCGTGCGGCGGAGGTCTGCCCGGCGAAAAAAGACGATGGCTGTATTCACGTGATCGACCGCCGAACCGACGAGGAGATCGCACCCGACCCACACGGTGACGGGACGTTAAGTGTTGACTGGTAACTCACCGATAGCCGTCCGTGTGATCGCCGACATCGACATCGAAACGCACATTCCACGTGGGGTACTATCCTCGAGTGCACTTCTGTGCGAGGGTAGCCAAGCAGGCCAACGGCGGTGGGCTTAAGACCCGCTCCTGTAGAGGTCCCTGGGTTCAAATCCCAGCCCTCGCATACCGACTCGAACAGACCGTGAGTGGTGACTTCTCCATCTGGATTAGAATCAGACCAGTCACAGCCCGTGATGGGTGCTGTGTTTGAACGGGAGTCACTCGAGTCCGGTCAGCGCTCGGCGACGCCACTCGGGTCGTCCGTGGGGGCTCGTTTGAGGTGGATCGACACAGTCGTCCCCGGGGTGTCGTCCGCGATCGAGATCTCGCCACCGGCCTGATCGATTACCGTCTGCACGAGATAGAGGCCGACGTTCACGTCCGGCCCTTCGTCGATCCGACGCTCGGAAGCGGCGAGAAACGCCCGCTGTGTGCGCGGGAGGCGGATAGCTTCGCCGCCGATCGAGACAATCACACGGTCGTCGTCCGACTCGAGTGCAACGGTGATCGTCGGCTGGGGGCCGTCGGCGTGACGGGCGAGCGCCGAGAGGAGCTGGGCGATAGCGGTCGAGAGCAACGGCGTTCCGAGGACCGGTACCGGGCGTCGATCGGCCGATGCGGGACGGTACTCGATGTCGACTGCCGGCAGTCTGTGCCGTGCTTGTTCGAGTTCGGTCTCGAGGACGG
Organism: Natronorubrum thiooxidans; assembly: GCF_900156475.1. GTDB lineage: Archaea > Halobacteriota > Halobacteria > Halobacteriales > Natrialbaceae > Natronorubrum > Natronorubrum thiooxidans. The sequence continues at coordinate 49,061 of NZ_FTNR01000010.1, forward strand.
CCTCGAGGTCGAGAGACGCAGTCGTCGCTTCGACGTCGGTCTCGAGTGCTGTCGCCACGTCGGCTGCCATGTCCACGCACTCGACGACGTTTTGGGTGGCACCCCGCATCGATTCGAACGCCGCCGTCCCGTCCGGAGTGACCTGCGGCTCGAGCACATCGGCCCAGCCCAGCGCGACGCTCAGTTCGTTTCGGATGTCGGTCCTGAGGAGCCGACTGAGAACGGCGAGTCGGTGATTCGTTTCCGAAAGCGTTCGTTGCTGGTGCTTTCGCTCGAGTCCGTAGCGAATCGCTCGGTGGATGAGCGCGGCGCTGAGGTGTGCTTTCTCGAGGTAGTCCTGAGCCCCCCGCTGGATCGCTCGCGCACCGATGTCGCCGCCGTCGCGTCCGGTCAAGACGATGATCGGCACGCCCGGGGCGTGTGCTGTGACTGCGCTGACGGTGTCAAGACCGCGGCTGTCGGGCAACTGGAGATCGAGCAGGACGACGTCTATGCCGTCGTCCGTGAGCACCTCGAGTGCATCGCCGAGGCGTTCGACGCGGTCGAGTCGGCTGATCTCCGCGGCAATATCGCTCCGCTCGTGCCGATCGCGGCGGTGCTCGAGCACCAGTCGTTCGATGTAGCGCGCGTCGTCGTCGCTGTCTTCGACGAGTAACACCGCCAGTGGCTCGCCTGCAGTCATCGGCCTGACAGCCACCCCCTCCGAGAGTCGAGTTCGGCGACTGTCGGTCGAATCCCCCTCATTAGGCAGCCGGTTCGAACTGAACCGGGCTATTTCTTTCGACCCGACGGGCCGTCGGGAACGGTGACAGCGACTGTCGTTCCGACATCAGGTGTCGAATCGATCTCGATCGTTCCGCCGTGGCGATCGACGATTTTCTTACAGATCGCCAACCCCATTCCGGATCCCGACGCCGTTCCAGCGCGGTCGGCCCGGGTAAAGAGCTCGAAGACGTACTCGAGGTCGTCCGGCTCGATCCCGACGCCATCGTCTTCGACGGTCACCCGCCACCCGTCGTCGGCTCGCGTCGCAGCCACGTGGATCGTCGGGGGCCCGTCGCTCGAGTACTTGAGTGCGTTCCCGATCAGATTCTGAAACAGCTGTCGAAGCTGGTGTGGAACACCCCACACTGTCGGCAGCTCGTCACGGGTTACGGAGGCGTTTCGATCGTCGATTTCGAATCGATACGCGTCGATGACATCGTCAAGCACTCGGTCACAGTCGACCGCCGTCCACTCGTCGTCGACCGACCCGATCCGAGAGTACGCAAGCAGGTCGGTGATCATCTCCTGCATTCGATCCGTGTTCTTTCGTGCAACCTCGAGGAGTTCGGTTCCGTCGGCGTCAATCGCCGATCGATGTTCACGTTCGAACAAGGCGAGATACTGCTCGGTCGTCCGCAACGGTCCTCGAAGATCGTGTGAGATAACACCCATGAACGCTTCGAGTTCGGCGTTCGATCGTCTGAGCCGATCGATCGTCGCCTCGAGTTCGGCCTCGAGCTCTCGGGTTGCCGTGATGTCGCGAACGATGATCGACCGACCGATGCGTTCCCCGCGAACGTCGTAGACAGGAGCCGACGTGAGTTCGAGCTGTCGACGCTCGCCGCGACGCTCGTCAACGAGTTCGCCCGTAGCTGTCTCGCCATCGGAACCGCGCTCGAGGGCCATGGCGTGGTCGGGACGCAGCGTGTCGAACCGTGTGCCGATCGCGTCCTCGGAGAGTCCAAGCAGGTGTTCGGCGGCGTCGTTCAGATCGACAATGCGGTCATCGCGGTCGGTGACGATCACTCCCTCCCGAAGGTTGCCGACGACGATGTTGCGGGCGACCGGTGTCAGGTCGAGCAGCCGGTAGTAGTAGATCGCGATAAAAAACCCGATGCCTGTGATGGTGAAACTGAACGGGGTGAGATCGAAGTTAGGAACGGGTGTAAATCCGGCGTGGTGGATCGCGTTCGTCGCCATCGGTAGGGCCGCACCGACTAAGAGCAGTCCGACTTGTCGCCGGTAGATCCGCGGTGACCAGATCGATAGCTGGACGAGCAAGACGACGCCAGCGATCATGAGCGCGTATCCGTACGCTGCGTGCGCATAGAACACCGGTCCGAACTCCTGACGGAAGATCAGAAACGACGCGTCGGCGACAGCTTCGACGCCCAGCGGAACCCGAACGAACCGGTGGGCCTCGTTCGTAAAGACGAGCACGAGGTAAACGGCGGGAACGACCGAGAGCGCCCCGATCGTACGGCGTGTCACCCAGTGGCCTCGCCCGGTAAACTGGAGTGCGAAACAGAACCACGCGACAGGGACGATTGCAACGCCGATATGGACGATATTCGCCCAGAACAGTTTCGTCGCCACGGTCGCCCCCGCGAGTTGGAGCGCGTACGCGAACGCCCACAGCGAGGTGGCTGCCATGAGTGCGGCGAACGGGACTGCGCCAGTCGCATCCCGGTTGTTCCACGCGTACGTTCCGATCGTCCCCATGACGATCGCTGCTGCCACGAGGATGGGCGTAAAGGCGGTCCACTGCCACTCCCAACCGATCATCGAGAACACGGTCCTGGGTGGAGCTACCGTGAGAAATAGCTTAGCCGTTCTGCCGTTCCGCCGGTCGATTCGGTGACTCACTCGTCACTCGAGGACGACGAGAGCTGGTCGAGCCGATCACAGAGTATGTGGTACTGCTCGCTCTGTTCGAGGGCAGCAGCGGTGTACGCCGCCTCGAGCGCGGTTCGTTTCTCGAGCAGCGCGTGATACGTCCGTTCGGTCGGGGGCTGGCCGACGCGCTCGAGTTGCGTGTTGACCGTCTCGAGAAACGTCGGTTTCGAGACCGGCTTCCGAACGATCGTATCGCAGCGAACGTCAACGAGGTCGAGTCCGGGTCGGTCGGCGGTAAGCAACACGGTCCGACAGGCGTTGTTTGCGTGCCGAGCGAGTTCGTCGACACGTGCTGGTCCCTCGGCGGCGAACTGTCGGTCGTAGACGACGACGTCGATCGTGTGGTCGAGCGCTTCTCGGAGCGTCCGCTCGTCGTGGACTCCGTAGACGATCGCCTCGGAGTCGAGCCACTGCTGGTAGAGTTCCGTGAGCCGCGAATCGCGATCGGCGATCACGATTTTAGGCTTGGAGGCGTTGAGATGGTGATCGCCCCAGCCCGCGAGCGTCTCGAACACCGGCTCTAACTCTGCGCCGGCGTCGGTGATGTCGTACTCGACGCGAAGCGGTGATTCGTTCACGACGATGCGACTGATAAGCCCGTGTTCGCGGAGTGACTCGACGTTTTGGGAGAGGACCTTTCCCGAGATGCCATCCAGACTGTCGTGAAGTTCGTTGAACCCGAGCGGGCCGTCGTCGAGGAGTGCCATGACGATTCGCGGATGCCACTTCCTCGAGAGCAGCGCCAATACGGCGAGCGCGGTTTCGTCGCGAACACCACTCGCGGCCGTCATCGTCTGGTACACGTGGGAGGAACGTGATATACTCCCCGATACTGGAACTCTGACCGAGTGAGTCGATCGCAAGCCAACCGAGAACTGACACGAAATGAGCGTGGAGTCCGGGATGCGGTCGGGGTGTGATGGCGGAGCGTGGTCACTTACCTCGGGGTAACCTGAACGGTTACCATCGAGTCAGCGCGAGTATATATTTATAAATATATAACAACTATTATGAGTCTGCTAGAGTGGAAGTCACGTTTTTCTCAGGTCCGTACTCGATCGTTCGCCGTCGTGCTCTCCGTTTTACTCGTCACGTCCATCATGGTTCCGTTCGTGGCTGTTGGTTCTACAACAGGTGATGGCGACGGATCGTCGCTCGAGCAGCTGGCTGGCCTCGAAGCGACGAGCGATCATGGCACATGTGTCGTTGCAGACGAATCTATTCAGGACGCAATCGACGCTGCCAGTCCCGGCGAGACGATCTGCGTCGGGGACGGTACCTATCAGGAAGCGCTGTTCATCGACAAAGACGATCTGACGCTCATCGCATCGGATGGGTCACAGCCGGTACTCGACGGAAGCGACGGCGTGTTCGGTCACGGTATCCACGTTTCGGGTGCGACGGGCGTCACCATCGACGGAGTCGTCGTTCAGGGGTTCGAAGAGATCAACGGCTTGAGCGGGATCGGGATCTATCTCCAAGACGCTCACGAGGCAACGGTTCGCAACACCGAGGTTCGAAACAACGACGGTGGCATCCTCAACTGGAACGGCGACGACGTCACCATCGAATCGAACACGCTGACGAATAACGCACAGGGGAAGGTGTCGAATGCGTTCAACAACGTCCACGGCGGGATTCATCTGTCCGGTTCCAGCGGGAACACGATCGAGAACAACGACGCGAGCGGGAACCACGAAACCAACATCTACGTTCGGAATTCCGACGATGCGACCGTCCGCGGAAACACGGTCACAGATGCGCCCCAGGGACAACAGGGAAGCATCTACGTTTACGGGTCGACAAACGCGCTGATCGAGGCCAACACGGTCACCGACAACGTCGGCGGCGACCTCCGACGCGGGATCGGACTCAGGACGGCCGATGGCCCGACCGTCACCGACAACCATCTCGAAGGGAATCAGGGAACCGCCCTCCACGTACGCAGTTCAAACGATGTGTCCGTCTCGGGGAACACGATCACGAACAACCAGAATACTGGGCTGTTCGTGACGGGGTCCGCGACCAACACCGTTCTCGAGGGGAACACCGTCGACGGGAACGACGGGCACGGGATTCGTGTCCAGTCCGACGGCGTCATCGTCCGGGACAACGATATTCTCGAGAACGAGCTGTCGGGCGTGTCGGTGAGCGAGGCGCGAGAAGTCATCGTCCGGAGCAACGTGATCGCAGACAGCGACAACAGCGGCGTGGCTGTGTTCGGATCGACGTCGACTGCGGCGCGTAATGGGCTCATCGAGGGGAACACTGTCTCCGGAAGCGGCGGAGACGGGATCTGGATCAGCGGGCCGCGGGACGTGACCGTCCGTGGCAACGACGTGACGACCAGCAGCGAACACGGCATCCACGCGATCGACGCCGAGAGCGTCGTCATCGACGAAAACGACGTGTCCGGCAGCCAGCGAAGTGGGATCAAAACGGACGGCGCGGTGAACGTCACCGTCACGAAGAACACGGTCACCGCCAACGCCGACACGGGGATTCTCGTCCGGGATACGGTCTCGGACACCCGAGCGATGGCAATCAGTGAGAACACCGCCACGGACAACGTTGATGGGGTTCGTCTGGAAGGGAGCAATCTCGAGAACGTGACCGTCGAGGCAAATCGTCTCGAGGAGAACACGAACGGGGTGACTATCGCGGACACCCCCTCCAGCCAGGACGCGCTTAGAATCAACGAAAACGTCATCCAGAACAATGCCAACAGAGGAATTAACCACGAAACTAATCAGCTGATCGACATCACGAGCAACTGGTGGGGTGATGCGAGCGGGCCGAGCGGCGGCGCGGTCGACCGTGAGACCGGGGCGGTCGCTGACGGGTTGGGCGATTCGATCGAACACGACTCGCATGACGACCGCTTCTGGTTCGATCCGTGGCTCACGACCGACGTGGGCGGCGAATCAGACCCAGTCGGCGCACAGTTCGACATCGAGATCACCGACACGAACGAACCGATAACTGCCGGTGAGACGCTCGTCGTCACGGCCACCGTCACCAACATGGGTGATCAGTCCGGAACCGAAACAGTCGAACTCATTGCCGACGACGGCGCGACCGGTCTGGATAGCACCGAGGTGACGCTCGGGGACGGCGAGAGTGAGCCGATCGACCTCTCTTGGGAGACGACTGGGGACGACACCGGCGTCTTCGATCTCTCTGTCGTCTCGCCGTACAGCGCGGATACGGTGATTGTGACGGTCGACGCTCCGTCCGCTGGGGCGTTCTTCGCGGTGACGATCGACGACACTAACGAGCCGATCGCGGCGGGAGACACGCTCGAAGTGTCCACGACGATCGCCAACATTGGCGATGCGGAGGGCACACAGACCATCGAGTTCGTGGCGTTCGACGGAACGACGGTCGTCGATTCCACGTCGCTGACGCTGGCGGCTGACGCGACCGAAACGCTCGTTCTCAGTTGGTCGAACGCGCCGGACGGAACCGGCGACGTGACCGTCCGAACCGAGGACGATAGCGACGGCCGCACGGTCGCCATCGGTGCGGCCACCGCCGTCGAAATCACGAGTTGTCGCGTCATCGACACAGCGGGTAACTACGTGCTGTCCAGCGACCTCAGCGGTGACGACACCTGTATCACGATCACGGCGAGCGACGTGTCCGTCGACGGCGGTGGGCACACGATCGCTGCGTCGAACGCGACTGGAAACGATTGGGGTGTCCACGTCACTGGCGTCGACGGACGGGTTGAGAACGTCTCCGTCACGAACCTCGTTCTCGAGGGGTGGGGCAACGGTGTGCGGTTCCGAAACGTCGATGACAGCGAGCTATCGAATGTCGTCGTCGAGAACGGCTCTACGGGCGTAGTCCTGTCGGCCTCACACGGAAACACGCTCAACGACCTCACGATTCGAGACAACAACCGACGGGCGCTGTCGCTGAGCTCCAGCGACGACAACGTGGTGAGCGACGTGGAGGCGACCGGCAACGAGGCGGCCACGACGTTCAGCGGCCGCGGGTCGGTGTATCTGTTCGGCTCATCGAACAACGAGTTCGAGGACGTCGTCGTCACCGACGGGCGCTCCGGTGTTCGGATCTCGTTCAGCACTGGCAACGAGTTCGTCGGCCTCACCACGGAGCGCCACGCGAACTACGGCCTCGAAGTACAGAGCAACAGCAACACGTTCACCGATGTTGTCGCGAACGACAACGGCTGGCACGGGATTCAGGTGAACACGGCGAGCTTCAACGCCTTCGAGAACGTCACCGTGACTGGTACCGATGGGAGTGCGGTCCGACTCACCGGGATCGGATCGGGGAGTACGCCCCAGAACAACGTCTTCGAAAACGTCTCCGTGACCGACAACGACGGGGCGGCAGTCTCGCTCAGCGTCGCGAATTACAACACGTTCCGGGACCTGACAACGGCCTCGAATACCGGATCGGCGGTTACCTTCGTGAGCAGGGCTGAAGGTAACCTCGTCGAATTCGGCGAGATCGGTCACGGAATTAACACCGCTGTCAACTTCGGTTCCGACAGCGTCGGGAATACGGTCAGGGAGGTGTCTCTTAACGGGACCGGAACGCCGTTCGTCTCACAGGACGGTGGCCCCAACAACGAGTTCGACCGCGTCGACATCGACGGGACGGTCGTCTCACTTTCTGCCCGTGGTGTCGGAACGTCGCAAGTGTCGCCGAGCACGCTCCCCGCGGACTCGACCCCGCTCGGTTCGTTCCTCCGAGTCACGCCGCACAGCTCCGGCACGACTCACGTCGAGCACCTCCGGTTCCATTACGAGGCCGCCGACGTGGAGTCGCTTGACGAGAACGCGCTCGCGATCTGGCGGCTTGTGGACGGCGAGTGGATCGCGCCGACCGATGCTACGTACGTCACCGGCGTCGACACTGACCAGCAGTACGTGTTCGCGACCGGCATCGACGAGAGCCACCTGTCCGCGACGTTCGGTGTGTTCGCCACAGGGAGTTCGACGGATCCCGGTGACGGCGATAGCAGCGGCAGCAGCGGTGGCGGCGGTGGTAGCGGCGCGGCCACGCCGGCCGACCCCGAACCGGAGCCCGATGCCCCGTTCTTTACCGTGAGCATCGTCGAGACCACGTCGCCGGTAACAGCGGGTGAAACGCTCGACGTGACCGCAGTCGTCGAAAACGTCGGTGCCGAAAACGGGACCGGGACCGTCGAGTTGCTCGCCAACGGCGCGGTCGTGGACTCGGCGTCGACCTCGCTTTCCGCTGGCGACGAGGTGGCGATCGAGCTCTCGTGGGCGACCACTGCCGACGACGTGGCCGAAACGAGCACGCTCGAGGTGCGCAGTGACGACGACGCGGCGACCGCCGTCGTTACCGTGAATCCGGTGGACGAGGATGCCGAAATCGTCCTCTATGGCGCTCGCGCACAGAGTGACACCGTGGACGTCGGCGACACGTTGACCGTCGTCGGGGACTTCTACAACCTCGGGACGACCGGCGGCGAGCGAACCGTGACGCTGTTCGTCGACGGCGAGGCAGTCGACGACGCGACGGTGACGGTCTCGCCGGGACTGGCTCGTGGCGCCGCAGAGCTCACGTGGACGCCGACCGAGGACGACATCTCCGACGGGGCTGCAGAGACGGAGTTCACCCTCTCGCTCGACGGATTGCTGGTCGGCACCGTCACGGTCGACAATCCGTACTCCGACATTCAGGTGATCGCGGCGTCCAGCTCGTCAACCGAGCTCGTCGCCGGTGAGGAAGCGTACGTGGTCGGGAGCATCTATCAGGCGGGGACCATCGCGGGCAGCGAGACGTTCGACCTGGTTGCCGAGAACGTCGACACCGGTGAGGAGATCGTCCTCGGGAGTCAGGAATCGCCCGAACTCGCTCCCGGCTTCTACTACCTCGGTGCGCTCAACGTCTCGTACGCCATCGACGAGCCGGGCACCTACGACCTCAGGCTGGGTGATCGCGATGCAGGCTCCGTGGAGGCCGAAGCCGCCTACTCCGACGTGAAGGTGATCGCTGCATCCACCTCCGAGATCGAATTGGTCGCGGGCGAGGAGGCGTACGTCGTCGGGAGCATCTACCAGGCAGGGACCATCGCGGGCACCGAAACGTTCGACCTCATTGCCGAGAACGTCGACACCGGCGATGAGATCGTCCTCGGGAGTCAGGAATCGCCCGAACTCGCTCCCGGTTGGTACCACCTCGGTGCGCTCAACATCTCGTACACGATCGAAGAGGCTGGCACCTACGACATCACGCTCGGTGATCAGTCGGCAGGGACCGTTGAGGTCGAAGCCGCCTACTCCGATATTCTGGTTATCGGCGCGTCGACTTCCGAAGTCGACCTCGTTGCGGGCGAGGAGGCGCACGTCGTCGGGAGCATCTATCAGGCAGGAACGATCGAAGCCGGCGAGACGGTCGACCTCGTCGCTGAGAACGCTGAGACGGGCGAGGAGATCGTCCTCGGGAGTCAGGAATCGCCCGAACTCGCTCCCGGCTTCTACTACCTCGGTGCGCTCAACGTCTCGTACACCATCGATGAGGCGGGGACCTACGATCTCAGGCTGGGTAATCGTGATGCAGGCACCGTCGAGGTCGAAGCCGCCTACTCCGATATCACCGTCATCGCCGCTTCCTCGTCCGTCGTCGAGTTCGTCGCAGGCGAGGAGGCCTACGTCGTGGGGAGCATCTACCAGGCCGGCACGATCGAAGCCAGCGAGACGTTCGAACTCACCGCCGAAAACGTCGACACCGGCGAAGAGTTCGTCCTCGGGACGCAGGAGTCGCCCGAACTCGCCCCCGGCTACTACTATCTCGGCGCGCTCAACGTCTCGTACACCATCGACGAGGCAGGTACCTACGACCTCACGCTCGGCGACCGTCCGGCCGGCACCGTCGAGGTACTCCCCTCTAATAGCGACATTCGCGTGACCGCAGCCAGCGTCGAAGAGATCGAACTGGTCCAGGGCGAGACCACGTTCGTAACTGGTAGCATCTACCAGGCCGGGACGGACGACGGGCCACAACGGATCGTCCTCGAGGAGCGGAACCTGGACACGAACGAGACGCGGATCGTCGGGGAGCAGACCGTCTCGCTGCAGCCTGGCTTCTACCATCTCGGCGCGCTCAACATCTCGTACGCGCCCGAGGCCGCGGGCTCGTACGACCTCACGCTCGGTGACCGCGTCGTCGGGACCGTCGCCGTCGACGAGGCCATCACCGACATTCAGGTCGTCGGCGCATCCGTCTCGGCGGTCGAACTCGTGGAAGGCGAGGAACTGTTCGTCACTGGCAGCCTCTATCAGGCGGGCACCGTCGCGGGCAGCCAGACCATCGAACTAACGGCCGAGAACGTCGACACCGGTGAGGTCGCGGTCGTCGCCAGCCAGGAGACGGGCGAACTCCAACCCGGATTCTACCATCTCGGTGCACTCAACGTCTCGTACACGCCGGACACTGCAGGCACGTACGAACTCACGCTCGGCGATCGGTCGGCTGGTACCATCGAGGTCGAAGCCGCGTACTCCGACGTGCAGGTGATCGCTGCGTCCACCTCCGAAGTCGATCTCGTTGCGAGCGAGGAAGCGTTCGTCACCGGGAGCATCTACCAGGCTGGCACCATCGCGGGCAGTGAGGCCGTGGACCTCGTCGCCGAGAACGTCGAGACAGGAGAGGAGGTCGTCCTCGGTAGTCAGGCGTCACCCGAACTCGCTCCCGGCTGGTACCACCTCGGCGCACTCAACGTCACGTACGCCATCGACGAGGCTGGCACCTACGACCTCCGGCTGGGTGACCGCCACGCCGGCACCGTCGAGGTCGAAGCCGCCTACTCCGACGTCCAGGTGATCGCCGCCGGAACCTCAGCTGTCGACCTCGTCGCGGGCGAGGAGGCGTTTGTCACGGGCAGCATCTATCAAGCGGGAACGATCGTGGACAGCGGAACGATCGAACTCACCGCCGAGAACGTTGATACCGGTGAGATAGTCGTCCTCGGCTCTCAGGAGTCGCCCGAACTCGCTCCCGGCTGGTACCACCTCGGCGCGCTCAACGTCTCGTACGCCATTGACGAGCCGGGCACGTACGATCTCAGACTGGGTGACCGCAATGCCGGCACCGTCGAGGTCGAGGCCGCCTCCTCCGACATCATCGTCATCGCCGCCGGAACCTCAGCTGTCGACCTGTTCGCTGGTGAGGAGGCGTTCGTCACGGGAAGCATCTACCAGGCTGGCACGATCGCGGGCAGCGAGACGGTCGACCTCGTCGCCGAGAACGTCGAGACAGGAGAGGAGGTCGTCCTCGGCTCTCAGGAGTCGCCCGAACTCGCTCCTGGCTGGTACTACCTCGGCGCGCTCAACGTCTCGTACGCCATCGACGAGCCGGGCACGTACGACCTCCGGCTGGGAGATCGCGACGCGGGAACCGTCGAGGTCGAGTTCGGTACTGTGGACGTCGACATCGTCTCCGTCGACGGGCAGGGAACCGGCTTCGACCTGGAGACGGGCGAGCCGCTCGTGTACACGAGCCACAGTGCGACGGTCGCCGTCCACGTCAAATCCGACGTTCCGCTTGATGAGGTGACGCTCCTCGTCCAGTCCCGCGAAACCACGTACGCTGTCTCGGCAGCCGGAACCCATGTGACGGGCGACCGCTGGACCATCGACGTGCCGCTGGCCGACGTTCCCGACGATGGCCGCTACGGGCTCACCGTCGTCGCCGTCGACGCCGGTGGCACCGGCGACGCGGCGGTCGCCGAAGAGGTGCTCGTGATCGATCGCAACGGTCCCTCGATGTCGGTCTCGGTCGAGAACGTCGACAGCAACGACGCGACGGTCGTCGTCGTCGACAGCAACGAACCGCTCGAGGAGCTTTCGTCGGTCACCGTCGAACTACCCACTCAAGACGGCTCGACGTCGACCGAGACGATTACGATGATTCAGGCCACCGACACCCAGTTCATCGGCACACTCGAGTTCGAGGAGTCGGGCGAGTACACCGTCACCGTCGTCGGCGTCGACCACGCGGGCAACGAAGGGACCGACACTGCGTCGGTCATCATCAACACCGGCTTTACGCTGAACGACGGCGAGATCATCATCGACAAATCGGGAACCTCGATCGCGTTCGAGGTCGCCGACGACGCCGACGAGGCGATCAACGCCCAGGAGCTGTTCCTCGCACTGTCGGAAAACAGCATCAACCCGAACGTCGGCGGCGGCGACCTCGGCGTCGGCTTCATCACGGCCAAGTTGGACAGCTTCCTCGAGTACCACCTCGAGGAGGGGACGATCGAGCACGCGACGATCTCGATGGCAGTCGACGAGACCGCCGTTCCAAGCGGTTCCAGTGTTGCCGACGCACAGATCCACTACTACGATCAGTCCGCGAGTCAGTGGGACCCAGTCGACACCACTGTCGAACAGGTCGGCGATCAGCCGTTCCTGGTCGCCGACGTGACCCACTTCTCGACGTACGGCGCGTTGATCGCCGACGAGGAGCCGCCACAGCTCGTGTCTGCCTTCCCGACCGACGGGACGACGCTCAAGGCAACGACTGAGGAGCTCACCGTCCGATTCGAGTACGCCGACGAGCTATCGGGAGTCGATGTCGGCGACGTTCGGTTGGCCGTCGACGGCATCGACGTGACGGGCGACGAGGGCTCGAGTATCACGTCGTTGGCGGCCGAACACACGATGGCCGTCGAGGCTGGCGGCTCCTACACCGTCTCGGTGACCGTTGTCGACGTCGCCGGAAACGCCGCAACCTACGAGACGACGTTCGACGTGGCCGGCGAAGACGACGAGAGCGATGCTGATGAGAACCATGCGCGCAACGACGAAACCGGCGACGACGGGACTCCCGGATTCGGCGTCTCGATGACGTTGCTCGTGGTGCTGGTAGCCGCACTGTTCATCGCTCGCCGACGCCGTTGATACGGACTACTGTACGTCGTTTCCGGTGCAACCATAATCGTCCTGCAAGCTTCACCGGGAAACCGTTACAGCAGACCGGCTGAGGGCCGATTCGACCGACGGAACCGCTCTTTTCATTATCCGTTCGGGACAGCCTACTCTGTCCCCGTATACAACGAGACGTCGAGTGATCGTGCCGAGTGTGTGAGTGATCCCATCGAGATCACGTCGACACCCGTGGCGGCGTAGTCGGGAACGTCCTCGAGGGTGATCCCGCCGCTGGCCTCCGCGAGGACATCGTGGTCTTCGAGCGCGTCGACGGCCGCCGAGGCGTCGTCGGGAGCCATGTTATCGAGCAGGACGATATCGGCTCCCGCCGCGGCCGCCCGCGGGGCGTCGTCGACGGTTTCGACTTCGACCTCGAGTTTCGTCGCGAAAGAAACGCGCTCACGGAAGTGGGAAATCGCGCCCTCGAGACCCAACTCGGCGACGTGGTTGTCCTTGATCATGACCATATGCGAGAGGTCCAGTCGGTGCGTGTCGCCGCCGCCAGCGACGACAGCGCGTTTCTCGAGGCCGCGCAGGCCGGGCGTCGTCTTTCGGGTCCCGGCGATCCGAACGTCGTCGGATTCGGTGCGAGCCGCCTCGACCGCCTCGTGCGTCGCCGTCGCGATACCCGAAGCGTGACCGGCGAGGTTGACCGCGACGCGTTCACCGCGGAGCACGTCGCGGGCCGGCCCCTCGACGCGGAGGAGTTCGTCGCCGGGATCGACGGCAGCGCCGTCCTCGAGCGCGTCGACCACGCCGACGCCAAGGTAGTCGAAAACAGATTGAGCGGCCTCGAGGCCCGCCACGACGCCGGATTCTTTCGCGACGAGTCGGCCGGACGTCTCGCCCGGCACCTCGTTGGTGACGTCGTGGTGGCCGAGGTCCTCGCGGAGCCAGCCCTCGATCTGTGTGTCGGGAATCATGTCTCGCCTGCGGATGCGGCCGCAGCGAAAATAAACGGTCCGTTTCAGCCGGCTGACGGTCGATCGAACGCGTCTCACGGCATCCCGGAATAGACTCGAGACCCTGATTGTCCGTCCGTAGAAACGGTTAACTCACTCTTCGCCGAGAGTCTGTCATGGTCGAGGTAGTTACCAGTGTTCTAACACGGGTGTTCGAGGGAGTTCCGGCCTGGCAGGCCACACTGTTGTTGATCGGCGCCTCGGTCGGTCTCGCTGTCTTACTCGAGGTGCTCGTACTGCGGACGCTGTTGCGATACACCAGCCGAACGAAGACCGAGTACGATTACATCCTCGTCGGGGAGCTTCGCGCACCCGTCGTCCTGACGGCGGCGCTGACGGGTGTCTATCTGCTCACACAGCTGCCGTCGGTGAGTCAGAACGTCCTCCTGACGCCCGCACAGCTCGAGACGTTCTTCGGGAAGCCGTCGCTGTCGGTCATCATCGTCGCGTGGGCGTTCGCGTCGAACCGGATCGTCAACCGGTTCGTCGAGGAGGTCAAAGACAAGGGGTCGCGGTTCGACTTCGCACCCGTCTTCTCGAACGTCTGGACGCTCGTCGTCGTCATCGGCACGGTCGGCGTCTTGCTGTCGCTGTGGGAGTACAGCATCTCGCCGCTGCTCGGCGCGGCCGGCGTCGCGGGGATCGCCGTCGGCTTCGCTGCTCGAGACACCGTCGCGAACTTCTTCGGTGGGATCGCGCTCTACTTCGACGACACGTACAAACTCGGCGACTACATCGAACTCGACTCGGGCGAGGCGGGGACGGTCGTCAAGGTCGGCGTGCGGTCGACGACGCTCATGATGCGCGACGAAGTACTCGTCACGGTGCCGAACGCGTCGCTGAACGCCGCGAAGGTGATCAACCAGTCGGCCCCACAGCGCAGAAGACGGCTCAAGGTGCCGATCGGCGTCGCCTACGGCACCGACATCGACGTGTTCGAAGAACTCGTCACGGAGCTCGCCGTCGACGAACCGCTCGTGCTCGACTCGCCGAAGCCGCGGATGCGCTTTCGAGCCTTCGGCGACTCCGCGCTCGAGTACGAACTCCTCTGTTGGGTCGGCTCGCCGACTCGTGCGAACAAGACCAGACACGAGCTCAACCGAGCGATCTACACGGAACTGCTTGCAGCAGAGATCGAGATCCCGTTCCCACAGCGTGACGTTCGAGTCGTCTCAGAATCGTCCACCGAAGCTGACCAGTCACCGCAGACGTCCCTGCTGGAGGACGACTCCGAGAAAATCGCGACGAGACGGCAGTAGGGCTACCGTGTTGGGGCCGGTCGCTCGGTCGGCTCGGACGAGACGTAGTGACAGCCCTTCGAGTCCGGGTTTTCCGCGGCCGCACGCGCGATCAACAGCGCGGTGACGGTGGCGTTTCGCAGTTCGTAGAGGCTTCGGGACGTCCGTGTGCGGGTGTAGGCGTCGACCTCGCCTTTGAGCCGTCGGAGAACGGCTCCCGCACGAGCAATCTCCTCGGGATCGCGTTCCAAGCCGAGGTACTCGTCCATCGTCCGCTGAAGGCGGGTGAACTTCTCGGCGGCGAACCGCTCGGGCAGTTCGGGGTCGCTGTTTCGGAGCGCGGGTGCCTCGACGACCGCTGGTTCGAACCGCTTCGCGGTGTCACCGCTCCGCCTCGAGGTGCGTTGCACCTCGCTGACCGCGTCGTCGCCTGCACGCAGCCCCCAGACCAGGCCCTCGAGCAGGCTCGTACTCGCCAGTCGGTTCGCGCCGTGGACGCCCGTCCGGGAACACTCGCCGACGGCGTAGAGGCGATCGAGCGAGGTCCGCCCGTCCTCGTCGACGTCGATCCCGCCACAGAGGAAGTGCTCGCAGGGCGCGACGGGGATCTCCTCGCCCTCGATCCCCCGGTCGCGGCATTTCTCGGCGATAGCCGGGAACTCGGATTCGAAGTCGTCCTCGAGCGTGCGCACGTCGAGAACGACCTCCCCGGTCGCTTCACGCTCGGTGTCGACAGCGCGGGCGACGATATCCCGCGGCGCGAGTTCGGCGTCGGGGTGGTAGTCGTCCATGAACCGCTCGCCGTCGCCGTTTCGCAACACTGCGCCTTCGCCGCGCAGCGCCTCCGAGAGCAAAAACGGATCGTCCTGCTCTCCGGCTCCGCCGCTCCGCTTCGAGTCGTTTTGTGCCTCGCCACCCGCGTACGCGGTCGGATGGAACTGGACGTACTCGAGGTCGGCCACCTCGGCCCCGGCCAGCGCGGCCATGGCGATGCCGTCGCCCGTGGCGTCGGCGGGATTCGTCGATCGGGAGTACAGTTCGCCGATCCCGCCCGTCGCGAGGATCGTCGCGCCGGCGAAGATCGGGTGACCATCGACCGCCTCGTCGGTCAGCACGCCGTGGACCCGTCCCTCGTGGGTGATGAGGTCGAGAGCGGCCGTGTCCTGTCGAATCTCGACGCGCTCGTGGTCGTCGAGGTAGGTGAGAAACGGCCGGAGGATGTGCGTGCCCGTCATCGCGTCGACGTGGAGGATCCGCCGACTCGAGTGGCCGGCCTCACGGGTGTAGTCGAACCCGTCGTCGGCCTCGTCGAACTCGATCTCGAGGGTCTCGAGCAACACGTCTTCGACGGCGTCGTCGGCGTCGTCGAGCAGGACGTCGATCGCGTCCTCGTCCGCAGTGTCGCCGCTGGCCGCAAGAATGTCGGCTTTCAGGCTCTCGGGGTCGCCACGGGTGGTCGAGATCCCTCCCTGGGCCCAGTCGGTGCTTGCGTCCTCCGGCCGCTGCGCTTTCGTCACGAGACAGACGTCTGCGCCCGCCCGCGCCGCCGCAAGCGTCGCCGCACAGCCGGCGATACCGGAACCGACGACGAGCACGTCCGTGGTGTCGTGGTCTGATATGTCAGTCATTGGTAGTTAAATCTCGAGCATGCGCTCGAGAGCGAGTCCGGCGAGGTCTTTCTCCTCGGGGGCGACTTCGATCACGTTGCGTTCGCGGCCCGCGACGAGTTCCTCTACCACCCACGTGAGGTAGTTCGGGTCGATCTGGCGCATCGCGTTGCAGTCCATACAGGCGTCCCCACACAGCGGGAGGACGTTCACCTCGGGATGCCAGCGCTTCAGATGTTCGGTGAGGTGGATTTCGGTGCCGATCGCCCACGTCTCGCCGGGGTCCGCGCTTGCGACTGTCTCGCAGATCGTCGCCGTCGAACCGGCTTTGTCGGCGGCTTCGACGACCTCGCGTCGACATTCGGGGTGAACGATGACCTTCGCATCATCGTGCTCGGCGCGAACCTGCTCGATGTGCGCTTCGGTGAACCGTTCGTGGACCTGGCAGTAGCCGTCCCAGAGGATGATGTCGCTCTCAGCAACCTCGTCGGCGTCCTTTCCCTCCGGATCCCACGGATCCCACTCGGCGATCCGATCTTCCATCCCCAGTCTGTGGGCCGTGTTCTCCCCGAGGTGTTTGTCGGGCAAGAACAGGACCGTGTCACCCTTCTCGAAGGCGTACTCGAAGGCCTTGTGCGCGTTCGAGGAGGTACAGACGAGCCCACCCTGACTCGCACAGAACGCCTTCAGATCAGCGTAGGAGTTCATGTACGTGATCGGGATGATGTTTGCGTCGGGCGCAGCGGCCGTGATTTCGGCCCACGCGCTGTCGACCTGCAGCGCCTCGGCCATGCCCGCCATCGGACAGGAAGCCTCCATGCTCGGGAGGATCACCGTCTGGTCGTCGTCGGTGATGATGTCCGCGCTTTCGGCCATGAACGTCACACCGCCGAAGATCACGTACTCGGCGTCCGCGTTGGCAGCCTCTTTCGAGAGCTGGTAGGAGTCACCGATGAAATCAGCGTGCTCGACGATCTCCTGGCGTTGATAGTTGTGGCCGAGGATCACGACGTCGTCGCCGAGTTCCTCGAGTGCCGCCTCGATGCGTTCGGTTCGTTCGGACGTCTCGAGGTCCCGATACTGGGGCGGCAACTGCTCGAGGGAGTCGTATTTGAACAAACTGAGATCGGTTTCCAGCTCTGCCGTTTCCATTTTGACCATATCACGTCACCTGTGGTTGCTAGACATCACAGGTCGCTATTGAATAACTTTTTCCTTCGATAGCTGAGTATGAGTGATGACCACCGATTGGTGCGTCGATCGAACGCGCTGATGCTATTGGTCTGGTTCGACGATAGGCTTCGTGTGACAACTGACCCGATGGACACACCCCCTGTACAGCTATCGTGCGATGGGATGTGCAACGAGGAGAGGTTACTGCGGTCGGTAGTGCGGCCGAACCGCTAAAAGAGCGCCGCCGGTGTGGCCAGCCAGCCGCCAAGGAGGGTGACGACGAGCCCCCCAGCCAGCCACGGGAGGACGGGTTTGACGAGGAGCCACGCGGCACCGTCCTGCGAGGAGTCGGAAACGACGAACGCCGGCGTCTCCGGCCCGTCTTCGATCACTGCACTCACGTCTCGCATCGTCTCTCGAGCGTCGATATCGTACCGCGACTGGCCGAGGACGTAGACGTCATCGCCCGCCTCAAGTCGACGTTCGTGGTATCGTCGGTCGTTGCCGGTTGCGATCTCGACGACGCGGAGATCGAGCGCGGTGTTCTCTGACTCGAGATCCGACTCGGTCTCGAGGAACTCTTTGATGGGCTCCGGTTCGGGCTCGCCGCCGTCGACCTCGACCGTGGTCGCCGTCGTCAGCGCCAGCGTGGCCCCGCCGGGATCGACCTGGACGCTCGCCGTCTCGTCCTCGAGTCGGAACCGAACCGCGCCGGACCCTGTCTCGACCGTGTTCCACGACGAGTGCTTGCCGCTTGACTGGTACTCCTCGACCTCGTACTCGTAGGCGAGACACTCCCGGTTTGTCAGCGGTGCCGAAAGCGTCTCGCCGGTGACGCTCGCGGTGCCCTCGAGTTCGACGGGTCCCGTAGCGCGTTCGACCGTCACGACGTCGTCGGTGTCGCCACGGTAGATGTGATAGGCCGGCCGGAGCTTCCAGCAGCCAGCCCCGAACGCACCGAGTCCAGCGAGTATGACCAGCGGTCCGATCATCGGTTGCAGATTCCGACTGGAACACATAATAGTGTTGGTTTTCGAACATCCTCTCGAACGGGACGAGTGTCCCGCTGTCTCATACGGACCGCTGTCGTCACTGACCGCCGATCACCGACCCCGCCGCTGGTGATCGGCAGTACATCGGTACAGCAGACCGTATCACTCCGCACGACCATCGAAGACGACCTCGCCGTCGACTAGCGTCATCGCCACGTCGACCTCGTCGATCCGATCCGCTCGCTCCCACGGCGACGCCTCGAGCACCACCATATCAGCCCGGTTGCCGACCGCGAGCGTCCCGAGTCGGTCCTCGTCGAAGCCGGCGTAGGCCGCGCCGCGGGTGTACCCCCGCAGCGCCTCGGTGACCGACAGTCGCTGGGCCTCGGTCGGCGCGGTGACCGCATGGTGGACGCCGAGCAGCGGATCGAGTGGCATACAGTCCGAGCCAAAGGCGAGGGGCACGCCGGCCTCGAGCACCCGTCGGAAGCGATTCGTCCGACGCCGTCGCTCGTCACCGAGTCGCTGGTCGTAGAGGCCGCCCTCGTCGGCCCAGCGATGGAAGTTCGGCTGCATCGACGCGACGATCCCGGCTTCGGCCATGCGCTCTATATGGTCGTCGGTCGCGAGTTCGACGTGTTCGATCCGGTGGCGTCGAGTGTCGGGTTCGTCAGTGGCCTCGAGCGCCGACAGCGTCTCTGCGATGGCGTCGTCGCCGATGGCGTGAACGCAGAGTTGGTAGCCCTCGCCGTCGGCGTGGTCGACGACCGATCGGAGATCGTCGGGGTCGACGACCCACTGGCCGCGTCCGGAATCCGAGTCGGGCGCGTCCATGTCCTCATCGCCGTCCGCGTACGGCTCCTGCAGCTTCGCCGTCCGGCTGCCGATGCTCCCGTCTGAAAAGGACTTGATCGCGCCCGTCCGCACGCGGTCGGTGCCCGCGTTCGTCGTCAGCCCGACGTCGACGAGGTGCTCGAGGTGGTCGCTCCAGTAGTCGATCCGAACGCGAAGCGGCAACTCGCCCTCCGCTGCCAGTTCTCGATACACTTGCGGCGCGCTCGAGCCACGAACCTTGTCGTGGACGCCGGTGACGCCGCGTTCGACCGCGTGCTGTGTCGCCGCTTCGAGCACGTCCCGTAGTTCCTCGCGGTCCGCGGTCAGCTCTCGCCTGACGGCTTCGGCGGCGTCCTCGACGGCCACACCCGTCGGTTCGCCGTCGGCCGTGTGGAGGTCGTCTTCCGGAAGTACGTCCGCGAACTGCTCGAGCGCGACCGAGTTCAGCGAGGCTGTGTGGAGGTCGACGCGCATCGCGACCACGGGGCGCTCCTCGCTGACCGCGTCGAGGTCGGCTCGAGTGAGCGGCTCGCCGTCTGTTCCGTCCCACGCACTATCGTCGTAGCCGAAGCCGAGAACCCACTTGCGGTCCGGGTCGGCCTCGGCCTGCGTCGAGAGCAACGCGAGACAGTCGTCGGCGCTGTCGGCCGCCGACAGATCGGCGTGGACCAGATGCTGGCCGAGCTGTTCCATGTGTGTGTGGGCGTCGATAAACCCTGGCAGGACCACCCGGCCGTCACAGTCGATCACGTCGGTCTCGACGCCTGCGAGGAACTCGAGTTCGTAGCTGTCGCCGAGGCGGACGAGTTCGCCGTCGCGGATCGCGGCTGCCTCGAAGACGGTATCGGGGTCCGAAAGCGAGTGGATCTCCGCGTTCACGAGCAGGCGGTCGGCAGCGTCAGTCATAGCTGAGAGGCGATGGGCGACCGACAAAATGGTTTGGTCCGATCGTGGGGGTAGTACCGAGCGACTGGCGGGGACGACGCCGTCGCTGCTCAAACTGCATCCGAGCGCAAGGTTGACCATACGTCCCGTGGACCTGCCCGTATGATCGATCGAAACGGCCGCATCGTCTTCGGGGGCTTCCTATTGTTCGTGCTCGTCCTCAGCGGGTCGATCATCGTCGACGTTCAGCTCGGCCTCGAGCTTCGTGACTACCCGCTGCTGTCGTTTCTCCTGTTTGCCGGCGTGGCCATCGCCGCCCCACAGCTGTATCTCGCCGTGACCGACGACGACGTCCCGCCCCAAACTCGCGTGCAGTTCGCCGCGATCGCCACGGCCGTCTTCGCGATCGTGTTCGCCGGCAGTGTCGACGATCTTCGATCCCTGCTGATCGCGGCCATCGGCACCGGTGCGGTCTTCGGACTCGTCTGTTATGAGCTTCTCGTCGGCTATCGCGACTCGAGCGAGGAGGCCCCGACGAGGGCACCGTGACTCGACATCCGTGTTGACGCGATGGAATCAGCAATCCTTAGGATCAGCCGCTGTCTTGGCCAACCCATGACAGACCCCGAGAACCTCGTCGCGCAGGTGCGCGAGGGCGACGTTCGGCTTCACGAACTCGAGGATCACGCCGACGCAGACACGGCAGCGACGGCCCGTCGGCTGCTGATCGAACGCGAGACCGACACTGATCTCGAGACGATCGGCGAGTACACGTTCCCAGCCGAGCAGGCGGAGCCGAACATCGAGAACATGATCGGGGCGGCCCAGATTCCAATGGGCGTCGTCGGCCCGGTCGACGTCGATGGCGGCGCAGCCAACGGCGAGTACTATCTCCCGCTGGCGACGACCGAGGGCGCGCTACTCGCGTCTGTCAACCGCGGGCTCAGCGTCATCGGCTCTGCTGGCGGCGCTGACGCTCGAGTGACCAAAAACGGGATGACCCGCGCTCCGGTGTTTCGTGTCGCCGGCGTCGCGGACGCCGCAACAACGGTCGAGTGGGTTAACGACAATTTCGAGACGCTGCAGGAGGCAGCCGAATCGACGACGAGCCACGGCGAATTGATCGACATCGAACCGTACGTCGTCGGCGACTCCGTCTACCTCCGATTCGCCTACGACACGAAAGACGCGATGGGGATGAACATGGCCACCATCGCAACCGGCGAGGCCTGCGAAATCGTCGAGTCGGAGACGCCCGCCTCGCTCGTCGCGCTCTCGGGCAATCTCTGTTCGGACAAGAAACCCGCCGCCATCAACGCCGTCGAGGGCCGCGGGCGCTCCGTTACGGCCGACGTCCTGATCCCGGGCGAGCTCGTCGAGCAACGGCTCCATACGACCGCCGACGCCATCGCCGAGGCGAACACGCGCAAGAATCTCACTGGCAGCGCCAAAGCCGGCAGTCTCGGCTTCAATGCCCACGCGGCCAACGTCGTCGCCGCCGCCTTCCTCGCGACCGGCCAGGACGAAGCCCAGGTCGTCGAAGCCGCGAATACGATTACGACCATGGACGCACGCGAACGCGAGGACGGCACCACCGACCTGTATGCCAGCGTCTCGCTTGCCTCCCTCGAGGTCGGCACCGTCGGCGGCGGGACGAAACTGCCGACCCAGGCCGAGGCGCTCGAGGTCCTCGGCCTTCGCGGCGGCGGTGAGCCGGCGGGATCGAACGCCGACGCACTGGCCGAGATTATCGCCGTCGGCGCGCTTGCGGGCGAACTCTCCTTGCTCGCGGCGCTCGCGTCCCGACATCTGGCGAGCGCACACGAAGACCTCGGTCGCTAATGCCGGTGTCGCTACCCGGCGACCTCGTGCTCGTCGTTTCGAGCCCGAACCGTTACGAGTGCAATATAGGAACCGCTGGCGACGAGCAGCGCCAGCCCACCCAGTACTTGCGGTCCGTTTGCGGCCACCGTGACGAGCGCCAACCCGGCCGCCGCGACACCGTGTGCGAGCGCGAGGTCGCGACGACCGTACGCGGCGTGAATCACTGCAACGGCAGCGAACGTCGCGGCGAACGCGCCCGTCGCTAGCGTCGCCGCGTCGATTCCGATGATCGTCTCGTTGATGTACCTGCCGTACGCGAAAAACGCGAGCGCAACGAGCGTTCCGACACCGATCGCTGTCCCCTGTACATCCACCGTCTCGTCCATCGATCCCTCGTTGCCGCCCGCGGTGGAAAGCCTTGCTGTTCGTTACTGATCGAAGTCCTATCAGCTGAATGAATATTACCTCACGAACTCACGCGTATCCGTGTACAACCATTCATCGAAGATCGGTTTTAGGCGGTACGAAAAATTGTTTGTTTATTGAAAAGATATAAGGACGTGCCGCTCGAAGTGAGAGTCGTAATGAGTACCCAAAAGACCGTTCGTCAATCCGCCGGGACCGTCGAAGAGAACGCACTGCGCCTCGAGCAAGAAAAGGCCGAACAGATCATCGATGCGCTGAACACGGACCTTGCGGACGCCTACGTCCTCTACCACCAACTCCACAAACACCACTGGAACGTCGAGGGCGCGGAGTTCCTCGAGATTCACGTATTCCTCCAGGAGGTCTACGAGGACGTCGAGGACGCCGCAGACGACCTCGCGGAGCGACTTCAGGCGCTCGGCGGCGTTCCCCACGCCAGCATGACGACGCTCGCCGAGAACGCAACGGTCGAGCCCGAAGACGAGGACGTCTACGACGTTCGAACGTCGCTTGCACACGACCTCGAGATGATGGGCGACGTTATCGAGAGCTACCGCAACCACATCGAACTCGCAGACAGCCTCGGCGACTACGCCACGGGCGAGATGCTGCGCGAGCAACTCGAGACGATCGAAGAACACGCCCACCACATCGAACACTACCTCGAAGACGACACGCTCGTCCTCGAGTCCGCAACGAACTAAGTCGCTTCCGGCGCGTCGCTCATTCGACGTCTGGCGCTTTTTCGTCCGTCCGCCCCGGAAGCTCGAGTTCGATCTCGAGTTCCGGCTCGCCGACCCCGTCGAAGTCGATCTCGAGTTCCACGGGTTCGCCGAAGGCGAAGGGAAGCTCCCACTCGTCGGTGGAAATCGTGAGTTCGTCGTCGTCGCGAAGCTGTTCGCCCAGGTTGATCAGAAACGTTCCCGCTTCGGCCGCGTCGAGGCGATACTCCTGTTCGAACTTGCGCCCCGTGCGGATCGTCGTTCGGTCGTCGTCTGTTTCAGGTGTCATGGTTCGTCTGTGGTTCGTCTGTGCTGGTAGTCTGGTCTGCAAACGGGGCCCACGATAAGTCCATCCCGTCGGTGTTCCCGACTGGCCGAACCGAGTTCTTGGGGCTGCGTTTACAGACTGGTCGTTCGGGACCGGTGCTCGAGTCCGGTCTGACATCGAGCTCGAAGTGCAACTAGCGATCACCAGCCGCTATCGTAGCCACTGAAAGTCAATGCACACCGCATCGCACGACAGTTGCGCGATGCGGTGTAAATCGTTTCAGTTGTTACTACGGAACGGTTTAGGCTACCCTAAAGCAAAAACCGTCCGGTCTCACTCGGTGTGGACCGACGTGAGCGAATCATGACGAAACGGACGCGTGTCACGACAGGAAACTACTGCGTCGACTCGTCGGCTCTCGACGAACTGCTCGGCGCTAGAAGGGTCGTTTCGAGCCGTGTCACGACGGCCGGACTCACGGTGCCGACCACGGCTGCGGCTTCCCGGCGATGGTCGTCGATCTCGAGCACTTCGTCGAAAAACCGACAGATTGTCTCGTAGCTGTCGGACAGTTCGCTGGCCCGGTCGCGGCCTGCTGTCGTCAACCGAACCCCCGCATATGGTTCGTGGTCGACGAGTCCCCGCGCCTCGAGACGTTGGACCATCTCCGTCGTCGCGGCGGGTGAGCGACCGATCGAGTCCGCAATTCGACCGGTCGACACCGGCTCGCCCGCAGTCTCTGCCAGTTCGTAGACCGTGAGCAGATAGTGGTTCACTCTCGACATACCGTTACCACTCGCCGACGGGCAGCCGTTTCGCGACGTGACCTCGAGTAGACGTCGCGTTTGACGTGTCACTCACTCCTGACCACCGAGTTCCTCGTGGTTCTCGTCTGTCTCATCAGTGGCCGGTGTGTCGAACAGGCGGACGTAGACCGCTGCCCAGAGCCGCGCTCGCTTTCTCCGTGGCCCGGTCATCGTCCTGTTGTCGTCGGTGCGACGTGTTCGGTCGACGTTTCACAGATGATCATGTCGTAATAGGGAACCTGCGGATCGTACTGACGGAGCACAGCACGGTACTGCTCCGTCGCATGGGTGGCTGCTCGCGCGGTCGAACGGCTCTCGAAGTACAGTCCCGCGGCGGGAACGGGACGCTCGCCCGTTCGTCCACAGATCAGGTAGTACGTTCCTGCGTCGCTTGCAAGCGACTCGATGTCGTGGCGGATATCGCCAAGCGTTTCCCCCATCATTTAGGTAACCCTAAAACTAGGAGGGTTAAGTATTTTAGGCTCCCCTAAATTAGCTGGTCCCCGCTCGAACAGCAGCCCACCGCGGAAATGCCGCTCTAGAGCAGTCGATAGCGGCCGCGGCTCTCGCTTACCACACCGCGTCTCGTGAGTTTCTCGAGGGCGTCTTCGACGTACCCCGCCGACACCCCCCGTTCATCGGCGTACGCGATGACCTCGTCTTCCGTCGGTCGGTCGAGGACCTCGAGTGCCGCTTCGACGATTTCTTTGTTGCTGCCGCTGGGGCTCGATCCGCGCGGATCGCGCTCGCCGGCGGCGTCGACCGCATCGACATCGAGGCCGGATTTCTCGAGGTACTCCTCGTCGTCGACGACGCCGTCGGCCACCTCGTCCTCGAGGGCGTCGTAGGAGTCCAGTTTGGCGAACGCCTCGCCTTCGCCCTGTCGGTTCGCAAGCATCGAGGCCCGGACGTCTCGAGCGTGGCCTGCATCCTCGGTCTCGACGAACTTCTTGCGTTTCTCGTAGGCCCGCCGCGAGCCACAGCGGGGACACTGGGTCGTCTCCGAGCGACCCTCGATGATCCAGAGGTTCGAACACTCGCTACAGCCGACGACAGCGTACATGCCTCGAAATGATCGTGGCTGGTAGTTCAACCTTCGGCACGCGTGGCGAAACTGAAACAGCTGACCGCGTCGTCGACACCCGGTATTATGCGCCAGCACGTACTCCTGAGTCGTATGGAACGCGTGTCCCTGTCCGACTGTGAACCGTCCGAAGCCGCCGACGGCGTCCACCTGGCGCTGTTGGCCGGCGGCGACGCGATGAACGTCCAGCACTTCGAGATCGAACCCGGCGCGGCCGTCGACGAACACAGCCACCCCCACGAGCAGACGGGGTACATCTACGAGGGCGAACTCGTCTTCCGCTCGGATGGTGAAGAGGTCGTCTGCGGGCCGGGTGATTCATACGCGATCCCGGGCGACCAGCCCCACGCGGCGGAGAACCGCGGTGACGAACCGGTCCGCGGTGTCGACATCTTCAGCCCGCCACGAGAGAATCCGAACTGGGAATCCGAGTAACGGCGGGTATTTTTGACCGCGTCCCGGACCCACCACTAGTGAATACCATGAAGTTATATGTGCCAGTTAGCAAGGGTACTCGATGGCAACCAAATCACAACCGGTAGGAATCGGCCGAATCAGTACGTATCTCGAGCGGCTCGGACCGACGTGGCTCGCCGGCGCGATCGCGGCGGGACCGGCGACGATGGTCAGCTTGCTCGTCGCCGGTGCGAGCTTTGGCTACGCGTTGCTGTGGGTCGTCGTCCTCTCGGCAATCTTCGGGACCGTCGGCCAGTATCTCGCGATGCGGCTGGGGCTGCTCACCGAGGCTGGGATCGTCGACGTCGTCGAAACGCACCTCGGTTCGTTTTGGGCCTGGGTGCTCGTCGCCGACGTCGTCCTGGCTGCCGGGCTCGCCCAGCTTGTGATCATGAAGACGGTGGCCGACGTCAGCGCGACGATCGTCGCCGACGCCGGTATCGCTGCGCTGGCCGATCCGCGGCTCTGGGGGATCACCTGGGCGGTGATTCTCGCGTTGGGGCTCGCCGGTGGCGGCTACCGCGTCGCCGAACTCGGCGCAAAGGTGCTCGTCTCGCTGGTCGTGCTCGCGTTCCTCGTCGCCGCGTTCGTCGTTCCCATCGATCCGGCTGCGGCAGTGACGGGGCTTGCCCCCCAGATACCGGCCGGCGTCGGCGGAGCAGTCGTCGTCGCCGGCATCCTCGGCGGCGCGGTTCACATCACGCTCTTGACGATGCAAAGCTACACGATGCGCGCTCGTGGCTGGACCGACAGCGATCGAGATATCGCGACGTTCGACGTTGTGAGTTCGATGCTCGTCGCCTTCGGCATCTACAGCCTCGCCGTCTTCCTCGTCGCGGCGAGTGTGCTTCCCGCAGCGGGCGTCGATCCCGCGACGATCAACGAGATTCAGGCGGCCGAAGCCCTCGGCCCCGTCGCCGGTGAGTACGCCACCTGGCTGTTCCTCGCCGGCCTCTGGGGAGCCGCCGTCTCGACGCTCGGCGGGAACACGATCGTCCCGCCGTATCTCGTCGCCGACAAACTCGGCTGGGAACAGTCCGTCGACGACTCACGGTATCGGGCCGCGCTCGTCGTCGTCGCGCTCGCCTCGGCCGGCGGCGCCTTTCTCGAGGGCGCGTTCTTTCAACTGCTCGTTCTCGTGCTCACCTTCGGCCTCGTCGGGACCCCCTTCGCGCTCGCGGTAATCCTCTATTTGCTGAACGATCCCGATGTCGTCCCCGAGACGAACTCCCACCTTGCGAATCTCGGCGGCATCGTGCTGTTTCTCATCGCGACCGTCCTCGCGGGCGAGTTCGTCCTCGAGGAACTCGAGACGGTCAGTGAACCGACCTCGGCGTTCGTCGTCGCCTTCGCGGGCGCGATGGCGCTTGCGATTCTCGGACTCGCCGGCAAGTACGGACGGGATCGGTTCGTTGCCGACTGACGGCCGTTTGGTTCCTGTGCCAATCATTTCGTCGAACGAAGATTCAAGGGCCGTGGCACTAACCACCACACGATGACATCACTGGAGGACGACGTAATCGTTGTCACGGGCGCGAGCCGCGGGCTCGGGCGATCGATGGCCGAACGCTTCGCCGAGGAAGGCGCGCGGGTCGTGCTCACCGCACGCGATAAAGAACAGCTTGACGCCGTCGCTGCCGAGTTGCCGGGCGAATCACTCGTCGTGCCGGCGGACGTCCGCGACAGCGACGACGTCGAGCACGTGATCGACCGCACCCTCGAGCGGTTCGGCCGACTCGATACGCTCCTCAACAACGCGGGCGTGAGCCTGCTCCACAAAGACGATCACGACGAACTCAGTGATATCACCGAAGACGAGTGGGATCGAGTCCTCGAGGTCAACCTCAAAGGCGTCTTCCTGTTCACCCGCGCAGCCGTCCCCCACCTGTACGAGCAGGGCCACGGGACCATCATCAACATCTCCTCCGGTCTCGGCCGGCGTGCGATCCCCGGCGCAGCCGCCTACGTGAGTTCGAAGTGGGGCCTCGAGGGGCTCACCCGGGCGACGGCCCTCGAGAGCGAACCGTACGGCGTCACCGTCAACGGACTCGATCCGGGTGGCCGGGTCAACACCGACATCTGGGCCCATCTCCCGGCGTCCGAACGCGAGGAGATCCTCCAGCCGGATGTGATGAACGACGCGGCCGTCCTGCTGGCCGCGCAGGGATCTGACGGTGTCACCGGTGAGTCGATGGCCGCCCAGGAGTGGGAGCAGCGACTCGAGTAACGCGAGTTCCCGATCACAGTCGACTCACTCGAGCGATTTGCGCATCTTCACGTGCGGAATGTCGGCTTCGATGAACTCCTCGCCGTACTGTTCGTACCCCAACCCGCGGTAGAACTCGGCGGCGCGAGTCTGTGAGTGGAGTTTGAGCGACGTGAGGCCCTGTTCGAGCGCGCGGGCTTCGACGGTGAGCATCAACTCGCGTCCGATTCCCTCTTCGCGGCGTGACTCGAGCACTGCGACCCGTTCGACCTTGCCGAGCCCCGCTTTGGGTTCTCGCAGTCGGGCGGCCCCGATCGGCTCGTCGCCGTCGTAGGCGACGAAATGAGTCGCTTCGTCCTCGTGTTCGTCGTACTCGAGGGCTTCGTCAACGCCCTGTTCCT
Organism: Natronorubrum thiooxidans; assembly: GCF_900156475.1. Lineage (GTDB taxonomy): Archaea > Halobacteriota > Halobacteria > Halobacteriales > Natrialbaceae > Natronorubrum > Natronorubrum thiooxidans. Next base: position 77,544 of record NZ_FTNR01000010.1, read on the forward strand.
CGACGAACACGGTCTGTCGGACCGCAAAAACGTCCGATCGTTCCGCCTCGGAGTCGACGACGTGTACCTCAGCCATTGGGGGTGGCTACGTGCGAGCGCACCGAGAGCGTTACGACCCGGACAGTCTCACGGCAACTCGACAGCCTGACTGTGCTGTGCGAAACCATCGCCGCTCACTCGAGCACCGCTCGAACGTCGGCTTCGATCCCGTCCGCCTGCCCGTCAGGGACGCGGTCGACCCAGAGCCGTTCCTCGAGTGCCGGTCCTGGAGCGGTCGGTTCGTCGTTTCCGCCACTGGGATTTTCGTTCGCTGCGGCACTGATCGGTTCATCCCCAACCGGCCGTCCGGAGACCGGAGCGGTCCGAACGACGACATTGTACGTCGTGTGCTGTTGGGTATCGTCGTGTTGGAAATCGACGCGGCGGACGCGAACCGGCGTATCGAGATCGACGCCGACGCCGGTCGCCGCCTCGGCGATCCGACGGGCGGCCGTTGCCCAGTTCTCGTTGCGGCCGACGGGCGCAGCCGGCAGGGTCCAGCCGCGGCTCCCGTTATTGCTCACCAACACGTCGCCGCCGTCGTTGACGACGCCGACCGTCACATGGGTCTCGATATCGCGTGCCGCCTCGAGTTCACCGCGTGTGACGGCCCGCGTCTCGGTTTCACACTCGATCTCCTCGCGCTCACACAGCGTTTCCGGATCGGGAGTCTCCATACGTGAGACGCGTGGACAGCGCGTCGAAAAGCTACTGGTTGCACTCGAGGCTCGCCGGTTCGTTCTCGATGGGAGAGCAAGTGCTGTCCCAGTTCGCTGGTCCAGAAAAATGAAGGAAAGAGAACCGACCGCTCGAGAAGCTCGTTTATGCGAGCTTTTCGATATTCGAGACGACTTCCTCGGCGAACTCGCTGGTGGCGAGTTTCTCGGCGTCCTCAAGCTGTCGTTCGAGGTCGTAGGTGACTTTGCCGGAGGAGATGGTCTCCTCGACGGCGTCACGGACGAGGTCGGCGGCGTCGGACCAGCCGAGGTACTCGAGCATCATGCGGCCCGAGAGGATCATGGCGGTTGGGTTGACCTTGTCCTGGCCCTCGTACTTTGGTGCGGAGCCGTGGACGGGTTCGGCCAGCAGGAGGCCGTCGCCGAAGTTGGAGCCGGGTGCGATGCCGAGCCCACCGATCTGGGCCCCACAGGCGTCGGACATGTAGTCTCCGTTCAGGTTCATCGTCGCGACTACGTCGTACTCGTCGGTTCGGGTGAGAATCTGCTGGAGCATGTTGTCCGCGATGCGGTCGTTGACGACGAGCGTGTCCTCGTCGGCCTCGCCGTCTTTCTCCTCCCAGAGGGTGTCCTCGGTGATGACTTCGTCGCCGTACTCCTCTTCGGCGACCTCGTAGCCCCAGTCGCGGAACTGGCCTTCGGTGAACTTCATGATGTTCCCCTTGTGGACGAGGGTCACGGAGTCACGATCGTGCTCGAGCGCGTAGTCGATGGCACGGCGGACGAGTCGCTTCGTTCCGAACTCCGTGATCGGCTTGATGCCGATACCGACGGGACCGTCGTGGATGACGCCCGTTGCGCCCATCTCGTCTTCGACGAACTCTTTGACGTCCTCGACTTCGTCGGTACCGGCTTCCCACTCGATGCCGGCGTAGACGTCTTCGGTGTTCTCACGGAACGTGACCATGTCCATCTGCCCCGGCTCCTTGACCGGCGATGGGACACCGTCCAGGTGATAGGTCGGGCGAACGTTCGCGTAGAGGTCGAGTTTCTTTCGCAGCGCGACGTTAAGCGAACGGAACCCGGCACCGACCGGCGTCGTCAGTGGGCCCTTGATCGCGACGCGGTGTTCCTTGATCGCCTCGACGGTCTCGGCGGGGAGGTTCTCGTCGTACATCTCCCGTGCGGACTCGCCAGCGTAGAGACGCATCCAGTTGATGTCGCGGCCGGTCGCCGCTGCGGCGGCCTCGAGGACCTTCTGTGCGGCGGGGCCGACGTCGCTTCCCACACCGTCGCCGTAGATAATCGGAATAATCGGGTTGTCAGGTACCTCGAGTTCGGTCTCGGTACCTTCTTTCAGCGTGATCTTCTCCCCGTCTTCCGGGACTTCGATCTTGTCGTAGCTCATCTCGTCTAGAGGGTTCTTCGACGGGGGTAAAAGGTCTACCTTTTCCATCGAGGGGCGGCAAAAGTTGGGGCGATACCCAACCGAATTATACGTGCTACGCGATGTATAGTCGGGTTTTTGCTGGTCGAGGCGATCGAAATCGCCGTTCAGAAGAATTACCCGATCGTCAGATAATATCGGTTTTTCTATCAGAATCTGTATTTTCTATTCACACACAGGAATGTTACTTAACAATCGTGTAGGATTATAGTGAATCGTCGCCGACGGTACCGGCAACCCGACGGGACAACTTACTCGCGTACGACCCGACGCGTAGCTGACTGGTCCCAGTACCGGACGATCACCACGCCACCGACAGCGACGAGACAGCTACCGACGGCTACCAGTAGCACCCGCTCGGTCGGCGAAAGCAGCGACTCCTCGAGTGTAACCCAGAACGTGGCCAACAGGGTGATTCCGGCGACGACGAGTGCCGTGCCGATATCGACGTACTCTCGACGGCCGGTGACGACCAGTTTCCCGACAGCGATCGCTGCCATCGCCAGACAGAAGCCGACAAGCAGGGCAACTGGCGTCATCGTCGGCATCGGTACACAGGCGACCGTGGTAAGTGTGAGGATTTTCATCCCCGCAGCGAGAACGGTCCCCGAGATCGACGGCACCACCCGCCGGGTACAGTCCCGTTGTCGTCGATCCCGAGGGTGTGGCGTCTCTCACGCCAGTACACCACGACCCGTGCCAGTAATAAAACGCCGGTGACTGTTTCAGCCAATCGACTGACGTTATGTGACATTTCCCTGCATGTTCGGTCATCAGCCTCGAGCGAGAGCAACTGGAGGCGGAACCTCTTTTTGTCGACCGGTACAACCCCGGTGCATGACCGAATCAGAGGTGGACCTGACGTCCGAGAAGTACGAAAAACACCGCGAAGCTGGCGAGATCCTTGCACAGGTACGCGAAGAGACCGCCGAGCGCGTCGAGGTCGGTGCGAGCCACCTCGAGATCGCCGAGTACGCCGAGGATCGTATCCGCGAACTCGGCGCGAAACCCGCCTTCCCGGTCAATATCTCGATCGACGAGGAGGCAGCCCACGCGACGCCATCGATCGACGACGACTCGACGTTCGGCGAGGAGATGATCAACCTCGATATCGGCGTCCACATCGACGGCTGGCTCGCCGATACCGCGATCACCGTCGACCTCTCGGGGAACCCAGAGCTCGCCGAAGCGTCCGAACAGGCCCTCGAGGCAGCGATCGATATCATCGAACCGGGTATCGAAACGGGCGAGATCGGTGCCGAGATCGAGGACGTCATCGACGGCTACGGCTTCAACCCCGTCGTCAACCTCACCGGACACGGCCTGGGCCACTGGGAACAACACACCAGCCCGAACATCCCGAACCGGGCCGTCTCGCAGGGGACGACGCTCGAGGTCGGTGACGTCGTTGCGATCGAGCCGTTCGCAACCGATGGCGGCGGCAAGGTCACCGAAGGAGCAAGCGAGGAAATCTTTTCACTCGAGCGAGAGGGCTCCGTTCGAAATCGGCAGGCTCGCGACGCACTCGCCCAGATCACCGACGAGTTCCGCACGCTGCCGTTTGCGACACGGTGGCTCGAAACCGATCGTGCGGAGATGGCACTGCGTCGACTCAAGCGCAACAACATCGTCCACGGCTATCCAGTGCTCAAAGAGGACGACGGCTGTCTCGTCAGCCAGAAAGAGCACACAATCATCATCACCGAAGATGGCTGTGAAGTAACAACACGGTAGACGGCGGCAGCGTCGGCGACCTCGAGCGTCGACGGCTGTGACTCGAGTCACATCGGGAGACCGGGCAACGAGGGCGTTTGCTGCGATTGCGACCGACTCGAAGATCTAGGCGTTGTTCATGCGCTGGCTCGTGCGGTTGCCACATCGCTGACATTCAGCCACACGGTAGGGCTCACGTGAAAACTGCGCGTTCTCTTCTTTGCGACTTTCAGTTCGAATCTGGACCGATACCTCGTGAAGCGTGTCCAACTCACAGTCCTCACAGTGCTCGGTCATCCCGTTGACGGAGTTGTCTGTTGTTGCCATTATTGCAACGTTTCGGTAGTGTTGTCTTAAATCCCTATTTCATTTCGAACGCTGACACGAGCGGATCGAAAGACATAATTATACTCACAAAACAAACGCCAGAGAACGCCGTAGATAGTTTAAAAAAACTTCTTAGCCATTCCCGCTGATTTCGTATAGAATCGTCGTCGTGGTGCTCGCCTCGACCGATCTGGCCCCGGCTATCGGGCGGGCGAGCCGAACCGGATCAGCAACTGATTGCAGGTTGCTGGCTGTGTACAAGCAGCGCTTGTACCGGCTAGTCGGTGTGTTGGCCGTCGTTGAACGTGTTTCAATGGGTACTATACGTCCCCTCGAGTGGGGTTCGATATGGAGCAGGTGTTTGCACCCTGGCGAATCGAGTGGATCAAACGGGAGAACAAAAACCCCGATATCGAGGACTGTGTCTTCTGTGAACTGCCCGACCAGGATACTGACAGGGAGAATCTTCTGGTCGCCCGCAGCGAACACGCGTTCGTCATGCTGAACAACTATCCGTACAACCCGGGTCACACGATGGTGATCCCGCACGCCCACACCGGCAATTACGGCGAGCTCACCGACGACCAACTGCTCGATCATGCCCGCTTGAAACAGCGAACGTTCGACGCACTCGAGGCAGCCCTCGAACCGGACGGGTTCAACGCCGGCTTGAACCTCGGTGACGGGGCCGGTGGCTCCATCGACGACCACCTGCACACGCACGTCGTTCCGCGCTGGCAGGGCGACACCAATTTCATGCCCGTGATCAGTGACACCACGGTAATCGTCGAAGCGCTCGAGGAAACATACGACCTCGTCCACGAGGCGTTTGCCGACCAAGACGGGGCGACTGTGCCGGACGCAGACAGCGCCGTCGTCTTCGAGTGACGGCTACCAGTACCAGGCTGGGCGAGTCGGCGACGACCGACGTCCGCGACGGAAAACGAGTTCGCTGAGCAGTTAGACCGGCTTTCCAAAGGCGTACATCGTCTCGTGGGCCGTGATCTCGAGGTCGACGAAATCGCCGGGCTCGATGTCGTGTTCGTCGGCGTTCTGGACGATAACCTGTCGGTAGGCCGAATCACGACACTTGACGGAGTCGGCGGTCCCCTCCTCGACGACGAGGACGTCCTGGCGTGTCTCCCCGACCATATCAGCGTAGGCGTCGGCGACGATGTCGCGCTTGACGGCGCTCATCTCCTTCGAGCGCTCCTTCTTGATCGTCCCACCGAGCCCCTTCATGTCGGCAGCGTCGGTCCCCGGCCGCTTGGAGAAGCGGGTGACGTTGATCTTCTCCGGGCGCGTCTCCCGGAGCAGGGCCATCGACTGTGCGTGGTCGTGGTCCGTTTCGGTTGGGAAGCCAACGATGAAGTCCGTCGAGAGCGTCCAGTAGTCGAGGGCGTCGTCGAACGTCTCGACGACCTCGAGATACTCCTCGACCTGATGCTGGCGGCGCATGTCGCCGAGGACGTCGTCGCTGCCGGACTGGACCGGCGCGTGTAGGAAGTCGTACAGTTCGTCGTGTTCGGCGAAGACGTCGGCGAGTTCCTCGCGGATGCCGTGGACGCCTTTCGGGTTGGCCATCCCCACGCGCACCCGAAAGTCGCCGTCGATCTCACAGATCTCAGAGAGGAGTCGATGGAGTTTGCGCTCGCCCGTATCCCAGCCGTAGACGCCGGTGTCCTGGCCCGTAATGCGGATCTCCTTCGCGCCGGCGTGGATCAGCGCGCGGGCTTTTTCAACGTTTTCTTCGATCGGCGGAGAGTCGATCTTGCCCGTCGCGTGTTTGGTGATACAGTACGAACAGTTGGACATACAGCCCCGTGCGATGGGCAGAATGCCGACGACGCCGTCGAGGATCGGCTCGGCGTCGGGGGTCGTCGTCGGGCACTCGCCGTTGGTGACGGCCTCGGGGACCTCGTTCCAGTGGAGAACCTGGCCATCGATACCGGCCTGAGCGAACTCCTCGCCCTGTGCGAGGGCCATACAGCCCGTAATAAAGAGATCAGCCGTCTCATCGGCCAACTCCTCGGCTCGACGGAGCATGTTCCGCTCGGTCTTCTCGACGACGGTACAGGTGTTCAGGATCGCGACGTCTGCCTCGGCCGGTCCGTCGACCTGGTGGTGGCCCGCATCGCGGAGCCGTCGCTCGATCTCACGGCTCTCCCCGCGATTCGACGTACAGCCGTAGGTTTCGATGTGATAGCGGGCCATTCGCGTATCCGCTTCTCGGGGCTGGTCGGGCAAAAGCGCGACGGATTGTGGCGCTCGAGTCGGATCACTCGTTCGAGCCCTCCCCACTCGAGAGCAGCGACCAGAGAACGAGCGCCCCGATCACGACGACGCCGACGATGACTGCGGTGGTAAACGGGACCGCGATATCGAAAAAGCCGAGCACGGTCCGAAACTCGACGAGGATGACGATCAGAAACGCGATCACCAGGAGCAGTCGAGGAAGCGTGAGACGCATCGAAGATCACCGAGAGACGGTCTCGAGGGCGAACTCGAGACCCATTCGGACGAGTTCGATGCTTCCACTTCCTTCTATCGTGACGGGGAAGGGACCGATATCCGGGCCGAACAGGCCGCCTCGGGTGACGATACTGGCGAGTGGAATCGTGTACGCCAGCAGGACCAGAACAGCGGCGATGGCGGCCCAGAGCTTCAGATTGTCGAGGACGGCGGGTGAGTCTTCCGGACCGGACAGCGGTGCCGGGATCGTCCGATTGTCGACCGGTTCGCTGTCCCGGTTGAACAGGGTCAAGAGCATCAGCGCGAGGAACAGCATCGCCGAGATGAACAGGAGTATGCCGCCGATGGCGAGTTGGGCGTTGAGTTCGCCGACCGATCCGGCGGCGACTTCGTACTGAAACCCTTCGTACTGCGGCTCGGCGGTTCGTCGGGGTATCCCGACCAAGCCACCGCGATACATCGAGTTCGTCATGAATACGATCCCGATGAACCACAGCAAGACCTGGACCAGACCGATCGAGCGCCCGACGAGGCGGTTTCCGGTCAGTTGCGGGACGAGCCAGTAGGAGCCGGCCATGAACGTCAGTGCACTGGCGGTGCCGACCTGCGTGTGAATATGGCCGGGGACCCACAGCGAGTTATGGACGAGGTAGTTGATGTTCATCCCGGCGTTGACGATGCCGGTAAAGCCGCCGAACGCGAAGACGAGCCCCGCCAGTGCCATCCCGGTAAACGCCGGCTCCCGCCACGGCAGGGCTCGCAGCCAGCCGACGTAGCCCGTCCCGCCGCGCTGTCGAGCGCCGTGTTCCATACTGGCGACGACGGTAAAGGCGGTCAGGAAACTCGGCAGCAGGAGAAACATCGTGTTCGTCATCACGATAAATTTGAACCCTTCTGCGATCCCCGGATCAAGATACTGGTGGTGGATCCCCACCGGCGTCGACAGCAAAATAAACAGGATGAACACGACTCGAGCGAGCGGATCACTGAACAGTCGGCCGCCCGAGAGTTTCGGCAACAGAATGTACCACAGCAGATACGCCGGCAACAGCCAGAAGTAGACGACCGGGTGGCCAAAGTACCAGAACAGCGTCCGCGTCAGCGTCGGATTGATCGAATCGACGATACCGAGCGACCACGGCAGAATAAACGCGAGAATCGCCACGGCGACGCCGATCGACGAGATGTACCACATGATCATCGTCGTCAACACCATGAACGTCGGCAGCGGAATCCGCTCGCCCGGGTGCTCGCCTTTCCAGGCCAACCACGACCGGAACCAGTCGGCGCCTGCAAGCCAGGTCCCGACGACGAACAACACCAATCCGACGTAAAAGATCGGGTGGCCCTGTAGCGGGGCATAGAACGTAAAGAGCGTGTTCGCACTCACATCGATCGACTCGACGAAGCCGGCCAGGATCGCAAACGCCGCGAGCAACGTCCCGAGCACCATCAGGCCGTACCAGCCCCAGGTAAATCGCATATCGACCGGACGGCGCTCGAGGCTGTCGGTGACTGCCCACTGATAGACGCCTACGAGGAAGAAGATCGTAAACGAGAGGACCAGAAAGACGCCGTGGCCCGTCAACACGGTGTAGTAGGTCGGCGACTCGACGACCCTGAGAATGTCCGTCCGGTGGAGTGCCTGAATCAAGCCGAAAAACGCGCCGACGGCGAAGGCGGTAAACGAGGTGGCAAACACCCGCCGAATGAAGCGTGCCTGGTCCGGATACGCGTCGACGAACGTGTTACGCATCGGTATCACCCGCCTCGGCGTCCTCGTCAGTTCCGTTCGCGCCGTCGGTGTCGGCACCGGTCTCGTCTTCGCCCTCGAGGTCTTCGACCACGGTCAGCGTGCCGCTCTCCTCGTGGTCGTCGACTGTGACCGTCCAGTCGTGGTCTCCTTCACCGAGCTCCGTCGAGTCGACGGTAAAGGCCAGCTCTTCGGTATCCTGCCCGGCGACGGTAACGTCCTCTTCGACCGTCTGGTCACCGATTTCGAACGTGGCCGTCGTCTCGAGGTCGTTGAGCGCGCCGTTTTCGACGGTGGCGGTGACCGTCGTTTCGTCGCCGAGTTCGACTTCGTCGTCGGCCTCGGCCTCGAGTTCGGTCATGTCGAACTCGGCTTCGGGAACGACGGTGAGTTGGCCTTCCATCGTATGGTGGAAGTCGCCACAGTACTCGTTGCAGACGATCCCGTACTCGTCGGGTTCGTCGAACTCGACGGTCAGCGTCGACACCTCGCCGGGAATCACCATCGTGTTGGTATTCGTCCCGACGACGGCGAAGCCGTGGATCACGTCCCGGCTGGTCACGTAGAAGGTTACCCTGCTGTTTGCGGGCACCTCGATCGGATCGGGCTGGAAGATGAACGTCTGTGCGACGACGTAGGCTTCGTACTCGTTTTCGCCGACCTGCTCGACGCGCGGTTCGCCGAAGCGCTCGTCGTCGTTGATCTCGTCGGGGCTGAGCGTCTCCTCGCTGTCGTCGATCATCGAGATGCCGAGGCCCACCGAGCCGTACGTGATCGTCGCGATGAAGCCGACGATCAACACCAGCGCCGCGACGAGCCACAGCTTCTCGTAGGTGTGGATTCTCATATGACCACCAGCGGCGTCGGATCGTTGCCGAGAAACTCGATAAAGTACGTAAACAGCCACATCAACACGAGCGCGAGAAAGTACAACACGATCAACGTCAGCGTCCCCAACGGATCGAACTCGTCGTGGTCGATCGCGTGATCCGGTGCCGACAACTCGTGGATGTTCGCATCGGGCATACTCGAACTCCTGACCACGTGGAGACAAATAAAGGATCTACGCGATACAGCGGTGTATCGATAGCGGCCGCTACGGAGTCCTCGAGTTATACTGCCGGACAACAGTCGGGAAACGCTCGATCGCGTCTCACGGCTCGTCGCCGAGACGGTCGTAATGGTCGTTGACGACATCGAGGGTCGCGAACAGGCCGCCGACGAGCACGGGGCCAAAAAACAGCCCCATGATGCCGTAGGCGTAGAGGCCACCGAGCACGCCGATGATGATGACGGCGGGGCTGAGTCTGGCGTACCGATCGACGACGATCGGCCGCAGATAGTCGTCCGAGAGGCCGACGACGATCGTGCTGTAGATCGCCAGCAGAATAGCGAGGATCGGGTCGCCGATGAGCAGGAGATACCCCACGGCCGGGCCCCAGACGAGAAACGCGCCGATCAACGGTATGAGCGCGAGGATCACCATGACGAACGTCCAGAACGCGGCGTTCGGAATGTCTGTTGCAAACAGCCCCAGTCCGGCGATGACACCCTGGATGATCGCGATCAGGACGTGGCCCACGAGCACGGCCCACATGACGTCGCTGAGTTCACCGTAGAGATCGTCCTGGACGGCGTCGGGAAGCGGCGTCGTCTCTCGAAGCCACCGTAGCAGGTCGTCGCCGTCTTTGAGCAAGTAATAGAGGAGAAACAGGGCCACCCCGAGGCCGATCAGGGCGTGGGTCACCACGCTGAACCACGCCGTCGTCTGCTCGAAAACGACAGTTCCGATCTGTTCCGCGGAGGAAACGACCGTCTCCATGAGATCAACCTCGAGTCCTGTCTGGGCTTCAATCCACGCCTCGAGTTCGTCGGTCTGTACCGTTCTCGGATCGCGGTCCTGAGTGAGTCGTGCAGCCTCGTCGGCAACGACAGCGGCCACGAGGACGAAGGGGATGATGACGGTGACGACCGATAACACGACGAGCGCGAACGCGGCGATCGACGGCGACACGTACGCCTCGAGTCGGGTCTGGAGCGGATAACAGACGAACGCGATGAGTACGGCCCCGAGGACGAACTGCAGAAACGGCGTCACCAGTTGCCACGAGAGGTACGCAAAGAGGAGGACGAGCGCTAAGAGATACCCCTTGCTCAGGTTCACAGTGTTTCTCTCCACGAAGTGTCGGATAAAACTGATCCAGACGTGTCCCTCGATGAGAGTGTCACTGCCACTCGCCACACGGCTTCAAGAGTCTGGTTCGCCAACTATCGAACGAATGCCGACCCAGCTCGATCCCCTCTCTCTGTCGGCTGATCTGTTGTACACAGTCAAGACCGAGGGCGACACCGACTGGCTGCAAGACCAGCTCGCGACGCTCGAGCGGTCACGACTAGAGCGCGCACTCGCCAGCCGCGAGGGAAAACTCGCCTTCTGGCTCAACTGTTATAACGCCTACGCGCAGTTGCTCTCGGAGGCCGAGCCGGCGCTGCCCGAGGGCGGTGTTCGAGCGCGCTGGAAGCTCCGCACTCGTGACCGGATCCCGGTGAGTGGCGTCTGGATAAGCCTCAACGACATCGAGCACGGCATGCTTCGCTGTTCGAAACATCCGTGGGGATTTGGCTATCTGCCGCGCCCGTTTCCGTCGTCGTTCGAGCGACAGTTTCGGCTGCCGGACTGCGATCCGCGAATCCATTTCGCGGTAAGCGACAGTGCCGACAACGCCACCCCCACAGCAGTCCACTCGCCGGCCGATGTCGAGGCGGCGTTAGACACCGCCGTCACGTGGTTTCTCGAGGAAAACGTGACGGACGACCGAGATCGCGACATCGCCACCGTGCCGCGGCTGTTTCGCCGCTATCGCGGTGACTTCGGCGGCAAACGCGGCATCGTCGCGTTTCTCCAGGAGTACGACGCGATCCCGGACGGATCGACGCCGTCGCTCCGGTATGAGTCGGCGTCCCGGTCGCCGGCGGTCGAGTTCGACGCTGACGGGTTCGTCCGTGAACGGTGACGGCGTCGATCAGCGCTCGGCGTCCTCGAGCGTCGCAGTCGGCGCGTTGCGCATAACCCCGCGTGCGGCGCGTCTGGCGTTCGACCGCGAGGCGTATCCTTCGCCGCTGTCGGCGATGATGTTGCCGTTCCAGTGTACCAACCGCCAGCGCCACTCGCCCGCGCGGTCCTCGTAGACCTCGAATCGGCTGTGTCGCTCGCGGTCGTCGGCCGCAGACTCGGACTCGGGCTGTGCTTCCGACTCCGCCCCGGAAGCGTCCGCTTGAGCCGTCTCCGGCTCGTCCTCCCCGGCGATCGCGTCCGGTGGCATCGTCGCCATTCTCGAATCGGCCGCCGCGTCGTCCGTGGCTGGTGGCTCGTCGCTTGCAACCCCGGGCGCGTCGCGCTCGGCGTCCTCGAGTCGCAGCCTCGAGCCGTCCGGATCGTCCCACTCGAAGGCGAGTGTCAGTTCGGCGATCGACGGGTCAGCGTCGTCGTCGCGGCGGGTTTCGGCCATCGCGGTCACGGGCGATGGTATCGTGACCCGCACAGTCCGGTCGCCGTCAGTCAGCCACAGCGGTCGGTCGGCCGTCAGCGCCGTCTCGAGTTCGCCGAAGACGGCGGCGAGTTCGTCGCGGTCGTAGCCTCGCTCGAAAGCAACGGTGACGTCGGTGTCGCTCGATGGGTCTGTCATACGCACTCTCGTCGGGCCAGCGTGTTAGTGATTGCCTCCGCTCGAACCCGGCGACTGAATCACCGACGACGCCGAGGCGAGCGCCACCAACGAACTGATTTCGACCGCCGACCTGCACGCTATCCGCGACGACGGGACGGGTGACCGACGGTGCGACGGCGCTCGCAGCGGCGCTGACTGCATCTCGAGCGGCGAGCGCGACACGGGGAGAACGAGTTCTCGAGGGACAGGTCGACCCGAACAAAAACGGGTCCGGTTAGAGGTCGATGGCGGCCTCGAGTGCGATATCGATCGCGCGGCCGACGTTGTTCTTGGCTTTGTCGGGCAGTTCGTCGTCTTCGGTGTCGGTCCCCTTCTGTGTGCCCTCGACGAGGTTGCCGTCGACGGTACAGATCGCGCCGGCACGCAGGCCCTTCCGGCGGGCCAGCGAAAAGACGGCGGCGGCTTCCATCTCGACGGCGAGGAGGCCGGCAGCCTCCCAGTCGGCGACGGCGTCCTCGGACTCGGCGTAGTAGGCGTCGTCGGAGGCGATGGGGCCGACGTGAACGTCTTCATCGTTCGCTTCCGCGGAATCGACCAACGCCGACAGCACGTCGTAATCCGGCACGGCGGGGTACTCGACGGCCTCGTACCGTTTCGTGGTCCCCTCGTTTTTCGCAGCGCCGGTCGCGACGACCATGTCGCCGATCTCGATGTCGGACTGGAGCGCGCCGGTCGTGCCGACGCGGATGAACGTCTCGACGCCGACGTTCGCCAGTTCCTCGAGCGCGATCGCAGCCGACGGACAGCCGATGCCGGTCGAGCAGATCGTCAGCTCCTGGCCCTCGTAGGTAGCGTTGACGACCTTGTACTCGCGGTTTTCGGCGATCGTCTCGGCCTCGTCACAGTGGCCGGCGATCCGATCGACGCGGCCGGGGTCGCCCGGAATGAGCACGCGATCGGTCAGGTCTCCCTCGTCGACCAGCAGGTGTGGTTGGGTTGCCATACGCCGTGCTTTCGGTGGTGGCGAGAAAAAGGATTCGAGGACGCATCGAGTTCGCGTATTCAGTGATCGACGAACATCGATCGGCCCCGTTCATACCGACGCAGTGCCGTTCACGCCGTCGGACGCACCACGATCCGGTCGGGTCGAATCGTCACCGTCAGCTCGTCGACCGTGAACTCGACGCTTCCCGCCTCCCGTCGGTGCCCCGTCTGCGTGTCCGCAAAGAGGGCATCGAGCGCGTCGGGATCGATGTAGTCGTACAGTCGCGTACTTGATTCGACGACGTCTTCCCCGTGGTACTGTGCCAGTGCTGTTGCGGCGGCGATACTTGTCGGCTCCTCCGCACTTCGATCGTACTGGATGCGGCGTTCAAACTCGCACCCATGGGACTCCCTGATCCTTCCTTCCGTCATGTCTCTCTGTCACGTCTCCGTGACTCTCTACTCGAGTGGGCAACGCCGGTGTGTATATAACTACCGTCAGACAACATCCGGTGAGAACCGCACGACTGCATCGGTTTCGCCCCGAACTCGTCATTGTAAATATGTGTTGACTATGATCGGTTAGCGAGAAACGCCTCGACGGCAGCTTTCGTCGGGGCGCTCCGCGCCCCTTCGTGCCCTGCTGTCAGCGCCCCACAGGCGTTTGCGTACTCGAGTGCGCTGTCGATGTCGCCACCTGCGAGTCGGGTCGCGAGAAAGCCCGCCGCAAACGCGTCGCCGGCCCCGGCCGTATCGACGGGCTCGATGTCGAATCCGGCGTGGGTGTACGTCTTGTCCGGCGTTCGGACTGCCGCGCCGTCACTGCCGGCGGTGACGACGACGAGCCGGTCGTCCAGACCGTCGACGTCGGCCAGCGCCGCGGCCTCGCGTTCGGTGACGAAGAGAACGTCGGCTGCCCGAACCATCGCGTCGTACTCGCGGTCGCCAACGCGACGACCTGGGTCGAAACTGACAGTTACGCCGGCATCAGTGGCGATCGAGGCGATCGCTGCGGCGGTCTCGGGCTGTTGGCTCGTGAGATGAACGTGGTCGGCCGCGCGGATGCGGTCGGCCTCGAGGTCCGCCGGTTGGAGAGCCTCGTTGCCGCCGTCGTTGCCGAGGATCGCGACCTCGCCGTCATCGTCGACGAGCAGGTACTTGACGGCCGTCTCGGCGTCCTCGACGACGCGCAGCCCCGACAGCGAGACGCCCGCGTCCTCGAGGTCGCGTCTGGCCAGCAGCCCGTTGTCGTCGTCGCCGACGCTCCCGATCAGGCCGGTGTCGACCTCGAGGCCGGCGAGTGCGGCGGCGACGTTTGCAGCGCTCCCGCCGCCGGACTGGCATTGTGAGCGGATCGTCGCCTCGCCGTCGGCTTCGGGGAGCCGATCGACACGGAGCGTCACGTCCCAATTAACGTGGCCAGCAGTGAGAACAGTGGGAGCCATTCGATGCTACAGCAAGACGGTGGCCGCCGAAAAAAGTCTAGGTGATCAGAAAGAGCAAGACATTGTGAATGCCCGGCCCAAGCCCGACTGCGGCGACCAGTGCGAGGATCGTCCGGGCCTGCTGGGGCTGGTCGTCGACGTACTCTTTGAACAGCCCGAGGATCACCAGCGCGAGGCCGACCTTGACGAGGACGAACAGCCAGCCGGCACCGATGTACGCCGCGGTCGGCAGCGCCTCGCCGGCCTCGAGGATCAGCCTCGAGAGCGGGACCGTTTCACCGGCCCCGAGAACGTCGTAGCCGACCGCGGTCGACACGCCGTCTAACGTGTGCCCGAAGACGACGAGTGCACCGGTCATGCCCGTGGTCGCGGCGACGTCGGTAAACGAGAGACTCAGCGCGATCCAGGCGAGCGCGGTGACGATCCCGGTGGCGACGACGGCGATGACCGGCCAGAACGGCTCGAGCGTCCCCCGTTCGACGCCGATATTGATCGTAACCATCGCGAAAACGGCGAAGAAGGCGGTGCCGGAGATGCCGACGAACCGCGAAATCGTCGGCTGGAGGCCGCCAGCGTACAGGAAGATCGCGATGATCCACGCGGCCCCGGCGACGATCGCCGTCACCAGATAGACACTCGGCGAGGCGAACAGTGACTCGATGCGATCCGGATACACCTCCATCCGGTGGAGGACGTGTAGCGTCGAGCCAAACATCATCCACGGTGCAAACGCCAGCACGGTCCGATCGGTCACCGGCGGCTCGAGTGCCCACAGCAGTGCGATGATCCCCGCCAGCACCACGAGCATCGGGACGAGGAGATACCACGGCGGAAGCACGAACCCCTCGGGTACTACCATACAGGTACTGGCACACACCAGCGACTAACAGTTTCCGATCGACAATAGCCCGCTCGAGTAGAATTTTCTCTCGAGTCGGCCCTCAAAAAGTCGCTACCGATGCCGGCGGCGCTACGGCTCCCACGGCTCGCCGGTCATCTCGCCGAACAGCTCTCGCATCAGCGTCACGATGCTCTCGGGCGGAAACTGGCCGCGTTCGGTGACGATGGCGTCGACGTACCGCGGTGGCGTGACGTCAAAGGCAGGGTTTGCGACGACGAGTCCGTCGTCGGCATCGCCGGTGATCGTGCGTCGCTCCTCGTCCGAGACGACCTCACTCTCGGCGCGCATCTCGATTTCGACGGTGTGGCCCGTCATCGTGTCCGGATGGAGTTTGATCGTCTGGGCGGCAACCATGACCGGGACCCCGCGCTCGCGGGCGTTGACGGCTAACCCGCTGGTGCCGATCTTGTTGATCACGCTCCCGTCGGCGGCGATGCTGTCTGCCCCCACCAGCACGTGGTCTGCCTCGTCGAGATACCGCCGGGCCGCGTTGTCGACGATCAGCGTCACCGGCACGCCCCACTCGCGGAGTTGCTGGGCCGTGATGTGGCCTTGCTTTCGCGGGCGCGTCTCTTTGACGATCGCTTCGACCTCCTTCCCGTCCTCGAGAGCGGCCTCGAGACAGGCCAGCGCGTCCGTCGAGTGACAGTGGGTCATCACGACGTCGCCGTCGCGCAGGCGGTTCGCACCGACTGTCCCCAGTGTGGTCTGCGCCCGCGCCAGTTCGCGTTGAAACTCCTCGGCGCGAGCGATCGTCGCGTCCCGAAGCGCCGAAACGCTCTCGCCGTCCATGCCGCGCAGGACGTACCGGAGCGCGTTCGGCAGGCTCACCGCCGTCGGGCGGGTCTCGTAGAGCGTTTTGGCGGCGGCTCGCAGCTGTCGCTCGAAGACGTCTGGCGCCGTCGCGTCCGATCGCTTGGCCTGTGTCGAAAGCGCCTCGGCAGCCGCGTCGGCGATGGTCGCCGCCCCGCGGATTCGCATGGCTTCGATGTCGTCGGCGGTTGCCGCGACGGCCGGATCGACATCGGGCTGGCGGGTTACCATGCTACTGAGTTACGCGCCGGCGGTCAAAAGTGATCGGGCGGGTTTTTGAGCGTTCGGAGAGTCCATCCCGTATGAACCGCAGCGAACTCGCCCCTCTCATCGATCACACCGTTCTCGGCCCCGAAACCACACCCACCGACGTTCGTCGGACGCTCGACGACGCCGCCGAGTGGGGAATGAACGCCTGCATTCCGCCGTACGCCCTCGAGATGGCGACCGAGTACGCACCCGAGGTTACGCTCGTGACCGTTGCCGGGTTCCCACACGGACAGAACGACCACGACGTGAAACGACGGGAGGGCGTCCTCGCCTGGAAGGCCGGCGCGGACGAACTCGACGTCGTCATCAACGTCGGTCGCCTGAAAGCGGGCGAGGACGACGCCGTCAGGGCCGAACTCGCCGAACTCGTCGCCGCGGTCCCAATCCCGGTCAAAGTGATCCTCGAGACCGCGCTGCTGACCGATACCGAGATCGACCGCGCCTGCGAGGCCGCCGTCGCGGCCGACGCCGCGATGGTCAAGACCTCGACCGGCTTCGCCGAAGGCGGGGCGACCATTGCGGATGTCGAACGCATGCGCGAGTTCCTGCCCGTCAAGGCAAGCGGCGGCATCGGCAGCTACAACGAGGCGATGGCCATGCTCGAGGCCGGAGCCGAACGGATCGGGGCCTCAAGCGGCGTGGCGATTCTCGACGGTGCACCGACGTAACGACGGGTACTGATACCAATACTTTTCCTCGGTTCCCGGCCAATGTCTCGTATGCTCGAGCCGGTCCGTGCGCGCGTTCGGTCGCTCTGGCGACGGCTCCGACGATTGGAACGCCGCGAACTCGACGCGTTCGTGCGATGGATCGAACACACGAGAAATCTCCTGCATCTCTCGGTGCTGATCTTCGTGCCGTTGCTCATCGCCGCAGTAACCTGGCTATCGAACGCGACGGCCGCCGTCTCGTTTCTGCTGTTTCCGCCGCTGGCGTCGGGAACGTACACGCTCTTTGCCCATCCCGAGGGCCGTTACTCCACGCCGGCGAAGTTTGTCGGTGGCATGACCGCAGGCGCACTCTGTGGGTGGCTCGCGCTCGCGCTCGCAACCGGCGTGGGGCTGAACGGCAGCGCCGTGAGCACGATCGGCGCGGCGCTGGGCGTCTTCTTTACCGGGATCCTCACCTGGGCGCTCGATCTCGAGGAGCCGACGGCGTTTTCGACCGCGTTGCTCGTTTTGGTCACTGGAAACGCACAGTTCGTGTACGTGCTCGGGATCATCGTCTCGAGTTCGTTCGTCGCCGCCACGTTCGTCATCTGGCGAGACCGCTTCTACGAGAGACGCGCGCGATATCTCTATCAGACGGCCAGCGGTGACGATCACGTCCTCGTTCCGATGGGAGAGCACACGGAAACGGTCGCCCGTTTTGCTGCTGCACTCGCGAGTGCACACGCCGCCGGCAAGGTCGTCCTCGTCGAGACCGTCCCGGAAGCGGCGACACGAGACGGTGATGAATCTGATGACGAGATGGCAGAACGAACTATCGACGAGCTCGAGTCGTTCGCAGCCGGCCTCGAGCGCGAGTACGACCTGCCCTGTGAGGTCGTCGTCGCGGCCGCCGAACAGTCGTCCGACCTCGTACTCCGGACTGCTCGAGAGCACAACTGTGATCTCATCGTCGCACCGTACGCCGAACACGATCGAGGTGGGCTCTCATCGTTTATTACGGGACTGTTCGACAGCGAGATCGACGTGATCGCCTTCCGCCCTGCTGTCGACCGCCAACAGTGGACACACGGTCTCGTCGCGGTTCGTGGGGCCGGTGACACCGCTCGCGCGATGGTCGACTTCGCACAGCGGGTCACGGGCGCTCGACAGCCGACGAGTGTCTGTACCTGTATCGAGCGTGAATCCCAGCGGCGACGCGCCGAAGACACCGTTGCGGATCTCCTCGACGCCTTTTCCGGCCGCTTCGAGACACATATCGTCACCGAGTCGGTCGAATCGTACCTCGCGCGTGTGTCGCCCCAGTACGACGTGGTGTTCGTCGGCTCGAGTACCGATCGATCGGCTGCCTCACGGTTCGTCTCCCCGCCGACGTTCCGGCGGCTGAAAGATCTCGAGTCCGACGTGGCGATCGTTCATCGCGGCCGTCACCGATAGACGGGACGGATACCGTTCGACGGTCCCGGAACCGCGACGCTCGAGCAGTATGTGCCGACGCGGGCTCAATCGCTGCCGATGATTTGCTCGATCAGGTCGCTCTCGTCGCTACCGAGTGCCGACCGCACCAGCAGATGACCGCCCAGCACGGAGGGGCTGATCACCGTATCCGCGCCGGCGTGTTTGAGCTTTTGTGTATTTTCGCGGTCGGTTGCAGCGGCGACGATACGCGTGTCCGGCGCGAGTTGGCGGGCGGTGAGGATCGCGAGTGCGTCTTCGGCGTCACGGTTGGTCGCGACGAGAATCGCGCTCGCACGGCCGATCTTTGCCCGCTGCAACGGTTCCTCGTCGCTCGGGTTGGCGGCGATCACGGCGATCCCGCGATCGGTCAGCTCCGGTGTGACGTCGCGGTTGTTCGTCACGACGACGAACTCTCGGCCGCTGTTCGCGAGTTCGTCGACGATCGGTTCCGTCAGTTCGCCGTAGCCGAGGACGAGGATATGATCCTCGAGCAACTCGAGTTGTGAGTCTGTCATTTTTCCGAGTGTCTTCGTGATTCGGGCCTGAATCGCTGGACCGACGAGCGCCCCGATCGCGATACCGAAACTGGCCACGCCGAGGACGACCACGGTCATCGTAAACAGGACTGCCTCGTGGCTTTCGGGACCGATATCGCCGTAGCCGACGGTGCTCGAGGTGATCAGCGTAAAATAAAAGGCGTCGAGGATGTTCTCGATCCCGTCGAAATCTTCGCGAAGCGCGTACGCGCCGAACGTGCCGTAGGCCTGGACGCCAACGAGTGCGCCGCCGGCTGCGAGTTGTGTCGTCGTCAGCGATAGCCCCTGATCGAAGCGCTTGCGGGTGAACAGGAGGAAGGGGATCGTAAGCAGCGAGAGCACGACCAGCGGGAGCGAGTACTGACTCACCTGCAAGAGCCCCTGGATCGCGGTCACCGGCATGAGAATCAGTGTCGCCCACCAGCCGGCGCGTAACCCACGCCGCAACGCGAGTGCGCTCGCGACCATCAGAAAGCCGGTCAGAGCACCGGTAAAGCCGACCGCCCGCTGGACGGCATCCGGCACACGGCCCGCGAGCAGGCCGTATTCGACTGTTTCCTGACCGATCTGTAGAACCCCCGTTACGACCGAGAGAAGCGCAACGGTCAGCGCGAGTCCGACGGCTGCCCGGACCGTCACGATCCGTTTCCAGTTATCCGGCAGCCGCTCAAACAGGGCCTCACCGACCATACACCCGGTCCGAGACGGTATTAGTTAACGCCTCCGTCTCCAGACGAACCGACGATTGTGAGCGTTGACACCCATCAGATCCCCTCGCAGCGACAGCCACACAGCCGCTTCCAACGTCTCTCGGGCGGGACGATCTGCCGATGAGCGCCCGCGTCGGTACCCCTTTATTGTTCCCGGGCCTGTCGCCCATCATGACCCTTCCGGTGGAAGTCCTCCTCGGTCTCTATCTCGGTCTCCTGACCGGCATCGTCCCCGCCTTCGTCGCTGGCTCGCTCGGCTTTCTCGTCCGATACTTTACCGGCGTCACGCTCCCCGGGTTCGGTGTCGTCGTCCTCGCGCTCTCGATCGCCAGCGTTCAGGGCGGGCTGCTCGGCCTCGTCGAGCCCAACATCGCCCAATCACCGCGACTACTCGTTGCCGTCCTCGTCGTGCTCATGCTCGCCCTCTACGCTCACAACCAGGGCGACAAACTCGGCGCGGAACTCCCACGACGACTTTCGTTGACCTCGATCCGCCAGCGAACGCTGTCGGCCGACGTCGTCGAACTCGTCGGCACGATGGGACAGGTCACCGTTCGGCCAACCGGCGAAATCCACAATATGGAGGGCTATCCATCGCTGCCACCCGACCTCCGCCGGGCACTCAAAACCGGCTCGTGGCAACTCCCCGCCGATATCCCCCTCTCGGAACTCGAGGTCCGCCTCGAGGAACGCCTGCGGACGGACCACGACCTCGCCGACGTCGACGTGACGATCGACGAGCAGGCCCGGGCGACGATTATTGCAGCGCCACCGTCGGGCGGACTCTCCCGGCGGGTTCCCGAGGGCCAGCGCGCCGTCTCGCTCGCGACGCTGGTCCCGACGGGGCTGGCCCGGGGCGACACGGTCACCGTCCAGACGGACCACCGATCGATCACCGGGACGGTCCTGAGCGCCCGGACCGATCTCGATTCGGTCGACGCCGAGGCACCGGCCGGCGAGCCGGAAGTCCCCGATGAGACGGCGGCTTCCGACGGGAAGGAGACGACCGTCGAGTCGGAGTCGCCACCCAAATCGAGGGCGACGACTGTCGGTGGCGTCGGTCGTGTTACCATCGCGGTCGCCCGTCAAGCGGTCAAACCACTGCTCGAGACGGAGACTCCACAGCTCGTCGTCCGGTCACGAGGCACGAGCCGGGAGTTCGAGGCCTTCGCGCTGGTCAGGCGGGCCGGCGACGTGATCCGCCGGCTCACCGTCGGCCCGACCGGCGCGGACGACGATGCCGCCGTGACGACGGACGTGACGGTCCTCGCCGTCCGCCGGCAGGGCAGTGAGACGAGCGGCCGTCGCCACGGCTGGGTGTTCGGCCCCGGGATCGAGCGCCCCCTTGAGGCCGGCGACGAGGTGTTCGTCGCGGGCCCGGAGCCGTCGACGGAGGCGTTCGCGGAGGCGATCGTCCGATGAGGACTCCCTCGACAACGACAGCGGCCACCAGCGGTGGTGACCGGAGATGATTGCGCCCATCGTCGCGCAGTCGCTTTCCCTCGAGGCGCTGCTGGACGCGGTCGTTCGACTGCTCGGGTTCAGCCTGCTCGCGGGTGGGGCAGCCACTGGCGTCGCGTTCGTCTACTACTGGTACAGTACCGACGAGATCCCCGAGGGCGTGGCGATCCTGTTCGGTGTCTCGATGGTCGCGATCTGGCTGAACACGAAGACGGCGCTGCAGGATGCGATCATCGGCGAGACGCCGTTGCTCGACCCGGAGACGGCTGTCTACACCGTCACCGCGTTCGTCGTGAGTGCGATCGCCGCCGACGGCGGCCGGCGGCTCGGCGAGTACCTCGCTCGAGACGTGTTCTCGATCGCGACTCCCCGGACGATCACCGAAGTCAGCCAACTCGTCCGCTCGGCTGGCCGCGTCGTCAGCGTCACCCTCCCCGAAACGATCGAGGACGTCGACGGCTACGACCCTGTCGACCCCTCAACGAAAGCGGAGCTGGCGGGTCGAACGGTGCTCCTCCCGCGGCGACTCGATCCCGAGGCGCTTCGTGAGCGACTGATCGATCGCCTCGAGCGCGATCACGGGATCGGCCACGTCGACGTCGAGTTCGCAGCCGACGGGACGATCGAGTACCTCGCGGTCGGCAGTCGCCCGGCGGGGCTCGGCCCGACGCTCGCCCCGGGAAGCGTCGCCGTTGCGATCCGTGCGGACCCCGCACCCGACGCCAGTCCGGGCGACGCCGTTCGGATCTGGCGACGCGATGCGGACTCGCTTCGACGAGCCACCGGCGGCGAACTCCGGGGCGTCGCCGACGACGTGGCCACCGTCGCGGTCGACGCCGACGACGCACGGGAGCTGGGGGCCCGGGTGACGAACAGCACCGACTCCTCGGAACGGGACGACGGCCGTCACGCGGGGCTGGCGCGGACCAACGCCGACATGCCCTACCGCCTGGTGACACTGCCACGGAATCCAAGTGCGGAGAGAGAGCTCGTCTCGCTGCTCCGGGCAGCCGACGAAACCGTGACGACGCTCACCGTCGCCGCGGGCGACGCACTCGAGGGGACGACGGTCGACTCGCTCCCAGTGCTCGTCGTGGCCCTCGAGCGCGCCGGGGCGGCCGCCGACGAGCCGATCGCGTTTCCCGACGGGACGACCCGCCTCGAGGCCGGCGACGTCGCCTACGCGCTGGGCCGTCCGGACGCGTTACGGCGAGTCACCGACGGAGAGCGTGCTGGGAACCCGCAGTCGGCGGCAGCAGACACACGGGAGCGGTAGCTACTTGGCTTCGGCCCCGATACCGCCACGTATGTCCACGGAGTGGAAGCTCTTTGCCGACCTCGCCGAACACGCGGGCGACAAACACATCACCGTCGACGCGGCTGCCGGTGACACCGTCGATGACGCCCTCGAGGCCCTCCTCGCGGACGCACCCGCCCTCGAAGAGCGCGTCCTCGACGACGACGGCGAGTTACGATCCCAGATCAACGTGTTGCGAAACGGAACCAACGTCTTAGTCGAGGCGGAGGGCCTCGAGACGGAACTCGAGGGCGGGGACGAACTGGCGCTGTTCCCGCCGGTCAGCGGCGGGTAGTTGCCGTCGATCCCGAGCCACACGATAGGAGCCGTCACTCCACCGCGAGATCGATCCCGAGCACGAAGTCCGGTTCTGCGGCGAGTTCGACGCCCGCGTAGGCGGCGTCGCTGACGGCGCGAGCGGTCTCGGGGAGCACCACCCGCGTCTCGTCGGCCCCGCAGGCAGCAGCATCTCGAGCAATCGCGGCAAACAGCGATCGCGCAGCCGTGGCATCGTCCCACGCGCTAACGCCGTACTCGGCCCACGTCTCGGTCCTCGAGTCGCCCGACTCGTCCTCGACGTCCCGCTCGAAGGTCCGCGAGCGGTAGGCCGCGCCCGCGAGACCGGCCTCGCCCTCGACAGCGAAGACGGCCGTCTCGTCGGCGAACCGTTCGAAATCGTCGCTGGTGATCTCTCTGACGGCCCACGACGTCTCGGGTGCAAGTCCGAGGCCGGAGAGGTGCGTTCGGGCGTCGCTGTGGGTCCAGTAACGCCAGGCGGCTGTCGGATCGCTCGAGACCGACTGTGGTCCCTCTGCGGCCGGGTCGGGGTCTGGATGGGCAAACCGGAACTCGGTGAGCGGCTCGTAGCCGCTGGCTCGCGCTGCACCGATCGAGACCGTATTCCACGAGAAAATCATCACGCGAGCGACCGTGGCTCCGTGCTGGCGTGCCCACTCGAAGCAGGCCTCGTTGAGTCGGTGGCTGACCCCCCGTCCCCGGTAGTCAGCGGCGACGCGAATGCCCTGAAACCAGGCCTCATCGGCCGTGAGCAGCACCGCTTGGACGATCCCAACAGCCTCGCCGTCGATCGTTGCGAGAAAGGTTTTCTTGCCCGTCTCGTCGTCGGCCTCGAGCCAGTCGTGATAGATGTCGGGGATGTAGTCGCCGCCGCGGTCGGCCCAGATCTCGCTCGTAAAGCCGACGACGGCGTCGGAGTCGTCGTGAGTCGCGCGGCGAATCTCGAGGTCGAGAGCAGCGTCTGTCGCGTCGCTCATAGCTCGATCGTTCGAGTCGCAGCAAAAAAGGCCTCACCCCAGTCAGCGCACGGCTTGCCAACAGCGACGAGCAGCGAGCCGACTACTCCCAGGGGACCGACCGCTGTTGGATCTCGCCGGCCAGCGACGTCCCCATCGCCTCTTCGACGTTGTCGCTGTGCTCGAGTGCCCACATCAGTTTCACCTTTGCCGTTCCGGGGAGCGTGTCGCCGGCTTCGATGACGCCGGCCTCGAGGAGGTCCCGGCCTGTATCGTAAACCCGGTCACAGACCCGACCCTCGAGACATTGGCTGGTCATAATGACTGTCGTGCCGTCGTCGATCAGTTCCTCGATTCGGGGGATAAGATCGGTGTGGACGTGGCCGAGGCCAGTGCCCTCGATGATCAGGCCCGCCGAGCCCTCGACGACGTCGAGGAACGCGGGATCCATCCCGGGCGTGAACTTGAGTAGTTCGACGTCGCTCTCGAGGGCGGTGGCTCGCTCGAGGTCGACGGCGTCTCGCTGCTGGTACGCTCGCCGGAAGTCGATCGCTTCAGTCTCGTAGTCGACTTCGCCCAGCGGCTCCGCTCCGACGGTCTCGAAGGCATTTCGGCGCGAGGTGTGGTTCTTCCGGACCCGTGTGCCACGGTGGAGTGCACAGACGTCGTCGCTTTCGGTCCCGTGCATACAGACCAGTACCTCCGCGCAGTCGCTTTTCGCGGCTTCGACGGCCGAGACGGCGTTCATGACGTTATCCGAAGAGGGCCGGTCCGCCGAGCGCTGGGAGCCCGTAAAGACGATCGGCACCGGCGTCTCGAGCAGAAAAGAAAGCGCGGCAGCGGAGTACTGCATCGTGTCGGTGCCGTGCATGACGACGACGCCGTCGGCGCCGGCTTCGATCTCCTCGGCGACGGCATCGGCGAGTTCCTGCCATATTTGTGGGTCCATATTCTCCGACAGGATGTTGGTAACGACTCTCCCGCGGTAGTTCGCTCGTCCCGCCAGATCCGGCACGGCGCGCAGAACGTCTTCGGCGTCGAACTGGGCCGTCACCGCGCCCGTGCGGTAGTCGACCGTCGAGGCGATCGTGCCACCCGTCGAGATCAGCGAGATCGTCGGCAGGTCCTCGTCGAACTCGATCTCCGAGGCCCCGTCGTCGCCCGTTGCATCGGTGCCATCGATCTCGTAGACGTCCGATTCGAGTCGTTCGACGTCGGCCTCGGCGCGGTCGATACCGACGTTGTAGCCGCCCTCGAGTTTCACGACGAGGTGGTCGTCGGTGCTCGAGGGGAGTAACACGCCTTCGTACGTGCGATCCGCGCGGGTGACGCGAACGCGATCGCCTGGATTCATGGGTGGGCGTTGCGCGGCGTCGGACTTGAAGGCACGCTTTCTGCGGCCAGTATCCCGAGTGGGCGTCCACTGTCGGCTTCCTGTCTCAGCCGAACAGTCCGAGCAAGACCAGCCCCAGCCCAGCAAGCAAGAGGATTCCTGCGATCATTGCGGTCAACAGCTCTAATGAGGACTCGGCGTCGGCAGGTAACTCGAGTCGCGGATAGAGGTGGCGAGCAGCGACCAACACCCCGATACCGAGGGCGAGTGCGCTGACACCGAACGCGAGCAACTCGGCGCTCATCGCTCCGTGGTACCGCACCCGAGGTGAAAAAACGGGGCCCTCGTATCGCCTGTCGAAAACAGCGATATACTTCCAATGGACAGGGAAAAACCCATGCTCTCGGCTGTGCAATGGCTCGATATGGGCAACCGCTCGGACGAGGTGACCGAGAGCCGCGACACCGAGGACCTCCTCGAGGAAACGGACCAGCTCCTCTCGGGTACCGGTCTCGAGGCTGGTACCGACGAGTCACTGGCGTCGGCCGACGAACCAGCCGACTCCCGCGCCGACACACCAGTCGACGCTCGCTCCGATGAGCCAGCTGACGCTTCGCGGCTTGCCGGGCTCCGGTCGTGGCTCTCGGTCGACTCCTATTTTTCACCGAAGGCGTTTCTCGCGTTCGTCCTCCTCGTCAGCACTGGACTGCTTGCAGGCGGGATGATGATCCCGATCGCTGGACGGATCGTCGGTATCTTCGGCGTCGCATTTCTGATCGGCCTCCTGACGGCCAAACGACGGTATCTCGAGATGACTGCCGCCGGGACAGCAGTCGGCGCGGTCTCGGCAGTGGCCAGTAACGCCTTTCTCGCCGCCGCCGGCTCGTTCCAGACCGTCGTCGCGGTCGGCGTCGCCGTCGGACTGGTCGCCTCGCTCGTCGGCTACTACTTCGGACGTGACCTGCGAACCGGACTGACCCGCGATATCGAATGAGACGAGACGGGTTATTATGATTGTTTCCCGGCTCGACCGTGAACCCGCGTGCGGTTGTGCCGGACCTGACGGACGACAATTCGTCTGCTGGCTGTCGCTGTATCTGCCGTCAACAACGCCGCTACTCCGTTGTCAGCTCCCAGCCGCGTTCGGTCCGCCGAACCATCCCCTCGTCGGCCAGTGACTCGAGGAGGCCAGCGACGACCTCGCGGGGAGCCTCGACGTCCTGACTGAGCTCGCCGACCGATTTCGGCTCCGTTCGGATGCTCGCCAGTACGTCGGCGTAGATTCGACTTTCGGGGCCGGTCCCGGCGGTTTCGGAAATCTGGTCGAGCACGTCACAGAGGCGGCCCTGCACCCACCGCTGGGCCAGCGAGAGTTCGTTCTCGAGTTGCTCTAAGTCCTCGAGTGCGCGCAACAGGTCGTCGAGGCCCTCCGTCTCGTCGGAAAAGACGTCGAGTGTGAGGTGTCGACAGGACGTGATATCGAGGCTGTTGTTCGCCGGATAGGCACTTTTGCTCGCAAAGCCGTACGGCGAGACGTTGACCTCGAGACGGACGTGACGGGCGATATGAAAGTACTTCCGCCGCTGGTCGTCGACCCGGCTCTCGATCAAGCCGGCGTCCTCGAGTTTTCGGAGGTGTTCGATGACTGCTTTGGGACTCACGCCGAGATAGTCGGATATCTCCGTGACATAGCAGGGTTTGCGGGCGAGAAGCCGGAGAATACGCCTCCGGTTTTCGTTTCCCAACAAATCCAGCAGTTCGGCGGAGTCCATCACGCGACGGTTGGGGGTCACCGCTGAAAAGCGTGTCTGCTCGCCACTGACACTGGCGTCCAATGCAGGGTCGAGAGCGTCTCACACTGGCAGTCGTTATCGTTCCCTGTCCGACTCGGCATCGGCTTCTGTACCGGGACTCGAGGGCGTTTCCGGGTCGTTCTTCGGCCGCTCACTGTCAGCTTCCGATCTGGCGTTCGATCCGGTCTCTGGAGTGGCCGCCGCTGATCCAGGCTCGGCTCCAGTGTCGGCAGCCGACTCGGTCTCTGGAGTGTCTGCCGGTGATCCGGGCTCGGCCCCGCTATTGGTAGTCGACTCGGTACCGGGAGTGTCCGCTGGCGGTCCGGAACTGTCGGCCGACCCACCGCCCGGTGTCCCCTCGGGGCCAGCGAGTCCGCGTGCGATTTCGGCCACTTCGGGTCCGGTCAGTTCAGCGGCGTTCGACTGCAGTGTGGCGACCCGATCGCTAACACCGGCGTCGGCAGCTCGCGGCTCGAGCTGTCCCGCTGCTCGATCGAGCGACCGGATTTCGACGGTGAGCCGCGTCATCCGTGCCTGATATTCTCCCTGGTTAAGCTCGTCTTTCCGATCGCGAAGCTGTTCGCGTTCGGCCTCGAGAGCCTCGAGTCGGTTCTCGAGGGTGGCCGTTCGATCGCGGACGAGCGTCGTCCGACTGTCGTTGTCGGCGGCATCGTACTTCGCCTCGAACATCCCATCGTCGACTGCGTGTTCGGTCTCGGCGGCACTGGATTGCATGAACATCGACACGGAGGTGTTCGCCTCCGGATCGGTGGCTTCGGTATCAGTTGTCGTGTCAGCTGTGAGCGCTCCGACGACGGCACCGCTTGCAACGGGGGCGATCGTCAGCCCAACGGTGGCGACCAACACGAGGAGCGCGACCGACCGGGTGGTGGTCATTACCGAGTTGTGCGTTCGAACATACTAAAAAGACAGACCTTCGTTCGAACCGTTCAATCGGTCTATGACCGGTGGACATTCGTTCCCAGCGTTTACAACGGTTGTAGTCGCCGTTACTGTGACCGCACGGTAGTTCGTGTGCTTTCACAGAATTGCGAGGGGGTTGACGTCGCACACTGTCTTTCTTCCCTGATTGTCCTCCGACTTAACTCTATTCGACAATAGTTATCCCTCGCCGACCCTTGGTACTAGCTACCATGTTCGAGGTGTTTTCACGCAGCTACTATCTCGGACGACTCTACGTGACCCCGACCGACGCGGATCACGCCCTCATGGACAGCGAACAACACGAGCGGATCAACGAGGAACTCTATGCACGCGGTGACGGCATCGAACGCCTCGACACGCCACTCGTGATGAAACTCGAGTCCCAGCACTTCTCGGTCCACGGCGACGACGCCGTCCCGACGAACACACTCGCAGTCCCCGAGTCGTTGCTCGAGGGCACCGACGTTCGAAACCCGCCCTCGCTTCGCGAGGTGTTGCTCGCCCGGCGCGAACGCGCCCAGCAGTTGCTCGCGTTCACCGGCGAGTGGTCGGCACCCGGAATCGACTCGTCGGACGCCGGAACCTAGAAGTATTTTCGCTTCGCCTGTTCGGTCAGATGCTCGATGAGTTGCTCGGCCGCGCCTCACTGAAAGCGCGCATCGACGAACTCGAGGCAGAAAACGAGCGCCTGCAAAAGCGCTACGAGGCTGAATCCGACCGCCGCGCAGACGCTGCCACGGCCAGACAGGAGGTCGAAGCGGAGGTGAACCGGCTCGAGGACCGTATCGCCCAGCTCGAGGGCGAACTCGAGCGGATGGACGACCAAGAGAGTGGCTTCGAGGTGCGCCGCCGCGAACAGCTTCGTGGCAGCCGACTCGCCGAGGTAATCGATCGGCTGACGTCGGTCCGAACGGGTCCCGAAGGCGCATTGACGGCGATCGTCGGCGGTGACGGCCTTGCCGGGCTTCGCGGCGAGATTACCGACGACCTCGAGAACGTCCTCGGCGAGCGAGCCGCGCTCGTCGACGATGCTGCCCCCTGCGTGGTGTGTGCCGACGATACTGGTCTCATCAGCGTCACGCTCGAGCCGCCAGTGATCCCCGACCGCAACCCACGGGCTAGCTGGGCGGATCGGTTCGCTATCGACCGCGAGTGGGCCCTCCCGACCGGCCGCTACGCGCTCGCGCTCGTGCGAGCGGATCTATTCGCACTCGGAATCTACGACGGCGACGAGCGCGTCGACTACCGCGGGTTCGACAGTGACGTCAAGGGCAGCCACTCGAAAGGCGGCTTCTCGCAGGCCCGGTTCGAACGCATCCGCGACGACCAGATCGACGACCATCTCGAGCGCTGTGCGGACGCGCTCACAGAACGCGTCCCCGACGACGTCGAGCGCCTGTTCGTCGTCGGCCAGCGCGGCGTCGTCGATACGCTCGTCGATGACGCCGGCCTCGAGCCAGCGGGCACTGCGGCCGTCGACGCGACCGGCGACCCGAAACCGGCGCTCGAGGACGCCCACCGAGCGTTCTGGACGACGGAACTGCGGGTGCTCTGATATGGGGACGTCGCTGGCTGGTATTCTCTTGCGACCGTCGGGTCCAGTATTTATCGTTAAATAGGCCGTCGACAATGCTCGAGTATGCGCGTTGCAATTCTCGCACACGAGAAGTTCCCTGACCGGGCCAAAACCGCACTCGGTGTCCTCCGATACGCCGACTACGACGCTGTCGCCGTCCTCGACCGCGAGACGGCAGGCCAGCGCGTCAACGACTTCGTCTCGGACGTTCAAGACGCTCCGATCTACGAATCGATGGCCGACCTCGAGGCCGACGCGGTCGACGCCCTGCTGATCGGTATCGCGCCGATCGGGGGCGGCTTCGAGGAAAGCTGGCGCGAGGACGTCCGGACGGCCCTCGAAGGTGGCTGTGACATCATCTCCGGGCTGCACTACTTCCTCGCCGAGGACGAGGAATTTACCCAACTCGCCGCCGAGAACGACTGTGAGCTTCGAGACGTCCGAAAACCGAGCGACGACCTTACGGTCAGTCAGGGGATCGCCGACGAGGTCGACGCCGAGGTCATCCTTACCGTCGGCACCGACTGCTCGGTCGGCAAGATGACCGTCTCGATGGAACTCGCCCGCGACGCCCGCGAGGCCGGCTACGACGCCGCCGTGATCCCCACCGGTCAGACGGGAATCATGATCGAGGGCTGGGGCAACCCGATCGACCGGGTCGTCAGCGACTTCACCGCAGGAGCCGTCGAGGAGATGATCCTCGAGAAAGGCGACGAACACGACTACCTTTTCGTCGAAGGGCAGGGCAGCATCGTCCACCCCGCCTACTCCGCCGTGACCTGTGGCATCCTCCACGGCTCGATGGCGGACAAACTCGTGCTCTGTCACGACGCCGGCCGCGAGGCGATCCACGGCTACGAGTCGTTCTCGCTGCCCGATCTGCCGACGTACGTCGACCTCTACGAGAACCTCGCCGCGCCCGTCGCCGGCAGCGAAATCGTCGCCGGCGCGCTCAATACGTCCAACCTCGAGGACGACGAGGCCCGCGAGGCGGTCGACGCGTACGCCGACGCGATCGACGTCCCCGCGACGGACGTCGTTCGGTTCGACAGCGAGACGGTCCTCGACGCGCTGCTATGAGCCTCGAGACATCGTTCGAACGGCGCTCGTTGCCACTCGAGTACCCGTTTACGATCGCGCGCGGGACCGAGACCGAATCCGAGGTCGTCACGGTCCACATCGAAGACGAGGACGGACGGGTCGGCATCGGCGGCGCGGGTCCGTCGCCCCACTACGGCGATACCGTCGCCACCGTCGAGGCCGTCCTGCCGGATCTGCTCGCCGTCGTCGAGGAAATCGACGACCCGCACAACCTCGCGCGGATCGAACGCCGCATGCGCGAGACGGTCGAGCGCAACCCGGCCGCCAGAACCGCGGTCAGCATCGCCTGTCACGACCTCGCGGCGAAACGCCTTGAGGTACCGCTCTATCAGTACTGGGGGCTCGACCCCGCCGACACGCTCGAGACTTCCTACACCATCGGGATCGACGATACGGAGTCGATGCGCGAGAAGACGGAGACGGCACTCGAGCGCGGCTACGGCCGCCTGAAGGTCAAACTCGGCACGGATCGAGATATCGAGATCATCCGCACGATCCGGTCGGTCGCCCCCGACGTCGACCTCTTCGTCGACGCCAACGAGGCCTGGACGCCGCGTGAGGCGGTCCGGAAGATCGAGCGCCTGACCGAGTTCGACCTCGAGTTCGTCGAACAGCCTGTACCCGCCGAGAACCGCGAGGGACTGCGATTCGTCTACGAGCGCTCGACGCTGCCGATCGCCGCCGACGAGTCCTGTATCACGCTCGAGGACATCCCACAGATCGCGGATCGGTGTGACATCGCGAACCTGAAACTGATGAAGTGTGGCGGGCTCCGGGAGGCCAAACGGATGATCCATACTGCCCGTGCTCACGGCCTCGAGGTCATGTGTGGCTGTATGACCGAGTCCAACGCCTCTATTGCGGCGGCTGCCCACCTCGCGCCGCTGCTCGACTACGCCGACCTCGACGGCTCGCTGTTGCTTGCCGACGACCCCTACGACGGCGTCCCGATGCCCGACGGTCGGATCGACCTCGCGGACCTTGAGCGACCGGGAACCGGCGCAGTCCTCGAGTAGTCGCGCAACTGGACAGTCACGATACCCACCAGCAGGGGTTTATGCGAGTCGTTGGTGTGGACAGTGGTCGTATGGACGACAGTAACGACCATCGATACGTGTCGCGTCGGTCTCTCTTGCGGGCCTCGGCGGGGGCGGCCACTATTACAGCAGTCGGAACGGGACAGGCGAGCGCGGAGGGAAGCGTCTCGCCCAGCTGGTTCGACAGTCGCTGTCCCGACGCGACGCACGAGCCGAGCATGGGCCACTGTGTGGACGGGGGGATGGAGGGCTGTATGGACGACCACCCGGCGACGGTCGAACTGCGGGCGGCGGTCCGGGACACGCTCGAGGAGCAGTATCCAGATGCGGGCGCGCTGGTAGACGCGGGCTACAAGCCGTACTTCGACACGCTCGACCGGGATGCCGACGGCTGGTCACACTGGATCAACCCGGAGTACGTCGGCGACGAGTCGGTCGTCGACCCCGAACGACCTGAATCCGTGCTCGTCGACAACGAGACGTGGCGCTCGATCGGTGTCATGTTCATCGCGACGGAAAACGGCGAGCCGATCGAGCCGCCGGCCGTCTACGGCGAAACGGGCTCCGAGGACCGGTGTTCGCCCTGGCACTACCACGCCGGCCTCCCCGGCCGATTCGCGTGGTGGTACTACCGGCAGGCCTACGAACGTGATTTCGAAGACGGCAACGTGACACTGCCCTGCCGGACACCGTGCATGCTGCACGTCTGGACCGGCGACCACCCCGAGGGCGTCTACGCCCACGACGGCCCACCGCGGGAGTACCGGGATCAGGAGCCTGCCGACGATCCCGGCTTCGAAACCGGTGCTAAACCCGGCACCGACACCCTCGACTGGGACTCCCTTCCGAGCGATCTCGTTCCCGAGCAGCGCCCGGACGAGCTTGCAGCGCTGGTGCCCGGACTGTAGCACAGGATTGTTCTCGAGTCTCACGCCTCGTCCACGAGCCAGCCCCACGCCTCGAGTGCGCGCTCGATCTGATCGACGGCCGCCTCAGGGTCGCAGTCGTCGGTACCGACCTCGAGTGCAGCGTCGGGCTCGTCGAACTCGCGGGAGACGACGTGGACACCCTGCTCGTCGATCGGGTCGGCGCGGGTCCGATTGCGCTCGAGGCAGGTCTCGAGGCTCGCCGTGACGTGGACAAACCGGACGTCCTCGAGGGTGTCAAACTGGGTCTGCCATCGGCGCTTGTAGAAGGTGCCGTCGACGAGAGTGAGCACGTCTTCGGGATCTTCGCGCGCCCGTTCGTACAGTTGTTCGTAGGTCCGCCTCGAGAACGCGTCGGAGTGATAGAGCCGAACAAGTTCGCCACGGGCCTCGAGTCGCTCGGCGAGCGTCGTGGCGATCGTGGTCTTGCCCGCACCGGGTGGCCCGCAGATGACGAGGATCACGCGCCGATCACGACTGTCGGTAGGGGCCCGAGGCAAAACAGTCGTCGGATTCGGCGACAGGCTGGGCCGTGCCGGTTCCCGTACGGATTTGCCTGTCGGGCTCGAGGACTGGCATATGGGCTACGATACTGCAAGCAAGACCGATCCGGAGTCAGTCGTCCCCGACGAGTTCGGTGGCATGTGGTTTCTCAAAGACGAACTCGAGACCGACCACCTCGGTTTCTCGATCCTCGAACTCGAGCCCGGCGGCAAGGGCAAAGCACATGACGAGACCGAGAGCGGGCAGGAAGAGATCTACTACGTGGTCGCCGGGCTGGTCGACATCGAGGTAGGCGACAGCGACGAGACGGTGACACTCGAGGAAGACGATCTGATCCGACTGGATGCCGACGAGCGCCGACAGATAGTCAACCGTGGCGACGAGCACGCGAAACTCGTGTTGGTCGGCGCACCGCTTTAGACGGCCTCAGCCAAGGTCTTCGTCTCGTTCAGACTCGCGAAGAATAAACGGCCCCATCGCGAGGGTTCGCTTTGCGACGGTCGCGATTCGGAGGATGTACACGATGAAGACGACGAACGGCGAGAGTCCGACGACGAAGCCGGCGCTGGTTACCCAGACGAGGTTGTCGATGCCGAGTGTCGTGCCGAGAAGGCCGGTGCCGTCGATATACATGATCATGAGCCCCATTACAGTCAGCGCGGGCACCGAGATGTACAGCAGTGCCCGCGAGAGGTTGATCAGCTCCCACTGGAAGTACAGCGTCTTGAAATGCTCGCGGGCCGGTCCGAACAGCTTCAGCGTCTCGATCATGTGATCGAGCTTCTCGTTTGCCTCGTCGGAAAGCGAGCCCTCGTGGTCGGAGCGGATCCGGCGTGCGTCGTAGATCTTCCGCGAGTAATTGAAGTTGAGCGCGTTCCAGATCACCTCGAACGTTCCGAACTGTGCATCCTCGAGGTCGGCTTTGACGCTTCGGGCGTTTTCGGTCGTATCCTCGACGTAGTCGGCGATCTTCTGCCGGAGTGCTTCGTCCCGTTCGTCTTCCATGACGGCCTCGAGTTCGGTTGCACGCTCGTGGATGCCGTCGACGAGTTCATAGAGGAAGCCGGCGGGTTCGGGCGGACTCACATCCTCCTCGATCGTCGCTTCTACGTCCCGCCGGAACTCCATCGCTTTCTTCATTCGTTCGCGCTGATCGCCGACCGCGCCGAGCTCCTGTGAGAGCACCAGCTGATTGATCGTAACGACGATCGAGGTGCCGGTGATGATCGCGCCGATAAACGCCGAGAAGAGGAACCCAATACTGCCCTGATTGTCGACAATTACGCGCAACGGCGTGACGTCGATCAGACTAAACGCGACCAGGATGACGTACACGACCGCCAGGATCGCTCCCGTGAACACCCACCGGTTCAGTTGGAGGAGTATCCACAGTCGAGGACCACCGAGTCTCTCCTGACCGTCCGACTCGTCGGTTGACTCTCCATCGCTCATCGACTGTGACAGACGATGATGCCCGCGAATAAAATACCTCGGCCGGGAGACGTCGGCCGTTACCCGATCGGCGAGTCCAAGTCGGGTAATCGGGTTCTGCAGGAAACACGACGCGCACAGAACCGTCGTCGGGACGGCCGCTAATCGAGCCACCATTCGATCCGTGCATGGGACACGAGTCGATTGTGGTCGGCACCGTCGAACGGCTGCCGATCGGCCGACGGATCGGTGAAATCGAAGGCGGCAGTTTCGTCGGCGGAACCGTCGAACCGCTCGGGCGATCGCACTGCAACGACCACGGCCGCCACGACGACGGACATCAGTCCGAAGACGGCGAGTTGCAGGTCCAGTACTATAGCAGCGGGCTGTTCATACTTGTAACTTCGAAGCTTCGAAGTAACGGGTTCGAAAACGCGTCTCTCTCGAGGATTCGAGAAAACAATTTAGGGCACTCGAGCTAAAAAGATGGGTATGGACGACGATCAGCCGACTGCTCGAGACACCGAAGGGGCTCCCGAGGCGGCACGCGAACTCCGTCGCTCGCTAGACACAGCAGAGCGAGAGCGTGTCGAACGAACGGTCGCGGCGTTGCTCGATCTGCTCGGTCGAACACACACGATGGCAGTGCTTTCCGAGTTCGCGTTCGCAAGCGAGCCGTTGCGGTTCTCCGAACTCGAGGCAGCGCTCGAGGTCCCGGCGAACACGCTCTCGACGCGGTTAGGCGACCTGACCGAAGCCGGCCTGCTCGAGCGCACTGCGTACGACGAAGTCCCGCCTCGAGTCGAGTACGAGCCGACCGGTAAGGCCCGGGCGATCTTTCCGGTGTTTGGCCACCTACACAGGTGGGCAATGGAGTACGAGCTATAACTTCGATTATCGATGTAACGACATGCCCTCGAAGTTAGACGTACTTCCGTCCAGAACCCGTATCGGCTGTATGTCGAACGAACGAGCGATGACTGAGTCCGACAATCCACGCGAGCGCGCTCGAGAGACGGGGGCGGATCGAACGCCAATGTCGGAGCGACCGTCGATCGATATCGACGGCCTCGAACTGACCTACGGAGACGGGACGACGGCCGTCGACGGCGTCGATCTAACGGTCGCCGACGGCGAGTTCTTCGGGTTTCTGGGGCCAAACGGCGCGGGCAAAACGACGACGATCAAAGTCCTCGCGACGCTTTTGTCACCGACTGCCGGGTCGGTAGCAGTCAACGGGTTCGACGTTCGGACGGAGCCACGGAAGATCCGCGAATCGATCGGCTACATGGCCCAAGAGACGAGCATCGATCCCGAGTTGACCGCCGAGGAGAACATCCGATTTGCGTGTGAGGCCTACGGCGTCCCGCGTGGCGACCGCGACGAGCGAACCGCCGAACTGCTCGACCTCGTCGACCTCGTGGACGTCGCCGACAAGCGCTCAGAGGAGTTCTCCGGCGGGATGAAAAAGCGCCTCGACGCCGCAACAGCGCTCGTCCACCGGCCCGCACTGGTCTTTCTCGACGAGCCGACGACGGGACTCGATCCGAAGGCCCGAAATCGACTCTGGGAGTATTTCGAGCGGATTAACGACCGCGGGACGACGATCTTCCTGACGACGCAGTATCTCGAGGAGGCTGACAAACTCTGTGAGCGGCTGGCAGTGATCCTCGACGGTGAGATCGTCGCCGATGGCTCGCCGGCAGATCTGAAACGACAGGTCGGTGGCGACGTCCTCGACATCGAACTGGGTGGTGATGGCGAGGCCCGAACACGAGCCACAACGATCGCGCGGGAGTTCGACGCCTTCCGTGATGCGACCGTCGAGGAGACTGACACGGGGATCAGCGTCACCGCCGAATCGGCCCGCCAGTCCGGAACCGACCTGCTCGTCGCGTTGCGAGATGCAGGCCTGACCGTCACCGGATTCAACGTGCGAGCGCCGACGCTGGACGACGTGTTCCTCGCGATTACGGGCGAGCGTGTCGATACCAACGAGACGGAGGAGTCGGCGTGAGCACCCCAACCGACCAGCGGGCGACCGGCGAGGTTTCACGATCCGCGAACACGTTCGCCGGCGACGTCTGGGTCAACTTCAAGCGCTGGAATCTCAAAGCTGTCCGCAACCCCTTCGTGCTCGTCGTCTCGCTCGCACAGCCGGTGATTTTCCTCGTCCTGTTCACTGAGGTGTTTGGCAACGTCGCCGGCGGTGCCGTCAGTCAGGGACTTCCGGGCGTCGATTACACCTCGTTTCTCGTCCCGGCGATCGCGATTCAGGTCGCGCTCGCGTCGGCAGTCACTTCCGGGATCGGTCTGGTCAACGACATCGAGAACGGCATGTTCGAGAAGGTGCTCGTCTCGCCGATGAACCGGACCGCCGTCTTCGTCGGCAAAACCGCCGCCGAAGTGTTCCGGATTGCACTCCAGATCACGGTTATTCTCGGTCTCGGCGTCCTCCTCGGGGCGGAGATTGAAACCGGCATCGTCGGTGCCGCCGGGATCGTCGCCGTCGGGATCGTGTTCTCGCTGTGGTTTATCGCCTTCTCGAACACCCTCGCAGTGTTGACCCGCGATCAGGAGTCGACGATCATCGGCGCGAACCTGCTGCAGTTTCCACTCCTGTTCCTCTCGAGTGCCTTTCTCCCACTCGAGGTGCTGCCGACCTGGATCCAGACGTTCGCCCGGATCAACCCCGTTACCTACGGCGTCGACGCGGCACGGGCGATCATGCTCGACGAAAACGTGATGACCGTCCTGGAGGTGACGGCGTTCGACGGGGCGCTCAACACGATCGTTCCCGCCGTTGCCGTACTCGTCGGGCTGGGACTCGCCTTCGGTTCCGGTGCCGTCTACCTGCTCTCGCGGGCCTCGAGTTCGGACGTTCGGTGATCGACGCGTCCCGATTCAGCCCTCGCGTCAGGGCCCGTGCGGTCGAGACGCTGCTCGCCGCCGAGAGACGACTGAACTCACGCTGAAAACTCGTCGGCCTCGAGGTCGAGTGGCGTCGTCGCTGCCCAGTAGTCGTCGATCGTCTCCTGTGCCCACGCGCGGATGGCCGCATCGTCGGTGTCGATCGACGCTCGCAAGACGCCGTGTTCGTCCCGCAAGAGCAGGTAGACGACGTCGTCGAGGATCATGACCGCGAGCGGGACGTCACCATTGTGAACCCGGACGGACGCACCGTCGGTCTCGAGCAGCGTCTCGAGTCGGTCGCGAAGCGTCGTGTCGGCCGCCAGCGCCTCGATCGCACGCTGTGAGAAGACGCCGTTGAACGTCTGTGCACCCGTCGTCGTCCGTTCCTGGACGACCGTAAGCGTCTGTTCGTTGAACGCGTGTGAAACCGTCTGGACGTCTGTGGCATCCTCGAGCAACTCGAGCAGCCGGGAAAGCGGTGCGTTCGGCCGGGTCTGGCTCGGGGTCGTGATCGTCGCGTCGGCCAGTCGCTTCAGGTCGAACCCCATCGCCTCGGCGGGCAGATAGTCGACGACGTCACGGAGTCGTCGCTCGGTCTCGATGATATCCTGGAGGTCCGTAAACCCCGACGCAACGAGGTCTCCCGTCGCCGTCGCCGTATACTCGCTGCCCACCCGCCGGATCCACGAGCGGTCCTGAAAGTCACTGAGGATCCGGCCGAGCGTCGCCTGGGAAGCCCCCGTCTCGCTGGCCAGTTCGTTTCGCGTGCGTGCTCGCTCCGAAAGCAACCTGAGCACGTCGACGCGGTTCGCCGAGAGGGCAAGGAACTCGATCTCCTCAAGTGCAGACTCCATACGAGTGCTGGTCACTGTCGCATCATAGTGTTTTCGCACCATGAAATAGTTTCAACCTGTGACAGCATACGACACCGGTCAACTCTTTCCCGGCTGCAGGGGTGTTTCTCGCTGCAATACATTTTCTGAACGAAACTATAACCCCCGGACTCATAATTATTTCTAAGATGCAATACGGTTTCTCCATGCTGATCGGTCGTCGATCAGCAAAATTGTTGCACGAACGCCGAATCGAGGTGAGTCCGTGATCGACCGTCGCACGCTCGGCTTTTTCATCCTCTCGAGTTGCTTCTTCGGGGGGACGTTCGTCGCTGCGAAGGCCGGCCTCGAGTACTTCCCGCCGCTATTGTTCGTTGCGCTGCGATTCGATATCGCGGCGCTCGTCATGCTGGGATACGTCGCCGTGACCGCCTCGCGTGCGGAACTCCGCCCCGAGACGCGGGGTGACGTCGTCGGGATTCTCGCGACCGGCGTGCTCGTGATCGGACTGGCGAACGCGCTCATCTTCGTCGGCCAGCAGTACGCGACCAGCGCCGTCGGCGCGATTGTCTTCAGTCTCAATCCGATCCTGACGCCGGTGTTTGCGGCCGTCCTCCTCTCCGATGAACGCCTCTCGCCCCGTGGTGCGGTCGGGCTGGTTCTCGGCCTTCTCGGCGTCGCGCTCGTCGTCAGTCCCGACCCTGCAAATCTGCTC
This sequence comes from Natronorubrum thiooxidans, assembly GCF_900156475.1. Taxonomy (GTDB): domain Archaea; phylum Halobacteriota; class Halobacteria; order Halobacteriales; family Natrialbaceae; genus Natronorubrum; species Natronorubrum thiooxidans. The sequence goes on from NZ_FTNR01000010.1 coordinate 116,543, forward strand.
GGTGGTGACGCCGTCGGTCGGGCAATCTTGTTTGCCGGTGCGGTCAGTGCGGCACTCGGAGCCGTCCTCATTCGTCGAGTCAACTCGAGTGCGACGCTCTCGAGTACGGTCCGAATCGCGTGGGGATTGCCCATCGCTGCGGCGCTCTCTCACGGCTTTGCGCTGTCGGCTGGCGAGTCGATGACCGCGATCACGTGGACCTCGAGTGGACTCGTTGCACTCGCATACGTCAGTCTCGTCGCCGGCGTTCTCGCCTACATCGCCTACTTCGGACTGCTCGAGTCGACGGGCGCGATCCAGGCGAACCTGATCTTCTACGTCGTTCCGGTCGTCGCGACGCTTGGTGGCTGGGCGCTGCTCGGAGAGACCATCGCTCCGCTGGCGGTCGTCGGGTTCCTGACGATCTTCGCCGGCTTCGCCGTCCTCGGCAGCGAGTCCGTCGACGTTCGGTCGTGGCTCCCCGAGACGGTGGTCGAGACGCCGGTCACTGATGAGCCATCGTCGGTCACCGAAGAGCCTCGCGGGTTCCGGTCCGACTAGGCGGCAGGTGCAGGCACAACCGGCTTATTTTGTGAGCAGATACCGCAGTGCATGTGCGCAACGTTTTCCGAGGCGGATATCGGCAAACCCGTCGAACGGACCGACGGGAAGGTGATCGGGACCGTTGAGGAACTCGAGGCGGGGGCGGCTCGAGTCGAGCCAGCGCCCGACGTCGTCGATACGATCAAAGCCCGGTTCGGATGGGCCGAGATCGGCGGCCCGTTCTTGCTCTCGGAAGACGCAGTCCACGAAATCACCGACACCAGAGTCCACCTCAAGGAGGGGTTTTCCAGAGCCGACACGCGACTGGATACCGAAAGCGAACGCAAACGTCCACAGGCGGATCGATAACAGCGGTCTCGTTCTCTCCAGTCGTTGCCGGGACAACTATTCAGACGGTCTGCTGTCCGCCATTCCCGGCATGAGCGGGAGTCGTCCTGCGATCGCGCCGAGATATCGTTCCAGCAGAGCGTCCCAGAAAACTCGAATCGACCGGTCGACATATCAAATAGACCAAAAACCGAACGATGCCATCCATCGCACCGTCAGTTTTGTACTTGCGACCCATAGGTAGGGTATGAGCACGATCTTGCTGGCGGTCCTCGTCGGCATCCCCCTCGCGTGGCACCTCGGGCTCACGGTGGGTACGTACTACGACGCCGGAAACGTCGGCCTCGAGCCACCGAAGAAGTGGGCTGCAATCACCTTTTGCATCCCGATCTTTGGCTTCTTTATTTATCTCTTCGAGCGGAGCGAACTGTCCTACGACCCGGACACCGATCCCTACCGGGGCAACAACTTCAATATCCATCCCTCGCGGGCCGACGACACACCGCTGCCGTCTCGAGGCGACGATCGACTCCAGATCGACGACGACTGGGACGACGAGGACGACGGAAGCGAGCGGTGACCCGTTCGATAGCGACTACAGATCGTGTCGCTGCCGACAGTCATCACAGATCAGCCCCGCAAACCACTTCCGTTCGTTACAGCCATGGCAGAGTCGATACCACTCGAACTCCAGATCGATGGAGCGACGCTGTTCGGAATCGCACTGACGCTGTCGTTCGGTGGTCGATCCAGCCTGTTGTGGAATCGAATCCGGATCGACCCAGACCAGCGAACACTCCACCTCGTTCTCCTCCCCCCGCTCCCCTGACCCCGTAGCCATCTCAACCTGTCACTGTAGCTGAATCATTATAAGTATGGGAGACGTACCAAATCTGATCAGTACAGTAATCAGTCATTTACCCGGGCTATATCCGGGTACGCGTCAGGGATCGGTCGAAATCGGTACAGCAGACCGCCTCAGTCGTCTGCCGGTGTCTCAGTCGCGCCCGTCGCCTCGAGGCGCTCGGCGGGCACGGTGCCGTCGTCATCCCAGCCGCGTTCGTCGTAGTACGCCGCGAGGCCCTCCTCGAAGCCGGGGATCTCGTAGGGGAGTCGGTCGTCGGCGCGGTCGAAGCCACGCTGGTTGTTGAAGTGGCGCTCGAGCGAGACGACGGTGCCGCCGAGCTCGAGTAAGTCCTCGTAGTCGGCGTCGAGCAGCGTCTCGAGGCGCTCGGGGCTGACGAAGTCCCGCGAGAACTTACAGAGGACGCCGCTGTCTTTGATGACGTTGACGTTCTCGAGTTCGATGATTTTCGGTGGCTTGTCGTCGAGTCCCGTTTTGTCGAACGCCCGATCCGCGTCGACGAGCGGGTACTCGTAGGGGTAGAACTCGGCGTACATGTGGTCGGCTCCGCGGTTCGAGGTGGCAAAGGCGAGTCCCTGGCCGTTGAGCGTTCGGCCGTCGTGGGCGGGGAACTCCATGCCCTTTACCGTCCAGTTGTCGACGCCGAGTTCGTCGTGTGCGCGGTCGATCCCTTCTGCGAGCGTGTCGCCGACGCCCTCGCGGTAGGCGATTTTTTTGACGAGGTCGTGAATGAGTTCGACGTTGCCGAACTCGTCTTCGCTGGCGAGGTAGGCCGCGACGACGTCACCGGCCGAAATCGTGTCGATCCCGTACTCGTCACAGAGCTTGTTCGATTTCATCACGTCGACGATGTCGTCGACACCCGAGTTCGAGCCGAAGGCCATCACCGTCTCGTACTCCGGGCCTTCGGTCTCGAGGCCGGTTTCCTCGTCTCTGGTCGGCAGTTTGCAGGCAAACGCACAGGCCGAACAGGTGCCTTTCTTGTACTTTTTCTCCTCGACGCGGTCGCCGCTGATCCCCTCAGCACCCTCGAAGGAGAGTTCGGAGAAGTACCGCGTCGGCAGGGCCTCGACTTCGTTTGCGTACTCGGTCATCGAGGAGGTTCCCTGTCGTTTCATGATGTGGTCGGACTGGGCAGCCTCGCCGTGGATCTCCATCTGCAGCGGCGGGATCTCGACCTCGTGAGTCGAATCGCCGTCGAAGGTGATCGCCTTGACGTTTTTCGACCCGAGAACGGCACCGAGGCCGCCACGGCCGAACGCCCGCTCCTCGGAGGTCATGATCGAGGCGAAACGAACCTGATTCTCGCCACCCGGGCCGATGACGACGGTGTGTTCGGCCTCGAGACCGTGTTCGTCTTCGATGTACTCGCAGGTCTCGGGGACGGTTGCTTCCTCAAGCTCCGGCACGGCTTCGAACTCGACGCCGTCATCCGTGACGTGGACGATGACGAGATCGTCGCTCGCGCCGGTGATTTCGACGGCGCTGTAGCCCGTGCCAGTGAAGTTCCGCGAGAGGAAGCCGCCGGCGTTCGAGGAGAGCAAGCCGTCGGTCAGCGGCGAGACACTCGTCGCCGACATCCGGCCGGTAAAACTCATCGTCGAATGCTGGAGCGGCCCCGTCGCGAAAAACAGGCGATTTTCGGCACCCAGTGGGTCGGCGTCGAACGGCACCCGGTCGTACGCGAGTTTCGTACCGAGCGCACGCCCGCCGAGGAACGACTCGAGGACGTCGTCGATCGACTCTGTCTCGGCAGTTTGCTCGCCGACGTCGACCGTACACAGTGGTCCCTGGACGTGTTTCATATGCGATGTAGTGGCATCCGCGGCTGCAAAATGGTACCGGTTCCTGTCGTCTGAATGTCGGCTCAGCCCGACTGCCGCGGCGGTGTGGTCGATGTGTGACCCGTGGGGCCGACAATATATACGATCGGAGTGAGAGACCCGGCGTATGTCACGGTCGACCGATCCCCCCAACGAGGCGACGATGGACGACCTGTACGACCAACTCGAGACACTGGCAGAGACGGTCGACGATCCCGAGGAGCGAACGGAAGTCCGCCGAACGATGCGGCTGGCCGATCGACTCTCCCACAACGGGATGGTCAGTCGGGTGATCACCGAGTTCACGGGCAAGGACAAAGCGGAGGCGTTCGTCGGCAGCGTCGTCCTCGGACTGCCCTTACTCGTCGAAGATGGCGTCCTCGAGATCGGTGCGTTCCTCGCGGCGACTCCGGTGTTTTTCGTCGTGAATCTCGTCCTCGCCGCCACGCTCGTCGTCGGTATTCTCTACGTCGCTGACTTTCGAGACGTCCAGATCCACAACCCCTACTTCGGCGTGGTGCCCCGCCGTCCCGTCTGGGTGCTCGGAATCGCGTTCGCGACTGCAACGGTGATGATGACGCTGTGGGGACGCATCGTGTGGGACGAGCCTTGGATCAACCTCTGTCAAGTGTCAGTGGTCTTTACCGGAATGGCGATCGGTGGCTCGCTGGGCGATATCATCCCGGGCGAGGATTGATACGGTCTGCTGTACCGACGTACTGATCGGCCCGCAGAGCGGTCGCGGGTGCGCCGGTACTGACGTACAGGAGTCCGTATGACACTATGACCGTCAGTTACTCGAATCGCGATGCCATCGTCCGCCCAGAGCGCAATTCGCACGGTTGCCGTCGTCAGCGTCACCCTCATCCCGGTCGGTCACTCGTCCTCGAGCGCCGAGAGCGAGTCGACCAGTACCTGCTGGACACCCCGGCGAATCCGATCCGACATCGCCTGCTGGCTGATCTCGAGGTCGGCTGCGAGCTCGTCGAGGGTCACCTCACGAGGTGTCTCGAAGTAGCCACGATCGATCGCCAACACCAGCGCCTCCCGTTGCTCCGGCGAGCGGTCGAACACCGGCCCGCGGCGAGGGCGCTGTGTCAACGGAACCACCCGCTCGACGTGGATCCGAATCTCGTGGTCCGTACAGTAGGTATAAAACTGAGTGAGCAGCTCGTGTGCCGGAAACCGGATCCGAAAGAGCCAGCGCTCCCCGTGGTGGGCCTCGAGGAGCGTCGCGTTCGCCTCGACGAGACCATCGATCAGCTGGTTCGGCGGATCGATCGCCCACTCGATGCGATACAGCCCGTGCCGATCGATCACGCCGAACTGGTCGATCGACGCGACGGCCGACTGGGAGCGAACGCTCCGTTCGAACGTCTCGAAATCGTCGGCGATCACCCAGAGGAACGGAATGCTCTGGTCGCCAAGGGGGATGACACGCTCGAGTTCGATCAGTTCGACACCGCTTGCCTGCTCGAGTGTGCCACCAAGTAAGAACTCCGCCGCATCGACCGTAAATTCGAGGATCGCCACCATAGCTAGCGGAGGAGACGGATGGAGATATACTATTGGCGCGTCTCTCGCTGTGTCAGCTGGCGGTTGCGATCCCCGAGCGCGACCGTCGTCGTTCACGAACGCTTACCATGTCGGAGACGTATTTTGCGACAGATGGTTGGCCACGACTCCGCCGTCGACGTCTACAAGCAGGCGTTGCCGGTTATCCTCATCAGCCTCGTGGCAGGGCTGTTCGCGGGAACGTTACTCGGGACCGAAACCATGCGCGAGGGAATCGAGAGCGTCCCCGGGATCCTGTTGTTGCTTCCCGCGTTTCTCGCGACGCGCGGTGGCGTCTACGGCTCGCTGGGGGCTCGGCTTTCGAGTGGGCTCCACCAGGGGCTGATCGATCCCCACTTCGAGTGGAACGATCGCCTACGAAACGCGATCATCGCCTCGTTTCTCAACGGGATGATCGTCTCGGTGTTCATCGCGGTGCTCGCGTGGGGTGTCTTGCTCGTGCTCGGACGGGACGGCAGCCTGCTCGAGTTAGTGATCATCCTCTCGATCGCCGCGCTGTTGAGTGCGTTCGCGATGCTCGGGGTACTGCTCACGGTGATCTTCAAGGGGTATCGACGGGGGCTCGACCCGGACAACGTCATCGGCCCGGTCGTAACGACCGTCGGTGACGTCTTCGGCGTCGTGTTCTTGCTCATCGGCATCAGCGTTGCGGGGGCAGTCCTGTGAGTACCAGCAACGACGCCGGACACGACGAGGATCTGGAGGACGAACTAACGGAGTGGACCGTCCCGAACATCGTCACGACACTCGTCCCACTGCTCATTGGGCTCTCGATCCTGCAGATGGTCTCGGGTACCGTCCTCGAGACGTTCGAAGAACAGTTGCTCGAACACCCCGCACTGTTGATCATCGTTCCAGTGATGATCGGGACCGCCGGCAACCTTGGCTCAATCATGTGTTCGCGGCTCTCGACCCAGCTCCATCTGGGGACCCTCGAGTTCTCGCCGACGAACGCCAACATCCAGGCTAACGTCGCCGCGATCATGGGACTTGCAGCCACCGTGTTCGTCCTGCTTGGTTTCGCCTCGTGGGCCATCGGCCGTGCACTCGGCGGCACGCTGGGGCTCGCCCCACTCCTCGTTATCACGATCGTCAGCGGGATGTTGCTCGCCGTCTGGGTCGTCATCGTCAGCACCGTCTCGGTGTATGGCTCCTACCGACTCGGCTACGATCCCGACGATACGACGATCCCCGTCGTCACGAACATCTGTGACATCACGGGCGTCATCATCCTCTTTGCTGTGGTCTCGGTCGTCCTCTAAGACGGTCTGCTATCGCGGTGTCCCAGCACAGGACGGGTCGTGGGTGTGCCGGCACTGACTGATAGGCGAGCGGGAGTCCGGTCTCAGGAATCCGCGTAGATGCGATCGACGCGGTCTTCAAACGCCTCGAGGATGACGCGGCGCTTCTTTTTCATCGTCGGCGTCAGCATCTCGTTTTCTTCGGTGAACTCCCGCGGAACGAGTTCGAACCGTTTGATGGTCTCGTGTTTCTCGAAGTTCTCGTTGACGCGATCGACTTCTTGCTGGATGTACTCACGAACACGGTCGTCATCACACATCGCCTGGGGAGCATCGGGGAGGTCGATCCCCTCCGTCTCGGCCCACTCGTGGAGGTGATCCGAGTTTGGCACCAGCAACGCGCCGATGAACTTCTCGCCGTCGCCGACGACCAGACACTGCTCGATGATCTCGCTGGCCGCGAAGGCGTCCTCGATCGGGGCTGGGGCGACGTTTTTCCCCGTCGAAAGCACCATGATCTGCTTTGCGCGCTCGCGGAACTCAAGGTAGCCGTCGGGCCGCTGGTGGATGATGTCACCCGTTCGGAACCACCCATCGTCTGTGAACGCACCCGTGGTCGCACCGGGTTTATTCCAGTAGCCCTGTGTGACGTTTGGTCCCTTGACGAGGAGTTCGCCGACCTCGCCAGGATCGTCCGTAAACGCTGCTTGATCGGCAACGCTCTCGTCGATTGTCACGTCGACGCCGGGCAATGGCAGCCCGATGGTCCCGATCTTGACCGCCTCGGGTGGGTTCGTCGAAACGACCGGCGACGTCTCCGTGAGCCCATATCCTTCATAGATTGGCAGCCCCATCGCGTGATAGAGCTGGCAGAGGTCCGGCGAGAGACTGCCGCCGCCGCTGATCAGCAGTTCGATCTCCCCGCCGAGGGCCTCTCGAACGGTCGAGAAGACCAGTGTATCCGCGAGTTTCTGTTTGGCGTTCAGGACTGGGCCGGGCGAATCGGCTTGCTGGTACCTGACGCCGACGTCTGTGGCCCATTCGAAGATCCGTTTTTTGACCCCCGACTCGCTGGCCTGCTCGCGAATCGCGTCGTAGATCTTCTCGTACACTCGCGGCACGCTCGTCGCCGTCGTTGGCTGAACGGTGCCGAAATCCTCCTGCAGCGTGTCCGGGTTCTCCGCATAGGCGACGCACGCGCCGCTTGCAAACAGGACGAAGTGACCTGCCGTCCGCTCGAAGACGTGAGCCAGCGGGAGATACGACACTGCCAGCGACTCCTCGTCGAGTGACGGAACGTCGTCCGGTTTGTCCGGCCGGGGCGCGAACCGTTTTCGGATCGCGTTGACGTTCGACCGGAAGTTCCAGTGGGTGAGTTGGACGCCTTTCGGCTGGCCCGTCGTCCCACTCGTGTAGATCAGACTCGCTAGATCGTCCAGTTCCGGGGCGTCGACGCGCTCCTGGTAGGCCTCGAGGTCGAACACCGCCTCGCCGCGGTCGTAGACGTCGTCTAGCGTATAGATGTCCTCGCGGTTGTCGTACCCCGAAAGCTCGTCTATCGAGACGATGAACTCGAGGTCGAGGTCGTCTTCGACCTCGAGAACGGTCTCCAGAAGCGACTCGTTTTCGACGACGACAGCGGTTGCGTCGGGATCATCGAGCAGGTAGGCGACCTGACTGGGTGAGGAGCTGTCGTACACCGTCGTGACGACGGCCCCAGCACCGAGGAGGGCGAAATCACACTGTGCCCACTCCATCCGGGTGTTGGCGAAGATGCCGACGCGGTCACCCAGTTCGATACCGAGATCGTGAAAGCCCGCCGAGAGGTTGCGGACGATATCACGCATCTCGAGGTAGGAGATCGGTCGAAAGCTGCCGGGCGTCGCGGCCGGCAGAACCGACGGCGTCAGCGATCGATCGTAGACGCCACCCTTGTACTTCTGGGCCGGACGATTGGCGTTTCGCTCGGCCGTCTCCTCGAACAGCCGCCCGAGTGTCGTCTTCCCGATGACCTCGTCGTCGTACTCTCGTTCGGCATCCTGCCAGTCCATATATGCGTGACAGTACCTCTCGTGCGATAAATCATGATGAAACCGCAGACATCTGGGACTACGTTTATTCGCGGTGGCTCACCGGCTGCGACGACGGGATCGCACTCACTCGCGGTGGTCGAGATAGCCGAGGACGCCTCGCGTGTTCATTACGGCTTCGGCGCGTGCCTTGCGTTCGCCCCAGACGTCGGCTTTGTCAGTCGTCTCGGCGAAATACTCCATGACGGCCTCGTCGTCCTCGAGTTCGGCGCGTTTGGTTTCGACGGCCTCGACCCACTCGCTGAGGATGGCAGCGTACTCCTCGAGTGCCGCGGCGGCGTCGTCGCCCACCTCACGCGGCCCGAAGTGCGTGTACAACAATACGTCCGGATCGACCGATTTCAGCGTCTCGACGTCCTCGAGACAGCCCTCGAGGTTGAAGTCCGACGGCGGCGACGTCTCGGTGATGATCTCGGTCTCAGGGATCCAGATGCCCGCGGCGTCGCCGACGAAGACGGCGTCGTTCGCGGGGTCCTCGAAGATGACCTGATGGAACGCGTGGCCGGGAGCCCCGTGGACGCGGAGATCGTGCTCGCCGAGGCTGATCTGGTCGCCGTCTTCGATCTCGACGATTCGGTCCTCGGGAACGGGTTTTGGATCGACGTAGAACTCCCACTGGTCGCCAACGGCGTTTTTCGTGCCTTCGACCAGTCGCGTCGGATCGACGAGCAGCCCCGCGCCGGCGGCCGGGACGTAGACATCGGCGTTCGGACACGCTTCGGCAAGGAATCCAGCGCCACCGGCGTGATCGAGGTGGATGTGTGTCACGACGATCGCCGCGAGGTCGTCACGATCGATGCCGAGGTCGTCGAGTGCCTCGAGGATCAGTTCGTGATTGGTTCCGAGTCCGGTTTCGATGATCGCGGGCTGATCATCGTCGAGAATATAGACCGAACCGTACCCCTCTGTGTCGTACATATTCACGTCAAGATAATAACAGTCCGTACAGTCGCCGGCAGTGACTTCTTGCACCGCTCCGGTATCCGTCTCCATACCCGTAGGCCCGTTGGCAGATGGGATAAAATCTCCGTCACCGAACCGCACACCCGGCCCGACCCAGCCGTCGAGGCTCACTGCTCGTCCGGACACTCTTTCCACTCGCCGATCCCCGACGGATCGAGGTGGACGTGGGCGTCACCGACGTCCTCGAGGTTCCGAAGCCGGTCGACGAGTGTCGATTCGACGTCGTGGGCCTGCCGGAACGGCATGTCGCCATCGACTTCGACGTGGACTTCAACCTCGAGGACGGGTCCGTCGTAGAAGACGGTCAGATCGTGGACGCCCCGGACTTCAGGGTGGGCTCGCAACGTTTCGGTGACCTGCGTTCGCGTCTCCGGGTCGGGAGCCGCACCGATGAGGTAATCGACGTTCTCGCGGCTGATTTCGACGCCCTGGTAGACGACCAGCAGGCTGACGAGCGCACCGGCGATGGGGTCGAGCAACGGATAGCCGAGCAAGACGCCGAGGACACCGACGACGGCAGCGACGGAGGTGTAAATATCGTTCAAACAGTCCGCCGCCAGCGCTTTGAGTGCGGTCGAATCGAGTGTCTCGTTGATCCGCGTGGTGTACCAGTAGAGGAGGTACATATCGGCGATCGCAAACGCCAACGCGGCGAGCAACAGCGGACTGAAGCGGACGTCGACGCCGTAGAGCAGTCCCTGTGCGGATTCATACAGCAGGTTCAATCCGAGCAACGCGATGATACTCCCGACGAACAACGCCGTCAGTGGTTCGATCCGGTCGTGGCCGTGCGGGTGAGTGTCGTCGGGCCGATCGTACGAACTCCGCCCCCAGATCAACACGACGACGCTGGCAACGAGGTCGGCGACCGAGTGGGCTGCGTCGGCGAGCAAGGCGACGCTGCCGAAGGCAAGCCCTACCGCCCCTTCGACGACGATTTTCACCGCGTTGCCAAGGACGTTCACTCCCGCCGCTCGAGTGAACCCGCGTCGGTCGTCCTCGGCATCGGTCATGGCTTTGTTTAGAGGCAGTCTAAACTTGGGTCTTTTCCTTCTGGTTTCCCGATGTGACGCGCTGTCGTATCGCAATTCTCATGTCGATCCTGTCTCAATCACGCCCTATCCGGGCGATGGGGCCCGCCTGATCCAACTGCCTGACCACTCGTCGTCGGTGTGGGTCGTCCTCAGCGACGACCGACCGAACGCGAGGGGGGCTGACGGTCCCTGTCTGAGACCACCGCCATGACAGCCGATTCCCCCCTCGTTCGACTCGAGACACTCGTCCTGATCGGTATCGGTGCCTTCGCCGGTTCGAACCTTCGGTATTTTACGATGGGCCTGCTCTCGGACGTCCGGGCCGTCTTGCTGGTCAACGTTCTGGGCTGTTTTGCCCTCGGCTTTCTCGTCTACGAAGCCGAGTACACCGGACTCATTGGGCGGGAGTCACGGATCGTCCTGACGACTGGCTTTCTGTCGTCGCTGACGACCTACAGCACGTTCGCGGTCCAGACCGCACTGGCGACCGACCCCCTGGCACTCGTCGCCATCGTCGCCAGCAACTACGGACTCGGATTCGCGGGTGTCCTCACGAGTCGATCTCTCGCCCGTCGGCTTCGTGACTCGACGCTCACGGCCAGGGGTGAGACGGCGTGACCCTCGAGTCGATCGTGGCCAGCCACATCCTTGAGATCGTTCTCGTCGGCCTGGCGCTGGTCGGCAGCGACACTGTCGGCGTCGTCACGTTCGACCCCGAACCTGCTCATATCGTCGGCACCGGCGGTGCGATCGGTGCGATCGGCCGCCACTGGGTCTATCGTCGCTTCTCGAGCGAGCGGTTTCCGTGGCCGACACTGGCCGTCAACGTCGTCGGCAGTTTCGGCTTCGGACTCGCGGTGTTCGTGGGCATCGGCGAGTCGACGATCCAACTCGTCGGCACCGGTTTCTGTGGTTCATTGACGACGTTTTCGTCGTTTTCCGTCGAAACCGTCCAGCTGTACGAACGCGGCGATCGACTGCTCGCTGTCGCGAACGCGGGGGCCAATCTCGCGCTCTCGCTTGCAGCGATCGGCGCTGCCTGGGGGGCCGTCACACTGGGACTCGGATTGTAATCTCCAGCACGACGTTCGAACCTGCCGTCATCGCCGCGTCTGTCGGCTGTCTGACTGAGTTTCAAGTGTTGCCACGGTGGCGAACTGTATATGTCGTCTGAACCGGCCCACGACCGCAATCGACACCACCAGCCTGTGACACAAGCGAGGCGAGCGCACCCATGATCGAACTCCTTCGAACGAGACGGATCCAAGAACCCAAACACACGCTCCTGCCGCTCGCCCTCGCGATCATCGTTGTCGTCCTTGGGGCGTTCGTCTACCTCGAGCTCGTCGGTATCTTGCTCGAGTTCGCCGGCTAACCGATGCCAAGCCAAAACAGCGACCCGCGTCGGCGGCCGGTCAGGGCTGGGCTAGCTCTTCGAACGCTGCCGCAGCCGTCCGCGTCCCTTTCGAGATGAGCACGTCGCCGCCCCGAAGGTCGGCACTGGAGTCAGCAACCAGCAGCCAGCCCTCGTCGGGTCGGCGGATGGCGATCACCGACATCGTCGACTCGACGTCGGGGACACCGTTTATTATCGCAGTGCCGTCGAGTTCGCTCCCCGATTCAACCTCAACGCGCGTGATGATCTCGTCGCTTTCTTGCACCGCCAGCTGAACGACCGGGTGAACGTCGATATCCCGGAGTACACCCTCGCTGATGTCGATCGCCGCGTCGCTGATAACCTCCGTACTGGTGCCAAGCCGAATGAGTCCCCGGAGCGCCACTGGATCCTCCGCATCGGCGGCCGCTCGGAGCGTCCAGGCTTCGAAACGCGACTGCAACGCATCAACCTCGATTTCCAGATTCCGGACCTCTTCAGCCAACTTCGCGCTGTCGAACAGCACGCTGCTGTAGGCCAGATCGACCGCCAGCTCCGAGAGGTTCTTCATGTGGATGATCGTGTCCACTGCTCGCTCTAAATCCTCGATCCCGGGGTCCTCGACGGTCGGCGTCTCGTAGCTGTCGCCAGTCAGTTCCTCGAAGACCTCGCCGATTGCCATATCGGGCCCTCGGAGCAGTGCGACGTCGTCCGATTCGACAGTCGTTGTCGGACCGGGATTGAGCAGCCAGTCGTCACCACGCCGGAGTGCGATCACACGAACCCCCGTTTCGGACTCGAGGTCGATATCCGCGAGGGTTCGGTCCGCGTACGCCGAGTCCGAATCGACGACGCCCCGAACGAGCGTTTCGGCGGCTTCAGGCAGTGCCGCGCGCATAGCGTCCGGCAGCCCCATCTCCTCGAGCACGATTTTCGCGATATCGCCGGCGGCGTCGCTGATCTCGTCGGTCGCGGCGACGATCCCCAACACGGGGGCGAGTTCCTCGGCGTCGTCGGGCTTGCGAACGGCCATCATGAGGCTCATTCGCGCCCGAAGCTCGAGGACGTCCATCCGCTGTTCGAGCCGAAGCACCTCGTGTGCGAGGTCCGCGTTGCGGTGGAGCACTGCAGAATAGGAGAGGTCGATGAGCAACTCCGCCGTGTCTTTCATCTCGACGAGTACGTCCTTGACACTGACGGGCTCGTACTCGACCGATACCGACGACGCTTCGCCCTCGAGCGGGTCCATACGTCGAACACGGTTCCCTGTCGAAAAAACGTTTCCTGCGAGGGCAGGGATGAACAGCCGTTCGGGGCGTGATCGTGACCACCACAGTCGCCTCGAGGCAGCCTTCCGACACGGTTTTGGACGGGCACAAAGAAGACTTCAGCAATGCTCGACCGGACCTATCTGCGCGACAACGCCGAAACGGTGCGCGATGCACTCGACAATCGAGGTGCCGACGTTGACCTCGATGAACTCCTCGAGATCGACGACCGCTGGCGGGAGCTGAAAGCCCGCGGCGACGACCTGCGCCACGAGCGCAACCAGATCACCAAACAGATCGGCAAACTCGTCGCCGCAGGCAAAGACGAGGAACGCGAGGAGGCGATCGCCCGCTCGAAAGAGCTCAAAGCCGAGATCGACGACGTCGAGAGCGAGGCCGCCGACCTCAAAGCCGACCTCGAGCAGCGACTCCTCGAAGTGCCACAGATCCCCCACGAGAGCGTGCCGCTGGGACTCGACGAGCGCCACAACGTCGAGGACCGGCGCTGGGGGTTCGACGACTTGCGTGAGCTGCCCGCAGAGGTCACACCCCACTACGACCTCGGCGAGGAACTGGACATAATCGACGAGGAGCGCGCCGCGAAGACGACCGGCTCGGGCTATTACTTCCTCAAAGGAGCGGGCGCACAGCTGGAACACGCGCTGATCCAGTTCATGATGGACCTTCACCGCGAGCAGGGGTACGTCGACCTCTTCCCACCGATTCCCGTCAAGAGCGAGGCGATGCGCGGGACCGGACAGTTGCCGAAGTTCGCCGACGACGCCTACCGACTGGGCGGCACAAACGAAGCTGAGTACGACGACGACGACCTCTGGCTCTGTCCAACCGCGGAGGTGCCGGTCACCAACATGTACGCCGACGAGATCCTCCTGAAAGACGACCTCCCGCTCAAACACCAGGCGTACACGCCGAACTTCCGGCGTGAGGCCGGCGAGCACGGCACCGAGACGCGCGGCATCGTCCGCGTCCACCAGTTCAACAAGGTCGAACTCGTCAACTTCGTCGAACCCGAGGACAGCTACGACCGCCTCGAGAACCTGCTCTCGGAAGCCGAAGCCGTCCTCAGAGAGCTCGGCCTTCCCTACCGCATTCTCGAACTCTGTACCGGCGATCTGACCTTCGCGAGCGCAAAAACCTACGACATCGAGGTCTGGGCCCCCGGTGACGATCTCGAGGACGGCCCCGAGGAAGGCGGCCGCTGGCTCGAGGTCTCGAGCGCGTCGAACTTCGAGGACTTCCAGGCCCGCCGTGCCGGCCTGCGCTACCGACCCGAGCGCCACGAATCGGCCGAGTACCTCCACACCCTGAACGCCTCCGGGCTCGCGCTCCCGCGCGTGATGGTGGCGATCCTCGAGTACTACCAGAACGACGACGGCACGGTGACGATTCCCGAAGCCCTGCGGCCGTACATGGGCGGGAAAGAAGTCATCGAGGGCCACGAGAAAGTCGGCGAGGCGGCGCTGGGTGCCGGCGAACGAGAGTAACTCCCCCATCGACTCACCAGCTAGCGTTGGCTCCGTACGAAAGCGGTGTCCTCACAACTCTCTTCAAAATCTACAGCAACTGATCGGATTACCACCGCTCAGTGGGTGGCTGTCGTGTGTGGTCCGGTCACTGTTCTGACTATTTGAACAGGATCGCCTCCAGGACGCTGTCGCTCGCGTCTCGACGTCGAAAGAAAACGGCAACAACAGCATACTGACGGGCTCGAGCCCGTCGAATCGACTGATTAGATGTAGTCGATACTTGGCGGGAGCTCGAGCTTCATTCCCTTGCGCTCGCGGATCTCCATGATCTTATCGCGCTGGAGGGATTTGGACATGAACTCGAAGCCGGCGTTCTCAGTGTTCCAGGAGGCACGGCCCTCGGTCGCAGAGCGGATGTCGCTTGCGAACCCGATCATCTCGTCGACGGGTGCGATACCCTCGACGACCATGAGGTCACCTTCCTGGTACATGTCGTCGACGCGGCCACGTCGACCCTGAATCTCGCCGGAGGCGGCGCCCATGTGGTCGTTTGGTACGTCGATACGGACGTCCTGCATCGGCTCCATCATCTTGATCTGTCCGTCGATCAGCGACTTGTGGACGGCCTCACGCGTGGCCGGGATGACCTGTGCGGGACCACGGTGGATGGTGTCCTCGTGGAGTCGTGCGTCGTGCAGACGGACAAGTACACCCTGGACCGGCTCGTTCGCGAGCGGACCGTTGTCGAGGGCTTCCTCGAGTCCCTCGATGAACAGCTCCATCGTCTCGTTTAGGTGCTGGATACCCTTGGTCTGGTCGAGCAGGATGTTCGTCCCGTGGATGTGCTCGACGACCTGGGAGTCGTCCTTATCCATGCCGGCGTCCTGGAGCGCTTCACGGCGCTCGAGTTCGGGCATGTCCATCGATGCCTCGCCCATCCGAATCGTCTCGACGATCTCCTCGCCGAGTGGCTCGGCGGAGATGTAGAAGCGGTTGTGGCGGTTTGGCGAGATACCCTCGACCTCGTCGCTCGGACGGTCGATAGCCTCGCGGTAGACAACGATCGGCTCACCGGTGTTGACCGGGATGCCCTGGTTCTTTTCGATACGCTGGGTGATGACCTCGAGGTGAAGCTCACCCTGCCCGGAGATCAGGTGCTCACCGGTGTCCTCGTTGATCGTAATCTGGATCGTGGGGTCTTCTTTCGAGACCTGGCGCAGCGTTTCGATGAGCTTTGGCAGGTCGTCCATCGTCTGGGCCTCCACGCTCTTCGTGATGACCGGCTCCGAGATGTGTTCGATCGACTCGAACGGCGTCATCTCGACACTCGAGACGGTCGAACCGGCGATGGCGTCGCGCAGGCCGGTGACGGCTGCGATGTTCCCGGCCGGAACGTGATCGACTTCCTCGCGCTCGCCACCCATGTAGATCCCGACGGACTGGACGCGGTTTTTGCCCGCGGTGCCCGAAACGTACAGCTCCTGGCCCTTCTCGAGGGAGCCCGAGAAGACACGACCGGAGGCGACTTCGCCCGCGTGGGGGTCCATCGCGATGTCGGTGACCATGAAGACGACTTCGCCGTCTTCGTCGACGAGACGCATCTCCTCGGCGAGGTCGGACTCGGCGTCACCACGCCAGATGCGTGGCACACGACGAGGCTGTGCGTCGACAGGGTTCGGGAAGTGCTCACAGACCATGTCGAGGACGACGTCCGACAGGGGCGTCCGCTCGTGGAGTTCCTGGCGGTTGTCCGACTGCTCGAGTTCCATGATCTCACCGAAGTCCATGCCGGTGCGCTGCATCGACGGCATCGAAACACCCCACTTGTAGAGGGCAGATCCGAAGCCAACGGTTCCGTCTTCGACGGAGACCGTCCAGTCGTCGATGTCGTCCATCTCCTCGGTCATGCCACGGATCAGTTCGTTGACGTCGTGGATGACCGCAAGCAGTCGCTCCTGCATCTCTTGGGGCCCTTCCTGGAGCTCCGAGATCAGGCGGTCGACTTTGTTGATGAACAGCGTCGGCTTGACACCTTCGCGCAGTGCCTGTCGCAGCACCGTCTCGGTCTGGGGCATGGCCCCTTCGACGGCGTCGACGACGACGAGTGCGCCGTCCACAGCACGCATCGCACGCGTGACGTCGCCACCGAAGTCGACGTGGCCCGGCGTGTCGATGAGGTTGATGAGGTGGTTGGTTCCCTCGTACTCGTGGGTCATCGACACGTTTGCCGCGTCGATGGTGATCCCACGTTCCTGCTCGTCTTCTTCCGTGTCCATCGCAAGCTGTTCACCGGCAGTATCATCCGAGATCATGCCAGCACCAGCGAGGAGGTTGTCAGAAAGGGTTGTTTTACCGTGGTCGACGTGAGCGGCGATGGCGATGTTCCGGATGTTCTCCGGTTCGCCCATCAGCCGTTCACACTCTTGGACGATCTTCTTGCGTCGGCCCATATACTCCCTGTTACCGGTAGCGGGGTCAAAAGGGTAGTGTTTCGTCCTCGAGCGAATCCGTCGAATTTCCCGGTTTTCACGCCGGAATTTCCAACTTGCGTGAGTGAATGCCTCGCAATAGACCTCGGTGAACGACGACGCGAGTCGTGGCCACCGAACGCGGGCGTAACAGCCATACACTCACAGGACTTGGTATTGATACGCATGGATCTCCGAATACAGGGCCCCGGCCCCACGTCTCCGTTTCTCAGCGCACGAGATCTCTTCGAAACCGAACACGACCTGTCGCTGCCCGTCTACGTCCAGCTTCGGGACGACCCGGACGAACGGACCTGGGCCGGCCACCACGACGACCGCCACGTCCTCAACATCTCCCAGCAGGCCGCCTCGAGCGCGATGGCTCGCGAGCTCGCCCTCCACGAGTTCGCCCATATGGCCAGACACGAGCAAGAACACCCCTCACACATCCAGTCGACGGAAGAAGTCCTCTATCTCGCGCTGGCCGGCAAGCGCGTCGAACGGCGTAAGCTCTCACACTGCTACCAGATCGCCAATCACATGAAAGACATCTACGCCGACGACATCACGCTCGCCGTCGGCCCCGGTCAGAAACTCCTCTCCTTTCTCGAGTCCAGCCTCGCGATGGCGCTTGCCGACCGCCCAAATACACCCTCCCGATCAGGCCTCGAGCGTCTCTCCGCGAGTGCTGATCCCGAGATTACGGCGGTCAACGCAGCGTTCGCGCTGGCGCTGGCCGAACGCCACGATCTCGTCGAGGAGGATCATCGGCTCTACGACCTCGCACACGCGGCCGCGATGGACGCTCCCGACGTCGATTTCGAGGGATTCAAACGACGGTTCCGAGAACTCGCTTGTGACCCCGACTCGAGTACCTATCGACAGATCCTGGTCGATGCGACCCGCGCGTACGTCGGTGGCGAGGGTCCTGCGGCAGACTGACGATCAGCGAACTCCGTCTGAACACCTCGCTCCCGTTCGGCCCGAACATTTAATGTTTGACCCCTCTGTGTCAATAACATATAGTAATGCTTTCGCGAAAGGATCTGGGGGGCGAGTCGGACGAGGAGCGGTTCACCGAGGCACTCTCCCGACTGAAACAACAGGGAGCCAGCGTCCTCATCACCGGGTCTGTTCGGGCCGCTCAGCGTCGGGACATCTCCCGTCGACTGCTGGGACAGACAACCGCCCAGTCACGACGGCGTGTGCTGGTCTCGACGACCGGCAACGGCCACGACGTTTCCGATCTCCTCGGATCTGATTCCGGTCCCTCGGAGACACTGACACACGTTCGCTACGCGACGCAGGCTCGCAGTGTTGCCACGAGCGATGCCGACTCGAGCGCGATGGAGCCCATCACACCGTCGATCGACGAGTCGCCGATCACGACGACCACGCTCTCCGACCTCGGGATCGCTATCTCGCGTGCGATCGAGGAGTTCGAAGTGCAGGCAAACGGGCTTGCACCCGCAGAGCTCCGTATCGGTGTCGATTCGTTGGTCCCGTTACTCGAGGAGTACGGCACTGAACGCGTCTTCAAATTTCTCCACCTGACCAACGGTCGGGTCCACGATACTGGGGGGATGATCCACTACCATCTCCCCATGGACCGCGACTCGGACGTTGCCTCGATACTGGCACCACTGTTCGATATCGTCATCGAACTTCGAGAGCAAAACGATGTCTGTCAGGAACGGTGGTCGATCAACGACGGCGAACTCCGATCCGGGTGGGTTTCCGTCGACCGATTATAACGTCGCGTAGCTGCTCGAGTTACGACTGGCCCGTTCCCTGACGACCGCCTGCAACTGTCCCCAACCCTCCCCCCGACCCCATGAAACCAACGTTCGAGCCGACTCAGAACGGTCTAGAAATCGTCGACCCGATCGAGCGCCACCGGTATCACCTCACAACGTATGGGCCGGTCTCGCTCGAGCCAGCCGAAACAGATCGAATTCCGTATCCAGTGGATGCTGCCGTCGACCTCTCGGCAGAGATGCTTACGCTACCGACGAGCAACACCATCTACGTCCGCGAACACGACGGCTCGATGGTCGAAGAAGTACGCCCCAGCGAGCAGGCGTCATTTCCACGGGAGCAGTACGTACTCGACTTATCCGGCCCGCTCAAGGTGTATGCTCGCCTCGAAAGCTCGGTGCAAATCTACTCCGACGCTGACCGGACCTACGTCTCCCTCGATGGATCGACGGCCGTGCAACTCGGGGCCAGATCCTACCATCGGCGTCCAGCAGGGACGATCACGACGACAGCGGACCCGACCGACATGATGCAGGCGATCTCGGCGTTCGGGTCGGCGCTGAAGACCACGACTCCCGAACGGTCGTATCCGACACTTCGTGGCCACCCTCCCCAACTCGAGCTCGGTGATGCGTTGACGATTCCGTCGCGGTTCAATGCCCCAGCAACCGGGATTCGGATCGAAATCCCACAAACACTCCGCCACGTGTTCGTCGTCGCACCGCTTGCATACTATCTCGGTGCCGACGTCGTGCCCGGTTCGACGCCACGACTCGTTACTGAGACCGGCTTTACGTATCCGCTCGGCGAAAAGCCGTGTTTCGAGGACACCGTCGAGCGAGTGCTCAAACACATCTTCTTTCTCGATTGTATCGTCCGCACCGAAGGGACGACACCCCTGCCCTTACACGAGCGAGAAGCGATCGAACCGGCCCTCGAGTTCGATCTCGGGCGCGTGTACGAACTCTCCCTCCCCGACCAACTCGAGACGTATCTCCGCGACGTTCCGTTTCAAACCGTCAACCAGCATTTTCCAGACTGGAGTCTCGAAACGCGAGTACAACCGGATCCGAACGGCGTCGAGTTTCTCCCCTTCGTCGCCAACAGCCTCTCGAGCATCCGCATACAGGACACGGAGACCCAGTCTGCGGTGTCGACACGAGAACAGACACAGGCAATCGAGGAGTTTGTCCGAGGGGATTTCGTCCGAAATGCTAGTTCCGTCCGTGGCATGGAGACGACATCGAATCCGAACGAGCGGGCGTCGATACCAACGATAGAACAGTGCTGGGAGAGTAGTGAGTCAGCACAAATCACGAGTAAAACGCCGCTGTCAGCGTTTCACAATAACATCGGCCGCCAGCCCAGAGCAGACCCGATCGAAATCGAGGTCGTCTGTAATGACTCGGAGATGTGGGATGAACTCGAGGCGATAGACGGCGTCTATGGAACTCGCGAGGAACTCCCGTTCGACGTGTCGGTCCATTACGAACTGTCGACGGACGAACTCGAGGACGTGTTAGCGTCCGAAACCGACTTTCTCCACTTTATCGGACATATCGATGACGACGGACTGCAGTGTTCGGATGGAACGGTAGATGCATCGCTGCTCGAGACGTCCGGTGCGAAGGCGTTTCTACTCAACGGCTGTCAATCACACGATCAGGGTCTCCACCTCATCGAAGCCGGTAGCATTGGCGGGATCGTGACACTCGACGATGTCGTCAATAGCGGAGCAGTACGTGTTGGTGGCACGGTCGCACGGTTGTTGAATCGAGGGTATCCACTGTATGCAGCGGTGGAACTCGCTCGAAAGAAAAGCGTGGTCGGGCAACAGTATCACATCGTCGGGGACGGGATGATAACAATTGCACAGTCAAAAATGGGATCGCCAAACGTGTGTTCGGTCACAACCGATGAAGATCACATCTGGGTCAATATGTATGCGTATACTTCTGTTAATGCGGGGAAGGGTGGTGTATACACACCGGGGATAGACAGTATTGAAACATATTACGTAATACCCGGTAAAACCGAACGTATTCCGGTGACAAAGTCACAACTCCGAGAACTATTCAGCTTGGATAAAGTTTCGGTGCTTATTAATGGCGAAATCCGATGGAGCGACGATATCGATGTTGAAAAGTTAGCGTGAATTACGGCCCAGCGAAATTGTAATTAGTTGCCGCAGCAGTTCCTGCTTGTGACAGCACCAGCAGGATCGTAAACAGTGCGCCGATCATTCGTGGGTGGTTCTTCAGGTAGTCGGTTAGTTCGTCCATGGTCCATCTTAGACATACTGCCGCGATAATATAAATTTATTTTAATATAACATATAAATAGATAGTAGGCTTATGGTACAAAGAAACCGTTCGAAAGGGTAAGGAGACGTCTCCCCTCCACGAACGGACGAATAAAGGGTGTATCGTAGCCACTGGCCGTCAGGAAACGTCACATATTGAACGACGGTCCTGTGTTGGGTCTGCTACACGTTCAGCTGTTACGATAGCGGAACACTACTCGAGTTCTTTCTTACCTATCGAGCAACTGCCGTAGTGTCTGATCGAACCCATCACTCGAGAGTTCGTCGCGAATTGCGGCTGCTTGTTTTCGAGACTCATAGAGGTTGCAGACAATGGATTGGTACCGATCAGTAGCATCAACGCCGGACTGCAGTTCGCTCTCGAGCAGTGCTCGCTCGGTCGACAACCTGAAAAACTCGTTCATCGCCTCCTCGTAGGCTTGTTGCAGAAGGAGCCGTTCGATCGTCGAGGACAGCGTCTCCTCTGAGTGCGGTCCGACAAGGAGTTCATTGGCACCACGATCGGCGGGGTCGTCCGATGGAACGTCTTCGGAGAGGACGAGAATCTGCGTGTCTGGGGCGTTCTGTTCGAACGCATCGAGTACCCCACGAGCATCCGGTGTCTCGAGACCCCAGTCGAGAAGGAGTAGATCATACTTATTGTCGATCTGCTCGAGAATAGATCGATCAAAATCAGCCCAGTGAACATCAACCGTGACTCGAGACCTGTCGATATCCAGTTCACCTAGAGAGAGTGTTGGATGGACAACGAACAGGTGGGATGGAGAGTTCAGCAACACAGCTCGTACTACTATTCCTCTGGCAGGTACTATTAAATGTAGCCGGGAGCGGATTAAACGGGACAACTGGGATACATATACGGTAGTGATCGCAGTACGGCCACAACGTATATTTTATCGATACACAAATAATGCATAAGAAACGGGCTGACAACCATCAGCCTCTAGATCTACTTTCGCCGCCGATGAAACCAAAATTCAAGCCGACTCAGGACGGGTTAGTAATTATTGATCCGATCGAACGTCGACGGTATCGACTTGAAACAAATACGCCAGTTACCCCTACATCCGTTGCTGATGACCGAATACCGTACCCGATGGATACGACCGTGGAGATTACGACTGATAGCATTCAGTTGCTAAGCGACAACTCTGTATATGTTCGTAAGACAACTGGACCACTGCTCACCGAAGTTCAATCGAACGAGAGCGTGACTCTCCCACGAGCGAAATACATTCTCGACCTCTCTGGGCCAATAAAAGTGTACGTTTCTGTTGAAAGTGCAGTCCACGTTCATGCGGGCATTGGCCAAACAGAACTCACGTTTGGAGAAACGACTTCGGTAGTCATTAGCGCACGGTCGTATCATACATCACCAGCAGCAACGATTACAACAAGTTCGGATCCCGAAGACATGATGCAAGCGGTCTCAATGTTCGGGTCAGCATTGAAAACCACAGCAACTGAACGATCGTACCCGACACTTCGTGGTCATCCGCCAGCGATCGAATTGTCTGATGAACTGGATATTCCCCACACGTTGTCCCGTCCACAGACGGGCATTCGGATCGAAGTACCACCGACTCTCCAACATGTTTTCGTTGTCGCACCACTTGCGTACTATCTCGCAGTCGAGGTCGTTCCAGGGTCAACACCACAGCTTGTTACAGATACAGGATATACCGTTCTACTGGAAGGAACAGAAGGATTTGAGGTCACCGTTTCCCATCTCTTAAAACAGATTTTTCTGCTTGATTGTATCGTCCGAACGGAAGGGGAAACCCCTCTTCCACTGTATGAGCGACAGGCGCTCGAATCAGCGCTCAAGTTTGATATTGAGGACCTGTATGGACGAAGGCTAGTCGAACAGCTCGAGGCCTATCTCGAGGTTCCATTTGATACAATACGATCACAACTTCCGGAGTGGCAGTTCGAGACCCGGCTGAAGCCGCGTGCACAACAGATCGAATATCTCCCATTCCTTGCCGACAAACTCGCAACTGTTAGAATCCGTGAAGACGCGAGCAACCCGGTTCGATCATCACCGACACGTGTTCGAACAACTGGGAACCACCCCTATATAAAAACGAATCGTACAGATCAGAAGATAAGTACTCGAAACGATGAAATAACGGCCGAATATGACGGTGAGCAATCGAATATTCAGCAATTCTGGAAAGACGATAATAGAACTGAAATAGCAGGCACAGGAACGCTATCGGCGTTCCAAAACAGCGTTACACAATCACCACGGGATGGTGACCTCGAAATCGAAGTAATCTGTAATGATCCAGATATGAGCGAAGAGTTCGTGGCGGTCCATAGCGCATATCAGGATCGAAACGATCTCCCACTGGATGTCGCTGTTCATTATGACCTCACAACAGATGATTTCGAGGATGTTTTCGCTAGTGAAAGTGACTTCGTTCATTATATTGGCCATATCGATCCAGAGGGGTTTCGGTGTTCAGATGGGTGGATAGATGCGAGGGAACTCGAAACAGTTGGCACGAAAGCGTTCGTTCTCAACGCGTGTCAGTCCTACGAGCAGGGACTCGGTCTCATCGAAGCGGGTGCTATCGGTGGAATCGTAACGTTCAGCGAGGTGCAAAACGAGACCGCAGTCACTGCGGGGAGTGCAATTGCTTGCTTATTGAACCGTGGTTTTCCGCTCTACGGCGCGTTAGATACGCTTCAAAAAGTGGGTGAGAGTGACCAGCAGTACCACATTGTCGGTGATGGAGCATTATCAGTTGTACAGACGAACCAGGGGTTACCGACCGTAGGGACGATAATTCAAAATAGAGATAGTAGCGATATTATATTGACTGTATACACAACCTCCTCGCAAAAATTAGGAGGTGTGTATAATATAGCTGTAGAATCGGACGATTCGTACCGTTTAGCATTTGGAAACGTCTGTTTGCGTTCCGTGACAACAGCAGAACTCGTGAAATTTCTCAACACCGAGACGTTCCCAGTGTTGCTCGAGGGAGAACTCCGCTGGAGTACCGATATCAAGACACACGAACTATAACGTCCCTGACTCGAGTGGCCAGCGCTGGCGCTCTCGAGTCGCAAAAACCGAAAGAAAATCGAGAGCTTAGCGTGCAGCTGCCGCGACGCGCTCTTTTTCTTCTTTCTGACTGACCGCGTAGGTCTGGACGTCGTAGTTGGCCGCGCCGGTAAGCTGGCTGGCGATAGCCTCTGCGACGGGCGTTGGAGTCTTGAACGAATCGTTGTAGACGCCTTCGGCGAGGAACTTCAGGGCCTGGTCGACACGACGCTGGGGTGCGACGTCGACGGCCTTGGGGACCGAGATGCCACCGTATTTCAGGCGGACGGTCTCCTCGCGTGGTGCTGCGTTCTCGACGGCGGTGACGAGTACCTGAATCGGGTTCTCGTCGGTGCGCTCGTGGACGAGTTCGAACGCATCACGCACGTGGTTGAGCGTCTGCTGTTTCTTGCCCGTGTTCTCTTCGGTCTGCATGAGACGGTTGATGAACCGCTCGACGATCGAGATCTGGGACTTTTTGAACTGTTTGCTGGCGTGACGACCTGCCGTGTGGGCGACCGGCGTCACCGTAATGTAGCGTTCGGTGGAGGGATCGTTGTACGCGATCTCGTCGATCTCCCACGTGCCGAACAGCTTCGCGCCGACGTCCGTGCCACCTGCGGGGGCGTCCGGGTCGGGTTGGTCTTCTGCAGCCATAATTATCGCACCGGTTTCTCTGCGTTTCCGCGAACCAGTTCTTTCATTGCAACACCGTTGACCTTGTCAACCTTGTAGTTGACACCGGAGAGGTCACCCATCGCACGACCCTTCGCCCCACCGATTCCGGCGATGGTGACTTCGTCGTGTTCGTCGATGAACGAAATTGCGCCGTCACCGGGACAGAAGGCGGTGACCTGTTTCCCGTTTTTAATCAGCTGCACTCGGACACACTTCCGGATTGCCGAGTTAGGCTGTTTTGCCTCGATACCGACCTTTTCCAGTACAATCCCTCGAGCCTGTGGGGCTCCCTCGAGTGGGTCGGACTTCTCGCGAAGTCCACGGGCGCGGCGCGCGTAGTCAGAGTCGGACCACCGCTGATTCTGGCGGTCCTTCTTGAGCTTGCGCGCGGCATACTTGCCGTTTGCCATAGTATCCATCGCTATCCGACGAAGGCACTTAAGCATCCCTGTTTCGAGTCGCCGTTACGCCCCGAGAGTCCTCGAGGGACCCCGTTCGACGAATCTGAGCGCGTTTCGCTACTCGAGTTACGGACGGAGAACGGCGTAGCGCACCTCGGCGGGCGCGAGGAAGCCGAACTGCATGATCGGTGGAGTGAGAACTATCGAAGCGGCGTTCGGCTTCGAAAACAGAGCGCGGTCCCAATTGTGTGCGGAGTGTGCTCAAAAACGGCGTCGGAGCGATCAGAGCAGTTGCACGTCGTCGATCCCGAAGTGACGATCCACGAGGGTTCGTGCGGCCTCGATCGTCCGGCCGTTCGTCCCGATCGCGACGCCGCGGTCGGCGTTTGCGACTTCGACGTAGGCGACCGTATCGTCGTTTTCGCTGATCGTGACGTTGTACACTGCCGCTGGGGCGAGTGTGTTCGCGACGAACGCCTCGGGATCGTCGGCGTCTTCGATGAGCTTGACCGGCTTCCCGACTTCCTCCTCGTAGCGTCGCACAGTGCGTCCGCCGGGACCGATCGCTTCGCTCATCCGCCCGCTCGAGACGACGACGAGGAGTCGGTCGCCACCTGATTCGGACGTGGTGATCAGACAGTCCTGTCCGTTCACACCCGTGATCTCCTCGAACGCGGCGAGATACTGGCGGGCGTCGTCGTCGAGGGTAACGCCCATCGATCAGTCGGCCTGACTGCTGCCGGAGCCGGCGCTCGTCGATCCCATCCGGAGATCGACGTCACCGGTGCCGAGCTTGATCGGTTTGCCGACGATCACGTTCTCCGTGACGCCGTCCAGATCGTCGACTTCGCCATGGATCGCGGCGTTGAGCAGGTGGTTGACGGTCACCTCGAACGCCGCACGGGCCAGGACGGACTTCTTCGAGCCCGAGATGCCGTGGCGACCGATCGACTCGATCTCGCCGCGGTTGCTCATCATGTCCGCGACCAACATCAGGTGGCGAACGTTGACGTCGTCGAGTCCCTGCTCGGCGAGCGTGTTGTTCGTCTCCTCGATGATCGTCTCTCGAGCAGCCTCGATACCGAGGTTGCGGTGGATCTCGTGGATGTTGTTACACGTCGTTCGCGAGGCATCGACGCCCTCGATTTCGAGGGCGTCACCGAAGGCCGATCCTTCGGTATAGAGGACGAACTCCTCGCCGCTCTCGAGTTCCTCACGCCGGATAACGACACGGGAAATCTCTTCGATTCCTTTGAACGTGATGTCACGCAGCTCTTCGACGAGCTGGAGCAGATCACGGTAGGACGGCTCTTCGGGGCCGAACTGAATCTGGGTGCCCTGCTGGATCGTGCTCACGCCGAGGTTGTCCTCGATGATCGAGGCGACCTCTTCGGGCGTGATCATGCGCTCTTTGAGTGTGTCCTCGTTGAGCGAGATCTGGACCCGCATGTCCGCGACGTTCGTCGAGACGTCACCCAGCGCGAGGATCTTCGTCGCCTCGAGGTTCCAGACGACCTCGTGTGCGTGTTCGCGTTCGGTTGCGTACTCGTCCTCGAGATAGACGGTCATCATCGGCGTGTCTGGGGTCTTCCGGGCGTCGACCAGTTCGATCAGTCGGGGCAGCCCCTGGGTCACGTCGATCTCTGCGACACCCGCGTAGTGGAACGTGTTCATCGTCAGCTGCGTTCCGGGTTCGCCGATCGACTGGGCGGAGACGGTGCCGACGGGGTCAAGCGGATCGACTCGGGTATCGAGATATCGGTTCTCGACGGCCTTTGCGAGGTCGTCTGCGTCCTCGACGGTTGCGTCGCCGCGATCCTCGAGTGTCTCGTAGACGTTGTCCTTGAGTCGGCGGGGGAGATCGGTGTCCTCGACGACGGCGATCATGTCGTCGGTGACGTCGTAGTGGACCTCAGTCATCGGAGGTCACCTCCGTTCCATCGACAACGCGACTATCGGCATACTCGGAGAGGTTCGTCGGCTCCGGTTTTCTGCTGAAGAACGCCTCCTTTTCCTCTTCGGAGTCGAACTCCTCGTCGAGAACCTTCGTGGCGATTTCGTCGACGTTGATGTCGTTGTCCTCGCTGGAGGACACCTTGACTGGCGAGGTGCCGTCCTCACCGAACTCGAACTGGACGATGGTGTCCGAGGTGTCCCGGACCGTGCCGTCATACTGGGTTTCGAGTTCCGAGAGCGCGTTGATCAGCCGGCGCTGCAGGTAACCGGACTTGGAGGTTCGGACTGCCGTGTCGACCAGTCCTTCGCGGCCCCCCATCGCGTGGAAGAAGAACTCCCGTGGGGTGAGGCCACTGGTATAGGAGTTCTCGACGAAGCCGTGGGCTTCCGCCGAGAGGTCATTTGGCTCGTAGTGGCTGAGGGTTCGATCCTCGTAGCCACGGTTGATTCGCTCGCCCCGAACTGCCTGCTGGCCGACGGCCCCGGCCATCTGGGTCAGGTTGAGCATCGACCCACGCGCGCCGGAGTTTGCCATGACGACGGCGGGGTTGTCGTCTTCGAAGTGCTCGTCCGCGATGTTCCCCGCATTGTCACGGGCACGCGAAAGCGTCTGCATGATCTTCATTTCGAGGGTCTCGTCGATCGTCCGCCCCGGCAGGGACTCGAGTTCGCCCCGTTCGTAGGCCTCGATGAGTTCCTCGACGCGGTCGTTGGCGTCGTCGATCGTCTCGTCGATGCGGTCCTGGGCTTCTCCCGGGATGGTCTCGTCGTCGATCCCGATCGAGAATCCGAAGTGCATGATCGCCCGCATCGCGAGCGTCGAAACCTCGTTGACGAAGACCCGGGCGCGCGTGTTGCCGTAGACCTTCGTGATCGTGTCGACGATTTCGCCGCCGAACTCGCCGACCTCGTCCTCGGCGATAGTACCCTCGAGAAGCTGTCCGTCCTCGATGATGACGTCTTCGCCGATCGTCCCGGTGAACTCGAGATCGAGATCGTCGGGCAGCAGTTCGGAGAAGACGGCGTAACCGGTCCAGAACGGCTTGCCCTCGTCGTTGATTCCGCTCGGTTCGGGCAGTTCGTCGATCCGCGTCGCACGGAGCAAGTCGAGTGCCTGTGTCTCGTTGAACCGTGGGTTGTCGTGGGTAAGCAGGTACGTCCCCGAGATGTGGTCCTGAATGGCCCCGATGATGTTCTCCCCGAATCGCGGCGAGAGCATCTGTTCTTGGACACGCATGAGCACGCGCGCCTCGGCGCGGGCCTCCTCGTTCTGGAGGGCGTGCATGTTCATCTCGTCGCCGTCGAAGTCGGCGTTGTACGGCGGACAGACGACGGTGTTGAGTCGGAACGTCTTGTACGGCATGACCACGACCTCGTGGGCCATGATCGACATCCGGTGCAGCGACGGCTGCCGGTTGAAGATGATGATGTCGCCGTCGGTGAGGTGGCGGTTGACCTCCCAGCCAGCCTCGACTTTCTCGGCGAGTTGCTCGCAGTTCTTCTCGGTGACTTTGAGTCGTCGACCGTCCGGACGGCGGACGTAGTTTGCACCGGGATGGCCCTCCGGCCCGTTCGAGACGAACCGCCGAGCCTCCTCGACATTGCGCTCGGTGACGTTCATCGTCTGGGTCATCTCCTTTGCGACGCGGTCTGGAACACCGACCTCGTTGAGGCTCAGCGTCGGGTCCGGCGAGATGACGGTTCGGGCGGAGAAGTTGACACGCTTTCCGGACAGCGAGCCACGGAAGCGTCCTTCCTTACCCTTGAGTCGCTGGGAGAGTGTCTTGAGCGGCCGTCCCGAGCGGTGTCGGGCCGGTGGCGTCCCCGAAATCTCGTTGTCCATGAAGGTGGTGACGTGGTACTGGAGTAGTTCCCAGAGGTCCTCGATAATCAGCTGTGGGGCACCGGCCTCGCGGTTCTCCATGAACCGCTGGTTGATCCGGATGATGTCGACCAGTTTGTGAGTGAGGTCGTCTTCGGAGCGCTGGCCGTTATCGAGCGTGATCGACGGTCGAGCCGTGACGGGCGGAACCGGCAGTACCGTCAGGATCATCCACTCCGGTCGGGAGCGCTCGGGATTGATCCCGAGTACCTCGATGTCCTCGTCCGGAATGTTCTCGAACCAGTCCCGGATATCGGAGGGCATCAGCTTGTTCGTGTCCTCCTCGGTGAGGTCGATATCCAGCGCCTTCTCGATGGCTTTGCGCTGGCTCTCACGGGGGCGGAACGAGCCCGACAGGATTTCGTTGACCCGGGTGAGATCGATCTCGGTTGCCTCGGCGAGTTCGTCCGGCGACATCCGTGTGCCGTCTTCGCCACCCTGCATCGCCGCCGCGATGCGCTGGGAGTACTCGCTGGTGAGCACCTGCTGGACCTCGTAGTACGTCGTCGGCTTCTCGTGATCGATGTCGTACTGGATCTCACCACAGTGTGGACAGCGATCTTTTTTGCGAGCCTGCCGGATCGCGGCCTTGGTCACGTCGTTTAAGTCGCGGCTCAGCTTTCGCGATTCCGTGATGTCCGCACGGAACTCGTCGCGTTCGTCCTCCGTCAACAGGAGCTTCGAACACTCTCGGCAGGTCCCCCGCAGGAGCCGCCGAATGAGCTTTGTAAAGCCGACGTGGATGACGGGTGCGGCCAGCTCGATGTGGCCGAAGTGCCCGTTACACGAACCCGAGTGTTGCCCGCAGGTCTTACATTCGAGGCCGGGGTCGATCACGCCGAGCCGGGGGTCCATCAGTCCCATGTCGATGGGGAAGCCGTCGTCGTCGTAGGTGTCGGCGGTGATGATCTTCGTCGCGCTCATCTCCCGGTACTCCTCGGGCTCCATGAGCCCGAAGTTGATCGCTCCGATGTCTTTTGGTGTGCTGTGTTGCATGATTTAGACGGCGTCTGACAGTTCGAGTCGTGGTGCGATACCCAGCGCCTTCATTTCGTCCAACAGGAGCTTGAAGGCGTAGCTCATCTCGATCTCGTGGATATCGGTCTCCTCGTCGCAGTTCGGACAGTAGACACGCCGTTGTTCGACGTTTTCGACCGCGCTCATTCCACACTGTCCACAGACGTGGATGAACTCGCGGTCGGACTCGTCTAGCAGTCGTTCTTTCAGCGTCATCGCGGCTCCGTGGCCGATGAACACGTCCCGTTCCATCTCCCCGATACGGAGTCCGCCCTCGCGGGCACGTCCCTCCGTTGGCTGGCGGGTCAGCACCTGCACCGGCCCGCGCGAACGGGCGTGCAGTTTGTTCGAGACCATGTGGTAGAGCTTCTGGTAGAAAATGATCCCAACGAAGATCTCGGCCTCGATCTTCTCGCCGGAGATCCCGGAGTACATGACCTCCTTACCCGCGGAGTTGAAGCCGGCGTCCTCCAGACCGCCACGGAGTTCGGACTCGTCTTCGCCCAGGAACGGCGTCCCGTCGACACGACGGCCCTCCATCGCACCGAGTTTGCCGCCGATCATCTCGAGGATGTGGCCGACGGTCATCCGCGAGGGCAGTGCGTGTGGGTTCAGCACGAGGTCGGGCACGACGCCATCCTGCGTGAACGGCATGTCCTCCTGTGGTGCGAGGTGGCCGACGACCCCCTTCTGGCCGTGTCGGCTCGCGAACTTGTCCCCGAGTTCCGGGATCCGTTCGTCACGCACGGAGACCTTCGAGAGCTTCGAGCCGTCTTCGCCTTCCATCAGCGTGACGGTGTCGACGACGCCGGATTCGCCCGAGCGCATCGTCACCGACGTCTCGCGGCGTTTCTGTGGCGAGAGGCCACCCATGTCGTCGGGTTCTTCCAAGAATCGTGGCGGCGAGGTCTTCCCGAGCAAGACGGAATTCTCGTCGACTCGCGTTTCGGGGTTGACCAGGCCGTCCTCGTCCAGGTGTGCGTAGGCTTCCTCGCCGCGTGCACCACGAACGTCCTGGCTTGGGATTTCGAAGCGATCTTCCTGTCCACCGGGGTAGCGTCGTTCCTCGCCCTCGTAGGTCCGGAAGAAGTGCGAGCGAGCGAGTGCGCGCTCGACGCTGGCTTTGTTCATCACCAGCGCGTCCTCGATGTTGAACCCTTCATAGCTCATCACGGCGACGACGAAGTTCTGTGCGGCGGGTCGGTCGTCGAAGCCGATCTGTTCGGTCGTCTGGGTCTTGACCATCGAGAGCTGCGGGTAGTGCAGCAGGTGCTGGCGCGTGTCCGGCCGAATACGGTAGTTCGCACTCGGAAGGCCGAGCGACTGTTTGACCATCCCTGCACCCATCGTAATACGCGGACTGGCGTTGTGCTCTGGGTACGGAATCATCCCCGCACCGATCCCGAAGATCAGGGAGGGGTCGATCTCGAGGTGTGTATGTCGCTCGTTGAGGTCGTCCTCGTCGACGGCGACGTAGATGTCCTCTTCCTCTTCGGCGTCGATAAACTCGATATAGCCGTGATTGACGAGGTCCTCGAACTCGAGGTCACCCTGTCGAAGCGCCTCGATCTCCTGGTCGGAGATGCGGGGTTCGCCGTCCTCGACGACCAGTAGTGGTCGCCGTGCACGGCCAGCGTCGGCGTTGACGATCACTTCGCGGGTGCGATCTTTGACCGAGACGTTGACCATATCGCTGACGTCGCCGATGCGTCGTGCTTCGCGGATCTGTTCGGCTAGCTCGTGCGGGTCGGGATGTGTTCCCACCAGCGACCCGTTGACGTAGACCTTGGCTTCTCGTTGTTGGCTGCTCATTGTATTAGTCGTCTGCCGTCGATGTCGATCGTTCGATGCCCTCGAGGCCCGGAATGCCCTCGACGCCCATCGATGCCAGTTCGCGTTTGAGTTCCTGTTCGTCTTCGACGTTCTGGGAGAGCTCCATCGCCTGTGCGAAGTTCTTCACCAGCCCACAGTTCGGTCCTTCAGGCGTCTCGGAGGGACAAATGCGACCCCACTGGGTCGCGTGTAAGTCCCGTGCCTCGAAGTGAGGCTGACTGCGCGAGAGCGGACTGCGCAGTCGTCGAAGGTGGGAGAGAACCCCCATGAAGTCCGTCCGGTCGACCAGCTGGCTCACGCCGGAGCGGCCACCGACCCAGTTCCCCGTCGCGATCGGGTGCTCGAGTCGCTCCGTCAGCACGTCCGAGCGCACGACCGTCGACACCGATAGATTTCGGTTCCGCATGTTTGCTCGCTCGAGCTGGTATTTCACGTCCCGTGCGAGTTTGTTCAGCGCGGTCCGGAACAGGTCTTTCATCAGGTCGCCGCTGACCTTCAGACGCTTGTTGGCGTAGTGGTCCTTGTCGTCGGATTCCCGTCGGTTGAGTGCGAGTTCGAAACAGGCCTCGGCCATCCGACAGAGGTAGTGAGCCTTGTTGATTCGGACGTCTTCCTCCTCGACACCGTCCTCGTGGAGGTGGGGCAGGAGATAGCGGTCGATGACGTAGTTTGCGCGCTTGAGCTGGTAGTTTTTCCCCTGTCCCGAGGCGACGCGTTTCCCGAGCGTCTCGATCGCTTCTTCCTCGGTCTGGACCTCTGCTTCCTCCAGATTCTCGAGCATGTACTTGACGACCTCGGGGTCGTTCGAGACCTTGTGGACGATCTCCTCGTCGCTCTCGAGGCCAAGCGCACGCACGAGCGTCACGAAGTCGATCGAACCCGACACCGAGGGGAACGAAACCTCGAGGAGGCCGTCACGAGTCCGCTCACACAGCACCAGAGCACGGTAGCCACGACGCTGGGAGAAGGTTTTGGCGACCTGAATCTCGTCGCCGTACTTGGTGTCGTACTCGGCGAGGATCTTGTTCGGGGCGAGGTCCTCGCTGGTCATCAGGACTCGCTCGGAGCCGTTGACGATGAAGTAGCCGCCAGGGTCGGCGGGGTCTTCGCCGATTTCGATCAGTTCTTCATCGGAGAAGCCGGCGATATTACACTTGTCCGAGCCGACCATGATCGGCATCCGACCGATCTTCGTCTCGGTCGAGTCGACGACCCGCTGGTCGCCCTCCTCGCCTTTGACGATGGACATCTCCATGAAGACGGGTGCGGAGTAGGTGATGTTACGAAGTCGCGCTTCCTGCGGGTAGAGGAGTTCCTCCGATCCGTCGGCTTCGCGCACACGCGGTGTAACAACGCGAACGTCGCCGAGCTCGACGTGAACCGGCTCTTCGCCTTCTTTGTCACCGATGTCGGTGTCGATCGTCTCCTTCTCGTCGACGACCTCCTGCATCCCCCGGTTGAGGAAGGCGTTGAACGAGCGATAGTGGTGTTCGGCGAGGCGTTCCTTCGAGAAGTATTCGCGCGAAATGTCGCGTCGTTTGGATCTGTCGAGTTCTATTGCCATTTATTCCACCACAAGTCGATAAATAACGGCCTGATCGGTTGTCCGTGAGTTCCGAACGATCTTGATGACGTCACCGACCTCCGCGTCGTCCGGGAGTGCGGCATCGGTATGCTTGATTTTGGGCAGGTCTGTACGGTCGATGTCGTACTCGGAAAGGACCTCCTCGAGGACGTCTTCCTCGAGGACGGTGTGTTCCGGCACGAGTTCGTGTTGGCTTACGTCTACCATGTGTTGGGATTGATGTGCGTGTGGGCTATCGGGAAAGAAGCGGCTGTCACGAGATACTACAGGCAGATACCGGCGGGACGCATTTAACGGTTACTAACTCGATCGGGAGCAACAGCTACCCGGCCGGGCAAACCTGACCGGAGGTGCCGATCACACTCGACAATAGCCCAGTATCAGTTAAATTCCTTGTGGAGCACGTTAGTGTATGACATAAGTGTGCTCGAGAGCCCTGCCGTGTCCCGATTCACCGTACCACGGAGCCCTCGATTGGAAAGCCTTAAGAAGTTCACCGGGAAAGGAAGAGTTGCAGGAAGCCCGGGTGGTGTAGTGGCCCATCATACAACCCTGTCACGGTTGTGACGCGGGTTCAAATCCCGCCTCGGGCGCTTTCTCAAAATCTCAGCTTTGCACGTTGAAGTAGGAGCATGACGTAGGCGGTGGCAAGGACGGATGATGCCGATTACGGATTTCTTGTCGTGTACGCGAGTGTTCG
>NZ_FTNR01000050.1 GCF_900156475.1 Natronorubrum thiooxidans
CAAAACGCCCATGGCGACCGGAGAATCCAGAGGAGATTCTCGAAGAGCGCGTCGACGACGCGCTCGACGAAGATGATCAACCCCATAACAAACGTAAAGGAGATGATGAAGAAGGGTGGATCGTCGACGACGATATCTGTACAGATGGCGGCACTGTTCTCGGGTTTTTCGATGCATCACAACCGCAACCGTATGATAATTCACGACGTGTCTGGTACGTCGATGATCCACACGTTGAGCGGCCGTTAGTGAAGACAGAAGACTCGGCGGTTGGGTTCTACGCAGTGAACGGCAACAGTGTGGTCCAGTGGAAAGAAACCGAGGAGAAAGAGCGGATTTGCGAGGTGTTAGAGGCGGTACGCGAGCAGAATCCCGGCAAGCGGATTCTGCTCGTCTTGGACAAGCACGGCTCCCACATCTGTGAATACACGCGCAAGCGTGCGCACCAACTTGGCATCGATCTCGTGTTCCTTCCCTCAGGATCACCGCATCTCAACCCAATCGAACAGGTTTGGAAATACCTCAAGTGGACGATGGCACCGATCATCGTTGAGAACGAAGACGAGTTCCACGAACTCGTCAAGGACGTATTTGATCAAGTGACACAACGAGTCAGTTTCGCAAAGAGCTGGTGTGAGAAGTTCCTTGATTTTCAAAAGTTTCCTTGATCATTAAGGTCGGCCGGGCTGCGATCCCAATTCTCCTGTTCCTTCGCATCCGAGGTCCGTCACCCTCCTGTACTCGGAGGTGCATGTCATAGATCGACCTTCGGGACTCCATGGCATACTTCACGCTCCAGGTATTTCAGCGGGATTCTCATGGAGTCACCCTCGTACCAATTATCGAAATACCCCGATGATTGATAATACAGTCCCCACTCCGACGCACACCAGACCGGCCAGAAATAGGGGGAAAAGAGCATTATAGATAGCGACGAATTGTAGGGCAGCTATACCAATTAACGATAATTGAATTCCGAACAGCATCAACTTACAATCTACTATTGAAACCATATATTGATCTTCATATGAAAATTATAAATACATATCGCTTCTATTTAGAAGTAATAGAACAACTTTTCTATATGATCTCGGATTGATGCACCTCAAGATTATTCCCGTCAGAATCTGTTGAAATTCTATGTTCAGTAATATCGATAGAAGGGCTGAATCCAATTGCTGGACCAGATGCGGAGAAACTCAACGTCGGTGAAATATTAAGCACTCCGTGAGCATGTGTATATGAAGCTCGCACGACACGACGGTCCGGTTCCCAATCTCCAATAGTGGAGAGATAGACACCACAGACTCCGGCAGGATAAACTCCCTCTTCTGTTTTTCCAGGATCGAGTAGTCCACAGTCATTATTATCTACAGCTACATCCTCCCACAGGTTATAGATCTCCTTATCGTCGAATCTGAACGATGTTCTCCCAACCGTTGGTTCATGCAGGTCTTCGTTCCATTTCACATGGTGATCCATTTGACCACTTGCGTCCATCGCACTCTCTCCACCGCCATCGGCAAGTTCGAAGTATTCGTTCTGCCGACTGTTCCATGCGATGCCAGCTGCGTCTCTTGGATCTTCACCATGACTATCAGGGATAAAACTACTTCCAGCACATGATGCTGAGAACTTGTACGCAACCGATAGCCAGGCATACATGTCCGTATCACCTGGGGCGTCCGAACCATCAGTGGCTCCGATTGTTACTTTCACTCCCCCGTCCTGCGGGTCATTGATTGCGTCAGGCTCTATTTCCGGAGTTCCCCCATCATCAGTTTGAGTATCATCTGGTCCGAGGGAGAAAGATTCTTCAACAGTCTTTGAAGCATATGAATATCCATTTTCTTCGAAGAATTTTTCCATGCCTTTGTTGCCCTGGGAACTCCCAATCGATAAGGCACGTTGCATATCCTTCTTGAATCTGTTACTATCTCCCTCAGAACTTTTCGCTGAGATGGTTCCTACGGTCGCATACAGTGCACTGGACGCTCCAACTGTTTTGAGGAGTTTTCTTCGTCTCACATACCAACATGAAATGTGACGCATCTAAAATCTTTTTATTTATCCAACTATTTATACTATAAGTCAATTCGCAGTTGGGTGGCAATTCACCGTCAGACCGATTTCGTAGCAGGCTCATGAATTGTCTCTCAATGGTGAACCAAGTGTGTCGCTGGGGATTGGCGGATCGCCGGAAAGAGCGGTTGGGTTTTCTGAAGAACCTCTATTATGGCGATTCGATTGCGGAAGCTGCCGACCGTGAGGGCAGGTCGGCAGCGAC
>NZ_FTNR01000027.1 GCF_900156475.1 Natronorubrum thiooxidans
ACGTCGATGTATTTGCGGGAAAGGTCGTCGACGATGTCAAAGATTTTCTCGCCTTCCAAGGGAATGGCGCGGCCGCGCCATTCCCGTAATTCCTCGGTTACAACCGGGTTTGCGCTCTTTTTCAGCCGGCTAACAAAGTAGCCGTCGTTCTCGTCGATCAACGCGAACCGCCGGTACTTGAAATAGGCGAGATCGAAGATCGCTAATCGTTCTTCCAGCCACGAACCTGTGTTGAACAACGTGCTGTCATGCGTTTTCTCGTCTGTGACGCTGAAGTGTTCGACCGTCTGATCAGTGACGTTGTGGAGCAGGTGGAGCTTCGCTCCAGCCTGCTCCTCGTGACGTGCTTTGTACTCTTCAGAGAGCAACTCGTGCAACCGCAGGACGGTTCCATCAGCGATCATCACGTCCCGAAAGCGGTCGAACTCATCAGAGACGGTGTGAGGCACAGCGACCTCGTCGAACCCGTATTCGACGAGGTCGCGGAGGTACTCTGCGAGTGTCGGAGTCAACCGCTGATAGAAACCACCCGGAGAGATCGACTCGTCAGCAGTGGAGTTGTAGGTTCGTCTGAAGGCTGCAAGCGTTCGGCTTTCGCCTGCGGCGAAGCCGAACGCAAACGACCAGACAAGTGGCGGGAGCTGAAGCTTCCCCTCGTGCTCGACCACGCCGACACCTTCGGCGTGGTCTTCGAGTGCTTCAGAAGGAAGGAGGTTAGTGAGACGACGTTCAATATGACGTGAGGAGGGTTCTGTGTGCACAGCTGAATCCTCCTTATTCCTTCCGAAAAGTTGTCCCGATAAGCCGCCGCAGTCATGCGATTCTTCGCTTAGCTAAAGACGGATGCCCTCACGAACATGCTGTGTTCACTCGAGGGTATGTCGGTGCTTGTCGATGGCCGCGATGAGGCGTGGCGACCGACGACGTTGGCCCTCGAGTGTCACGACGACCGTTGGCACTCGAGTCGTGGGACCAACGACTTGTTGACGATTTGCCGACGTGCCGGTTGGGAGCTTCGAAGCGTGACGTTCGGTGTGCGAAAACGGCTGACCTTCGAACCAGTTGCTGACCAATAGTATTGGTGAAGGCCAGTGTGGGGGTGTCGTTTTGTGTGCCGCAACTCCTGTAACACTCTCGAGCGAGTAGGCCTGTGGCCAGCGTATCGACTGTCACATCCGCGATAGAAGTGTGTCTGCGGTCTACTATCCCGAGTCACCACTCTAATCGGATGAGTCGATCTGGTCTTGTTGGTTGTCATCGACAGGCTCTTCGAGGGAGTTTGATCAGATCCTGATGAGAGGAACTTTTGATTAGGAACAATCGCTTTCTACAAGATACACGGTCTCTTAGGATCTTTAGAACGCCTATGACAATTGCTTCAGTCATCGCTATAGCTTATCCTATAGGAATTACGTTAGTTGATACTGTAGCAGATTTTAATGCTTTACATACATTTATGACTATTGGATACACTGTAGGAATTACACTATGTCAAAACCGATGCGAGCCGCTGCCTTCCTAGATAAGGGTGGAGTTGGGAAGACAACGGCAACGGCGCACTTGGGGGTCGCACTTCACAACAATGGGTACGACGTCCTCATGATCGACCTCGCAGGGAAGCAAAACGACTTGGCCAAACACTTCGGCCTCCTCGAGGAGTGGGAAGAAAGCGAGCAGAAGCCGAACATCGCTCATGTCTTCGACGATTCGTGGGACTATATTGCCGAGAATATCGACGGTGTCGTTGAGAAACTCACGCTGGCGACCGAGGAGGGTCCCGATCTCATGCCCGCCCACAAAGGGCTGGACCAGGTTGACGACGAACTCGCTAGCCGCCCGGTCGAAGAGCGGTACGTGATCTTCGATCAGTTCCTCTCCGAGCATGTTGAACCACAGGGATACGACGTTATCCTCATCGACCTCCCAGGTCTCACGAACAATATCACGCTCAACGGACTCCAGGCCGCCGAGAACATTATCGCCCCAATAGAACTCGGCGAGTTCGAAGAGGCACAACTCGAGGCGCTCCACGAAGATCTCGAGGAGTATAACGCGACACTGGATACGAAACTCTCGGTTCAGATGATTATCCCGAACCGCGTTCAGGCCTCGACGAATCTGGACTCGGAGTTGCTCGATGAACTAGCTGACGAGTATCCGGAGACGGTCGCCCCGAATCACGTCCCGCAGTCCCAGGACATTCGCAACGCACAGTCTGATGGGATGACTGCCTTCGGTCTCGAGGAACCCTCGAGCACGGCTACGCGCGCACGCGATGCATACGAAGCGAACGCAGCTGAACTGGTGGAGCGAATTCATGAGTGACGACATGGACGTCTTCGACGAACTCGAGGAGAAAGGCAGTCGTGTTGCTGCCGTCGACGATGATCGCGAAGAATTCAAAGACCGCATTCGTGAGGAACTCGCCGCGATTGATGACGGTGACAAGCAAAAGACTGTCTCGATTTGGGACGGTGATATGGCAGCTGTGATTCGGGCGCTCGAGGACGATGGCGAACTGACTGACCTCGGAGAGAAAGTCGGTGCAGAGCTTCAGAAGTCGCTCGGTCGTGAGCCCAATATTGACGATCTCGATCGGAGCGAACTTCTCCGAATGGCATTCCGGCTTGGGATGCAGGATGGCGCTCCTGGAGTCATCGACGATCTTGTTGCGGTCAAGAAAGAATCGGTCGAACAGCTTTAGATACCTCTACAGGTTGAAAAGGGTGAGTAACTCGGGGCTTGCCCCCGAGGTACTTCACACTCCTCGCTATCGTCCATATTATCGCTTTAGCTACAGGGAAAGCTAATAAATCAGCTATGGCTTTTCCTATAGGCTTACCTGTAGGAAAACCTAACGTAGATTCTGTACAATTCTGATAGGCCATGCGGTCCGGCATTACTCGCTGAGATCTTAAACGAGTACTTGGTTCAATACGCGCTCGTCTAAAACTGTCCCGTCGGCTCTCACTGCTTGATCTCAGCGTACTTCGACCCCACCGAACGAACACGACGAGACTGCGGTAGCCGTGTCGAGCGTCGCTTCAACCCCACAAGGGTTCGTCTGTAACCTCGAGATGGCCGATCCAGGTACGGGCGAAGAGGACGCTTCAACCCCACACGGGTTCGTCTGTAACGAGTCAACGACAGTGACGCTCGAGGCGATCGAGGAGCTTCAACCCCACAAGGGTTCGTCTGTAACGCAGGATAGTCCCCGATAGGGTACCCGTTAAACGGGCTTCAACCCCACAAGGGTTCGTCTGTAACGACGTCGATGGTGAAGCTGAAGCGTTCGTCCCAGTCGCTTCAACCCCACAAGGGTTCGTCTGTAACCGCGAGCATAGGTCGGGAGGCCGGAACAGTCGAGAGGCTTCAACCCCACAAGGGTTCGTCTGTAACTCGGTTTTCCGCGAGTCATAAATCCCGTTATTCATGCTTCAACCCCACAAGGGTTCGTCTGTAACGCCTCTTTGACGGCCTCGAGGTGGCGTCGAAACGGGCTTCAACCCCACAAGGGTTCGTCTGTAACGGGTATGCCGAAACGAAGCCGTCAGAGTCTCTAACGCGGCTTCAACCCCACAAGGGTTCGTCTGTAACCATGCCGGAAACCCGGCCATAGGAACCGTACTTGTCACTCTCACAAATCTGTTTCCGTCGACCTGCAATAGCCGACAAACCTCTGGGGGTCGACGGAAACAATGACTGCGACACCCGACCACTTGCTTCTCGGTACATCCTCTGGATTTGCTAACCTCGTCACATTGTTTCCTGAGACAGCTGATGTCTTCAGACACATCCGTAGGCGGGCCACTCGAGGAAGACCGACTATGACCGATCGAGTGACGTACTGCCCAGTAGCCGTACCGAGCAAACAGCCGCTTTCGTGCAGGGTTTCAGTGTGGCGTGGAGAGTGCAACCCTTCTCAGGGGTTGTGAGTTGCCTGGGGACACCCTCGAGTGTGGACGTCAGGTGTCTCCAGCCTCGAAGGTCTCACCCGGAATATCGGCATTGTCCATCAACAGAACACGTCGCTCGGTGTACTCAAGGCCGTTCTTTCGCTGTCTCCTTTTTTCACAGCAAGCCGGCCCTTCGAGAGTTCGAGCAACGCGTCGATCGTCCGAGAGACCAACTTCTTCGCATAGGAATCACTGACGCCCGCCTCCTGGCGACGGATCCAGTGTTTCATATCGCCGGCACTGACGTACTCACGAACGCCAGCGCTCCCTTTCTGCCAGGGATTGTCACTAACCGTCGAGTCGACACATGCCTTCCAGAACTTCGAAGCGAGTCGTGACGGCAGTGAGGACGTCGTTGCACGGAGCATATTCTCGTCCATCTTTGCGAGTTGCTGAATCGGGAGCAGGTCCGCGTGTGCGAGAGCGACGTCTCCACCATGCTCGAGGCGATCGTCACTCTCGGGGAGGCGGAAGTAGCGTTGCCAGTCGTCTTTGCGGATGCGCTCGAGGGCGACGGCGGACTGTCTGACCTCGGCGAGAAAGTCGGTGCAGAGCTTCAGAAATCACTCGGTTGTGAGCCCAATATTGATGATCTCGATCAGAGCGAACTTCTCCGAATGGCATTTCGGCTTGGGATGCAGAATGGGGCTCCCGGCGTCATCGACGATCTCGTTGCGGTCAAGAAAGAACCGGTCGAACAGCTGTAGAATTCCCTATAATTTCTACTATAGTCTATACTATTGGCCCAGCTACAGCAAACTCTAATATCTTGGTTATAGCTCCCCCTATAGGATTTTCTGTAGAATATCCTAATACAGCTTCTGGTACAGTTCCAATAGGCTATACGTGTCCGTCATTACTCGTTGAGGTCTCGAACGACTACCTATCTCGATCAACACGCCCTCGTCTGAAATTTTCTCTTCGGCTCTCGCTGCTTGATCTCAGCGTAGCTTCAACCCCACAACGGTTCGTCTGAAACTCGCACCAATCTCTCGAATCCTCGAACTCGAGAGAGCTTCAACCCCACAAGGGTTCGTCTGAAACAGCCACTCTTGAGCAGCCCCTTCGAGATTATCACGGCTTCAACCCCACAAGGGTTCGTCTGAAAC
This sequence comes from Natronorubrum thiooxidans, assembly GCF_900156475.1. Classification (GTDB taxonomy): domain Archaea; phylum Halobacteriota; class Halobacteria; order Halobacteriales; family Natrialbaceae; genus Natronorubrum; species Natronorubrum thiooxidans. Next base: position 5,066 of record NZ_FTNR01000027.1, read on the forward strand.
GGCGAGCTGGGCTTTGTCCTCGTCGTCCTCGTCCTCGCTTCAACCCCACAAGGGTTCGTCTGAAACCAGCCGAGGTCTTTGGCGCGAGCGGTGCCGACGCCGCTTCAACCCCACAAGGGTTCGTCTGAAACCCGAGATGACTGACCGGGACCGGTCGACCGTTTCTCGCTTCAACCCCACAAGGGTTCGTCTGAAACTCCCGATCGGAGCGCGGTCAAACTAAAGAGGACGAGGCTTCAACCCCACAAGGGTTCGTCTGAAACCCGCGAGAGCGAGGAGCAGGCTCGAGAGCAAACCATCGCTTCAACCCCACAAGGGTTCGTCTGAAACCGGCCAAAAGCGCCACCGCTCACGGTACAACGACCGGCTTCAACCCCACAAGGGTTCGTCTGAAACGTTGCGCCATGCCGACCCAAAGACGACCTCGGAAATGGCTTCAACCCCACAAGGGTTCGTCTGAAACTCGGCTGGAGATAGCCATCATCGTCGGTCGAGAAGCCGCTTCAACCCCACAAGGGTTCGTCTGAAACCCGGGCTCGTCGAGATCGTCGGCTGGTCCTCGGCTTCAACCCCACAAGGGTTCGTCTGAAACCATGCCCGATATCCAGGCGACAGTTACTCTGTGGGACGTCTCCAACAAAGAACTTCCGTCGACCTCCAATAACCGCTCAACCCTAGGGGGTCGACGATTCTACAGAAACCGCTGGTCTTCTGTTGGATCTTCGCCGTAGACAGCCCGATCGAGGATCGAATCTGACGAGAGCTCGTAGATAATCGTCGATTCCCCGGGCTCGAGCAAATCATCGATCTCGTTTCGGAGTTTCTTAAGGTCTCCTTCAGAGATTTCACCCTCGAGGACGGAGTTCTGGACGTGGGTGAGGTATCGGCGGCCGATCTTCAGGGCCTTGTGGGTGCGGTCAGCCTGGAGATCGTAGACCATGATGACGTACATTTCACCACCACCGTTCAAACGACTCGTACGGCTCGCCCGTCAGGAGATGCTTTTTGAGTTTGTACGCCTCGAGTCGAAGCAGGTACTGGTAGCTCACTTTCCGGTTGAGATCGGGGTGATCGACAGTTCGCTCGAGGGTTTCCTCGAACGCTTTGGTGTAGGTCTGGCGGCCCCGCTTGTTCAGCAGGCACGATCCGAGGTCGGTCTCGAAGTCGTCGTGAGCGATCTGCCCGCGGTTGACCAGACGAAACAGGACGCGATCGGCGAGGACGGGTTTGAACAGGTCGGCCAGATCGAGCGACAGCGAGTAGCGCCGTTCGCCGGGTTCGTGGAGGTAACTGATCGTCGGATCGAGTGCGGTTGCCCGGATCGCCGAGACGCAGTTGGCGTAGACTAGTGAGTTGCCGAACGTTTCAACCCCACAAGGGTTCGTCTGAAACTCGACGGCGTCTTTCGCGACCGCCGTTTCTTCGAGGCTTCAACACCACAAGAGTTCGTCTGAAACCATGCCCAATATTCGGGCTACAGTCCCTGTGTGGTACAGACAGAATAAAGAACTTCCGTCGACCGTCAATACTTGGATAGCCCCACGGGATCGACGATTTTCCCTATTACAGGAAGTGCTGATCCTCTGTAGGATCCCCACCGTATACGGTTCGGTTGAGGAGAGAATCCAATGAGTGCTCGTAGATAATCGTCGATTCTCCTGGATCGAGCAAACCATCAATCTCTCCGCGAATTTTTTGTATACGCTCTTCGGAAGCAGATTGTTGGTCGAACAGAGCTGGTGCTGTGAAAGCGTAGCGGGCAAGGGTGATGCGTCAGCATCACCCAACTATGTTCCCAGTTGAAGTGTTTCGTTCGGAGACGAGCGCCGCGAACCTGCTGGAGCAGGTTCGCTGGCGCGAGGGCCTCCAGTGCCCGCGCTGCCAGTCTGAATCGGTGATCAAGTACGGCAGCTATCGAGAGTATCAGCGGTATCGCTGTAAAAATTGTGGACGCACGTTCAACGACAAGACCGGCACGATCTTCGCGCACGCGAAGATCGGCCTCGATAAGCTGTTGTTCGCGTTCTATTCGTTGCTCCGGTTCAACACGAGTATCCGTCAGTTAGACGCTGAGTTTGATGTCTCGTATCGGTCGCTTCACCGGCGCGTCGAGCGCTTCGCCAGAACGCTCGACGCGCCTCGCATCGATCTCGTTGGGCCAGTCGAAATCGATGAGTTCTACGTCTCCGCCGGGAAGAAAGGCCGCGAGCGCGACTAACCGTCGCGCTCGCGTGGCCTGTCGAAACGTGGACGAGGAAGCTACGACGGATATAAGCCACCTGTGTTTGTCCTCGTTGATCGCGGCAGCGATCAGCGATACGTCATCCCATCGAAATCCGCCGACGAATCAACCGTGCGACTCCTCCTCGATGACCACGAGGAGGAGTCGCTGACAGTCTATACCGACGGATTTCGTGCCTACGACCCATTGGAGAAGGACGAAACGTACCAGCGAGAAGCGGTTATTCACGGCGAAGGCGAGTACGTTGACGGAGACGCGCACGTGAATACGTGCGAGAGCCACGCGTCGCTGGCGCGACGGTGGCTCTCGCCTCATCGAGGCATCTCGAAGAACAAACTCACCGCGTATCTCAGACTCTTCGAACTTCGCCGGAAAATCCTACGCAAACCCGGACGAGACGTCCTGAAAGAAATCATTCAAACTGTTCTCTGACTCACCAACAATGTCCTTCACAAGAGCGTTTTCTCAATCAGTTCAACCTGTAGAATCTGGTCGCTCACCGTAAACTGTGGCGTTAAACCACGGAAGTACAGCTATGACACCTTCACAACCATCAAAGACCGCATCAATCGCTCGATGGAAAGACGCCAGCTGAGGAGGTACTGAACTAGACAGTGCCGGCTCGGACTCTCCGTCGAGCAAAACGTACGATACTGCTCTCGCGGAACGGAACGCACACTACCCGGACAAAGGGTACAATCTCGTCAAGATCGATTTTATGAGCCCACCCGGTGAGGCGCTCACGTTACTCAGGCACTCACTGACGTTGTCTGCAATCACAATCCGGCCTGCGACTGAGTTCGAAGACTTCGTCGTCTACGATCAGCACGGCCATGGATACGGTCACGACGACCTCCACGGCTTACCGGAAGCTACTGATCCCGACCGAGTTGACGAGTTACTCGACACCATCCAATCGAGCGACGGCAAAGAACAGCGATTAGCGCTACTGAGGCTCGCTACGATCGCTGAGACCGATCCCGAGACGTGTCTGTCAGCAATCCCGGTACTGACGACACAACTGAAAACGTCCGAACCAAGCGTGCAGGCCGAAGCCCTCACCGCCTTGTCCCACATCGCTGACGAGCACCCAGAGCAAGTAACGCCAGCAGCCGAAGACGTACTCACAGTTCTCATACCGACCACCGACTCGGAACCGCTCGCGGACGCCATCAGTATCGTTGCAGCAATCGCCGATCACAATCCAGATGCAGTTATTGATGCCGTCCCGAAACTGGCGACACTGTTGCAAGACGGCTCCCCAGCCGACGCGAAAGCGATTACTGCCCTTCAGCGGATCGCAGCCTCGTATCCAAACACCGTCGCGCCGATCACACCGCAGTTCCTGACCTACATCGAGGACGGCGACGACACGCAGCGGATCGGCCCATTCGCAGTGCTCGGCATGCTCTCAAAAGAGTACCCGCACGTTGCCGAAGATACGATCCCGACAGCGATCGAGTTGCTCGACGCTACACACTACAAACTCTGCGCAAACGCCGCTGGACTCCTCGCTCCATCAACTATCGTATCTACCAAAATAATTATAATGGTTACATAACCAGTTACTATCACGAATGGGAATTGATCTTGACCATATAGTTACAGAGTTCCACTCTCTCGAAATATCTCTCAAAAAAATCGAAGAAGAAAACCTCTATAACACCGACACCTCGACGATATCTGGTTCTATAGATACTATTCGACAGAAATTTGGTGCATATAATGAACTAACAGATGACGAAGGTCGAATTAAAATACCTCTCCACGAGGCGAACAGTGCCGAACTAACCGGAGATTTTCTCTTGTATTCGCCAACCTCGCTAAGGCCAGTCTATGCGTATTATAATATTGAAAAGCAAAGTCGGTCTCGTATACAGCCTTCAAAAATTGATGACACGGTTTTTGCACATCACGTTCGATTTTGGACGTCAAAATATACGCCTACCACGGAGCCTAGCTATATAAATTCAAATAATAGTGAGAAGAAGATTTCTGCTCCGTCATCGGTTGTCGAGCCCAAAATCAAATATAACGATTCTGAAGAAGAGCAATTCTACGATCGATTACGTTCCTTCGTTTCGGATCAGCGAGAGACTGCTCGAATTGAGGCCCGAGATGCTTATGAACAGTATCCTTTCTCTGCATTCCGAAATCAATATGATGGTGTCCCAACTTTGGTTCCGCTTAGTTTTAGATCGGCAACAACTGAGCTTGGTCCACGGCTCACAGTTATTCTCCCAGACGAGTTTAGGAACAAAGACTTCAGAGGAGATTATGGCATCTACAAAGAAAATGAAGTCCTTGTTGATGTCATTGAGACAGATGGCGGAATAAATAGTGATAAAATAAATAAATTGTTGCCTGCAGAAGGTATTATTAAAGGCATTAATGCACACCGTTCTGTCATAGAGTTGCTGACTGATAGATGTGATGTTAAAGCAATAAAAATTCTAAGAACCATCGTTGAGGAAAGCGAAGATAGTCTTCTCAGGATTGCACCTCTATTCAATCCCGTTCCTTATAATAGAGAGTTCTCCGCAGTTCAGACTGCTGAAAAATCCGATGAAAAGCGAGAGATAATTACTGGTGCTGAGCCTGTTACTTTCGAACCTGACAAGACGATCGGAGCTGAATTCTCGTTATTAAACAACCACCAAACAGTCGCTGCAGAACGGGTAATTTCATCAAACGAAGTTCTCTGCATTCATGGACCACCTGGTACAGGAAAGACACGAACCCTCGTTACACTGATTCGTGAACTTGTCAATTCTGGGAATAGAGTTTTAGCTTGTGCTCATTCAAATCAGGCCACAGATAATCTTCTCGTTGGAACGAGCACTTTCGACGAGGCAGATCCTGGCTCACTACATGGTACCCTTCCCGATGATATCTCAGTTGCCCGTGTAGGCTCGAACGTAACCACCCGCATTGTCTCGTCGAATTACTGGGTGCGGAATTCAAATGCAAATGCAGCCACGGCAGATGTGGTTTGCGCTACAATGAGTGCGGCCTCTGACTTTACCGTGAACGAATTCGACTTTGCAGTTGTCGACGAAGCCTCTCAGGCATCTATTCCTGCATCACTTATCCCATTCAATTCAGCAGAAAAGATAGTATTAGCCGGGGATCATAAGCAGTTGCCCCCATATTCCTCTTCTGAATTAGAAGAACAGGAAATGGAGATATCTCTGTTTGAGCATTTTATCGAACGCTACGGTGATGATGTGACTACTCTACTCCAAAAGCAATATCGTATGAATGAATTGATCGCTTCTTTCTCTAATCAAGCCTTCTATGAAGGTCGTCTTGAAACAGCTATTCGAAATAAAGACTGGACTCTTGATGGCTTTGATCCTGTCTTGGCTATTGATATTGAGGGCAAAGAAGACAGAGCGAACGGAAAATCTCGCAAGAATACAGACGAGGCAAAATCAGTAGCACAGCGTGTTCTTGAATTTCGAGAAGCAGGAATCGCCTCATCCGAAATTGGAGTTATTACCGCTTATCGAGGACAAATTGGGGCGATCAAGAGTGAACTCTCGAATATAGATCCATCAACTAATAACGTGAAAATAGATACAATCGACTCTTTTCAGGGAAGTGAGCGAGAAGCTATCATTGTCTCGTTTGTTCGGTCAAACGAAAACGGAAACGCAGGATTCCTTACTTTCCCTGATGAGGGGCCACGTCGATTGAACGTTGCGTTGACACGCGCACGTAAGCAGTTGACTCTCATCGGAAACTGGGAAACCCTCTGCTCTAGTGAGAATCGTGAAGATTGTACTGCTGTATATCAGAACCTCTTCGATTGGCTAAACGAACAGGATCTTGTCCGATCCAAGCAACCAACACAGTTACAAAAGTAGTTGTTTGAGTAATGATGTTGGTTCTAGTTGAATACTTGTTCCGTGGGATCGGAGAAGATAACGAACCGCTCACATTTGGCGTTCAAGTAGAAAGGCGGCTTCGACAATAACCGATCCAGACTCAAAGAATTCGCTGAACAGCACGATCGATAATATCTCTTCAGTTCGTCTGGTGACTGGCTGGAAGGAGATGACATTATAAATATCGGTAGTGATGAATTGGTAGATTATATTTGTTCACGGTTTCAGGAACTTGACCCGATAGAATTAGATCGTCTTTGTTGCTGTCTCCAAATCTACGAATCCACTCAAGAATAGAAAAGCGAATTTGACGGCTCGAAGTGCATACACGAAAAATTCCCGTCAGTGTTCACCAATATTGACATTTATTTAGTTTCATCTAGATCTCAAAACACTAACTATCCTATTATCTGGGGAATTGTTATCTGTACGGCATGTGTAATAGTCACTGATGGCAGAGTTTAACCGCCGTCGAAAAGACAAAGCGCACGACGTTGGTGATTCTTCCCCAGGAACAGTAGGAGATAGCCAGGGAACGTTTCATGATCGAATTGGAGGGGGGCCATCATTTGATCCTGATGACCAAAACACAATGTCAGAAAGTGAAGTGAATGAGTATCTTGGGCAATCTAACTCCAAAAACCAGTCAAAGAAGAAAAATAAGCAGAACAAGAAGTCCAGAGTTAATAAAGAGAACAGTGAACGATCCAAGTCGAATCAAGAGAGTCAAAATAACAGTAAGCGAATGAGGTATGCCAGACGGTATGGTGATTCTTGGTCAACGAAACAGAAGATGCAGTTCCTCCAAGAACATGATGTCTCAGCATCAGAGATGGGATGGAAGTTGAAAGAATAGGTCGATCCTCTTCAGAGTTTGTTAATTTTCCCATCGATTATGGCCTATGTATGCCCTCATCATCCAATAACAAAATGAGGGTGTCATAGAACAGTTCTCATACCAGAGAGCAGGGTGAACGCTGAGGTGGTATGAGCCCAGCGACCCTGCAAGATAATCCTACGGTAGAGACGTTCTTCAATGTCGTGGAGACGGAGACGCTAGCGCTGTTTGAGCATCTCTCCTTCGAGTTTCTCGAAGAGTTCGACGTGTTCGCCCCGGCGCAGACGGGGCGAACACGAGATCACAAACCACCCGAGATGATGCGTGGCTTTCTGCACTGCTACTACAAGGACATCTACGGCATCCGTCCGGTTGCGCGAGAACTGAACAACACAGTCGTTTGGCTCAGCTGTGGCTTCGATCGACCGCCGTCGAGAGACGCGGTCGATCGCTTCCTCACCGATCTTGAGCACGTTGTTGACAAGATCTTCGACCATCTCGTCGAGCAGGCCGCCTTACGGGGCCTGCTCGACTTGACCTACTCTATTGATTCGACAGACGTGAGAACAATGCCTGCCGATCAAGACGCGTCGAAATGCTACGATCCAACGGCTGAAGAGTACTACTATGGCTACGGCTGCACGATCGTTTCGACCGGTTCGAAGATTCCGATTGCAGCAGAGTTCACCGAGAGCAAACAAGCTCCAGAAGAGACGGCGATGCGCGTCACACGTGACGCGCTCGCCGTCGAAACACCGATCTGGATGCTTGGAGACAGCGCCTACGACACACTCGATTGGCATGACTACCTGCTGGGCGCAGGAGTCGTGCCAATCGCCCCGTACAACGCACGAAACACCGACGATCAACTGGACATTGAGTACAGGGTCGAAGACCGTATCAAAGAACACAGCACAGACGTGCAGCTGAAGCGATCGACGTTAGATGAGGCGTACAACGCCGGACAGGCGTCGAACGAACTAACGACGCAGTCAAGGACTGCGGCCTCGGGCACGTCCGCGCCCGAGGCCGCGTCCATGCACGAGCACAGGTGTTCCTGTCCTTGTGCCTGCGCCTCGTTATTGCGATCACCAACTACGAACGAGGAGACAATCCGGGAAGCACGATCATCACGGTGTGACAAAAGTTCTATGACACCCTCATTGTCTGACAATGGCTTTGTTATCTCCGAGCGATCCATGGTGGCTGCCGGGGTCACCTCTTTTTGAACGTCGTAATCCAAGGACTATTCGAGTCCAAAGACAGGGTCGTAGTGTTCCGATTGGGCGTCGACGAGGTAGTACTCGGAGTTCCCGACATCCATAGTTGTCGCTTGTGCTGGTGGTTGAGCCGATACGTGTGTGCCGGAGCGTTTGAGTAACGTTTCCTCTGAGATTATTGTTGATTCGCCCATACCACCGGCGTTGCGCTCGGCTGCAGTTGAGCAGATGACGACGTCTTCGTAGTCGTCGATCTCTTCGATCATGCGCTCGTCCGCCAGATCGTTCACGCGACAGTCGCGGATGTACTTGGCGAGTGTGTCCGACCCCGGGTCATACTGCGTGTTGATGTGGCGATAGAACTGGTCGACGATTTCCCCGACCATTCTGCCTTCCGGGATCGTTCTCGAACGCTCTGCGGTGAGCACCTCCTCAGTCGCGTGCAACAATGGAAGATCCTCGGTTCCACGCGACCCATGTATCACGCGAGACGGAATTTGGTCACGATCGGGCGGCGCTGCAAGCGTCCAGATAGTCACGCGACCCATGGTGCCATCGAACGAGCGATTGCATCGTCCTCCCGACTGGACGATGTTCGGAATCGGTGCGATGTCCCGATACACCTTATCAAAACTGATGTCGACGCCCGCCTCGACAACGCTCGTCGAAATCATGATGACCCGATGCTCCGAAGCCAGTAGCGGCTCCGTCTCCGTGTCTTCATCGTAGAGCGCATTGATGATTAACTGGCGATCATCAGGACGTATGTCCCCAGAGAGATACGCGAGAATCGGGACCTCTTCCTCTGTCGACCTGATCGCTTCATCGACGACGAGCGTCCGCAACTCGTCGACACTCGGGGAAACACCAGTTCGCTCCATCTCTCGATTCAGCACTTCGCCGACCTTGACTATCGTTCCCTCCACGGACGAGACGAGGGCGTCCTCCGTTCGAGCGTGCAGTTCTCGAGCGCTGGCTCTGGTATTGCAGATGGCGAGCGTATCGTCCTCGGATACAGGTGACGTCGCCAGCCGTTCGGCTGCAGTCCGGTAGTCGATAGGTTTTGTATCGCTGCCGATGCTCTCGTCGATAACGTATTCAACGCGCGGATTCTCCTTTAGGAAGTCGACGTACACCTCTCTATCACCAACAAGCGTCGTCGATTCCAGCTGGTTCGTTCCGTACTCGATGAGCCGGGGCTGGGTCGCCGTCATTAGTATCACCGTCGCATCGTACTGCGTCACGAGAATCCCGATCAAGTCGACGACGATCTTCCACCAGCGCTCCGGAATGGCCTGTGGCTCGTCGAGAACGACGACTGCATCCTGTAGCGCAGGGAGTTTTGTTGCCTGCCGTCCAGTCGGTGCGGCGAGTGATTCGAAGAGCTGCACGGTCGTCGTGAGCGTGAGATCGCTTCGCCACGATTCGGCGTGCAACGCCCCGACGGACCGACCGATGTCGGCGTCCGTGTACTTTTCACCGAGGTTGCTGAGCGTCGTCGAGAGGTGATGGTGGAGCGTGAACGACGGATCGGTCACGTCGACGTCGAATATCCGCTCAATCTCCGTAGCTGTCTGGTCCAGAATGCTGGTGTACGGGAGCGCGTACACGAAGTTGCCGCCAGTCAACTCGCACGCTCTGAGTCCGGCGGCAAGCCCTGCGAACGTCTTCCCAAATCCCGTCGGCAGCGTGACGAGCCCAACGGAGTCCTCCATCTCCACCAGCGTCTCGACGTTCTTTACGGTCTGCTCCTGTGCCTGGTTTCGAAGTTTGTTGAGTCGCCCCTTGATACCGGTCTCCTCTGGCAACTCGCACTCGATGAACCGTTCGAGCGTCTCGGTGGTTAGGTTCGAGTTCTCTGCTGAGGGTCGCATGGATGTCCTCTCGGAGCCCTGAAGCGTTGTCCAGACTGATTCCGACGTTTCGTTGATATCTTCGAGGTGAATAGTCAGGTCCGTCCCGAGACTTGCAGCCAGCTGATCCGCGTGCTTTAGGGTCGACCAGAGACGAATCAGATCGCCGTAGTAGCGTGTTCCTCGTGCGCGTGACGCGAGGGCTTGTGCGAGCGTATCCATCGCACGCTCGTTATCGTACCAGTCGAGAAAATCACTCCACGATGTCGAATACCCCGGTGCGACCGCCTCTTCGAGGATCTCGTTCGCGACCGCTTCAGCACCTGAGTGCTGGCCGATGTTCTCGAGTTGGTATTCGACGACCCGGTACCGGTTGACGACGTTCTGTTTGTTCGACGTATAGATCTGCTTGCTGTGGGTTGGATCCGGTGGTGCCGAGCGCTTGTGATGGTGAGCAACCACCAGCGCAGCGAGAACAGCGTCTCGCCTGTCGACCGTATCGTACGTTTCTGCACAGTATAGCGCAACCAAGGCGCTAGGGAACCCGTGGTATCGGTACTCCTCGCTGTAGTCAAGCGGTATGCCGCGGAGGTGCTGCTGCGCCCAGGTAGTTGCCTTCGCGATGTCGTGAGTCAATCCAGTGACTTTCGCGAGCGTCTGGAGTTCGACGCCTTGTGCGGTCGTCACGTCCTCCGTAAGATCGGACTGCATGACGTGGCTGACTGCACGCAGGTGGTCCGTGAGCAGGATTGGGTCTTCCCCCTGTTCGTCACCTGGATGCGAGATGTACTGTTCGAATTCCATATTTGGTTGTCATCGAGAGATTCAGCTGAAGCTCACGACGTGCCGTCCGGTATCGTACGCGAGCTGCCCCTTCACAGTGAGTGCACGGTCCCGTTCGAGTGCGTACGTCACGTTCCCGAAGGTTGTGGTGCGTCGGCCGCCTCCGTCGGTTGCTTCCATGTAGAGCGGCGAACGTTCGCGACAGACGGTGACTCCTGGCTTGGGCACGACGGTCGACCCCTCGAGTTCGCAGACGGTCGAATCGACCTCGATAGGTTCGTCATCCGCTTCTGTCAGCGAGTGGCGCTCGACGTCGTTGATCTCTGCGAGGCACTCCGAGAGCCCAAGCGACGGCGAGTAGTGGTACCGGGACTCCGAGAGCCGCTCGAAGAGTTCCGTCTCGACGTCTTCGGCGGCTAGCGATACGTAGATTCGATACTTCGGGTCGACGAGCATCTCATATGGGTCGCGCTGCCGGTCGAGTTCGACGTAGGACTCCGGCGTCAACGCCTTGACGCCTTTTGTGTAGTGGACGTCCGGAGGAATGTACTTGATTGCCTCGTCGGCCTTCGTGTTGACGGTTGTCGTCGATACCGACACAGTGTGTGGGTTATTGAGTGGAACCACCGACACAGCAGAGTTGTCCGGTTGGAAGAGGTCGTAGTAAGTGTCCCGGTCGTATCCCAGGATCCCAGCCAGTAATCCGGCGACTGTCGTCCGTGGAGGAATACGGTACGTTGGTTTCGCGCTATTGTTACCGACCTTCTTGAAGTGAGCATACCCTGAGGTAATCGTGAACCCGATGCAACTCTCGGGGGTAAACTCAGCGCTTTCACTGATGAAGGCCTCGATCTGGGTCTGTGTCATAGTCTCGACAGCCGTGATACTCGGGTATCGATATAGAGCACCCAGTTGTGCTCACTCATTCGTATATCGCTTGTAGACGTCGTACATCTCGACCGTCTTTTCGCCGAGAGCGTCGACGAGAACGTCTCGGAAATCGTCACGACCGCCGCTATTCCCATTTGGAAGTTTGAATTCAACGGCGGTGTCTGCAGTCAGGTACACCGTCTCGATGCGATCGCTGTGTTCGTCAAGCGCTGCAATCAGCCGGCGAACGTCGAGCTGATAGTCGGTGACGCTCCGCATCTCCGAGACCGTGGTTTCCGGATCCACGTCGATTCGATCATCGAGTCTTCCAATCTCGAACGCGTCGGGGCCGTACTCGACACGGAGATAGAGCCGAGGCTGCTGTCCGACCTTCGAGCGAGTTATTGTTTGATTCTTTAGCGACCGCCAGATGAGCGTGTCCAAACGTTCCACGTCCGCTTTCGTGAGATGAGTCGTGTTCGCGCCGTTTTCGTTGATTCGACCACCGAAGCCAATGACACCGTACTCGATACGATGGTCGGTCGCGAACGTCCCCTGCTTGGAATCCTCATTGTTCGCGATGACGGTTGCCAGCTCCTTGGACTCCGTATTACGGTCGACTTTGTGATAGCTCCGGCCGTGACCGAACTGTACTGGGCCCTGGAATTGGTCCGGTAGTCGTCCGGAGAGATCGGTGTCGACTGAGATGGTCGCGCCGAAGTATCGAACGTCAGTCGCCGCACCAAGGAACCCCTCGACAACTTCGTCGTCGTCCAGGTCTGCTGGGTCTCCGTTGAGTTCCTCGTACAGCGCCTCGTACATCTTTTCCCTGGTGTAGACGCCGTTGTCGGGGTTCTTGATTAGGATTGCGTCACCGTCGTCGTCGATCTGGTCTCGGATGTAGCGTTTTAGGCGGACGTCGGTCACGATACACTGACCCGTATTGGGGTCAATTCGGGGCTCGTTGTCAGCTGTCAGTGGATCACCATTCGGGTTGGTGTCCTTGGCGTCGATGACGAGAGCAATCTCTGAGCGGTTCTCGACAATGTCGTCTTCCGTCGTGTTATCAGTCATTGTAGTGGTAGTGGTGTGCTTATTTGTCGTTGCTTGCGTCATCGCTGTAGTCACCGATCGAGGTATCGCTTCGACCGTAGGAGAGACCGAGTCCGTAGTGCATCCGCAGGTCAGAGGTACTCAACTTCCACTCAGTGGGTGGCTTCTGGTGAACAATATCGTTCAGCCGTTCCACGTAGCGAGTGTTCATGATCGAATTCACGTTCTCATCTTCCTCAGAGTACACCACGTTCTTGTCGAGGACCTGGCTGAGCGTCGTCGAAAACCGTTGTAGCGTGAGGGAGTCGATCGGATGCTGCCGCATAACGGTCCGCGAGAGGTCCTTCTTCGGACTCGTTTGGTAAGCTGCGAGACGCCCGACTAGCGCCCCAAGGAGGAACGCACCCTGCCGCTCGCCATTCTGGGCGAGGGCAGGATGTGCCTCGATGAACTGGTCTAGACGCTGTTCGCGATTCTCAAATGATGCTTTCTCCGCCATCTGCTGTGCTGGATTACTGTCGTTTTTCATCGTCTCTATCTGAACGGGTTGCGTGAGGGGCGACGGCGCGTCACCGGACCGCTGTCCTGGCATTCCGAGAACGCCAGCGCGTGCTAATGCCTGGTATTGGACGTACTGGCGAGTCAGCAATGAATCCGGAACCGGGAGATCGTCCTCACCGAAAGAACTGCGTTGCTCTTGCTCGAGGCGAGGAACGTACTGGTCCATGAGCCACTCCGGGTTGAGCCTGGTATCTGGCCCCAGGCACTGTCGAGTGGCGGTCGTCCATGGGTCGCTAGCACCGTAGTTGTCGTCGTCCTCGTTGGCTTTCCGGTCGAAGAACGTACTTGCGAAGTACCCGCCGTTCAGCAGTCCACTGAAGACGGCGTCGGACATCGACGACATAAGGTACTCACTTCCGTCATATCCGTCGTCGTTCGTCTGACTGTTCGTTCGGCCGTATGGTGGACTCGGGAACAGTGGTGGCCTGCCCGGCCGGCGAACCAACAAATTACTGCCGAGGAGTTCGGTGTGCGCGTCGGCAATCGCACGAATCTTTCGAACCGAAACACTCGGCTCTTCCATGAGGATCTTCGACTTTCTGCCAGGTTCGTAGACAACCGAATAATACAGTTGCACGTCAGTATCGTACAACCGACTACTTCGGTCAGTCAACTCGTCGCTGAGCACTGAGACGATCTGACCATTGTCATCTATTGCTTTGCGAGCCAGGTCGTACAGTGCGACCGCTTCCTTAGGACCCGGGTTCGCTAGATATGGAATGACGTACAGGCGTGTGTCGTCCCGGAGGAGGTGGACGAACTGTTTGACAATGGACGACCCAGTGATGACTGCGAAGGCGGTATCACTGCTCAGAGGCCTGTTTCGCCAACTTTCGTCCGGCGAGAGGTTCGGGAAGGATTCGGCCATCTTCCCTTGGTGTCGCTCAAGCGGGGAGTCACTGAGCCCGAACACTTCGCCATGTTCTCCAGTCACGAAGTCCGTCGCCGTCCCCGAGCTGTCTTTTGCTTCGGAGTAACTCCGCATCTGGTTCGCGACCCAACGACGTTTGGTGACCTCGTTCAAGACTTCGAATTCGCCCGGGTACTGGAACCGACCATCTTTTTCGGTTCGAATTCGAAGTGAGAGGACACCGGTAAACCCGTCAGGGAACCGATTCTTGAACTCCGCTTGGACTGTTTCCTCCAACTCCGAGAGTGCGTCTGCCTTGAACGATGCGAGACACTCGATGAGGTCGCCATCCGGATGTCCCGCTGCCACCTCGCTTGCCACGTCCGACCGCAACCACTGGGTGAACAGGTCGGTGATGTACCCCGCACACTTCGCTGGCGACTTGTCCGTAATATCATGCGCGAGAGACATATTGTGTCCTCTCGCCCGACTGTCCTGACGACTGTACCCGACACGCAGGAGTTTCTCCCGGTCGATGGGCTCGGTGTAAAGCGAAGTAGTAGGATCGATACCGTCCGACTCATTGTCGGATTCGGCAGCTACTAAGTCATCAGCCGTCGCAATACGGACGTTCCCGTCGGAAACGTCAACCGGGACGCTGGCCATCCCAATTTCTTGCTCGAAGTAGTCTGGTCTCGCCTCGGGCGTCAATCGTCGCTGAACGTATTTCTGCTCGATACCGACGTCTTCGTACTTCAGGGACAGGTACGTACTGTGAAGTCGGCCGTACAGGTGCGCGATATCGTATATTGAGGAGTATGCTCGATCCAGTAGAATTTCGTCAAGCGTGTTTCGATTTGCTTCCGGCTCGATGACGTTGCTCGCTGTCATTATTGGACGTTCACGAACCCGAGTCCGAGACTATTACGCTCGCCGATACCGACGTCGAGTGCGAGGTTGAGATGGCGTCGGTGATGGTCATCCCGTACGGTATAATCGAATTTCCACTTGCTCAATACATAAGTCATCTCTTGGCTTTCAGTTACCGTTATGGGCACTGCGAACGTCTTGAGCAGTTCGTACCCATCGAACAGTTCACCGTCGACATCGCTCGGTCCCGGTAAGTGTTCTCGCTCGAATAGTCGGTGTTTCTTGTCGAGATTTGCCTCGAGTTGCTTGATTAGGGGTTCAGTTGTATGTTCAGGTCGCCAAAAGACAGCTGTCTCGCCGCTGGGATGGTCGATTCCGTACTCCTCGCACTTCCAGGGTGGGATCCTAATCAAGAGTCCAGTCCCAGTCTCGAGTGTACCCCGTGTCCCTGGCTCGCCGACGTCAGGCTCGAGTGCGTGGACGTCTTCGATACGAAAAGGCATCTCGCCGATGTTCAGTTCTCGCTCTTCGAGCAGATCTGCAGCTACGTTCGCGAGTAACTGTTCGTCATGCGAGGCGATGAGCAGTTTTCGCTCATCACCTTCGTGTATGTTCCCTGGTGGGAATGGATTCGACATGACAAACCCTGGTGGGTCACCAGAGTCGTGCAAGTGGTCGTACTCGGTTCCCTCGAGCGCACCCCAAATCCGTCCGCGTAGTTTGTGATGATACGCGTTGTCGTACGCGGCGTCCGCTCGAGCAGACAAGTGTGCCATAATCCGCACTGTCAGTGGTCACCTCTATTTTGAATTACCATTGTCTATGAACGTAGCTGAACAGCCCTGATGGATATATTTGTGGGTGAATTACTACATTGACTTTTAGTAAGCCACAAGGGTTCGTCTGTAACGATCATGACCCCGAAAACCGCAACCTGTGACCGAGAGTTTCAACCTCACAAGGGTTCGTCTGTAACAACTGCTCTGACGGCCGGGGTTTAACCCACACGCTGCTTCAACCCTACAAGGGTTCGTCTGTAACGAGCCGCCGCCGTGGTCGACGATATTGAGGTTCTCGCTTCAACCCCACACGGGTTCGTCCGTAACTGTCTCGATGACGTGCCGGGTCTTGGTGACACCAAGCTTCAACCCCACAAGGGTTCGTCTGTAACCCACGTCGTCGCGGTACCCCGTGAGATACGCCTCGCCGCTTCAACCCCACGAGGGTTCGTCTGTAACTGCCGGGCCAACGCCGGCCGCCGTCCAGTCGATGACGCTTCAACCCCACAAGGGTTCGTCTGTAACTCGATCGTCTCCGTAACTCCTTCGTCGGCCGCTTGGCTTCAACTCCACAAGGGTTCGTCTGTAACTGCGCTGCCTGCTGCGAACACGGAGAGCAGTAGCATGCTTCAACCCCACAAGGGTTCGTCTGTAACGTGCTCGACGTCCAACTCCGTCCCGACGTCGAGGCTTCAACCCCACAAGGGTTCGTCTGTAACTAGAGGGGGGGCATGGGATTGCACTCTCCGACGACGCTTCAACCCCACAAGGGTTCGTCTGTAACACCAGCATGAACGCCGACATGAGCCCCAGCACGAGGCTTCAACCCCACAAGGGTTCGTCTGTAACGAGCTGGCATCTGTCCGTACGGATACGCGCCGACGCTTCAACCCCACAAGGGTTCGTCTGTAACCACCAGAATCGCCACTGGGTGATGCGGGAGCTCAAGCTTCAACCCCACAAGGGTTCGTCTGTAACTGGAGAGTGTGGAGATTGTGGAGGCAGAGCAATGAGCTTCAACCCCACAAGGGTTCGTCTGTAACCGCAACGGATTCGATCGCGAACTGCTGCTCGACGACGCTTCAACCCCACAAGGGTTCGTCTGTAACCACCTCGATGCGCTCGCCTTCGCCGGACTCGATGCCGCTTCAACCCCACAAGGGTTCGTCTGTAACGCAGCTGCTTTCGATAACGTTGCCGAGGACGTCGTAGCTCGCTTCAACCCCACAAGGGTTCGTCTGTAACTTGACTTCCTCTTGGGAACTCAACTCTGGGTCCAGAAGCTTCAACCCCACAAGGGTTCGTCTGTAACCACCATCCTCGATATGGTGGTCAAAGACGACATCTCGCTTCAACCCCACAAGGGTTCGTCTGTAACTATCGCTATCCTCGCGATCTACCTGCTGGCCGGACAGCTTCAACCCCACAAGGGTTCGTCTGTAACCATGCCGGAATCCCAGCGCTGAGCGCCACTACTGTCTGCTCACACAAAGCGATTTCCGTCGACCTCCAATAGTCCGCTACCCCCGGAGGGTCGACGATCGGCACACAAAACCAGTTCGGACTCGAGAGGTGAGCGATGAGAGGTCGATTCGCTCGTCGTCGAGGTTCATTTCGTCGCAGACCTTCACGATGAACCGTTTCGCTTTTCGAGCGTCTGAGCGACTCTGCGGAGGCGTGTCCTCGTTGTTCTCAATAGACTCGAGGCGCTGTAACGAAATTTCGTATGGACATCACTCCAGAACGCACTTAATCGCGTACTCGGTAGATTCGGCGGCAAAACTGTGTCTATGGACAAAATCAGCCGTTTATGATCTTTCTTTTTGACTTGTCCATCGAGTTCCCGTTCGTAGAGATGATCAGGCTTCTTTCGATCAATAGTAATACACGGTACGTATTCTGTATTGAGTGGACTCAAGAATTCACTTCGCGTTCTGAAAATAGACACCGATTATTTCCCCAATTCAGTGATCTTATATCCGGTGCAAATCTTGGCAGAACAGTGAGCAGAACTTTGCCCAAGGAGAAGATTCTCGCCACCCTTCGTCGTATTGATCCATACGTCTTTGAGAAGTTCATTGGCGAAGTCTGGGAAGGGCAGGGGTACAACACCACAGTTCGGAGAGGCAGCGATGATCGCGGTATCGATGTTGTTGCCACAAAGAGAACAAAAAAGGAGCTACTCCAAGTCAAACGGTATTCTTCGGAAAATAAGGTTGGGAGTCAAAAAGTTCGAAAATATGCAACCCTGTATCAGCAAGTGGGAGACGCAGATCAAGTTATCATTATTACTAGTGGATTTTTCACTGATGAGGCTAAGACCTTAGGACGAAATCTCGATGTAGAATTGATCGATGCAGACCAACTTTTCGACCTTGTTCAAAAGTATACTCCCGATCTCGCTACAGATTATCTGGAAGGTGATTACCCCACTAGATGTTCTGACTCTACAGGAAGAAATCCATTTAATCACCCATGGAAATTTTCCAGAATATCTGAAAATCAAGGTATATTTGATAATTGTCCTGAATGCATAAGAGGCCATATTTGGCTTGGTCAGCTAAAAAATAATAATAGAATTAGGCTGAAATGTGAACGATGTGATTCAATGTGGAAAGAGGATATAGAACAGGATGGATGGTGGATCTTTGCCCGAGAAAAAAACGTTGGGTGGATACGGATGTGAGAGATCTACTGTTAACAGACCTAATTGAACCCTCAACTCATCAAAACACAGTTCTGTACCACCTCCGCGAGAAGTTCGATCTGGAATCGGTTGCGCAAACCGGAAACACGCTACTTTGGACGGACGTTCTCGACTTTCTGCCCGGGCAGGTAGAGGTTGGCCACGATCTTCACCTGCGGTCCTACTATGATGATGAAGACGAGATAGACGGCCTCTATTCAGGAATTATTGATGATCGCGCTCAGGTCGGCAGGCCATGGATCTGATTCCAGATCTCCTTCATTTTCAACGTGAATCCGAGAGAAGTAATACTCACCATTCGCCGCCTCATCTGAAACTAGGTACGTCCATTCGGTTTCCCAAATGTCATCTTCGGTACTTCCCGACTGGTGTGAGAGCTGGAGCTAAAGCGTTGGTCTCATGAGGAAGATGTCTGGTTGAGTGAATGTGTTCAGTATCCCTCAGCCAGACGGTGTTCTTTCGGATTCGGACGTGAAAGATTTAGCGGAAGACGTCATCTGCCAGCTCCCCTTGCCAGGGATCGAGGGCTGAGTGATCAGCGCAACCTCTGAACACCGGGGAGGAATGTCTCGATCCAGTCACTAGCGAAGCTCAGTCGGTGACTCAACCGGAGAAATGTCTCGG
>NZ_FTNR01000004.1 GCF_900156475.1 Natronorubrum thiooxidans
AGAGGCGTTCTCCGCAGAGAACACTCTCTAAGAGGTGCTGAAAGGAGATAATCGCTCCAGCTCTATCCGGGTACGGATTTACTGGACGGTCTACTCAGTCCCCTCCCAAGCGTCGACTGCAAGGTCGAATCCGGCGGTGTAAGTCGATTCGACCTGTATTCAGGCTTGCGATGTCACTCAGCGCGTCGGGGCCAGAATCTCGATCGGATGGGGAACGTCCCGCTCGAGCAGCGTCTCGAGCTGGTCGCCACACGACGTCCCGGAGGCGACGACGGTCGCCGCAGTCTCGAACTCCTGAGCCAGTCGGTCGCCGACGTCCATACTCAGCTCGTAGTACTCTTTTTTGTAGCCGAAGGAGCCGGCCATCCCACAGCACTCGACGCTCGAGGTCCGGGGCGCGTAGCCACAGCGCTCGAGCAGCGCTGTTGTCGGGGCCTCGAGGCCGAGCGTGCGCTGCTGGCAGTGGGAGTGGTAGGCGATCGGTTCGCCCTGTTCGTCGGTCCCGCTGTCGACGGTCGCGAGCGCGTCCGCGTCGGCCCCGTGCTCGAGGAGACCGTAGACGTAGTGACACACCTCGTAGCTGTTGTCCCGGAGGCGTTCGAACGAGCGCTCCGGCAACAACCGCTCGTATTCGCGGTGAAACGCTGCCAGATCGGAGGGTTCGATGACAACGAGGTCGCGGCCAGCATCGAGGTCCTCGGCGACGGCCCCGTAGAGCCGACTGGCCTGTCGATCCGCCGTGGCGATCATCCCCTGTGACAGCGGTGCGCGCCCGCTCTCGGGCAGGTCGGGGACGCTGACCGGGACGCCGAGCGCCTCGAGCGTCCTGACGGCGGCTTTACCACGGTCGATGTCGACGTAGTTCGTGTAGACGTCGGGGTAGAGGACGGCTTCACGGTCGATGTCGGCCCCAGTGCCGCGAGTCGTGGCACGTTCGGCGCGGCGTCTCGAGGTCGCCACGCCGCCTCGCTTCTCGAACCAGTCGACGAGCGACTCCCGCTGGAAGGTCGGCAGGTCGCGACGCCGGTCGATGCCGAGGGTGTGTTCGAGTAGCCCGCGAACAGGACCTGTCTCGGCCAGCCAGTTCGAGACGGGTGCCGTCGCGGCACCGAGTTTTGCGACCGTGCCGATGTTCCCGAAGAACCGTTTGCCGGGGTCAAGACCGCCGGCATCGGCCTCGGCGTCGGGCGTCAGACCATCCACGAGGAAGTCGTACGACTCGGTGTCGCCCTCGCGATTGATTCGATCTCTGACGACGGTGTTGATCCAGGGAATGTCGATTTTCACCGGACAGGCGTTGACACACTGCGAGCAGCCCGTACAGAGGTCGTTGAATTCGGCGGCGCTGTCCTGGCCGTGGACACCCGTCTCCCAGCCGGTCGCGATCCCACCGGAGTAGGTCTCGCCGCCGAAGGCGTGGCCGCCGACGGCCTGGAAGTTCGCACACGAGTTTGAACAGGCTCCACACCGGATACAGTACAGCGTCTCTCGGAGCTGGTCGTCCTCGCGCATATCGAGACGGCCATTGTCGAGCAAGACGAGGTGAAAGTCGCGGTCGGGGTTGGCATCGCCCCCGTCGTCGTCCTCTGCAGCCGCGTCCGTGATTGGCTCGTCGGGGTCGTCGAAGTTCAGCGTCGGCGACGCGGTCGGCGGCGTCAACATCGTCACGTACTGGGAAATGGACTGGCCCGTCGCGCTCTTGGCAATCAGATCGACGAACGGCTCGAGGTCTCGAACCGATGGGATCAGTTTTTCGACGCCGGCGATGGCGATGTGGGTGTCGGGCGTGACGGCACACTTGCGGGCGTTGCCCTCGTTCGTGACGAGCGCCATCGTCCCGGTTTCGGCGACGACGAAGTTCGCACCCGTGATCCCAACGTCGGCCTCGCGGATGCGGTCGCCCAGATAGTCGCGGGCGAACCGGGTGAGCGATTCGGCCGTCTCGAACGGCTCGTCGGGGTCGAAGCGCTCGGTAAACAGCTCGGCGATCTCCGGCTGGCTCAGATGCATCGCCGGCCCGACGATGTGGGAGGGTGTGTCGTCTGCGACCTGCAGGACCCACTCGCCGAGATCCGTCTCGTAGACGTCGGTGCCGTTACGCTCGAGCGCGTCGTTGAGGTCGATCTCCTCGGTGGTCATCGACTTCGATTTGACGACGGATGGCGGCTCGCCAGTGGCCGAATCCGACCGTTCAGCGACGACATCCGAGACGTAGGCGTTCGCATCCGCAGCGTCGTCGGCGACGTAGACTGTCCCGCCGTTTGCCTCGACTGCTTCCCGGACCGTCTCGAGCAACTCGGGGAGGCGGTCGATCGCGTCCTCCTTGATCGCCCGGGCGTCCGTCCGTAACGCCTCGATATCGTCAGTCTCGGCGTAGGTCTGTGTCTGGCGCGCGCTCATCGCGCTCGAGTGGGCGTGGACGGCCTCGCCTTCGGTCTCGAGGAGATGTCGGATCCGCGCGGCCGTCTCGCTTCGGGAGCCGGGCTGGTGGGTTCGCTCCGCCATCGCGCTCACCGATCCTCCAGAACGATGACGCTGACTGTCCCGGGGCCGTGGACCCCGTGGACGAGGTCGCCCATGTCCGCCGTTGCGCTCCGGCCAGTCGCGAAGACGATGCTCTTTCGATCGGCAAAACAATCCTCGAGGCGATCGAATCCGTCTCCGAGATCCGCCACGACGTCGCTCGCGGCGACGACCGCGACGTGGTGGTCCGGGTAGAGGCTGATCGGCTCGTCGCCCACAGCCCGCGATTCGACGGCGACGGTGCCGTATTCGGCGATTCCGAACGTGGCGGGCGTGACGCCAGTTCGTGCCGCCTCGAGCTCACCGGCCGTCGGCCGCGTCGTCACTGAGTCCGGTTGCGAGACGCCATCGAACGGGAGGGGGACCCCGACGGCAGCCCCCACGAGGACGGCTGCGATTCGCTCGGTCGCGTCGACTGCCGGCACCCGTTCGACGCCCACCTCAAGATCCTCGAGTGCGCGTTCGAACCGGCCGACGGTATCGGTTGTCATCGTCTGACACATTCGAAGCGATCCTCAATAGACTGTCGGACGGAGCGAGTGACGGTGGCAGCTATATTCGCCGCTGAGCTGTCGGATTTTATTGTGTGAGCTACTTGAGTGAGATTGGAAAACGTACGGTGTGGTCACAATGAACGAAACAGAGTTGAGCAGTCACGAGTGGTGGGAGTCGTACAAAGAAACGGTGAACAACGACCCGGAAATGGACGTCAGAGGGCACGACAAGTTCTCGGAGAACTTCTACATCGAGATCGGAGACGAGCGTGTACTCGTCGAGATGAACGGCGGCGAGATCGCGGAACTCGTCCCGAATCCGACGATGAATCATCAGTGGTCGTTCGGCGTCGAAGGCGATCGTGAAGCCTGGGAAGCGTTCGTCCAGGAGACGCCACCGGCGTTCAACCACGAGATCATCGCCTCGCATTATCGAACTGCGGTCCGTGGTGAGGAGGGTCATCTCCAGTTGACCGGCGACAACAAAAAGATCTTCCAGCATCTGCGCGCGTTCCAGCGAACGCTCGATTTGATGCGGGTTGCCCACAACAATGGAGGGAACTGACATGCCGACATCGTATCAGCCGGGCGATGTGGAACCAATCGATGGCTCCTACGTTCATATCGACGTTGAAGGAGTGAGTCATCGAGTGTACTACGAAGAGAACGGTCCTGACGACGGCATTCCGCTACTCTGTCAGCACACGGCTGGTAACAACTGTCAACAATGGCGGCATCTGCTGACTGATGAGGAGATCACCGAAAACTTTCGTGTCATCGCCCACGATCTGCCGTATCATGGGAAGTCAGTCCCCCCGACGACTCAGGAGTGGTGGACCGACGACTACACTATGACGGCAAAGAAGTTCACCGATACTCTTGTCAGTCTCGCCGATGCCCTCGAACTCGAAGACCCGATCTACATGGGCTCGAGCATGGGTGGCAACATCACGCTCGAGTTAGCCGACTGGTATCCGGATCGGTTTCAGGCGTTGATCGGCCTCGAGTGTGGGGCCCACAGCCCGGGTTTTTATATCGATTGGCTCGATCACCCGGAGGTGAACACGACGGAGGTCAACGCCTACGCGTGCTGGGGGTTGATGGCACCACAGAGTCCTGAACAGAGCCGGCGGGAAACGATGTATCTCTACGAACAGGGTGCCACAGGTGTCTTCAAAGGCGACCTCTACTACTACTCCGTCGATCACGACTACCGCGACAAACTCGATCAGGTCAACGCCGACGAGTGCCCGCTCTACATTGCCAACGGCGAGTATGATTACCTGACAACGCCCGAAGACGGGCGACAGACTGCCAAAGGAATCGGTGAGGGAGCCACCGCAATTGAACTTGCCCAGATCGGTCACTTCCCGATGAGTGAACATCCCGAACTGTTCAACGCGTACATTCGAGAGCTCCTCGCAGATATTACCGGCGACCGAGACGAGGCCCTCCCGGACGTCCTTGAGCCGGACGATGTCGGCATCGAACTGCATCCACCAGGCCCAGCACGCGAAAAGCCAGCTGACTAGTCGCTGACTCACGCGCCAAACTTTGTGATCTGCGTGCCATCGACGCCGGTTTCGCTATCGGAACTCCTTGTCGAAACAACAGATGGCACAAAAGTTATAATATGCGTAGTCAGTTCTCCGGTTATAATTCCAATGGGAGAACAGACGCGTGGTCAGCACCGGTACGCTGAACAGCAGACGGAGGCCGGTACCGTTCGTATTTTCGACACTGAAAACGATGCGGCGTGGATCGAATCGGATACGACACTCGCAGTTGCCTGGCAGACCTGACCGAAACACGTCCGATGGCGACTCGGCCGACTGCACCACGGTTCGGGGGCAATGAGCGAGAATCCGTGGGGTGGTCCGGTTACTGCATCGCCTTGACCCAGCCAGGAACGGACGCCATCCCCTCCTTGTCCTCCCAGCCGTGTTCGCGGAGATACGTCTCGAGGTCTGTAAACTCGAAGCCGAACTGCGCCTCGAGCGCGTCGATATCGGCGCTGTAACCGACCTCGTTGAACCACTCGCACATGACGGTGAACTCCTCGCCGAAGCTGTCGTAGGCGTCCTCGATCGGGACGTGAACCGGCTCGACATCGACACCGGTGACGTCCGAGAGCGTCTCGGCGGTCTCGGCGAGCGTCAACTCGTCGCCGGCGAGTTCGACGTGCTCGCCAACGAACGTGTCGGGGTTTTCGAACGCGACCGTCGCCGCGTGGCCGACGTCGTCGACGTCGATCATCTGGAGGGCAACGCCGTCTTCGAGTGGCAGCGCGAGCTGGCCGTCTTCGACGATATCCTCCGCGAATGCCTCGAGGTTCTGGAAAAAGAACACGGGCTGGAGGACGGTCATCGGGAGGTCGAGGTCCTGGGCGTGCTGGTCGATCTCCTCGGCCGAATCGAAGTGGGGAACACCGGTGTCTTTCTCGTGGCTGCCGACGCCGCTGAAGACGAACTGGTCGACGCCCGCCTCGCTTGCGACCTCCGCGATATTTTTGCCCTGTTGGACCTGCGTCTCGTAGCCGACCGTCCAGAAGTTGGTGACGGAGAAGACGGCGTCGACGTCGGCGACGTGCGGTTTCAGGGACGCGTTGTCGTTCAGATCGCCTTCGACCATCGTCACGCCCTGGTCGGCCAGTTCCTGTGCGCGGTCACCCGAGGCGTCGCGCGTGAGTCCGAAGACGTCGAAGTCGGTATCGGACTCGAGGAGATGCTCGACGACCGATCCGCCCTGATTGCCGGTCGCACCGGTGACGAGGACGCTCGTGGCCATTTCAATTCACCTCACCGAAGCGCATGGCAGCGGTTGGCGTCGATACGATCGCGGTCAAAACGGTGTTCGCAGCTGCTTTCATTACGTTACCTGATTCGGTTTTGAACGTATATATTCGCTTGGCGACATGAGCGATACTACCTAACACCGGTGTTACTGATACCTCGCTGAAAGAACACGTTAGTGGTGACTGCAACTGTGGCGATGTTGGTGGACAATCCACTGAAATCAAAAAATCGGTTGCGAGTGAATCGCTACTGCTCGCAGATCTCGAGGAAGTTCTCGAAGACCTCGTCGCCCTCTTCGGTGTGGGCGACTTCCGGGTGCCACTGGACGCCGTAGAGGTCGCGGTCGGTATCGCTCATCGCTTCGACACCACAGACGTCGCTCTTGGCGGTGAGTTCGAAGCCCTCCGGCAGTTCTTTCACCTCGTCGGCGTGGCTCGCCCAGACGCGCGTTTCGGGGTGGAGCGACCCAGTCAGCGGATCGTCCGCGTCGAGAATCTCGACGGAGACGTCGGCGTAGCCGCCGTACTCGCCGCTGCCGACGCGGCCGCCCAACTCCTCGGCGATTAGTTGCATTCCAAGGCAGATCCCGAGGACCGGCACGTCCGCCTTGAGGTAGTCGGCCGATTTGCCGATCCGATCCATGTCGGGGCCGCCCGAGAGGACGACGCCATCGGCGTCGATATCTTCGGGTGGTGTCTCGTTGTCGAGTAACTCCGTGTCGACGCCAAGGTCGCGAAGCGCCCGGCGCTCGAGGTGGGTGAACTGTCCGTGGTTGTCTACCACGACGATCTTCGTCATTGACTGGCCCTAGCCAGTCCCCCGGTAAAAACGGTCCGGAACGCGTTCTGGGGGCGACACGAGTCGAAACGACCCGATCGGATCGTTTCCTTCAAATTTGCGCCGCACAAGTTTAGCATATCTACTAATATCTCGATATAGTTCTCTATATACCTTCTTTTTCGCAAGAGGGTGAGATATTCAATGACTATCGGAGACAATACCAAAACGTTCATACATACGCCTGATCTATCGGTAGATATGACACTCGAGGCCGAGTCCGTGGGTAGTCAGTCGGAAGCCGACAGCAGTGTCGTCGCTGCGATCGACGAGATCGATGGTCGTTCGCACCTCGTGATCGCCGATATTACTCGAGACGGCGTCTGGCTCTCGATGCCCGAGGGAGACGCCGTCTCGCTCGAGACGTGGCGGTAGTCGGACTGCAACGAGTGTGTTCTTACCCTGTAGTCGTCCCCGGTTCCGGTACGTTTATGCGTGTTTCGCCGGAAAATATCGGTATGGCAGTCGATCTCAGTGAGTTCGAGCATCCGTCGTGGGTTACTGCAGGCGGGACCGCTATCGGGTATCTGTTGATTCTCGCCGTGCTAACGATCGCGTTGTTTGTCGTTCCGTGGCTGGTTTTTACAGCACTGTAGCGCGCTCCGAGACGAGTCAGCACGGATCGAACTGACTCGAGGGGGAGTGGGTTTTGTGCGTCTCGTCTTGACTCCCGACGTCGACACTCACTCAGCGACAGCGTGAGCGCTCTCGAGCAGTGAGAAACGGAAAGAAAACAGCACGTTCAGGCGAAGGTCTTGGAGACGTCTTCGGTTTCGTCCGAATCGGCCTGGACTTTCTTCCAAGCGTTGCGGAAGTCGTCCATTCGGATCTCGGTCCGCTCGTCGCGGATCGCGAACATCCCGGCTTCCGTACAGACGGCCTTGACGTCGGCACCGGAGGCCTCCTCGGCTTCCTCGGCCAGTTCCGCGAAGTCGACGTCGTCGGCGACGTTCATGCCGCGGGTATGGATCTCGAAGATGATCTCGCGACCCTCCTCGTTGGGCTTTGGCACCTCGATAAGGCGATCGAACCGGCCGGGACGGAGGATGGCACGATCGAGCATGTCGAAGCGGTTCGTGGCGGCGATGATCCGGATCTCGCCACGTTCTTCGAAGCCGTCCATCTCGGAGAGCAGTTGCATCATCGTCCGCTGGACCTCGGCGTCGCCCGACGTTTTGGACTCCGTTCGCTTGGCAGCGATGGCGTCGATTTCGTCGATGAAGATCACGGCAGGTTCGTGCTCGCGGGCGACCTTGAACAGATCGCGAACGAGCTTTGCCCCCTCGCCGATGAATTTGTGGACCAGTTCCGAGCCGGCCATCTTGATGAAGGTGGCGTCGGTCTGGTTGGCGACGGCTTTCGCGAGCATCGTCTTCCCGGTCCCCGGCGGCCCGTAGAGCAAGACGCCGCTCGGTGGATCGATGCCCACGTCGTCGAACATCTCGGGCTTCTCGAGGGGCATCTCGACGGTCTCACGAACTTCCTGCATCTGCTCTTCGAGCCCACCGATATCCTCGTAGCTGACCTCGGGGCTCTCGGTGACTTCCATCACGCGGGCACGCACGTCAGTCTCGCTCGAGAGGCTCTTGACGATAGATAGCGAGTTGTTGACGGCGACCCGGTCGTCGGGATCGATCTCCTTGCGGAGTTCGTCGGTAACCTCCGTCAGCGCCTCCTGGTTGTTCCCGTGTTGTTTGATGATGACGCCTTCGTCCGTGATTTCCTGGACGGTGGCGACGAACAGCGGGGACTGCTTGAGTTTCTTGTTCTCGTGTGTGAGTCGCTCGAGTTTCTGCTGGTACTTATTGTTCTCGGCGTTGGCATCGAGGAGTTTGTCTCTCATCTCCTCGTTTTGCGCCTCGAGGATCTCCAGCTGTTCCTCGAGTGACTGAATTTTCTCCTGTTGGGACGCCTCGTCCTCGTCGTATGGGAGGTCGACGTCGTCCACAGTGTCGCTCATCACCCGTCTCTTGGGTGTTGCTTCATAAGAGGCTTCGGGTAGGTGCACTCAGTCACGAAATATAACCACTAGGCATTTATAGAAACAGAAAATATTATCACCCTGTATTCTAAACGGAGAGGTGATGAGTGCTTCAGAGTCGTTGCGACACGAGGCCGAACCGCGGGGGACGTGGGACGACGTCAGAGAACTGCCGCCGAGTGCGAAACTCGTCGCGAAGGTCCTCGAGTACAACGACACGATGACCCAACAGCAGATCGCCGACGAGACGCTCCTGCCGTCTCGAACCGTTCGATACGCACTGAACCGCCTCGACGAGGAAAACGTCATCGACTCGCGGTTTTCCTTCTCGGACGCACGCAAGCGGCTATACAGTCTCGATATCGAGGAGTAATCGGACAACCGTCACGCCCACGAACATCTCGACACATCGACGACCGATTTTCTCTCTCGATGCGAGTGAGAGACGAGTGCTATATTATCAGAAAACTGTCGCCCTAGTGCCGCGTTCATAACGAGTGCTGGACGTGACTATGAGTACAGAAGACTTATCGGGTGAATGGACACACTCGGAGTCATGTCCAGTCTAAGAGCGGTCGTGCGCGCATCGACAGTGCCGATGAATCGTGATCTCTCGTGACCGACTCGAGAACCGGGATCGAGCGCCGGGCCGTCCTCGGCGCACTTGCCGGTATCAGCGGGGCTTCGATGGCTGGCTGTTCGGCGTTCGAACGCGACGCTGACGGCCAGACGAGCCAGCTCGACGATGATGCGGCTCGAGCGTTGGCGACGCGGTTCGCCCCGACGCTGTACTTCGACGTTCACGAGCCGTGGTTTCCGACGGATCCGCGGCCCTACACCAGCGAGCGCGACGGTGAGACGCTCGTCACCGGGTTCGATGCCTTCGACGGCTACCACGAACGGTATCGCGACGGGAGTCCACCGGATCCGACGGTGTTCTACCGCGCCGTCGAGTACGAGGACTCGCCACTCGCCGTGGTCCAGTTCTGGTTTTACTCGGTGTTCGATCAGTTCACGACCAATTTCCACTGGCACGACTGGGAAGTGTTGCACGTCTTCGTCGACACCGAAACCGGTGACCCGCAACTGCACGTCGCCAGCTCTCACTCCCGGATGGTACCGAACAACGAGTTCTTGGACCCGGATCCGGAGCAGGTTCCGCGTATCCTCGTGGAACTCGGCTCTCACTCGAGCACGCTCTCGGTCAACGACGTCCCCGATCGCTTCCAGCGGGTCGCCATCGAGGACTTGCTGGCGGACATCACGAACACGGCGCTCGAGGGCATCGAAGACCTCGCGGACCTCGAACTTCCGCTCGCGTACGGACTGCCACGAGACGAGGGATCGCGACTTCCCTACCTCGTGCCGGAGTACGACGGTGCCCCGATATACGACCACGAGCGCTTGCCGTCGGTCACTCGCGAGTCGTTGATCGACGACGACCTGACCGTCCGATCGTACGACGCGCTGACGTCGCCGCCAACGGGGCTGCCGACGCGCGAGACTGGGCTCGTCTTCGGGCACCACGAGCGACAGGGCGAGGCCGACACCGACGTCGAGTACGACCTCGTCCCGAGCAGTGAGATCGAACACATCGCGGCCTTTACTGGCCCGCAGCTGAGCTTCGAGTTCGCCGTTCCGGACGTAGTCGAGGACGCCATGGCCGGCCACATCACGACGACGGGGACGCCGTGGAGCCAGCCTCGGTACGAGAATCCGGCGGCGGATATCTCCGTTCCGAACCACCGGACGACACTGGCCGACCGCTACGATGCCATCGGCGAAGCGGCACCGATCAACACCGTCGTTGCTCGCCTCACGGAGACGATCACGGCCGACGACGCACCGGAAAACGAGGGACTGACCACGACGGAGACGGCCCTCGAGTCGGTCGTCTTGCTCGAGAGCGACCCCGAAGCCGTCCCGACGTTCGGTGGCGTCGCGGTCGTACAGGACGTCCCGGCTGGCGAGCACCGACTGACGGTCAACGGTGCCGGTCGAGCACCACACAGCGAACGTGTCAGCGTCACTGACGACGGGACGCCGACGGCGGCCGGCGTCGGCGGTGAGATTCCGCTTGTTGCCCGCAACGAGTCGACAAAGCTAGAACTCATGGGCGAAAACGCGTCGACCGCCCTCTCGACGGTGGCCGTCGAAGACGACTTCGCCGGACGGCTGTACGAGTCGTCGGTCGAGGGAAACGACGCCGTCTACGTCCACGCAGGCGGGGCCTACACGACCGAGGTTCGGGACGGCGACGACGCCGTCGGTGCTTATCGCGTCAACCCGTCCCCCGAGGCCGAGTCGACGGTCCGAATCGAACGCCCCGAGACCGGCAAAGCACCACTTTCCGAGTTCGTAGCGGATATCGCCGACGAGACGCGGCTGGCGGTCGCAGCGGCCAACGGCAACGACGATGACGACGACGGAGACGAGGATGGGGACAACGATTCGTCGAACGCCGTCGAGGGTCTCGAGCGAGCCCTTGCAGCAGTCGTTGAGGCCGCACGAAGGGCCGCCGAACGGGCACGCGACAGCGAGCAAGCCGGTGCCGACAGGCAACTCGAGACCGTGGCCGAGCGACTTCAGCGGGTAGAAAAGCGTCTCGCAGCGGCCAGCGACGACCTCCCGCAGTCGCTCTCGAACGCGACCCGAAACAGACTGGCACAGGCCGATCAGCGCACGGAGCAGGCCCGGGCCGCCGAGAAACTGTAGTCAGACACCGGACGCGCTGTTCGGTCGCGAGACGCCGCCGTGCGCTCGAGTTCACTTTCACACCGGTCACCGAACCCCTTTAGGACGCGCCCGCCAACGAGCGAGCAATGACGCGGGTACTCCATACGGGCGATACCCACATCGGGTATCAGCAGTACAACTCGCCCGAGCGACGCCAGGACTTTCTCGAGGCTTTCCGCTCCGTCGTCGAAGACGCAGTCGCCGCCGACGTCGACGCCGTAATCCATGCGGGCGACCTCTTTCACGACCGTCGGCCGGGACTGGTCGACTTACAGGGCACCGTCGAAATCCTGCGAACGCTCGCCGACGCCGACATTCCCTTTCTCGCCGTCGTCGGCAACCACGAGGGCAAACGCGACGCCCAGTGGCTCGATCTCTTCGCCGATCTCGGGCTGGCAACGCGACTCGGGGCCGAGCCCGAACTGATCGACGACGTCGCCGTCTACGGACTCGATTTCGTCCCTCGCTCCCGCCGCGACGACCTCGAGTACGAGTTTGCCCCTGTCCCCGAGGCAGCCGACCACGCGACGCTCGTGAGCCACGGCCTGTTCGAGCCCTTCGCCCACGCTGACTGGGACACCGAGCGACTACTCTCCGAATCGACGGTCGAGTTCGACGCCGTTCTGCTCGGTGACAACCACAAACCCGACACTGCGGAACTGCGTGACACATGGGTCACCTACTGTGGCTCGACCGAACGGGCAAGCGCGAGCGAACGCGAGGACCGTGGCTACAACCTCGTCGACTTCGATGATGACGCCGTCTCGATCAGCCGTCGCGGGCTCACCGATACCCGCGAGTTCGTCTTCGTCGACGTCGACCTCGCCGAGGGCGAGGGTGTCGACCGCGTTCAGGAACGGGTTCGCGAGTACGACCTCGAGGACGCCGTCGTCATCGTAACAATCGAAGGCGATGGCCGGCCGATCACGCCGGCATCGATCGAGGAAGCCGCCATCGACCGCGGCGCACTCGTCGCCCGCGTCAACGACCGCCGGGAACTCCCCGACGAGGACGAAGAACTCGCGGTGAACTTCGCCGACCCCGACGCGGCCGTTCGCGAACGCGTCCGCGAACTGGGCCTCAGCGACGCTGCCCTCGAACTCGACGAAACCGTCCGAAACGATGAGTTGGTGGATTCGAACGTCCGCGAAACCGTCGAACGCCGCGTCCGGGAGATTCTCGAGGAGGACGTGGCTGCGTTCGATCCGGCTCCGGACCGTGAGCCCGATGACGAGGACGTGACGACGGTCGCAGACCAGCTTCCAGAGGCGGGCGACGATCTAGAAGACAGTGACGAATCCACAGGGGAGACGACGGATGATGAGGACAGTGGACCCGCAGATACCGCTTCACTGGGTGATTTCGCATGAGGGTCGACCGCATCCGACTGCTGAACTTCAAGTGCTATGAGGAAGCCGAACTCGGACTCGAGCGCGGCGTCACCGTCGTCCACGGCGTCAACGGCAGCGGCAAATCGACGCTGCTCGAGGCCGTCTTCTTCGCCCTCTACGGCTCGAAGGCACTGGACGATCGCACCTTAGATGACGTCATTACGACCGGCGAGGACGAAAGCGAGGTCGAACTGTGGTTTACCCACGACGGCCGCGAGTACCACATCGAACGCCATCTCAAACTCCGCGGTGACCGAGCGACGACGGCGAAATGCGTCCTCGAGACGCCAACGGAGACGATCGAAGGCGCACGGGATGTCCGCCGCGAGGTAACTGAACTCCTGCGGATGGACGCCGAGGCGTTCGTCAACTGCGCCTACGTCCGCCAGGGCGAGGTCAACAAGCTGATCCACGCCTCGCCGAGCGATCGCCAGGACATGATCGACGACCTCCTCCAGCTTGGGGCCCTCGAGACCTATCGCGAACGGGCCAGCGACGCCCGACTCGGCGTCAAGACGGTCCTCGACGGCCAACAGGAAGTCCTCGAGGATCTCCACAAACAGGTCGAGCACAAAGAAGGGAAGGAGCTTCATGAGCGCCTGAACGGGCTCGAATCCCGCCAAAACGACGTTCGCGAGGAGATCGACCGCTTCGAAACACAACGTGAGCAGGCACGAAACACCCTCGAGAGCGCCGAAAACGTCCTCGAGCGCCACGCGGAAACCCGTGAGGAGATCACGACGCTCGAGACGGCAATCGAGGAATTGCGGTCGAAGATCACCGAAACCGAACGCAAGCGCAAGGACGCAAACGACGAGATTCGAGACCTCGAGGACCGACGCGAGGAACTCGCCGTGGAGCGCGAGGAGCTGCTGGCCGAGACCGATCTCGAGGCCGGCGATGATGACGCAGTCGAGACACGGATTGCGGACCTCGAGGCACGTGACGACGAGCTTCAAGACGACCTCAACGAGATCCGCGTTTCGGTCACGGAGACCACGAGCGAAATCGAACGCTGCCGCGAGGCGGCTGACGAGCTCGAGTCCAAAGCCGAGGCTGCCCGCGAGCAGGCCGACGACCTCGATGCAAAACTCGAGGCCGACGCGGAGGCCATCGAGGATCGTGAAGCGAAGTTAGAGGCGCTCGAGGCCGAAATCACCGCCGCACGCGAGCGCTTCGACGATGCCCCGATCGCGTTCGGTGAGGCCGCCGAGCATCGCGACTCGCTCGAGACGGAACGCGAGGCACTGACCGACGAGATCGGTGACGTTACCGCCGACATTCGGACCGTCGAGAACGCGATCGATGAGGGCGAACGGCTGCTCGAGGAGGGCAAGTGTCCCGAGTGTGGCCAGCCCGTCGCGGACTCCCCACACGTTGACGTGCTGGACGACAAACGCGAGGAACTCGCGGAACTCGACGATCGACGCGAAGACCTCGAGGTCAAACGCGACGAGCTCGACGACCGGCTCGATCGTGCCGAGGAGCTCCGCGAGGCCGAACGGCAGGTCGACCGGCTCGAGGAGAACCGGGAGAACATCGAGCAACTCCTCGCGGAGAAACGCGAGACGCTTGCAGAGCGACGCGACCAGTGCGAGCAGTTGCGCGAGGATGCTGAGACGTACGCGACCGACGCCGAGGACGAACGCGCGACTGCCGACGACCTCGAGGACGAGGTCGCCGACTACCGGGCCGAACTCGGCGCGATCAACACCGACCGTGGCGAGATCAAAGACACACTCGAGTCGCTCCGACGCATCGCTGCGGTCGGCGACGAACGTGATGACCTTGCGGGCGAAATCGAGACGCTCCGGGACCGCCGTCAGGACTGGCAGACGATGAACGACGAGCGCCGCGAGACGCTCTCGAACAAACGCGAGCGCAAGCGCGATCTCGAGTCGGAGTTCGACGAGGACCGCATTGAAACCGCCCGCAATGACAAGCAAAACGCCGAGAACTACCTCGAGCAAGTCGACGCGAAACTCGAGGACCTGGAGTCCAAACACGACAACCTCCAGAACGCGATCGGGGCCGCCGAACGGGAACTCGAGGAACTCGAAGAGCTCCGCGAGCGTCTCGAGGGCGTCGAGAAGCGGTGTGAACGCCTCGAGTCGCTGTACGACGAAGCCGAGACGCTGCAGGCGACCTACGCCGACCTGCGGGCTGAGCTCCGCCAACAAAATGTCGAGACCTTAGAACGGCTGCTCAACGAGACGTTCGAGTTGGTCTACCAGAACGACTCCTACGCGGCGATCGATCTCGACGGCGAGTATCGCCTGACCGTCTACCAGAAAGACGGTGAGACCTTAGAGCCCGAACAGCTTTCGGGCGGCGAACGGGCGCTTTTCAACCTCAGCCTGCGGTGTGCGATCTATCGGCTGCTCGCCGAGGGTGTCGAGGGAACGGCCCCGCTACCGCCGCTGATCTTGGACGAGCCGACAGTGTTTCTTGACTCCGGTCACGTCACGCAACTCGTCTCGCTGGTCGAGTCGATGCGCGACCTCGGCGTCGAACAGATCGTCGTCGTGAGCCACGACGAGGAACTCGTCGGCGCGGCGGACTCACTCGTCCGCATCGAAAAGGATGCCACATCGAACCGCTCGCGGCTCGAGCGTGGCGAGCCGCCCCAAGCGGAGCTGCTCGCATCGGACTGATCGGGACGGTGGGTGTGGCCCTGTACCGCACTCGAGACGGCGCTTACGAGCTGCTGTCTGCGGTTCCATCCGACGACTCGGCGACCGCCCCAAGGTCGTGTTCCGACGCCGTTGGAAGCTGGTCGAGCGCGGTCGTACATGTCTTGGTGGCTCGATAGCCGCGCTCGCAGGCGATATCGACTTGCTCGAGCAAGCCAGCGGCTGACAGTACCGTGAGCCGGCCGTGGAGGTCGCTCTCACAGAAGTCGTACTCGTCGAGGAGCGTGCGGATACCGAGCGGGCCGCGATTATCGAGTTCGATCAGGAGTCCGAGCGTCGCCTCGTCGTGGACGTTCGTCAGGAGCGTTCGGACCGGGTCGGAGATGGTTCGAGCCGCTGTCTCGAGAGGTGACTCGTCGGTGTCGTCCTCGAGGCGGTCGTTCTGGATGTAACACTCGTTGCCGTTCTTCGGATTTCGAACGAGGCTCGCGTGTTCGGAGCGTTTGAGAAGCAGATACCGTTTGCCGGTGTCGTCGTGGACGGTTTTCATGATCGTATGTGCTCGTCCGGTGACTGATGTAGGGAGACCGCTATTGAAGTAGTTTCGCCTGCATCCCGTTACGTCGATCTGGGGGGCCGTTCGTCGTTGGTGTCAGTGTTAGTGGCGTCGTTGGATTTGGACGGGGATTCGTCGGCTGCCTCGAGGTCGTTGTCCGCTGTCTCAGCCGTGTCGGCAGTCGGTTCGCCGCTGGTATCGTCGTCACCTTCTGCCGTGGTGTCGTCGGGTCGTTCGAACGTTCGGTAGCGACGGATCGCAAAGCCAGCGAAAACGAGGCCGGCGGCCCCCAGATAGGCGCTGTAGGTCTCTTCGCCCTCGAACACTAGAAAGAGAAGGCTGAGTGCAAACGCCAAGACGGCGGCGTTGACGACGAGCACGAGCGCCCAAAAATGTGTGAGGAGGTCGCTATCGACGTCGGTATCCGCCGTCGAGAATTCTGGAGCAGTCGCATCCTCCTCGAACTCTGCTTTGAGATCCGACCGCAGGTCCGACCCCGCGTCTTCGGTCGGCACTTGAGGAATAGTCAGTGAGTCGTCATCGGGGTCCCTGAACGCCGCTTCGGGATCGTACTCGTCGGGTTCGTCGGGTTCGTGCTCGGATCGATCGGCTCCCACACTCGAACGGTGGACAACGACTCAAAAAAGCGTTCGTGTTCGATCGTTGATTATGTCGAGAACAGTCGAACAGCAACACTGATCGCTCGCCGAGACAGTCAGGCGACTTCTGAAAGCGAAAAGGTCTGCGAGGTTTCGACCCACGCGAGCGGATTTTCGGCGTCATAGAAGACAACACCGTCGTCCGTCTCGTAGGACTCGACCGTCGCGGTGCCCGCTGGTTCACTACGTGGCTCGCTTCGATCCGTCGTGTCGTCGTTGACGTGGGTGGACACTTCGATCACCTACCGCCATGGTATGTGTTACCACGTTATATGTCTTGCTGCACCTGCAATACTCAGACAGCCACGGCCAGTCAGCTGAATTGTGGGGGTTTTTATCCAGTCGCTGCCAACTCGAAGACCATGACTGAGGCGGGCCAAACCGGACTTGCAGATTTTTCTCAAGAGTCCGACGAGCGACCGGACGAAGAGGCCGTTGCCATTGCTGGCAACGGTGGATCAAGCGCTGGCGAGGTGATCGACGTCGTCGAGGAGACCCTTCCCGAACCTGACGGCGACTGCGAGCTGGCCGTGATGCAGGTCGATTACACCATCGCCGGCTACGGCGACGAGGAACGACCGATCATGCACGTCTTCGGCCGGACAGCCGACGACGAACTCGAGCATGTCCAAGTCGTCGGCTTTCGACCCTACTTTTACGCACCGACGGACTCGCTCGAGCGCCCCCCCGAAGAGCAGTACGATCGGTTAACCGGGAGCCGCGAGGTCGATGCCGACGGTGAGCCATACGAGAGTATTCGTGGCGAGAACCTCACCAAGATCTTTGGGCAGACCCCCCGTGACGTCGGGCAAGTGCGTGATGACTTCCAGCATTTCGAAGCCGACATTCTCTTTCCGAACCGGTTTCTGATCGACAAAGACGTCCGCAGCGGCATTCGCGTGCCCGAACGCCGGGCCGACGACGGCTCGCTGGTCGTTCCACACGACGAGGTCGAAGCCGTAGACGTCGACGCCAACCCGCGTATCTGTACGTTCGACATCGAGGTCGACGACCGCTCGGGCTTTCCCGAGGACGGCGAGGAGCCGATCGTCTGTCTGACGAGCCACGACTCCTATCGCGACGAGTACATCATGTGGCTCTACGAGGCCCCCGTCGGCGACGGCCCGGTCCCCGACGCGATCACCGACTACGAGCCGATCGAGGGCGATCTCGAGCACGAAGTCCGGAGCTTCGAGGAGGAAGAAGCGATGCTCGAGGCGTTCATCGAGTACATCCAAAAAACCGATCCCGACGTCCTGACGGGCTGGAACTTCGAGGATTTCGACGCCCCCTATTTCCTCGACCGCCTCGAGGAACTGCAGGGCCCCCACCACGAGTACGATCTCGAGATCGATCGCCTCTCTCGAGTGGATGAGGTCTGGCGCAGCAACTGGGGCGGGCCGGACATCAAGGGCCGGGTCGTCTTCGACCTGCTGTATGGCTATCAGCGGATGGTCTTCTCGGAACTCGATTCCTATCGGCTGGACGCCGTCGGCGAGGCCGAACTCGGCGTCGGCAAGGAACGCTACGCCGGTGACATCGGTGACCTCTGGGAAGACGATCCCACCCAACTGCTCGCGTACAACCTCCGAGACGTCGAACTCTGTGTCGAACTCGACCGCCAACAGGAGATCATCCCGTTCTGGGATGAGGTGCGCTCCTTTGTCGGCTGTAAACTCGAGGACGCCCCCACACCCGGCGACGCAGTCGACATGTACGTTCTCCACGAGGCCCACGGCCGCTTTGCGCTGCCCTCGAAGGGCCAACAGGAGGCTGGCGAGGAGTACGAAGGCGGGGCCGTCTTCGATCCCATCACGGGTGTCAAAGAGAACGTCACCGTGCTGGACCTGAAATCGCTGTACCCGATGTGCATGACGACGGTCAACGCCTCGCCGGAGACGAAAGTTGACCCCGACGAGTACGGCGGGGAGACCTACGTCGCACCGACTCGGCCCGACCCGATCCACTTCCGGAAAGAGCCCGACGGCGTCATGCGCGAGATGATCACCGAACTGCTCGCCGAGCGCGAGGAAAAAAAGTCGCTGCGAAACGAGTACGAACCCGGCTCGCTCGAGTACGAGCAGTACGACCGTCAGCAGGGTGCGGTAAAGGTTATCATGAACTGCTTTACGCCGGACACGGAAGTCTTGACTCCCGACGGCGTTCGCGATATCACCGACCTCGAGATCGGCGACGAGGTGTACTCACTCGATCCGAAGACGGAGCAACTGGAGGTCAAGCCAGTCGTCGAAACGCACGCCTATCCCGACTACGACGGCGAGCTAATCGACATCGAGACGAGCAAGATCGACTTCCGCGTCACGCCGAATCACCGGATGCTCGTCCGAAAGAACGAGACGAACGGGATTACCGAAGACGAATACGATTTCGTCGAGGCAGGAGATCTTGACCGAGCGACCAACTACGAACTCCCTCACGACTGGACGGGACCTGACGGTGAGGAACTCGAGCAAGTCGACCTCACGGAACTGATCGACGGTGAGTACGAGGTCTGGGTCCGACCGTCTGTCCACGGCCACACGTTTACCGCAGAACTCGGCTGGACACCGCGTCGCGTGCCAAAGGCCGATGTCGGGAAAACAGGCTACGTCTTCACTGCCGAAGAGTTCGAGGAACACCGCGAATACATCGAGGACGTCTGTGAACTGAGCTACATCCACCGGGAATCCGGCCGGAAATGGATCCCACGGACATACGATGGCGACGACTTCCTCGACCTGCTCGCGTGGTTTGTCACGGAAGGCAACATCTACACATCCGAAGACAAACAGTTCGGCGAGAACGTCCGTGGCTCGGCGACGACGATACAACTCGCACAAGACAAACTGCCTGTCACTGACGGTGGCGTCGACCATCACACGACGATCGGCACTCTTCTCGATGAGATGGGATTCGATTACTACGTCGACGACCGCTCGTATTCGGTGACGTCGAAACTCCTCGGAAACCTCCTGACATCGCTCTGTGGCGACGGCAGCTTCGAGAAGCAAATTCCCGACTTCGTCTTCGAGTGCAGTCGCGGACAGAAACGACGGTTTCTCAAGGTCCTGATCGATGGTGACGGCGATCGACAGACGAACGCCTGGCGATATACGACCTCGAGTGACAAACTCCGAGATGACGTGCTTCGACTCTGCGCACATCTCGGACTGACGGCCAACTACAACCGCGATAGCGGCTCGTGGCGAATCTACGTGACTGAAGATTCGAAGAACACACTTCGAATGCATCGCAGCTCCGCCCAAAGTACGGCCGAAAACGGCGTCTACTGCGTCACCGTTGCGGACAACCACACGCTGCTTGCAGGCCGGAATGGTACGTTCCAGTTCGTCGGCCAATCGCTGTACGGCGTGTCGGGGTGGGAACGATTCCGTCTCTACGATAAAGAGGCGGCAGCTGCGATTACTGCCACCGGGCGCGAGGTCATCGAATTCACCGAGACTGCCGCAACCGAACTGGATTATCAGGTCGCGTATGGTGACACCGATTCGGTCATGCTCGAGCTCGGCCCCGACGTCCCGAAAGCCGACGCGCTCGAGCAATCGTTCGAGATCGAGGAGTACATCAACGATCGGTACGACGACTTCGCGCGCGACGAGCTCAATGCCGAGCTCCACCGGTTCCAGATCGAGTTCGAGAAACTGTATCGGCGATTCTTCCAGGCGGGCAAAAAGAAACGCTACGCCGGCCATATCACCTGGAAAGAGGGCAAAGACGTCGACACGATCGACATCGTTGGCTTCGAGTACCAGCGCTCGGACATCGCCCCGATCACCAAGGAGGTCCAACACGAGGTCATCGAGAAGATCGTCCGTGAGGGCGACGTCGAGGGGACAAAGGAGTACCTCAACGAGATTATCGAGGACGTCAGGACGGGCAACATCTCGCTCGAGGAGATCGCCATTCCGGGCGGGATCGGCAAGCGACTGGACAACTACGACACCGACACGGCACAGGTCCGCGGCGCGAAGTACGCCAACCTGCTGCTCGGGACGAACTTCCAGCGTGGCAGCAAGCCAAAACGGCTCTATCTGGATCGCGTCGATCCGTCCTTTTTCGAGCGACTCGAGGCAGAGGAAGGGTTCGACGCCCGCACCGATCCACTCTATGGCGCGTTCAAACGCGACCCCGACGTGATCTGTTTCGAGTACGACGACCAGATCCCCGAGGCGTTCGAAGTCGATTACGACACGATGCTCGAGAAAACGCTGAAAGGCCCGATCGAACGCATTCTCGAGGCACTCGGTGTCTCGTGGGAGGAGGTCAAAAGCGGCCAGGAGCAGAAAGGTCTGGATAGCTTCATGTAGCGAGTCGAGTTTCGAGGCACAGACACCATCGACGACCACCTTTTTGCGCGAAAATTGACGTCCTACAGAACTCCCTCAGTACGACGGGTTCTGGGCGACTATCACGATCAAAATACGCTGAAACGTAGCTTCTGTTTTTGTTTTGTGAACTAATCTTTTTCAATT
Source organism: Natronorubrum thiooxidans (assembly GCF_900156475.1). Taxonomy (GTDB): domain Archaea; phylum Halobacteriota; class Halobacteria; order Halobacteriales; family Natrialbaceae; genus Natronorubrum; species Natronorubrum thiooxidans. The sequence continues at coordinate 21,099 of NZ_FTNR01000004.1, forward strand.
GGGATCGTATCCAACCGGATACGAAACCGTTATGAGTCATACGACCTACGGTTTAGGTGACAGAGTACTATGGCACGTCTCGAACTAAACAACCTGCACGCGGAAGTAGCAGAAGGCGACGAGAAGATCCTCGAGGGCGTTACTCTCGAGGTTAAATCGGGCGAAATTCACGCGCTGATGGGGCCAAACGGCTCCGGGAAGTCGACGACCGCGAAGGTCATCGCCGGCCACCCGGCTTACGAGGTCACCGAGGGTGAGGTCCTGCTCCATCTCGAGGAAGGCGAGTTCGGTGAGGGAATCGAGATCGACGAAGACCATCGAACCTGGAACCTGCTCGACCTCGAGCCCAACGAGCGTGCCGCGCTCGGGATCTTCCTCGGCTTCCAGTATCCGGCCGAGATCGACGGCGTCACGATGACGAACTTCCTGCGCACGGCGCTGAACGCCAAGATCGAAGAGCGCGAGGAACTGTTCGAGGACGACGATGGAGACGAAGACGCAGACGAGGAGGCCGACGAAGGCTTTGAGACCTCACCGATGGAAGGCCCCGCAGACGAGGGCGAAGTCGGCGTCGCCGAGTTCCAGCAGATCCTCCAGGAGAAGATGGAAGCGCTCGATATGGACGAGATGTTCGCCCAGCGCTACCTCAACGCCGGCTTCTCCGGCGGGGAGAAAAAACAGAACGAGGTCCTTCAGGCAGCCATCCTCGAACCCTCGATCGCCGTCCTCGACGAGATCGACTCCGGGCTCGACATTGACCGGCTGCAGGACGTCTCCGATGGCATCAACGCGCTGCGCGATCAGGAAGGCACCGGTATCCTCCAGATCACCCACTACCAGCGAATCCTCGACTACGTCGAACCCGATCACGTTCACGTGATGCTCGACGGCCAGATCGCCAAAAGCGGCGACGCCTCGCTTGCAGCGAAACTCGAGGACAAGGGCTACGACTGGGTCCGTGACGAGGTTTACGGCACCGCGTAACCGAATTCGGCTAGAACAACGGTAATAACCCTACAGCCGTAACCATATACACAATCACATTATGAGTTCCGATCAAGACCACCTCAAAGAAACTGACACTGAAGCGCGGTTCGAGTTCAAAAAGGAAGAGCGCTCGGCCGTCAAATCGGACAAGGGCCTCACCGAAGAGGTCGTCCGACTGATCAGCGACGACAAAGACGAGCCAGACTGGATGCTCGAGCGCCGTCTGCGTGCACTCGAGCAGTACCAGAACATGCCGCTGCCGACGGACTGGCCCGGTCAGCCGGATCTGACCGAGCTGGACATCGAGGAGATCATTCCCTACATCCGCCCGGACGTCGACAAGCGCGAAGGCGTCGACGACTGGACGGAGCTGCCAGACGAGATCAAAGACACCTTCGACAAACTGGGCATTCCGGAAGCCGAAAAGAACGCCCTCTCGGGCGTCGGTGCCCAGTACGAGTCCGAGGTCGTCTACCAGAACATGCAAGAACAGTGGGAGGAGAAAGGCGTCATCTTCATGAACATGGACCGCGCGGTCCAGGAGCATCCCGAGCTCGTCAAAGAGCACTTCATGACGACCTGTGTCCCCCCAAGCGACAACAAGTTCGCCGCCCTCCACGGTGCCGTCTGGTCCGGCGGCTCGTTCGTCTACGTTCCTGAGGGCGTCACCGTCGAGATGCCAGTCCAGGCGTACTTCCGCATGAACTCGGAAGGGATGGGCCAGTTCGAGCACACGCTGATCATCGCCGAAGAAGGGTCGGAAGTCCACTACATCGAGGGCTGTTCGGCACCCAAATACGGCGCACACAACCTCCACAGCGGTGGCGTCGAGGTCTTCGTCGGCGAAGACGCTCACGTCCAGTACTCGACGGTCCAGAACTGGTCGAAGAACACGTTCAACCTCAACACTAAACGCGCGATCTGTGAGGCAAACGGGACGATGGAGTGGATCTCGGGCAGCATGGGCTCGAAAGCAACCATGCTCTACCCATGTACGATCCTCAAGGGTCGTGGCTCGACGGACACCCACATCACCATCGCCTTTGCCGGCGAGGGCCAGAACATCGACACCGGCGCGAAGGTCTACCACAACGCGCCCGACACGAGTTCGACAATCGAGTCCAAGTCGATTTCCAAGGACGGCGGCCGCACCAACTACCGCGGTCTCGTCCACATCGCCGACGGAGCCGAGAACTCCTCGACTGCCGTCGAGTGTGACGCGCTGATGTTCGACAACCAGTCGACCAGCGACACCATGCCGTACATGGAAATCGAGGAATCGAAAGTCGACGTCGCCCACGAGGCGACCGTCGGCAAGATCGGCGACGAGGACATCTTCTACCTCCAGAGCCGCGGGCTGGACGACGACGACGCCAAGAAGATGATCGTCGCCGGCTTCATCGAGCCGATTACGGAGGAACTGCCGATCGAATACGCGGTCGAACTCAACCGCCTCATCGAACTCGAGATGGAGGGTAGCCTCGGATAATATGAGCGCAGGAACACAGGTACACGCCAATCTGACGGAGGAACAGGTACGCGAGATCAGCGGGAACCTCGACGAGCCCGAGTGGCTCTTAGCGACCCGTCTCGAGGCCCTCGAGGCACTCGACGACCTCGATATGCCCGACGTCATCCGGACGCCGGGCCGAGACTGGACGAACTTCCACGAACTCGACTTCGAGTCGCTCGTGGACCCGCTCAACGCGGCCGAAAACAAAGACCAGGTCGGTCCCGAGGACGTCGACGTGCTTCCGTGGGCCGAAGCGGTCGACGAGCACGAAGCACTCCTCGAAGAGCACTTCGGTTCCATCGTCGATCCCCAGGAGAACTACCTGACGGCGCTGTCGACCGCCCTCTTTAGCACCGGGACCGTCATCTACGTCCCCGAGGGCGTCGACGCCGAGGACGTCACCATCCGCACCGAGCAGAACTCCCGCTCGCTGTTCAACTACACGCTCGTCGTCACCGAGGAGTCGTCCTCGGTCACGATCTTAGAGCGCCAAGCAACGGGCGAGGACAGCGAGCCGCGAGCAGGAGACGAGCAGTACTACAGCGGCATCGTCGAGGTTGCCGCTGGCGAGAACAGCTACGTCCAGTACGGCAGCCTCCAGAACCTCTCGGAGGACGCCTACAACTTCACCGTCAAGCGCGGTGTGACGGACACGTACGCCACGATCGACTGGATCGAGGGCAACATCGGCACCCAGCTGACCAAGACTGAGGTCTCGACGGAGCTCAACGGAGACTCCTCGGAGACCCAGATCGTCGGTGCGTTCTACGGCCACAACGACCAGCACTTCGACCTCGATGTTAAGGTCTGGCACCGTGCCGAGCACACGACGGCCGACCTCGTCACCCGTGGCGTCACCGACGACGTCGCTCGCTCGGTCTACGAGGGCGTCCAAGACGTTGGACAGGATGCCTGGGACACTAGCTCCTACCAGCGCGAGAACACGCTGATGCTCAGCGACGAGTCCGAGGCCGACGCCTCCCCGAAGCTGATTATCAACAACCACGACACCGAGGCCAGCCACTCCGCGACGGTCGGCCAGATCGATGCGGAGGATCTGCTGTATATGACCTCCCGCGGTGTCGACCCACGGTCGGCACGCAACATGCTCGTCGAGGGCTTCTTCGTGCCCGTCTTAGAGGAAGTCGACGTCGACGAACTGCGTGACGACCTCGAAGACCTGATCGCTGCGCGGCTTCGCAAGCGAGCGTAACGAACGACGCGAGTCGCGCGCGAGTGAACGGTTCGTGGGATTGTACCCACGGCGGCTTCGCCAACGACGCTCTTTTTGTCCGCGAACAGTTGCTGACCGACAGTCAAGAGCGAGGGGGCGACGTTTTCCGCACCGTGTCTGACGACGACTTTTGTACGATGACCGGGTACACCACAGTATGCGGGCCCTCTCCATTGAACTCGAGGACGAGCTCGTCGACACACTCGAGGCCGAGCGAGAACGGTTCGGTTTCGAGAGTCGCCAGGCGTACGTCCGCTGGATTATCGAACACCGCGGCTCGATCACCGCCGAGTCCAATGAGACGACCGCGTCCCTCGAGGCCGCTCGCGATCGGATCGCCACGCTCGAGCAACGGCTGGCAGTCGCGACCGACCGAGAACCCACAGCTGCGTCGGAGACACAGCCGGGCGATGATCGTTGCTCGTTGGATCCCGACACCCAGACACCGTCCTCTGCACACGCCGACTGCGGAGTCGATCAAGCACCCACAACCGGAGCCGACGACGCGCCGCAAGCGGCCTCAAGTGAATCGCGAACGGACGGTGACGGCTGGACGCGACCGAAGAGCGATCCATCGGTCGAGGTCCGAGGATCGCCCCGGACGACCATCTCGAGTGAGGGCACACCGAGCGGTTCGGCGACCAAAACGGACGGCGAGCGCGCTGACTCCCCGACGGCAGTCGACGAGTCGGGCCGAGATTCGAGCAAGGAGCCCTCAGCAGCGCGTGAGAAATCGGAACCGACTCAGGACTCAAGTCCGGGAATGCACGTCCCTCAGCTGTCCCCGGAACGCATCGTCCGGATTCCGGGCGACCCCGTCTCGGAAGATGCCGACGTGCTCGAAACGGTCGAGTTCGATCGGGTCGACGAACTCTCCCGGCGAGCGGTTGCAACGACACGCAAGCGCCTGAACAGGGAGGTCCAGACCGGCCTCGAGTACGCCTCTTCGACTCGGCTTCCCGGAAACGGTGTCCAACCGGGCGAAGATCTCGCCGATCTCGAGGCGCTCTCGCTTCCGGGCCGCTCGACCGAGACGGTCGAGAAACGCCGTCACGCCGTTGGTCGAGCGCTTGCGTACGTGCGAGACGAGAGGCGAGCGCGTCGATCCGATTTCGTCGACGCGCTCTATACGGAGTGTCCGGCCGGCTATGAGACGGCAGACGGCTGGTGGCGGTGTATCAAGGCGGGGCTAAAACAAGTCGATTGCGTCGACGGGGGCGACGGAACACGCGTTTGGCGGTACGAGGGGTGATCCGTCCGAACACGGGCGGGCTGTCCTCGAGCCGGCGGCCATGTTTGTGTCCCACAGAGCACCCGTTAGACGGGACCAGCCACCGAGTAGGGACGGTTAAGTATCAGCAGCCCGGACATCGTCGTATGAGTTTGGGACAGCGTGTCTCGAGCGACAACCAGCTGACTCGGCTGCTCCAGATCGGGGTCGTCCTGGAGGAACTCGTCGAGTCACGCGCCGCCCACCACCTCGACTCGCTGCCACCGGACGAGCGAGCGGCAGTCGACGAGGCGGTCCGGGAGTTGCTCGTTTGTGCCGCCGAGGAGTCGGCCGTCCACCGCGAGCGGCTCGAGGCGCTGATCGACGACCTCGAGGCCGAGACGGTCCCCTACGAGGAGATCAACATGTTGGTCGACGCCCAGTATGGGCCGCCGGAGGACACCGATGGCGTTCTCTATGACCAACTGGCAAACGAAGAAACGGCGTACAAGTTCTACGACGACTTGATCGACGCGATCGAGGCCTCTGATGCCGAGTTCGCCATCGATCGTGACCGACTGCTCGAGACCCTCTACGGAATTCGAGAAGAAGAACGTGAGGGCGTCGAAGAAGTGACCGAGATCATGGAGCAACGAGCATGATCGTGCAGCTGAACAATGTTGCCGGGACGCGGGTCACGACACTTCGAACGGCACTTCGGCGAACACGCGTCCGTATGGACGCCCGGATGCTGTCAGTCCGACGAGCGACCACCGCGACGGACGGCCTCAACGGAGGGACACAATGAACACTGCAGATCAGTATCTCAAGGCAATCTATCTCGCACAACGAATCGAAGAGGGCCCTGCATCAACCGGCACACTCGCGGACTTACTCGATGTCAGTCCGGCGAGCGTCAACGAGATGATCGGGAAACTCGAGGAGCGCGGACTCGTTGACCACGAGAAGTACAAGGGGGCAAGCCTGACCGATGAGGGGATCGAACGCGCACACAATGCCCTCCAGACCTACTGCATTATCGAACGGTTTCTCGCGAACGTCCTCGAGGTCGAGGAGTTCCGCGATGAGGCACGTGCCTTAGAGAGCGTCATCGACGACACCGTCGCCGAGCGCCTCGACACCATTATCAACCGGCCCAGTGACTGCCCGGACTGTTTCGACCCCGAACTGGATTACTGTGAGCGACTCGAGGTCGGTCCCGACGGGTGTGCGGACTGAGACGGGTTGTGGTCCCTGTGTCCCGGCGCGACCGCACGCGGCTTCACAGTCGATCCAGATCGATCCAGAACTGACAGACAGCGCTCCGTCTGAGTCACCGGACCGTGGTGACTCCGATCGCCGTCGTTAGGGCTCCAAGTCCGAGTGAGACCGCGGCTCGCCGAAACGAACGTACCGACGACCGACGAGCGCTGCGAGAACGAGGGCAGCGACGACGGTGGCACTGATTCCAAACGGAAGCGTCCACAGTTCGGGGTTGCCCTCCCAGTCGTCGTTGAAGACGGCCGCGTAGTAGGCCGCAAGCTCCGTGCCGTGGACTGCAAGGAGGACTTCACGGTTGTTTTCGAACGCGTTCCCGTTCCAGTTGGCGCTTCCGATGACGGCGACTTCCCGATCGATCACCACACCTTTGGCGTGGATCTTCCCGAACCGGTCGGTTTCCTCGACGAGCCTGGCCTCGAGCGGGAGTGATTCCTCGGCGGCCAGTCGCTGGAGGTCGGCGACCAGCGCTTCGTTCTCGGCTTCGTGATACCACGTCGCATCGAGCAAGATCTTGACGTCGACGCCACGGCGGGCGGCGTCAACCGTCGCCTCGAGAACGGCGACGTCGCCGTCGATACTGGTTTGTTTGACGAGGATTTCGTCGTCGGCCTCAGCCAGCAGCTCCGTCACCCGTCGCTCGGCGTTGTCCGGAGCGACGAGGAGTTCGGCCGAGTCGATAGCGGCCGTCATTGGGTCGTACTCGGTTGGGTGTGTGCGGGGAGCCGTCCGCTTGCTGTCGTCGTCAACGAACGACGTGGTGTGCAGGTGGTTCGCGCCGGATTCGGTGTCCCACCCCCCGTGGTCCGCTCGAAAGACCGTGGCGAGATCAGCCGCGAGATGCTCGTCTTCGAGCCGAACACCCCAGCCACGACTCGACCCGCCGCCGATACCCGACGGCTTCCAGTTTTCGCTGGTGACGAGTACCGTGTCGTCGACGATGGCGTACTTCGGATGGTGGTAGCGGTAGCGAGCACCCTCGCCGCCAATGACGCGGACATCGACGTCGCTGGCCTCGAGCGTCTCGAGGACTGGTTTGGCCGCCTGTGGCGTGCCGCCGACGGGGCCGGACTCGAGGAGGACCGCGACGTCGACGCCGCGGTCGGCCGCCGCGACAAGGGCGTCCGCAATTTGACTCGAGGTAAAGGTATAGCCCGCCAGCAGGAGTCGATTGTCGGCCTCGTGGAGCGTTTTCCGTGGGAGCGCGGGTGCATCGGGAAGGACGAACGCCGTCGCCTCGTCGATATCGTGACTCGAGACCGGGAGACAGGTCGCGTCTCGAGGGTGCCAACCCCCGTCGGCCGAAGGCGTGGTTCCGGTAGGTTCGGCGCTTGCCGTCTCGCTGTGCTCGTCGGCGGTTCGGTACCAGCGCTCTGCCACCGGCGCGCGATCATACGAGACCGCATCGACTGTTGTCGATCCGTTCCGGACGACGAGGTCGTCGCCGTCGACGGCGAGTCGAAGTGTTCCCTCGAGTTCGAGGACGGGATCGTCAGTCAGCCTCTTGGTGACGTTCGGATCGGCACTCACTGCGACGCGTCCGCTAACGGTCTCGTTTGGGAGAGTCGCGACCGTGTGCCCGTCGGTAATCGTCCAGTTCTCGAGTGACGTCTCCGAGGCGGTCTCGAGGACGAGGTACTCCCCGACGTTTCCGTCGATGGTTGGATTCGGATAGAGTTCGACGATCCGTGGGCCGGTGTCGGTGGTGTTCGTTGGCCCGTTCGTTGTGCCTGCTGTCATGCCAGTGGGACAAGGAGGGGCGGTCTCGGTGGGCTGTCTGGGCGTCGCTATTGAACTGCCGTCCGTTTCGGTTTCGTCCGTTGTGGACCAGACCCCCGGCGTCACGCTGGCGACGAGCCCGAGGGTAACGACCGCAGCGAGAACGACCAGTGCGACCCGTCGGCGCTCCATCGGTCGGTCTGGCCGCCCCTTGAGATATAAACACTCGGCTGTCGGTCACGGGAGCCTACTGTGCTCGGAACGGACAACGGGGCGGTTATCGGCAAAAAACGAGTCGTCCGCGTCCCTCAGGCTGCCGGCTCGAGGGAGACCTTTTCAGCTTCGGCCTGGACGAGATACGCGCGGTCATCACCGTAGTTGGCGACGATCTCGAGAGCCGCAGCGGTGCCGATCTGGTTGAGCGCCCAGGCAGCACTGGCGCGAACGCGGTCTTCGTCGTCGTCGGCCAGCACGTCCGCGAGCGGCTCGATCGCGCGAGTGTCACCGATCAGGCCGAGTGCGCGGGCGGCCCAGCTTCGGGCGTCCGGATTCTCGTCGACCAGTTGATTGGCGATCGGCTGGACGGCATCCTCGGCCCCGACCTCGCCGAGTGCTCTAAACGCCGGCTGCTGGAGGTTCGGGTTCGAATCGACGTAATCGAGCAGCGTCTCGACGACGTCGTCGCTGTCGACACCGATCTTGCCGAGGATGCTCATCGCGGCCGTGTCCCGACGGTTGGCCTTCTGGAGCATCGGTTCGATGGCCTCCTCGGGGCCCATTCGTTCTAAGGCCTCGAGGCAGTGTTCCTCCATGAAGTCCGAATCGAACGTCTCGAGGGCGAGCAGAATCATCTCGACGTTGCCGCGTTTCTCATGGACTTTGAGCGCGTGCCACTCCGGCGGGAAGTCCTTGACGTGGTCGAGCACGTCGTAAAAGCCCTCCCGGCGCATCTGTTCACGAACCTTGAGGTCGGTCCACTCGGTGGAATCGTCGATATCGGATTGAAGATCGTCACAGCACTCGAGCAGGCCGGCAATCGTCTCGGCGTCGTCGTCGGCATCGAGATCAGCGTCGTCGACGGCGTCGGCTGCGTCCTCGAGGGTGGCCTCAAGCTGGGTGGGGACCTCGTCGCCCTCGTCGGTTCGTGTAACGGACGTGTCGAGCAGCTCGTTGAACGTCTCGAGGAAGTCGTCGACGGCCGCGAGCAGCTCTGCGTTCCCCTCCTCGGTCCAGCGAGTGCCGGTGATCGTGCCGCTGGCGCTTTCGATCTCGCTGACGACGTCTTCGCCGTAGGGACCGCGCTGGTCCTCGAGGTCCGACTCGAGATCCGAAACGTCGCTGTCGATCTCGTCGTAGCGCTCCTGCAGGACTTCTTCGGGCGCTGGCTCCTCGTCTTCCTCGTCGTCGTCTTCGGTCTCCGGCGGCTCCGGGATTTCGACCTCGTCGAACTCGTCGCGAAACGCCTCGAGGTCGGCTTCGACGACGTCCAGATCGTCCTCGGTGTCGGCGGCCTCGAGGGCCGACTCGAGACGCTCGACGTCGTCCTCGAAGGACCCGAGGTCGTCGCGGATGGCCTCGAGGTCGACTGGTTCGCGTTCCTCCTCAGTGTCTGTTTCGTCGGCACCGGCAGACTCGTCGTCGCTCATGGCATCACCCGGGTGCTGAAACGACGTCGACGCGTGGCGGTGTGCATACACTACGGTCGTGTCAGGACCGCCCTAAGCGTTTCCATGCAGTTCGGACGCTGCCGGCTGTGTCTCCTCCCGCCAGTAGAACCACGGACTGAGCGTCATGTATGCGATCCCAAGCGTCAACAGGGCGTAGGGGAACGTTCGGCCGGCGAACGTGGGGATGAGAATCGCGAGTACGTGGACGATGCCCATGATCCCGGCGTCGCGGGCGAGCAGGTCGGGATACTGGATCCGCGAGACCATTAGATAACAGAACGCGCCCGTGACTGCGAGGACGAGCCACGGCTCGGTCTCGCCAGCGAGGATCGCCGCCCCGAGGATCGTCGCCGCGAGCGTCGTCTGGACGCCCTCGGTACAGCTTCCGCTGACGTCGTATGCGGTGTACATGCCGAGCCGGGTGACGGCCATGGCGACGAACAGCCCACAGATCGCGGTGACCAGCAGCAACTCGGTCGTCACCGTATCGAAGCCGATATTAAAGCCATCGGTAATGACGACGAAGGCGAGGACGGCAGGGGCGACGGCGAAGGAAGCGACGTCGGCCAGCGAGTCGAGATAGGGGCCGGCGTCGGTGCCGCCGTACCGACGGGCGAGGATTCCGTCCAGCCCGTCTGCGATCGCTGCAAGCAGAATCAGTCGCGCGGCGAGAGTGATGTCAACAAAGGCGATGACGACGGCGATGAATCCCAGCACCGCGTTGGTGACCGTCACCGCGTCGGCGACACCGAGTCGCCCGACGAACCGGGGAAGCATATTCGCGGATTCGACGGGGAGTTACCTTACGTGTTTTCGTTTCCGAACGCCCACTCGAGTCGACTCGGTGTTCGACGATCGAACCGGGGCCGTTATGTCGCGACTCTCCTAACGCGTTCGTATGAACAGGCGCGTCTATCTCGCCGCCGTCGGAACCGCCGTCTCCGCCGGACTGGCTGGTTGTTCGGCCGTTCGAAGCGCCTTCGAAGACGAACCCTGTAGCGGCGACGAGTGTACGATCGGCATGAGTCGAAACGAGTTCCTCCCCGACGAGTACGAGACGCAGGTCGGCGAAACCGTCGTCTGGAAAAACACGAGCGGCGCCGACCACACTGTGACCGCCCTCGAAAACAGCATTCCCGAGGATGCGGAGTATTTTGCAACTGGCGGCTTCGAGGACGAGGAGACGGCCCGCAACGCCTGGCACGACCGCACGGGTGGTCGGCTTGGTCCTCGCGATACGTTCGAACACACGTTCGAGGTCCCCGGAACGTACACGTACATCTGTGAGCCACACGTCAAAGCCGGGATGGTCGGGACGATTATCGTCTCCGAGTAGTCAGTGCCTTCGAGCGCTCACAACGGGTCCATACAGCCTGCCATCACGACCCCGAGTGTCCGTCGTCGGTACCGTCTCGATCTCGATTGCCTCGAGTGAATTCCCCGTTGCTCGACCTCGGGGTACTGCAGTCGGTCGATGAGAATTATTCCTTTCTCGAGTATATTTCCGGACCTATATGATTTGAGACAGCTAGCTGCTGGATAACAGATCAGCCGTTTAGGCCGGATTTGGGGCATAAAATACCGTATGACATCTGGTCACTGGGTAGGATATGACATACACCGGTCAGAATCCTCCATGTTTATACATTGGGCTCACGGTGGTCTATGTATATGTCCGAAACCGGGGCTGAGACCCGTCCGCTGGTCCGGCAGCTTCCCGATCCAACGACAGCGTCGAACGTCCGGTACAACCCATCGCTTGCAGAACTTCGTGAACTCGCGGCCGACGACGAGACGACGACCGAGTTCGGATCCCCGTCGTATGTCAGTGAGTACCGATCGCGGAGTTCTGATCGGACGAAAAACACCGTCGATCACGACTTTTCCGACCACGACCACGAACTGGTCGACGATGCGGTCGGCCTCGCCGGCGAGCGCGAACTGGTGTGCGTCGACCGTCTGATGGGGCGTCACCCGGATGCCACCTTCTGTTGCCGGTTCTTCGTCCCCGTCGAACACGCCCGAATCGCGCTGGCGTGGGCGAACCTGTTCGAACCGACTGACGGCCGCGAACCCGACCTCTACACCGTCCAGCTTCCCGACTACGACGAAACGGCGATCCGCGTCCTGCCGGATGAGAGCTTCACTGCGGTGTTAGGCAGCGACTACACCGGTGAGGCCAAGAAGTCGTTCCTCCGGCTGTTCATGTTCCGAATCAAAGAGCAGGGCGGACTCGGCCTCCACGCCGGCAGCAAGCGCGTTCGCGTCCGCGATGACGACGACGACCTGCGCACCGTCGGGCAGGTGTTCATGGGACTTTCGGCGACCGGCAAATCAACGCTGACTTCTCACGGCTGCTGGCTCGAGGACCCAGAAGACGCCACGATGTTACAGGACGACGTCTGTGGCCTCCTGCCGGACGGCTCGGTTCCTGGCAGCGAAGGAGAAGGGCTGTTCATCAAGACGATCGGTCTCGGCGAAGACGAGCAACCCGAACTCTACGAGGCTGCAACCGACGAGTCGGCGATCTTAGAGAACGTCGCCGTCGACGACGACGGGACGGTCCACTTCGAGGAGGACCGCTACACCGCAAACTCCCGGGCGATCATCCAGCGCGACCAACTCGAGAGCGCCGACGACGAGATCGATCTCGAGCGGATGGATCAGGTCTTTTTCATCACGCGAAACCCGCTGATGCCGCCGGTCGCAAAACTCAACGACAAGCAGGCTGCCGTCGCCTTCATGCTCGGTGAGTCGATCGAGACCAGCGCTGGCGATCCGTCTCGAGCGGGCGAGTCGATTCGTGTCGTCGGCACGAACCCCTTCATTATGGGTCCCGAAGGCGAGGAAGGCAACATCTTCCAGGATCTCATCGATGATCTCAACGCCGAGTGTTTCGTCATCAACACGGGCTATCTCGGCGCGAAATCCAAAGATATCGGCGTCACCGAATCCGTCACGGTGCTGACTGAAACGGCACGCGGGACGATCGAGTGGACCGACGACGACAAAACTGGGCTGACGATCCCCGAATCCGTTCCCGGACTGGACATCGAGGAGTACTACGTCCCCGACCACGTCGAAGAGTACGACGAGGCCGTTGCAGAACTCCGCGACGAGCGGCGTGCGTATCTCGAGCAGTTCGACGAACTCCGCGACGAGATCAAGGACGCCGTCTACTGATCGACACAGCGAGTTCGTATCGCTGTCGACCCCTGTTTTGACGTGTTAACCATCTCTTTCGGACGATCTATGGCGTTGTCGAACAGGAATACTGTTATATGAGTGCAGTTCCCACCTCCGGTAATGAGTCCACAGGTACGAACGCCAACGGCCCGCGTATGCGAACGATGTGGTCGAGCAGAACGATGGGATAGCGACCTCGAGGCCTGGCAACTCGCCCGTGAAGATGGCGAGAAGCAGGTCGGCAACCCACACTGTCTCCACGAGTGGGATATCAATGGGACGTTCAACCCGGTCGCCGAACCCGAAGAGTAAGCAGACACAACTGCGACGGCAGGTCATCGCGACGTGTCACGAGCGGTGCGCGGGCCTTTTTGCGGTGTCGGCCGTATCCGACAGTGTGCCGACCGTTTATATCACCGTGCCACCAGCCGACGCCGATGTGATCGCCGAAACGTTGGTCGACGAGCGACTCGCAGCCTGCGTCAATCGGCTATCGACAACCTCGACGTACCGGTGGGAGGGTGAGATCCATCACGACGACGAGATCGTCTTGCTCGCGAAAACGACTGACAGCGCCTACGACGCCCTCGTCGACCGCGTCGAGTCGCTTCACCCCCACGACGTCCCGTGTATCGAGCGATTCGACGAGGCCGACGTCCTCGAGTCGTTCGCGACGTGGCGGGCCGAAACCGTCGACTGATCCGGTCTGCGGTCCCGATGTCCCGGCGCGACCGCAGGATGGGCTCGCGGTCGCGCCGAAGCTGACTGACAGCAGTCCGCATGACCGGCTGACTGCTGCCCCTCCCCAAGCCAGTCCGTCACACTATCGCAGGCCGTGACTGCCGGAAAAAGCAACCCTTAAAACTCGCGCACGGGTTGTGACGGGTATGGCTGGAACCATCGAAGTGCTCGTTCCGGGTGGCCAGGCCAACCCTGGCCCACCGCTCGGTCCCGAGCTCGGACCGACGCCCGTCGACGTGCAGGCAGTCGTACAGGAGATCAATGACCAGACGGCAGCGTTCGACGGGACGGAAGTCCCCGTCACCGTCAACTACGACGACGACGGCTCGTTCGACATCGACGTCGGTGTCCCACCGACGGCCGCACTCGTCAAAGACGAAGCCGGATTCGAAACCGGCAGCGGCGAACCACAGAAGGATTTCGTCGCTGACCTCTCGGTCGAACAGGTCAAGACGATCGCCGAGCAGAAACACCCAGACCTGCTCGCCTACGACACGATCAACGCGGCAAAAGAAGTCGTCGGCACCTGCGCCTCGATGGGCGTCACCATCGAAGGCGACGACGCTCGAGACTTCAAAGAAAAAGTCGACAACGGCGAGTACGACGACGTACTCGCGGCAGACGCGTAATCGGTTCGGACGTCGACGCCGGACGAGACCATTTTTCGACACTGTTTCGCCAAGAGCGCAGGCCATGGCTGTTGGCCGCTAGTCTGACTTGCAGACCGTCGCAGACGGTCTGCGGTCACTGTGTCCCGGTATACCCGCAGGGCAGGCCGCAGGTGCATCAGAATCGACTGCCAGAAGTTCGTGTCAGTGCTCGAGTCACGACGAACTGACGCGTTAAATCTTGTTCGCCGGCGGGACCGTCCGTTCGTCAGGGGTCGTCGATCCACTCGACCGGAGCACGCGCACGCCCGCGCCGATACCAAGTGAGCCAGCGAAAACGAGAGTGATGACGGACGCGGCCACCGATAGGCCGACAAGGCCGCTCAGGACGCTGCCAGCGATAACGCCGACCCACAACTGATCAGCACCCAGACGCGCCACAACGGCGTAACCGATCGCGACGAGACCGAGTACGGTCAGGATCGGGATGACTGTCAGCCCGACGGTGACAAGGACGATACCAAAGAACGCACCGAGACTCGTGCCGACGATTAGATACCCTGTCCCTGTGAGTCCGGCGAGAACGAGCAGCGTCGGCAGCCCGATACAGAGCGAAATGATCGGGCTCCGGCGTGATTTCGTCACCGTTCTCGGCGCGTACCCCTGAAGCAACCCCAGGACCACCATCGCAACGACGAGTGTCGTGGCAAACTGGATGCCAGCCCGCTCAAGTGCGCCGAGTGACTGATACGTTTCGAGACCGATTCCACGTACGAGAAGCGGTGCGAACGACTCGAATGCCATCAAATCACTGACTATATATAAATCTAATGGCCACATACCGGAAAGTTACACTCTTCTTCTCAATAGTATTTTCGGTCTTTGAGGTTATTCTCACACGTTCTCGGACTGCGTACGGCGTCTCGAGTGAGATCTGTGGGTGTCGTTCGGTCGCATTCTCGTCCGATTCGAGGTCGAGTTTACGGCCGGTTTCGAGTACCCCTGCAGAACAGTTCGACGGGTTTAAGTTCGACATGGCACTTCGTTCAACAGAGACAGGCATCACCTGTTTCACTAACCCGTAGGAGCATTCCTGCGTACTACGGAGGTGAACGATGGCAGATTCGGATATTAAAACCGCAGTGGCTCGCGCACTCGAGGAGTCGCCCGATCGGAACTTTACCGAGACGGTAGACCTCGCGATTAACTTGCGCGACCTTGACCTGAACGAACCGTCGAACCGTGTTGATGAGTCCATCGTCCTACCGTCTGGAACCGGCCAGGAGACGATCATCGTCGTTATTGCCGAGGGAGAAACCGCCGTCCGCGCCGAAGAGGCAGCGGACGACGTGCTCTCGGTCGACGACGTGGCCGATCTGGACGACGACGATGCCAAAGATATGGCTGACGAGACGGACTTCTTCATCGCCGAAGAAGCGATGATGCAAGACATCGCCCGGCACCTGGGGACCATCCTCGGTCCTCGGGGGAAGATGCCGGACCCGCTCGCGCCCGACGACGACGTCGTCGAGACCGTCAACCGGCTCAAAAATACCGTGCAGCTTCGCTCCGGCGACCGACGAACGTTCCACACGCTCGTCGGTGCCGAAGATATGGACGCCGAGGATATCTCGGACAACATCGACGTCATCCTGCGTCGCCTGCACGCTGACCTCGAGAAGGGTCCCCAGAACATCGACGCCGTCTACGTGAAGACGACGATGGGCCCATCCGTGGAGGTGGCCTAGAATGAGCGCACAGGCTGAACGCAAAACCGAGAACCTTCCCCAGTGGAAGAAAGAGGAAGTCGACGAACTCGCTCAGATCATCGACGACTACGAGAGCGTCGGCATCGTCGGTATCACCGGCATTCCCTCGAAGCAGCTCCAGGACATGCGCCGCGACCTGCACGGGACCGCCGTGTTGCGCGTCAGCCGCAACACCCTGCAGACGCGTGCACTGGAAGACGCCGGACTCGGCGACCTCGTCGAGCACATCGAAGGACAGGTCGGCATCGTCGCAACCAACGAGAACCCGTTCTCGCTGTACAAGGAACTCGAGGCGTCGAAGACGCCCGCGCCGATCAACGAGGGCGAAGTCGCGCCGAACGACATTGTCGTCCCCGAGGGTGACACCGGTGTCGATCCGGGGCCGTTCGTCGGTGAACTCCAGAGCATCGGTGCAAACGCACGCATCGAAGAGGGTTCGATTCAGGTCATGGAGGACTCGACGGTCTTAGAGGCCGGCGAGCAAGTCTCTGCGGACCTGTCGAACGTCCTCAACGAGCTTGGGATCGAACCCAAGGAGGTCGGACTCGACCTGCAGGCAGTCATTGCCGAAGGCGTGCTCTTCGACCCAGAAGACCTCGATATCGACATCGAGGCCTACGAGAGCGACGTGGCGACGGCCGCCGCTCGTGCTCGGAACCTCTCGGTCAACGCGAGCTACCCGACCGAAGCAACCGCCCCAACGCTCATCGCCAAAGCCACGGGCGAGGCCAAGAGCCTCGGCCTGCAGGCGGCGATCGAGGACGAAGCCCTGATGCCCGACCTCGTCTCCAAGGCCGACGCACAGCTGCGTGCGCTTGCGGCCCAGATCGAGGACGAGGACGCCCTGCCTGAGGAGCTGCAGGGCGTCGAGGCCCCTGCCCCACCGGCAGCGGCCGACGAGGGCGAGGACGAATCGGCAGACGACCACGACGACGCTGAGGCCGACGACGCCGACACCGACGACGCTGAGGCCGACGACGCCGACACCGACGACGATGACGACGACGAAGACGGTGGCGGCGGCGAAGGACTCGGCGCAATGTTCGGCTAATCAACGGAGGATTTACCAATGGAATACGTATACGCTGCACTCATCCTGAACGAAACGGACGAAGAGCTCAACGAAGACAACATCACCGGCGTGCTCGACGCTGCTGGCGTCGACGTCGAAGAATCCCGAGTCAAGGCGCTCGTCGCCGCACTCGAGGACGTCGACATCGACGAGGCAGTCTCGGAAGCCGCTGCTGTCCCTGCTGGCGGTGCTGCCGCAGGCGGCGCAGCCGCTGACGCTGCAGCCGACGAGGACGACGAGGCTGAAGAGACCAGCGACGTCCCGGACACGACGGACGACGACGAGGACGACGAGGACGAAGGCGAC
Organism: Natronorubrum thiooxidans; assembly: GCF_900156475.1. Lineage (GTDB taxonomy): Archaea > Halobacteriota > Halobacteria > Halobacteriales > Natrialbaceae > Natronorubrum > Natronorubrum thiooxidans. Next base: position 38,389 of record NZ_FTNR01000004.1, read on the forward strand.
GGTGGCGAAGGCCTCGGCGAACTCTTCGGCTAAGTCGCGACGCGACGACACCACGAAATCCCGATTTTCTTTCGACGCAACGGTCGACGAGCGACTGCTGTGTGCTGACGATGGGCGAAGCGATCGCTAATCGACTCGAGTGAGTCGACGACGACCGCAGGTTTAAGACTGAACGGGCGGCCAGACGAGTCGATGGCTATCGCTCCGGTCGAGTTCGTCACCGAGCCCTCGCTGACCCTGCAACTGCTCGGCTGGGTGCTGGCCGGCGCGGCACTCGGAAGCTGTAGCGGCCTCGTTCCCGGTCTCCACGCGAACAACTTCGCGCTGTTGCTCGCCGGCGTCGCGCCGTCGGTTCCCGGTCCGCCGCTGTTCGTCGGCGCTGCAATGCTTTCGGCCGGCGTGATTCACACCTTTCTCAACGCCGTCCCCGCGATGGCGCTCGGCGTTCCCGACGCCGAAATGGCCGTCACCGCGCTGCCGGCCCACCGGCTGGTGCTCGAGGGACGGGGCTACGAAGCGATTCGACTCTCCGCACTCGGCAGTATCCTCGCCGTCATCGCGGCCGTTCCGCTTGCGCTGCCGATCACGTGGGGTGTGACAGCTGTGTACCCGACGATCCGGGATCATCTGGCGCTCGTGTTGGCGATGGTCGTCGTCGCACTGGTCGCCTCCGAACGGACGTGGCGTGGCCGTGTCGGCGCCGTCGTCTCGTTCACGCTCGCCGCCGTGCTGGGGCTGGCCACGCTCGATCTCTCGCCGGACGCACCACTCGAGGCCGGCGGGATGCTCGCACCGCTGTTCGCCGGCCTCTTCGGTGCGCCGGTGTTGCTCGACGCACTTCGCGGCAGCGGAATTCCATCCCAGTACGACGAGACGATCGCGATGTCCGGCCCGCTCGTCGGGGTAACGGCGGTCGCCGGTGCGCTCGCGGGTGCGGTCGTCGGCTACATTCCGGGGGTGTCGGCGGCCATCGCCGCCGTCGCGGTGCTGGTGTTCGTCCCCGGTCGCTCCGGCGATCGGGGCTACATCGTCGCAACGAGCGGTGTCGATACCGCGAACACGATTTTCGCACTGTTTGCGCTGGTCGCCATCGGCCAGCCCCGAACCGGCGTGATGGTCGCCTTCGAGAGCCTCGGCGCACCGCTCGAGATTCCGATCTTACTCGCCAGCATCGTCCTCGCGGGACTGCTCGGATTCGTGCTCGTGATCGTCGTCGGAGACGCATATCTCGAGGTCGTCGGCCGGATCGATTACTGGAAGATTTCGGTCGCGGTCCTCGCGCTCCTCCTCTGTCTCTCGTATCTGTTCACTGGCGTTGTCGGGATCGCGGTCTTCTGTGTCGCGGCCGCGATCGGGATGGTGCCGGTTCGAGTTCGGGCCCGACGGGTTCATTTGATGGGCGTGTTGATCGGCCCGCTGCTGGTCGGCTCGTAGCCATCACGCCGATTACTGCATGTGAATAGTACACAAATATTTTTCACCAAGATCGATGTAGCTGCTTGAGGTGTCTTACCGATGGTAAACGCGACAATCGACGTCATCTACCGGGGCGGACTCGAGTGCGACCAGAACTACATGATCGAGGGGCAGACGTTGGGGACTCACGACGAGCCGAATCCGGACCTCGACTACGAGGAGATCCCCGTCTGGTGTCTCGTCATCGACCATCCCGAAGCGACGATCCTCTGGGATACTGGATCACATCACGACGCACTCGAGGGCCACTGGCCCGAGGGACTCACACAGGCGTTCTATCCACACGACGCCCACGAACACCGACTGGACGACGACTTGGAGGCGGCAGGCTATAGCATCGACGAGATCGACGCGGTCTTCCAGACGCACCTGCATCTGGACCACGCCGGCGGCCTCGAGTTCTTCGACGGCACCGACGTCCCGGTCTACGTCCATGAAAAAGAGATCAAGTTCGCCTACTACAGCGCCAAGACCGACAAGGGCAGCGGCGCGTACATCCTCGAAGACTTCGATCACGACCTCAACTGGGAGATCATCCATCAGGATCGCGAAGAACACTTCGAGGACCTCGAGTTCGTCCGATTCCCGGGGCACACGCCGGGACTGACGGGGTCGGTGATCCACCTCGACGACGACGGCACCGTCGTCTTCACCGGCGATCAGGTCTATCAAGCGCCCAACTACGAGGCGGAGGAACCGCTCGGGGCTGCCCTTCTCTGGGGGAAGACAGAGTGGTTCGACAGCCTCCGACGGATCAAAGAAATCCAGCGCCGCCACGACGCGACGGTCGTCTACGGCCACGACACGGACCAGTTCGCCAAGATCGAAGACGGGTGGGGACAGTGACGATGGACTACGACCGCTCGGTGTCGGCACCCGAGCACGAACTCGGCCCGGAGACGGTCTGGCACCTCCAGATGCCACAGATCCGGTTTGGCCGCGACGCCGTCGAGGAACTGGGCTACCAGCTCGCCGATCTGGGTGTCAACGCCGACGCCCACGGGCTGCTCGTCACGGACGAGACCCTGGTCGATATCGGCCACGTCGGCCGCGTCAGGGACCACCTCGAGGACGCGGGCTACGACGTCACCGTCTGGGACGGAGCCGAACGCGAGCCGTCGATCGAGAACGTCGACCGCTGCATCGAGTTCGTCCGCGAACACGAGGGCGATGCAGGCTACGACTTCTACCTCGGCTTCGGCGGCGGTAGCTGCATCGACGTGGCCAAGACGACTCGAGCGGTGATCGAAAACGGCGGGCAGGTGCTCGATTACATCGCCGAACCGACTGGCGAGGGCGAGGCGCTGACCGAGTCGGGACCGCCGTTGATTCTCATGCCGACGACGGCCGGTACGGGCGCGGAAATCTCGCCGGTCGCGATCCTCTCCGTCGAGGAAAAAGAGATCAAAGAGGGGATCTCGAGCAACCACATCCGGGCCGACGCGGCCGTCCTCGACCCAACGTTTACGACGACGCTGCCCCCGGAGATGACCGCCAAGACGGCGATGGACGCGCTTGGCCACGCCATCGAGGGCTATACGACCCATCCGTTCGACAGCCTCCTGCGGGCGTCCGATCCGGGCTCGCGGCCAGTCTACGCCGGGCGAACGGGACTCACCGAGATGTTCTCCGAAAAGGCGATCGACCTCCTCTCGAGTAACGTTCGGACGGCGGTCCACAACGGCGACGATCTCGAGGCTCGTTCGGCGATGCTCAAGGGGGCCTTATTCGGCGCGATCGCGGGGCTGACGGCCGGCGCGAGCCTCTGTCACGCGATGGCCTACCCCGTCGGCAACCGGTATCACACCTACCACGGCGAGACGATCGCCGTCCTCACGCCGGCGACGACGCTCGGCTACAACGTGGCCAGCGATCCGGAGCGATTCGTTGCGGTCGCCGAGATGCTCGGTGCCGAGACAGACGGACTGGGTACTCGCGAGGCTGCAGATCGGGCCAGACAGGAGTACGTCCGGCTCCAGCAGGACCTCAACGTCATCCCGAGTGGTCTCAACGATCTCGCCGGGATCACCGAGGAGGATATCGACTGGCTGGCGAGTCAGACCGTCGAAACCCAGCAACGCCTGCTGCGCTGTAATCCGCGCCCGGTGACCGAAGACGACGCCACCGACATCTTCCGGGACGCGCTGCACAACTGGGAGTGACTCGACGCTGGTATCGACTCACTGGCGACTCGAGTCCCGCGCGGCCGCCACGAGTTCTTCGACGCGCTCGCGTGAGACGGGGTTCGTCGTTTCCCCGCCCGTTTTGAGCGCCGTACCAACGATCACACCGTCAGCGCCCACCTCGAGGCAGTCGCTGACCGTCTCGCTCGTCACGCCGCTGCCGACGAAGACAGGGGTGCGTTCCCGTGTCGCTGCTTGGTCTGCCAGCACGTCCGCAACCCGTTCGACGTCCTTGAGCGCGGTCTCAACCCCGGTGCCGGGCCCGGAAACGATCACGCCGTCGGCCATGCCGCGTTCGACCGTCTCAAGGGCGGCCTGCTCGAGATTTCCCTCGCCGACCGGCGTCGCGTGTTTGACGTGAACGTCCGCGAGGATGGCGACGTCGGCCTCGAGTCGGTCGCGAAGCCGGAGCGTCTCGTGGGCCTGTCCCTCGAGGATGCCCTGATCGGTCGCCGCGGTGCCGACGTGGACGTTCACCCGGATGAAGTCGGCATCGGTGGCCGCAGCGATCGACAGCGCCGCGTCGGCGTCGTTTCTGAGCACGTTGATGCCGAGCGGGATGTCCACGGTTCGCTGCAGCGCCGACGCCAGCGCGGTCATGTCTGCAACGACGTGGTTCGGAACGGCTTCGGGGTAAAAGGGTGCGTCGCCGAAGTTCTCGAGCACGATGCCGTCGACCCCGCCGGCCTCGAGGCGGCGGGCGTCCTCGAGCGCGCGAGTGCGGACGGCGTCACGGTCGCCGTCGAACCCCGGCGCGCCGGGAAGAGGTGGCAGGTGAACCATCCCGAGAACGGGTCGATCGGCGTCGAATCGATCGTGGAGGGGTGTCGGTGTGGGCATAGCGATGGTGTTGGCTCGAGGGGCAAAAGTCCGCACGACAAGTGACCAGACGATATCGGTTCCTCAGCCAGTCGACGGCTCAGTCGACGACTGGCTCTCTTGACATCCTCCTCCGCGTAAACGCGGAGGAATCCCGAGCGGTGGGAGTTTCAGGTCCGCAACCATGGACGCCGCCACTTCACGGGAACCCGTCTAACCCAGTCGTCGTGGTCGGTGGCTGACTGGCCATGCCAAATGGCCGTTACTCCTATCCTCGGCGTCGTCAGCGTTCGTGGTTGTTTTTGCCCGGCGAACGCCGAGTCAGCGTCAGCAGACTCGGAGGTATCGTGGGCTTGCTGAAACAGGAGGCACGCGACCGCACTCTTTTGGAATGCGGTGTTCACCGCCTGTCTTTCGGATACTGTCGTCCGAGAGACAGGGTCTCTCGTGATCACGAAAATCTTTGATTTTCGAACGACCTCGTTACGTGGGCGGACAGGCCGCCTCCGACGGTCGTTCGGAATCCGCTCCGTTCCGACCTGACCTTACCACTGCATAGGGATTTCTGTAACTTGAACGTTAGGATTGGAAACTCGGCTATGTTCTTGACGGTGGAACATGGCACTAAGTGACGGCGCGTATCCACGGCCTTCAGGCCGTGGTATTGCGCCTGCTCAGCGTATAAAACCGAGTCCGTGCGACCAACAGATACGCAAGGACGACGAGCGGGACGGCGACGAGTGGCACGTGGCTGAGACCGAAGACAGTCGCCCCGAGTGCCAGATTGAGCAGCGATACCGTGTACAGTACGACGGCTGCGATCCACCCCATCAGCGCCCCTCGCCAGAGCAGGTAGGAGACAGCGAGCCCTGCGATGCCCGTGTAAAACGCAAATGATGGCGCAGAGAGACTCGCTACGACTCGCTCGAGGCTGTACAATACCGTCAGCAAAACGACAGCGAGCACGCCGAGAGGGCGGGTGAGCGCGGATTCTCCGTCCATGGTGAGAGATACGACCGAGCACGGATAAGTATATCTTCCAATACGAACTGTGTTGAGCTCTATAACAGATACATAGAAATAACTTTATTTGTTGTGGACCAAACCTGTGGCGATGCCAGAACCGTCCCGGCGTTCGGTCCTCCAAGCACTCGGCGGCGTGGGTCTCGGTGTCGCAGCCTCGAGACAGCCACACTGGCCAGGCTTTTTCGGCGGGCATATCGAGGCAGCGCCGCTCGAACCGCTGCTCGACGCCGACGGGCAAGACGATCAGCTTCCGCCGGACGAGTTCGTGACCCCCCACGATGATGACCTGCTCGTCGACCTCGACTCGCTCCACGCAGCACTGGAACGAGCCGACGAGCAGGTCACGCTCTCGCGGCGAGAGTTTGGCACTGCGTTCGCTGCCCTCGAGGAACTCCCAGTGTTCGACCCCCACCGTCACGAGGGACACGATCATCCGGCAGTCGCTCGTGGGCTCTACATCCGTGATCTCGAGTATACGTACCGGGTCCAACTCGTTCCCTGGTGTAGTGACACGTGGTTGATTCGGACGCGAGGAACGCCCGAAGGATTGGCCAGCTGTCACGAGCGATAGTCGAGCCTATGACTCCCCAAACAGGCGGTCAACAGTCTCTTACCTGAGACCGGCACCGAAACGGACCCTCTCGAGCCTCGAGGCGGCAAGGCCGGCCCCGTTCATGACCGTTTTGCCGTCGCCATCGAAACACACGCGGGATGACCGACCTGTTTACGTCACTCGAGTTGCGCGGCCTCGAGATCCCCAACCGAATCGCCGTCTCGCCGATGTGCCAGTACTCCTGTGAGCCCGACGGGCTCCCGACGGAGTGGCACCGCGTCCACCTCGGCAGCCGCGCCGTCGGCGGTGCCGGCATCGTCATGACCGAAGCCACCGCCGTCGAACCGCGCGGGCGGATCACGCCCTACGATCTGGGCATCTGGAGCGACGAACACGCCGAGGCGCTCGAGCCGATCACCGCGTTCATCCGCGAGCAGGGTGGGGTGCCGGGGATTCAACTGGCTCATGCGGGTCACAAGGCGAGCAAGTGCCGTCCGTGGGACGGTAACCTCCCGATTCAGCCCGACGAGACCGACCCCGACGGCGCGTCGGGCTGGGAGGTCCTCTCTCCGTCGCCCGATGCCTATCCGCCGTTCGACGGCGACCGACCCGCGATGAAACGAGCCGACACGGACGACATTCAGGGCGTGATCGACGCCTACCGAGCCGCGGCCGAGCGATCGCTTTCGGCCGGTTTCGAGATCGCCGAAGTTCACGCGGCCCACGGCTATCTGCTCCACGAGTTCCTCTCTCCCGTGACGAACCACCGTGAAGACGACTACGGCGGGAGCTTCGAGAACCGCACGCGCCTGCTTCGGGAAATCGTCGACGCGGTCCGAGATGTCTGGCCCGAGGACAAGCCCGTCTTCGTTCGCATTTCGGGTACCGACTGGCTCGAGGGGAGAGACGCGTGGGATATCGACCAGTCCGTTCGACTGGCTGACGACCTCGCCGACCGCGGCGTCGATCTGATCGACGTCAGTTCGGGCGGGCTCCACCCCGACCAAGCGGTTCCCGGCGGGCCGAACTTCCAGGTGCCACTCGCCGAAGCGGTCCGGGAGGGTGCAGACGTCGCCGTCGGTGCAGTCGGCGGCGTCACCGAACCCGAACAGGCCGACGCACTCGTCCGCAACGGCCGCGCCGACGTCGTCCTCGTCGGCCGGGAGTTCCTCCGCGATCCGTACTTCGGGCTCCGTGCGTCCGACGACCTCGAGGACGATCCGATGGCATGGCCGGAGCAGTACCGGCGGGCGGTTCAGTAAGTCGCTGTTCGATTCACCAGAGCCCCGGGAGCAGCCGATGCGGCGTCTGATTGGTATATTCGTCGTAGGACTCGCCCAACGTCTCCCGAAGGGCTCGTTCTTCGACGCGGATCCGGTAGCCGTACGCGAGCAGGCCAGCACCAGTCACGACTCCGAGCCCCATCCACGTCCCACTGGCGACGCCGAGTCCGACCAGCGAGAGGAACCCGCCCGTATACGATGGGTGTCTGACCCATCGATAGGGACCCGCAGTGACAACATTGTCCGTCTCGTCGATATCAACCTCGAGCGAAAAGTACTCGCCGAGCGTCCAGACCGCATACTGGCGGATGGCGATGCCGACGAACACGAGCCCGATCCCGAGCCAGAACGTGCCAACGGGACGTGGGAGAGCGGGCACGGACAGCAGTTCGGGACCCAACGCGGCAGCCAGCGCGCCGCCACTAACGGCCCCACCAATGACGTGCTTCGACCATCGATCCTGCGTGGTATCCGACTGGCCACCGTGTCGAACGCCGATGCTGAGGTCCGAGACGACCCACAGTCCGATCGAACCGAGGAACACGTACAGATACGGGGGTTGTGAATACAGCGGTAGCGCCATGGCGACTACGCGTTCACGTCACTATATAGCTATTAATAATCTGTCTTTTCCCGCGGTCAAAATGGAGACGCGACGAGACAGTCAGGAGGAGAATCCGTTTCGAGAGCCTTACTCGTCGGTCCACTTGATCGAACAGCCCTACTCGTCGGTCCACTTGATCGAACAGCCCTGCGAGGGCTGCCACTCGAGGTCGACCGCCTCGCCCGCGAGGACGGCGTCGATCGCCTCCCGGATGTGGAACCGCGTCGGTTCGTCGTCGGGGTTCAGCGCGTCGTCGAGGCGACCCTGGTACACGAGTTGGAACTCACCGCCTGCGTTTTCGAACAGGAACGGGTCCGGTGTACAGACCGCGCCATAGGCTCGAGCGACGTCTTGGCTCCCGTCGCGCAGGTAGGCGTCGTACTGGATCGTGCCGTCCTCGACGTACTCGCGCATCTTCTCGACGGAGTCGTCGGGGTACTCGTCGGCGTCGTTGGGGTTGATCCCGACGACTGCGACGTCATCGTACTCGGCGGCCACCTCGTTCAGTAGCTCGAACTTCGCTTTAGCGTACGGGCAGTGGTTGCACGTAAAGACGACCAGCAGCGCCTCGTTGTCGGCGAACGATTCGAGGGTGTAGGTGTCGCCGTCTGCGCCCTCGAGTTCGAACGCGGGGGCGGCGTCGCCGGCCGCGAGTTCGGAGTCTGATTCTTTGAGTACCATGGTCGTGGGTTCCGGACGTGACGGCTTAAACGTCGTGTTCAGGAGACTCGATCGCTGTCGTCGCCCTGGGGAGCTGTTGGTCCAGCGGACGGTCAACACGGCCCACATATTTGTACCCCCCGTGAGATCGATATCATATGCAAACGCTCGAGATCACGGACGACCAGTACGCTGCTATCCAGTCGCTTCGCGAAGCGATCTCCGAGGACGTCGTCGGCGAGTACGGCTTCGTCCGCGAACGCGACGCCGTCCAGTTCCTGCTCGATAATCTCGACGACGACGCGGCTGTCGAACTCGAGGCAGCGGTCGAATCCTCGGCGACCGACGACGTCGCCGCTTCCGTCGGGGCTGCAATCGAGGGGGAGACTGATCCACACGCCCTCGAAGAAGTCTCCTACGTCGAAGACGAGTCGGTCACGGACGACGCCGAAGCCGACGCCGACCCCGACACCGAGGCTGACAGTGATTCGATGGGCGAGTTGAAAGGCGACTCGAGTGATGGCGAAGCCGACACCGAGGAACAAGACGACAGCGATGCCGGGAACGAACCAGACTCCGGTCCCGACGGCGATGTGATCGATGCTGACGCGTCCGGCGGTGCCAGCGGCGATGCCGACGACGACGATATGTTAGACGAGATGATGAGCCTCCTCGAGACCCACGACGACAAGTGGGGCGAAGCCACGTCGGCGGACTACCGCTACAGCGTCGAGTTGCCCGACGGCACGACAGAACAGGTCCAGACGAAAGACGACGTGCGGGCGCTGTTGTTCAAAAACTACCGATAACCCGACCGGCGGTCCCGTCGACCGGGGCCCGTTCGATAGTCATCGGGAAGTATGACAGTCAGTACGTCCGAACATGCGCTTTATATCGTTCGTGAGTGTAATGTGTAGTAGCATGAGCCGAGCACACCGCTTCCAGCTGGAAGCAGATATTACCTGCCCCGAGTGCCGACAGCGGATCCCTATGCAGGCCCAGATCTGCCCGCGGTGTGAAGTGTCGTTGCACTAGTCCCGTTTCACTCTCCCAGCCGAACAACGGTAGAACTTTACTCGCGCTTGCATTTCTGGGAGATATGAGCGAACGCGAGGTACTCGAGTTGCTTCGTGAGAACGCACGGTATTCGACGGCGGATATCGCGCGAATGACCGGCCTCGAGGAGTCCGAGGTCGACGACACGATCGAGGAACTCGAGGCAGCAGGTGTGGTTCGTGGATATCAGGCGGTCGTCGACTGGGACAAACTGGAAGACGAGCGCGTCCGCGCCGAAGTCGAGTTGAACGTCACGCTCGACCGCGAGACGGGCTACGACGACATCGCAGAGCGCCTCGCACGGTTCCCCCAGGTCAAAGCCTTACGGCTGGTCAGCGGCGACTACGACTTCGATATGGAAGTCGAGGGTGACTCCATCCGCGAGGTCTCTCAGTTTATCAGTGAGAAGGTCGCACCCGTCCCCGAGATCACCCAGACGGTCACCCATTACGTGATGACTTCCTACAAAGAAAACGGGATCGAGCTCGGTGACGGCGAAGACGACGAGCGGCTGTCGTTCTCACCCTAATCATGACGTTCGAACTGTCCGAACGCGTTCAGACGGTGCCGCCGTCGGGGATCCGACGGTTCTTCGAGATCGCCGAGGAACGCGACGACGTCATCTCGCTTGGAGTCGGTGAGCCCGACTTCTCGACGCCGTGGGCGGCACGCGACGCCGCGATCACCTCTTTAGAGCAGGGCAAGACCTCCTACACGGCAAATCGCGGCAAACGCGAACTCCGCGAGGCGATCGCTGACTACGTCGCCGACCGATTCGAGCTGGGCTACGACCCCGAAGAAGAGATCATCGTCACCGCGGGCGCAAGCGAGGCCGTCGACCTCGCCTTCCGGGCTTTTGTCGATCCCGGCGACACGGTCGCGATTGCCCAGCCATCCTACATTTCGTATGAACCCGGCGTGATCTTCGCCGGCGGCGAGGTGCTCTCCGTGCCGACGACGGAAGAAGACGAGTTCCGACTCACTGTCGAGGGCCTCGAGCAAGCGGGTGCAGACGAGGCCGACATGCTCGTGCTCTGTTATCCCAACAACCCGACGGGCGCGATCATGACCGAGGCTGACCTCGAGCCAATCGCCGAGTTCGCCCGCGAGCACGACCTGATGGTGCTCTCCGACGAGATCTACGCCGAACTCACCTACGACGGGAACGAACACGTGTCCATCGCGAGTCTCGAGGGGATGCGCGAGCGGACCATCGTTTTCAACGGGTTCTCGAAAGCCCACGCGATGACCGGGCTTCGGCTGGGGTATGCACTCGGTCCCGCCAAGGCGATCAACGCGATGAACAAGATCCACCAGTATACGATGCTGTCGGCCCCGACGACAGCCCAACATGCCGCACTCGAGGCGCTCGGCTCCTGTGAGAACGACGTCCGGGATATGGTCAACGAGTACGACCGCCGCCGCCAGTTCGTCCTCTCGCGGTTCCGCGAGATCGGGATGGACGTCTTCGAGGCCAAAGGGGCGTTCTACTGCTTCCCCGAAGTGCCCGAGGGCTTCACCGCCGAGGAGTTCGCCGAGGGCGTCCTCCGCGAACAGGGTGTCGCGGTCGTCCCTGGCGACGTCTTCGGCGAGGGTGGCGAGGATCACCTGCGGATCTCCTATGCGACCGGGCTCGACGATCTCCGGAAGGCCTTAGCCCGAATCGAAGCGTTCGTCGAGGAACACGCGTAGTCTCGACGACGGAATCGACGCACCGTCCGGCGCGAGACACGAACTGTTTTCCTGCTCGCCCACACCTCCTCGGTATGGTCGAGTACCGTCCCATCCCCGACGAACGGGACGTCTTCCACGAGTACCGCAGCTACGCGTTCCGGCCGGAATCGGGAGTGCCGACGTACGACCCCGACGAACACGAGACGCCGCGAGCGACGCTTGGCTCCCGCCGCGGGCTGTACGACCCCACAGCAGACGATACGGCCCCGCGGACCGTCTGTCGACACTACTGGCTCGAGACCCACGTTCGCGGTGAGCCCCACCGAACCGCCGGGCTCGCGTCGGTCGCGACGCCGCCGGAGTACCGCCACAGCGGGTACGTCCGTCGACTGCTCGCCAACTCGCTCGCGGAGTATCGCGACCGAGACGTCCGATTCTCGGTCCTGTGGCCGTTTCGTTATCGCTTCTACCGACAGTACGGCTGGGACACGGCAAACAGCATCGTTACCCACGAGTGTGCGCCGACGGCACTCGAGTTCGCGACTGGCGCTGTCGACACCGAGGGAACGTTCCGTCGACTCGAGGCCGACGAGTACGACCGTCTCGAGCAGGCCTACGACGCACACGCCGAGCGATACGGGCTCGCACTCGAGCGCGACGAGCAGTGGTGGCGACGGCGCGTCTTCGCCGGCCACGACCGCGACCCGTTCGTCTACGCCGTCGAACGTGACGGCGAGGTTCGTGGATATCTCGTCTACACGATCGACGACGACTCGAACGGGCGGACGATGGCCGTCTCCGAACTCGTCGCCGTCGACCACGACGCCCTGCTGGCACTGCTCGCGTTCTGTCACAGACACGACTCACAGATCGAGCGAGTTCGCTTGCGAGTGCCCGGGGACGTCCCGATCCGAGACATCGCTCGAGATCCCGACGAGATCGACACCGTCGTCGAAGACGGCCCGATGGTTCGAATCGTCGACGTCGCCGAGACGCTCTCTGCCTGTTCGGCTCCCGCGCTCGAGACCGACGTGACGATCGCCGTCGACGATCCGCTGGCCGACTGGAACGACGGGACGTTCAGACTCGAGGGGGCAGACGGGAGGTCGGCGTGTACGCGACTGGCAGACAGCATCGATCCGGAAAGCGCCGACATACGCCTCGACGTTGCCGCCCTCTCACAACTCGTCGTCGGCTCCCAGTCGGCACCACGCCTCGAGCGAACGGGCCGACTAACGGCCACGGATTCGACCGCTCTCAAGACCGTCACGACGTGGTTTCCCGAAACGGATGTCTACCTCGGCGAGTATTTCTGACGGCGGTGTCGATCACTCGTCGGGATACTGCTGCGTCCAGGGCCGAACCCGCTCGAGTGCCCCTGTTGCGGCCAACACGTCCGATTCAGCGTAGCGGCGGCCGACCACCTGCAGCCCGACCGGGAGCCCGTCGTCGGTGAGGCCGGCTGGAACAGACGCGGCCGGATGGCCCGTGAGGTTGAACACCCACGTAAGCATTGCGTCGGTCGGGATGCCCGCGACCTCGTGGCCGTCGATTTCCGTCGGATACCGATCGCGCAGGTGTTTGCCGTAGGGCGGGACGGTCAGCGTCGGGGTTACGAGGACGTCCGCGCCCTCGAGTGCCGCCTCGATCGCGTCGTAAGCCTCGACTCGTGGCCCGTTGGCGAGTCGTTCCTCGAGCGGCTTCGAATCCGACCCCAGCGCGATCGTCGAGCGAACCGTTTCCTCGACGTCGGCCGTCTCGAAGTCGATGCCGTACTGTTCTTCGACCCGACTCGCAATCGCCGCGAAGTACCCCCCGACCTGCGTGTAGTAGGCCCGGCGAAGCACGTCGACGTCGGGGAGGGCAACGTCGACGGACTCGACCGTCGCGCCGGCAGCCGCGAGATCGTCGACGGCCGCCCCAACCGCCTCGCGGACGACGGGAGCGACGGGCTGGAGGTCCAGATCCGGGCTGTACGCGATCGAGAGGTCGTCTGTCGGTCGCTCGAGCGCCTCGAACACGTCGTCGTCACCACGGGGAACGCTCAGCGGATCGCGATGATCCGGCCCGGCCATGATCTCGAAGCCGAGCGCGACGTCTTTGGTGGTGCGGGCGATCGGCCCGGCGACCATGAACGGCGAATGGCTGTCGAACGACTCGAGCCGCGAATTCGAGGGGATCCGACCGAACGAGGGTTTGAGTCCGATGACGTGACAACACGACGCCGGAACCCGAAGCGAGCCGCCGATATCCGAGCCAGTCGCAAGTCGTGCGAGGCCGGCGGCGACTGCCGCGGCTGACCCACCGGAGGAGCCTCCCGCTGACCGCTCCGTATCGAACGGCGTCGCCGTCGCACCGACGAGCCGGTTGTCGGTTTTGATCGTGTGGGCGAGCGCCGGCGTGTTGGTCGTCCCGACGATCACCGCCCCAGCGGCCTCGAGACGTTCGACGGTGATCGAATTCGTCGTCGCGACGTTCTCGGATAGGGCGGCGAGGCCGAGCGTGTTCCGAACGCCGGCCTTGCGATCCCGGAGGTCCTTGATCGCGACGGGCACGCCGTGAAGCGGGCCGAGGTCCTCGCCGGCGGCGGCCGCACGGTCAGCTTCGCGAGCGCGTTTTCGGGCCGACTCCTCGAGCACCGTAATGTAGGCGTTCAGCCCCTCGGTGGCCGCGATTCGCTCGAGGATGTCGTCGACGACGGCTTCCGATGAGACGTCGCCGTCGCGGATCGCCGTCGTCAGTTCATCGATAGTCGTGAGCGTATCAATCATGCACAAAGTGACCATACGTGACACAATAAAGCCGAGGGCAGCCACGTGACTGCACAGCCAGCCAGTTACACGAGTGCTGATACTATCGGACAGCAGTCAGTACGACGTCGGTCGCGAATTCGCGGCCGTCTCCGGGGGTGACGGCCGCAGTAGTGCGACCGATCGTCGAATAGTCCTGTCCGACAGTATAAACCGCTCGAGGACGACGCGCCGGCGGGTCAGGCAACTGAAGTAGTCGACCGACGATGTGCGCGTATGGTTCGTGTGCTCTCCGACGAGGATATCGCGTCGGTACTCGACCTCGAGTCGTTGTTACCGGTCGTTGCCGACGCCTTCGAGAAGCAACGAGCGGGCGCGGTCGAACGTCCCGAACGGCCACATTATCCGATCGGGACGGGGCTCGATCCCGCCACGCCTGCGGAGTCGACTGGGACCGGCCTCTGTATGCCGGCGTACATTCACGGGAACGCCTACGCCGCGACGAAACTCGTCACCGTCTGCGAGGACAACCCCGAACGCGGACTGCCGACGGTGACGTCACAGCTCTCCCTCGCCGACGCCGAAACCGGCCAGCCGGTCGGCTACCTCGCGGGCAACCGGATCACCAGCGCCCGCACGGGCTGTATCGGTGGGCTCGCCGCCCGCAAACTCGCCGTCGACGGGCCGCTCGACCTGGCAGTCATCGGCGCGGGCACACAGGCACGCTGGCAGACACGAGCCATCGCCGCTGCCGTCGGCGTCGACCGACTCGCTGCGATCCGGGTCTACTCGCCCAGTGACTCCCGGCTCGAGTGTGCTCGTGACCTCGAGTCGGCCCTCGACGTCGACGTGACGCCGGTTGCGAGTCCACGCGAGGCCGTCACCGACGCCTCGGTCGTCGTCACGACGACGACGAGCACTGAACCGGTGTTTCCCGGTGAGGCCCTCGCTGCCGGCACGCTCGTGATCGCCGTCGGCGCGTACACGGCCGCAATGCGCGAACTGGACGAGACGACGATCGAGCGTGCGTCCCGTATCATCGCCGACGTTCCAGACGAGGCGGTCGAGACTGGTGATCTTCGGACCCACGACGGCCTCGAGGTCTCCAGCTTTAGCGACACGCTAGCTGACGGCGATGGCCGCACGGCTTCAGACGAGATCATCGTCCTCGAGAGCGTTGGGACGGCGGTTCTAGACGCTGCAACCGCCGAGTTCGTCTTCGCTCGAGCCGAAGATGCCGACCTCGGCACGACGGTGACTATATGAGGGCCGGGTACGGATCTCCATCGAAAAGCGAACAATGGTGTCAGATGCCATACGAGAGTGGACAGTGGTGTTACGTCTCATAGCCGGTCCCGGCCACGACACTGAAATAGTCACTGTACAAAATGGGGGTGGAGTAGTTGCCGATGAGTGACCAGAGTGTAAACGTCGAGCGACGCCGTCTCGAAGGCGTTGTTCCATCGATATCAAATGAGAACGACGGTCGAGAGCGATGACGCTCCGATCGATCCCCGTCGTCGATCGTGTCACCGACGCCTTCTTCGCACTCGATACGGACTTTCGCTTTACCTATCTCAACGAGCGCGCTGAAACCCTGTTGAAACGCTCTCGGAAGGAGCTGATCGGACGCGTGATGTGGGATGAGTTCCCAGAAACCGTCGAAACCCAGTTCCCCGACGGGTTCCACCGCGCGATGGACGAACAGGTCCCGGTCTCGTTCGAGGTGTATCACGCCCAACTCGAGACCTGGTTCGAGGCCCGCGCGTATCCATCCGAAACCGGCCTCTCGGTCTACATGCGCGATGTCACCGAGCGAAAGTCACAGGAGACGACGCTCGCCCAGCACGCCGCCGTCGTCGAGGCCGTCTACGACGCCATCCTCACGCTCGATCGTAACCGAGAGATCGTCACCGTCAACAGCGCCATCGAGGACTTACTTGGGACCGATCGCTCGGAACTCATCGGCGAGCACGTCGAAACGCTGACCCAGCAAGCGGGCATTTCGGACGCCGACGCCGTCGAGATCGGTCGTGCGATTACCGACATCGACGTCGGCAACGCCGACAGACGCCAGCTCGAGGTGGCGTTTACCGCCGCTGACGGAACCGATCGGATCGGCGAGTTCCGGTTCGTCCCGATCGAAGACGATCACGCAACCGTCGCCGCCGTCATCCGGGACGTTACCGACCACCACGAGTACGAACGCGTCGTCACGTCGCTACACGAAGTCACCCGATGGCTCCTCGAGTCCGACGACCCCGAGGAGATCTGTGCGATTGCCGTCCACGCCGGCAGTGACCTGCTCGAGCTCCCGATCAGCGGCGTCTGGCTGCTCGACGACGAACGGGGGTATCTCGATCCCGTTGCCGGAACCGCTGGCGCACACGAGGAGTTCGGCGGCCTGCCGCGATTCTCCCCCGGCGAGGGACTCGTCTGGGACGTCTTCGAGGGCGGCTCGGTGGAACGGTTCGACGACCTCGAGTCGATCGCGGAGCTCTACAACCCCGACACGCCGCTTCGATCGGAGATCATCGCTCCCATCGGCACCCACGGCGTCCTCATGACCGGGGCACTCGAGGCCGACCAGTTCGACGAGACGGATGTCGACCTGATTTCCATTCTCGTCGAGAACACCCGCGCGGCACTCGATCGAGCCGACCGCGAGCGGGTGCTGCGGGAGCGAACAGCCGAACTCGAGCACCGGACCGACCGGCTCGAGTCGGTCGCCGAGATCCTCTCGACCGATCTCCAACAGCAGCTCTCGGCCGTCGCGGACGCCCTCGAAGACGACGGCGACGCCGAGGAGTGGGAGTTCCCGCTCGCGGAAAATTCGGTCGAAACCACGCTCGACCGTGCCGAAGGGCTCGTCGACGACGTCCGCGAGTTCGCCCGGAACGCCTCGACCGTCGGCCCCCGGTGTCGGATCGACCTCGAGTCGGCGATCGACGACGCGCTCGAGCGGTCCCAACTCGACGGCGATGCCATCATCGTCGAACAGGCGGCGACGCTTCGGGCCGACCGGGACCGCTTTGTACACCTCCTCGAGACGGTGTTCGACGATGCGATGGCTCGCGCCGACGGCGCGGTGACGATTCAGGTGGGACTGGTTGGCTTCGACGAGACCGATGGCTCTCGAGGCGTGTTCATCCGGGACGACGCCGCCGACATCTCGCCGGCGGCGTACTCACAGGAGCGCGAGTCGCCGACCGAGATCACTGCTGATGTGACGGCCAGCCCCATCGACGGCCTGGGACTCACTCTCGCTCGAGCGATCGCTGAGGCCCACGACTGGCGGCTCACCGTCGAGCCCGGCGATACCGGCGGGACACGGATCGAGATCCGCGAGATGACGACGCTCGAAAAACAGCCCTGAGTCGGTGCTATGAGACAGGTTCGGGTGAGAGATCCTGATAGAGTCGTCGGCAGCCGTCCCGTTCGAACAGCTCCATCATGGTCTCCCCAGCCTGCACTCGACACACTGCGAGGCGATCTTGCAACTGGGCATACTCCTCGCTCGATTTGCGTTCGGCAGCGGTTTTTTCGGCATCGAGGAGGGCTTTCGTCGAGGCGAGCGCGAAGAACTCCTGGAGCTGTTCGTCGTAGCTCGAGCGCAACACCAGTTGCTCGACGATCCGGAGCAGTTCGGCTCTCGAGACCGGTTTGACGAGATAGTCGTCGAACCCCATCCCGATGATGTCGAAGTCGGGTTCGACGGCGGTGACCATTGCGACACGACACTCGAGGTCGCGTTCCCGAAGCGTGGCCAGCAGCGTCTCGCCGGAGAGCCCGGGCATCCGTCGATCGAGCAGGACGATATCGACCGACTCGTCGACGGCATCGAGTGCCGTTTCACCATCGTACGCCGTCTCGACGTCGTATGCTCCCTCGAGCCAGGTGGCATACAGGCTCGCAAGGTCGGGTTCGTCTTCAACGATCAAGACGGACGAAGTGTCAGGAGTCATCACACAGTCACCTCCAGGAGGGTAGTTCGTCTCTCGAATCGTACCGATAGTATATTAAGATACCGGGACCGCGGTAATTGCCGATCCGAACGACAGTTACTCGAGGCCGTCTTCGATAGTCGAACGGTGTGCGTCGATCGTCGCGGCATCCGTCGTGATCGTCGCTGACCCGACGTCGATCGTCAACTCGCCATCGTCGGTTGCCGCCCCGAGTTCGACGACCGGGGCGACGCCGTCGAACGCGTCCGCGACGGCGTCGGGCGAGTCGGTCTGTATTACGACACGACCCGGCTGTTCGTGGAAGAGCGCGGCCGCCGCGGCCGTCTCGTCGGCAGCGTCGGGGACAGGAATCGAGACCTCGAGGCCAGCGTCCTCGGTGATCATCTCGGCGAGCGAGACGGCGAGGCCGCCGTGGCTGATATCGTGGACGGCGAGGGTCGACTCGTCGTTGGCCACGTCGGCGAGGGTCTCGACGACGGCTGCAGGGTCGGCCGGCAGTTCTGGGAATGCGTCGCTGCCGTCGAACTGGGCGAGATACTCGGAGCCGCCGAGACGAACGTCGCCGGCCTCGAGGCCGACGTCGCCGACGAGCAACAGCGTGCCTTCCGATTCGACCGACAGCGGCGGGGCGTCGTAGCCGTCTTTCGTCCCGACCATCGCCAACGTCGGCGTCGGTGGGATCGGTCCGGCGACGGAGTCGTTGTACAGCGAGACGTTCCCGCCGACGACCGGCGTCGACAGCGTCGAGCACATGTCCGCGAGCCCGTCGACGGCACCCTTGAAGCCACCGTACACATCGGGTTTCTCGGGGTTGCCGCCGTTGAGACAGTCGACGGCTGCAAGCGGCGTCGCGCCTTTGGCCGCGATGTTCGTCGCGTTCTCGAGGGCAATCGCTTTGGCACCGACGTAGGGGGCGACGCTCGTCCAGTTCGGTGCCGCACCGGAGGAGATTGCAAGCCCCTGCTCCGCTTCTCGAACCGCGATAATCGCCGCGTCGTCGCCCGGCCCGACGCTCGTGCGGACGCCGACCTCGTGGTCGTACTGTCGGTAAACCCACCGCTTGGAGGCCGTGTTCGGACTCGAGACGATCGTCTCGAAGGCCGCCTCGAGGTCGACTGCAGGCAGGTCGGTCTCAGGCTGGTCGACGGGCTCGCTCTCGAGGTCGTTCATCGGCGCGCCCTCGCCGAGGAAGTAGGCGTCGACGTCGACGACCGTCTCGCGCTCTCGCGGCTCCGTGCCGTCGCCGCTCGAGTCGTCCGAGGCGCGTTGCGTTTCGCTTCCCTCGAAGGTGCAGACGTAGTTTCCGTCGGTGACCTCGCCGATGACCGAACAGCCCAGATCGAAGCGCTCGGCGATCTCCCGGACGCGGTCGACGTTGTCCGGTTCGACCTCATAACACATCCGCTCCTGGGATTCCGCCAGCAGGATCTCTAAAGCGTTCATGTTCGGCTCACGCTGGTGGACGCGCTCGAGTTCGATGTGTGCGCCGAGGCCGCCTTTGGCGACCAGCTCGCTCGAGGCACCGCCGAGGCCGGCGGCACCGAGGTCGCGGGCGGATTCGATCAGTTGCTCTTCGACGAGCTGTTCGTTGGCCTCGATCAGCAGCTTCTCCGCGTAGGGGTCGCCGACCTGGACGGCCGGGCGGTCTTCGGTTTCTGCGTCTTCCGCCAAGTCCTCGCTAGCGAAACTCGCGCCGCCGAGGCCGTCGCGGCCGGTCCCGTTGCCGACGAGCACCAGTTTGTTGCCGGGCTCTTGGGCGACGGCCGTGACGAGTCGCTCCTCGTCGGTGAGGCCGACACAGGCGACGTTTACCAGCGGGTTGCCTTCGTAATCGGGGTGGAAGTCGACGCTGCCCGCGACCGTGGGGACGCCGATACAGTTGCCGTAGTGGCTGATCCCTTCGACGACGCCCTCGAAGAGGTATTTCGAGTGTTCGGCGTCGAACTCGCCGAAGTACAGCGAGTCCGCAAGCGCGATCGGATAGGCACCCATCGAGAGGGTGTCCCGGACGATCCCGCCGACACCCGTCGCGGCCCCGTCAAAGGGGTCGACATAGGAGGGGTGGTTGTGGCTCTCGATCCCCATCGTGATGTAGGTGCTCGAACCGTCCTCGTCCTCGTTTCCGGGCAGGGCAACGACCGCCGCGTCGTCACCCGGCCCGATGACGACCTGATCGCCCTCGCTGTCGAACGCGGAGAGCAGTGGTCTCGAGGAGCGGTACGCGCAGTGTTCACTCCAGAGGTTCTCGAACAGCGCCGCCTCCGCCGGCGTCGGCTCTCGCCCCAGCTCGGAAACGACGAGCTTGTGGTCCGAATCGGCAAGACTCATTCATGTCGGTGATGGAAGTCGGGTAGTAAAGGGGTTTCTATGTGCACGTTCGTGCATCTTCTCAAGAGCATGCGTTCGCTATCCGATCCGGACCTCGAGTCGGAAACCAGACTCTGGATCGATACTCGAGACGGCGAGTAAAACGCCGCTGTTAGTGTCTGAAAACCGCATAGCAGAGCGGGTGTCTCTGTCAGGCCGTCCACCGAATCTCGTACTCGAGTTCGTACCGCTCCTCCCCGGTTTCCGAATCGGTGAGTCGCTCGAGTTCGATTTCGAACTGCGGGGTTTCGGGAATCGTAACGTGTTGTTCCGCCGTTGGCTCTTCTAACTGGACGGCTCCGGACTCGATCTGTTCGGCAGCGTCAACGAGTGTTTCGGCGATTTCAGCTCTGGTCCGTGACTCCTCGAGTTTGAACAGTTCTTCTTCAGGCATCACCCGGTATGACATCAACTCGCGTGATAAAGCTTCCAGAGATTGTTCTCGAGTTGACAGCGCGGACAGTATCGGTTGTAACGGTGTCTCATACGGTCTCAGTGAAACTGAGTGAGACCCGACGTCATCGAGCCTCGAATTCGGCGTCATCGAGCCACGAGCCGGCCCAGCACTCGATTTCGTCGAACACCGGCTCGAGCGACTCCCCTTTCGAGGTCAGACTGTAGTAGGTCGCGATCGGTGCGTCCTCCTCGATGCGGCGTTCAACAAAGCCCATCTCGCCGAGGTCGTCGAGGACACGGGAGAGGGTACGCGCGTTCGCACCGGTCGAGCGCTTGAGTTCGTTAAAGCGCTGTTCGCCGGCCAGCAGTTCGTGGAGGACGGCCAGTCGCCACTGCGAGCCGATCTGCTCGAGGGACTCGATGACGGGACAGGCGGCGTTCTGGTCGCGGGATTCAGTCTGTGGAGAGGACATACGACGCTCTGCTTGTGGCTACGCCGTGGACGACTTTAGCAGTTCGGGTCCGAACCAGCTAACACGACGTTAGCTGTGTCGGGCGAGTCACACACTCATTCACCCTCGAGGACCGACTCGAGTGACTCGAGTGCGCGAAGCGAGAGGGGAACGGAGCCGACGGCGTGCAGCGGGAGTTCGAAGACGACCCGACACCGGTCGGCACTGAGGGCTTCGACCCGGTGGGTCGCGACCGGAACGCGAGTGACGCGCCAGCTCCAGCGCCGATCCGAACGCGAGCAGTCGGTGATCCGAAACGGCACCCAGACACCGGAGACCTGCACTCGCCCGCTCGTTCCGCTTTCGATCCGACGGTCGGTCGATTCGACGCCGGTCACGAGCGGGATCCACTCCGGCCACTGGGCGGTATCGACGAGTACATCCCAGGCGTCGTCTGCAGGCACTGAGAGGACCTGTGAGACCTCGAGGCGGTGGCCATCTGGCGTCTGTGCGGCCTGGAGGCGAGTCATGTGTACTGACTGCTACGTCGGCCGTGGACATGGAGGTTTCCACCGCCACGGATGCGATCTCGTCCGGGAGGTCGTTCGTCGTGGGTCACGACACATACTGTTTTTTGACCGGCATGCGTCCCTCTCGTATGGAGTACACAACACTCGGTTCGACCGGGATGGAAGTCAGCCGGCTCTGCCTCGGGTGCATGAGCTTCGGCTCGAGCGACTGGCGCGAGTGGGTCTTAGAAGACGAAGAGAGCAAAGCGATCATCGACCGGGCGATCGATCTCGGGATCAACTTCTTCGATACGGCGAACATGTATTCGAACGGCGAGTCCGAGCGGATTCTGGGCGAGGCCCTAGCGGGCCACCGCGAGTCGTCGGTCGTCGCGACGAAAGGCTACTTCCAGATGCGCGAGGACGACCCGAACTCGGGCGGGTTGTCGCGGAAGGCGATCGAGCAGGAACTCGCCGCCAGCCGCGAGCGGCTGGGAATGGACACCATCGATCTCTACCAGATCCACCGCTGGGACGACGAGACGCCGATCGAGACGACGCTTCGGGCGCTCGACGATGCCGTTCGACGGGGCCACGTCCGCCACATCGGGGCCTCGTCGATGTGGGCCCACCAGTTCGCCGAGTCGCTCCACACGAGCGATCGGCTGGGCCTCGAGCGGTTCGTCACGATGCAAAACCACTACAACCTCGTCTATCGCGAGGAGGAACGCGAGATGTTGCCCCTCTGTGACAAGGAGAATATCGGCGTCATGCCGTGGTCGCCGCTGGCCCGGGGCTATCTCACGCGCCCGCACGAGGAGATCGACGCCACGACGCGCGGCGAGACGGAAGAACACATGTACGACCACCCCTACCGAGACGGCGGCGGTCGGGAGATCAACGACCGCGTCGCCGAAGTCGCCGCCGACAAGGGCGTGACGATGGCCCAGATTTCGCTCGCGTGGCTGCTCCATAAAGAGTGGGTCGACGCCCCCATCATCGGCACGACGAGCGTCGAACACTTAGAGCAAGCCGTCGAGACGCTCGAAATCTCGCTGTCGTCGTCGGAGCTGGCCTACCTCGAGGAACCCTACGAGCCAGTCGAGGTCTCGGGCCACGAGTAGCGCCGCACGTCTTCTGCCGGTCGATCGTTCGGACGGAATGCGAGCGCTGTCGCTCGAGCGATAGTCCCGTTTCGATTTTCTAATACAACATTTGCCGTTTGTAAACCGTATATGGTTTCTACAAACCCTAATTCGGGGAAAGCATAATTAGTGTTCGTTTACAACGAAAGAGATACCGACGACCGGAGCCGCCGTTCGACCGAGCGCAACGCCGGCGTCCCGGCCAGCGACGTCATTCAGGATAATGCCACACACGAAATTCGATTCGCCACCGGCGACCGCGGAGCGCGCGAGCGAGCAATCACCGTCCGAGAAAGCACGGAGCCAGTCTTCGGCCGACAGCACGGAGACGACGACTTGCCCCGAGTGCGACGGCCGATTGCTCGTTCACAATGATCAGACACACTGTGAGGACTGTGGCCTCGTCGTCGACGAGGACCGCATCGACCGCGGCCCGGAGTGGCGCGCGTTCGATGCCACCGAGAACGACGAGAAGTCCCGCGTCGGTTCGCCGACGACGAATATGCTACACGATCGCGGCCTCTCGACGACGATCGACTGGCGGAACACGGACGGCTACGGCGGCACTCTCTCAGCCCGAAAGCGCCGGCAGTTCCAGCGGCTCCGAACCTGGGACGAGCGGTTCCGCACGCGTGACGCCACCGATCGGAACCTGAAACACGCCCTCGGCGAAATCGATCGGATGGGGTCGGCGCTCGGGATCCCAGACGCCGCCTTAGAGACCGCGAGCGTCATCTACCGACGCGCCCTCGAGGAGGACCTGTTGCCCGGCCGATCGATCGAGGGGATGGCGACGGCCGCGCTGAACGCCGCCGTTCGACAGGCGGGTGTGCCGCGGTCGATCGACGAACTCGCGACCGTCAGCCGGATCGACTACCTCGAAGCGGCCCGAGCCTACCGCTATCTCGTCAGAGAGCTCGAACTGCCGATGGCACCGCCAGATCCACTCGAGTATCTCCCGCGGTATGCCTCGACGCTCGAGATTTCCTCGGAGACGGAACGACGCGCCCACGAACTGCTCGAGGGGGCGATGGAATCGGGGCTGCACAGCGGCAAACATCCCGTTGGTCTCGCGGCGGCGGCGATCTACGCGGCCGACCGGCTGACGGGCGACGACCTCACGCAGGACGACGTCTCGGATGCCGCCGACGTCAGCAAGGTAACGATCCGCAACCGGTATCAGGAGCTGCTCGAGCACGAACTCGAGGCCCCAGCAGACGACTGACGAGCGAGACACGCACTGCTGTGTTTCGCTACGCGGTTTTTTGTTTCGTGCTCGCTCGATGGTCCGTGATCGACGTCGTCCCGACAGACGGACGCTATCCACGGCCACCGGCCAACTGTGCCGCTTCCGGCCGAGAACGCAGCCGAAGCATCGCCAGCGTCCCGATCAGCGGCCCGATCGCGAGGGGAACGAACGCCCACTGCCAGCCCACGGCCCGCTGGACGATGGGGATGAGCTGGATCGACCCGATGGTAATGAGAAAACCGATGGCCGTCTGGAGTGTCAGCGCGGAGCCGACGTAGCTGTCGTCGGCGAGTTCCGAGACCGCTGTGGAAAACTGTGCGGAGTCCGCGACGATGAAAAAGCCCCAGATAAGCACGAACGGCGTAATGATCGCCAGCGACGAGCCGTAGACCACGCCGGCAAGCAGACACGCAGCCCCGGAGACGACCATCGACGCGCTCGTGACGATCGATCGGCCCACCCGATCCGCGGCCGAGCCGGCGAGCCACGCGCCGACGCCCCCGATCGCGATCGTGCCAAACGCAAGCAGCGCCGCCCATCGCTCGGGATTCGGCGTCCCACTGGCCTCGAGGCTGGCGAGGAGAAAGACCGGAATCCACGTCCAGACCGCGTACAGCTCCCACATGTGCCCGAAGTAGCCGGTGTTGGCGAGGGCGACACCGCGATCGGAGACGATCCGGCGAATCGCGCCCGGATCGAAGGGAGCCGTTTCGGGCTGGTTTGGGCCGTCCTCGTAGGCCAATGCGAGGAGGCCACCGACGGCTGCGATGGCGGCCGTCCCATACAGAACGAGGCGTGGCTGGCCAATCCCGCCGACGGCCCGGAGCAGGTGTGGCGAGGCAGAGCCGACGGTGAGCGCGCCAACGAGGACGCCGATCGCGAGCCCACGGCCTTTGATGAACCACGAGGCCATCATCTTCATTCCCGTCGGGTAGACGCCGGCGAGCGCAACGCCGGTGAGAAATCGGAGACCGATCGCCGGGAGCCCGCTCTCGACGACACCGGCGATCAGCGCCGTCGCCGCCGCACCGACGAACGCACTCCCTGCAAAGAGGTATCGCGGGCGAACGACGTCGGCGATGGTCAGCGAGGCCGACAGCAACGCCCCGACGACGAACCCGAGCTGGACAGCGTTGGTCAGCCACGCCGTCTCGGCAGGTGTGAGATCCCACAGATCAGCCAGCTCCGGCCCGACAGCGGTCCCGCTGAACCACAACGTCATCGCGAACAGTTCGGCGATCCCGATCAGCACAAGTGTGCGCCACTTGGTACTAGTAACCGCTGCCATTGACGAGACATACAACGGATAGCTGATATAAATAGTGTGGCCCACGACTCGAGAGGCCGTGCTCCGGCCAGGCCCTGCTCGAGTACGGTCAGTACCAATGAGCGGCGGCCAACAGTCGTTGCTCGCCGGTTAGGAGAATCGGGCGGCGATGTCCGCCTCGGTGATGATGCCGACCGTCTCGCCGGCCTCGGTGATCATCACGGCCTTGTAATGCTCGAGGAGGTTGCTGATCTCGTCCAAGGTGGCGTCTTTCGACACCGTCGGGAAGCTCTCGCTCATGTGTTCGTCGACGGATTCGTCCCGAGCCTCGGAATCGAGATGTACGAGGTCGCTCTGGCTGATCGAGCCGACGGGGATCCCGTCCTGAATGACGGCCAGTTGGGAGTAGGCTTCCTCCTCCATCTTTCGGGCGGCTTCCTTGACGGGATCGTCAGGCGAGACGTTGACGACGGCCTCGTTCATCAGGTCGTCGGCGCGGACGACGTCGCTTTCGGCCTTCTCGAGTGCGTTGACGATTCGACGGAGCGTCGAGAGTCGCGGATCGACGTCGCCGCCTTCGATCCGAGCGATCAAGGGCTGGGAGACGTCGGCCGTATCAGCGAGTTCGCTCTGGGTGAGCCCGAGTTCGGTTCGGCGCTGACGGAGATCCGCGGGCGTCGGGAGTTCCATACGCTACAATAACTAAGGGTTATAGAAAATGTTTTGGGTCGATTCCCAGTTCGCCGCTCTGTCTCTCGCAAGCGGGCGTGCCTGCGACGGTCCGACGGAAACTCAGTCCTCGTCGGGAACTTCGATGACCTCGACGACCGAAAGCGGGACGTCCCGCAGCGCGCCACCGACTTCGCTCTTTGCGATCCGGGAGGCGTGTTCCTCGCCGTCGGCGTTGAAGACCTCCATCTCGAGGCCGAGGCCGACGAGTGCGGTGTCGGCCGCAATAAACGCGGAGTCGAAGGGCTCGCCACAGGCCGGACAGCCCGTCGCCCCGACCTCGACTTCGACGTAGTCCATGTCTTCGCTGTTAAGTCGTTTTCCGGCTTCACTGACGGCGACACCGATCGCGTCGTCGATCTCGTCGACGTCACGAACCAGCCATGCCGCTTCCATCGCGACGATATAATTGGTCATATGTCGTGGTCGGTCCGGGGAACCACCTGTCTTGCGATTCGTCGCCAGCGTGGAAGCGGCGACTCGAACGTAGATTTGACGCGCCCGCGGTGCGCACGTGAGCCGGATGATGCCCATAAGTTACGAGAATTGTGCGAGTCGATTGTCACCTGCTTAGTCGGATCTCGCCTCGAGTCCGCCTCGAGTTGTCTCGAGTGTAACCACAGTTTAATCGCATGACTGCGGCGACCTCGCACCGAGTGAACAACCATTATGAACTGAGGATTTCAGTAATCTTTATATATACCCCTCGTCTGGGCCAGAGTGAACGTCGATGATATCCCGCGTGTACCACGCGACCCTGTTCGCACTGTACCAACTGTGCATTGTGATCGGTATCGCCGCAATGCCACTCGCAATCGCCGCCCGCCAGGCTGGGGTTACCCTGCCAATCCACCGCATCCTCGGAAACCTCGAGGAGGCCTACGAGGCCAGCCACACATAATGGGATAACGCACACCGGGATCGAACCACACCAGTTCTGTCGTCGATCGTACTGCCGGACAGCCGCCGGTCTCTGTATCGGCTCGGAAAGCGGAAACCGCCGTGGTGACCGCCGGTGTTTTATACCGTTCCGGTCGTAACGTTCGATCAATGCGAGCACCGCAACACAACTCGGATTTCTCCCGTACCGTCGACCAGTTGGCCGACGACCCGAACCCCTACGAGCCCGAAATCGGTTCGATGCCGAAAAACGATCTCTCGCGTGCCGATCTCGACAACGTCAACAAGACCGGCACGACGACGATCGGTATCTCGACCGCCGACGGCGTCGTCATCGCGACGGACATGCGCGCCAGCCTCGGCGGCCGCTTCGTCTCGAACAAGAACGTCCAGAAGGTCGAACAGATCCACCCGACCGCTGCGCTGACCCTGGTCGGTAGCGTCGGTGGTGCCCAGTCGTTCATCTCGAGTCTCCGTGCCGAGGTCAACCTCTATGAGGCCCGTCGCGGCGAAGACATGAACATCGACGCGCTCGCGACGCTCGCCGGGAACTTCGCCCGCGGTGGTCCGTTCTTCGCCATCAACCCGATTCTGGGCGGCGTCGACGACGAGGGCTCTCACGTCTACAGCATCGACCCAGCCGGCGGCGTCATGGAAGACGACTACACCGTCACTGGCTCCGGGATGCAACTCGCCTACGGCCATCTCGAGCAGGCCTACGAGGACGACATGTCCAACGAGGAGGCAAAGACGGTCGCCGCCCGCGGCATCAAATCGGCCGTCGAGCGCGACACTGGCTCCGGGAACGGTGTCTTCCTCTGTGAGATCACCGAGGACGGCGTCGACATCCACGGCCACCACGACTTCGACGAAGTTCTCTAAAGCGGTCGAGCAGTCTTTCGATCAGGCGACTACGAGTGCCCAGCGCTGGCTCTCACAGGCACTGAACCAGTATCCGAACTCGAAGTGATGATTGAAATCGTTTTACGACAGTCCCCCCATTGACCGGTAATGGCGCTGCTACTGGAGGAAGGTGTGCGATATCCGTTCCGGGGCGATCGGCCGATCGATCGCCTCGCTGTCGGTGGACTACTGGGGATCATCACCGCCATCCTGTTCCAGTTCGGAGCGGCTGCGTACCCGTCACTGCTCTCGGCGCTATTCGTCGGGCTTGCAGCCGTCTTCGGGGTCGCGTTACTCGGCTATCTCCTCCGAGTGTTCGAGACAACTATCGACGGCGACGACAGCCCACCCACATTTCGACCGGCAGGGACCGTGTTGCGTGAGGGGAGTCGGCTGTGTCTCCTCTCGCTCGGCTATGCCGTCGTGCCACTGGTCGTCATCGCCATCACCATCGGCGGGCTGTTACAGGCTCCGTTCTCGCTCGAGTCCGCTGGCTTCATGGGCACGGTACTGTTTTTTGTGGCGTCGACGATCGTGCTGGTCGTCGTCCTCGCCTTCGGCTACAGCTACCCGGCAGCAGTCGGCCGACTCGCCGATAACGGGACCCTTCGTGGGGCTGTCGATCTCCGGCGTACTCGATCGGTACTCGGCCACAGCAGTTACGCCACCGCCTGGCTGTTCGCCTCGCTGGTCGTCATCCCGGGCTGGGCGTTTCTCCTCACGGCGCTCTCGAGTGCAACGCTGTTCGGCGTCGTCGCCGTGTTCGTGACGTTTTACGCCCACGTGGTCGCTACTCGACTCGTCGCTCGTGGCTATCGAAACGCGACGGCGGGGAGTTACGGAAGAACGAGTATGGGAACGAATAGCCGTAAAATCGAAACGGAGTGACTACAGCTGCGGTTCAGGCATCGTCTGCGTGTCGAGAGTCCGGTTTCGAAGCGCGGTGCCACTGGCACGATCAAAGATGTGGATGGCGTCTTCTGGCACGTGGGCGATCACTGACTGTCCCTCCTCGACATGGTGGAGGCCGTCGATCGTCGCGACGAACGTCTCCGTCGAGTCGGCGTCGAACGTGAGATAGACGTTGTTCTCGTTGCCCATCGGTTCGACGACGTCGACGAACGTCTCGTAGCTGTGTGTGTCGTCCTGGGTCGAGCGGAGCTCGATATCTTCGGGCCGGATCCCGAGCACGAGTTCGTCGTGGTCACCTAGCTCACTCGCCGTCTCGGGTGTGAGGTCGTACGCGAAGTCGTCGTGGACGAGCGTCTCCCCGTCACGGCTCACGTCGAAGAAGTTCATCGACGGCTCCCCGATGAAGCTGGCAACGAACAGGTTCGCGGGCTCGTGATAACACTCCAGCGGCGTGCCGACCTGCTGGAGCTGGCCGTCGTTCAAGATGGCGATCTTGTCGGCCATCGTCATCGCCTCGGTCTGGTCGTGGGTGACGTAGATCGTCGCGACGCCGAGGTCTTCCTGCAGGCGCTGGAGTTCCGTTCGCATCTGCGCGCGGAGCTTCGCGTCGAGATTCGAGAGCGGTTCGTCGAGCAGGAATACCTCCGGATCGCGGACGATCGCCCGCCCGAGCGCGACTCGCTGTTGTTGTCCGCCAGAGAGGTCGTCCGGCTTCCGATCCAGCAAGTCGTCGATGCCGAGCATCGTTGCAGCGTCTTCGACCGTGGCCGTGATCTCCTCGTCGGGCATTGAGGTCGACTCCTCGAGGCCGAACGACATGTTTTCACGGACAGTCATATGCGGGTACAGCGCGTACGACTGGAACACCATCGCGATGTCCCGCTCGGCGGGTTTCGCGTCGTTGATCACCGAGCCGTCGAGGCGAATCGCGCCGTCACTGACGGTTTCCAGCCCCGCGACCATTCGGAG
This sequence comes from Natronorubrum thiooxidans, assembly GCF_900156475.1. Taxonomy (GTDB): domain Archaea; phylum Halobacteriota; class Halobacteria; order Halobacteriales; family Natrialbaceae; genus Natronorubrum; species Natronorubrum thiooxidans. The sequence goes on from NZ_FTNR01000004.1 coordinate 68,236, forward strand.
CGTCGTCGATTTGCCACAGCCGGATGGGCCGACGAGAACCAGAAACTCCCCGTCGTCGATCGCTAGCGATACCTCGTCGACGGCGGTAATCTCGTTCCCGTCGTCTTCTACGAATACTTTGGTTACGTCGTCGAGTTGTAGGTCAGCCATTGTATCTGCCTCTGTTGTGTGTCATAACGTCTGCCCCTTGGCGAACTGTTCGCCGAACAGGATGTAGACCAGAATCGTCGGGAGCGCCGCGATGAACGCTCCGGCCATCTGAACGCTGTAGTTCGTCGCCATCGACCCCTGGAGTGCGTTCAACTCGAGGGTGACGACGTAGTTCGACCGGTTGCTGAGCAAGACCAGTGCGAACAGGAAATCGTTCCAGACCTGCGTGAACTGGTAGATCAGCGTCACGGCGAACATCGGCAGCGACAGCGGGAGGACGATCTTCCGGTAGATCCGGGCGAGACTCGCGCCGTCGAGGCGGGCGGCCTCGATGAGTTCGCTGTCGAGGGTCTGGTAGTACGATCGGAACAGGATCGTACAGATCGGAATCCCGTACGCGATGTGGGTGATCGTCAGTTCGACCAGTTCACCGCGGGGGTGGACCTGCGAGAGGCCAACCATCGACCAGAACTGTCGCAGCGGGACGAGCACCGCCTGGTATGGAATAAAGACCGCTGCGAGGAATAACACGAGCACGAACACCTGCCCGCGCCAGTCGACTTTCGTCAGCCCGTAGGCCGTGAGGCTGCCGAACAGGGCCGACAGCACTGCGGCCGGAATCACCATTGCGAAGCTGTTGACCATCGCAAACGCCAGTTCGCTACCGGCCGTCAGCCAGGGGTCGATCGTAACCCCCTCGATCGGTGGCTGCAGTGGCGACGTGTTCCGGTACGCCTCCTGAGTCTTGAACGCGGTCGTCAGCCCGCTATACAGCGGCGACAGATACGCGCCGACGAGCGCGAGCAGGGCACCATAGAGGGCGACGCGATGCAGTTCGAGTCCGGTCTCCGTGTCGGTCTGCTCGCTTTTGTCGTCCGTTGTCGTTGCCATTAGAGTGCACCTCGTTTGTACTGCGTGTAGGCGTAGGGACCGATGATCGTCAGCGCGAGCGCGAAGAGGACGACGGCGATCGCAGCGCCGTAGGCCCACTCGCTCGAGGAGAACGCCTCACGGTACATCGTGACCGCGAGGATGTCCGCCGATCGACCCGGGTTGGTGCCGAACATGACGTAGATGAAGTCGAACGCCTTCAGCGCGAACACCATCAGGACGACGGTCGCGCCGACCGTCGACGAACGAAGCTGGGGGATGATGATCCGCCAGTACAGCTTCAGCGTCGACGCGCCGTCGATCCGTGCGGCCTCGTAGTGGTCGTTCGGAATCGAGCGTAAGCCGGCGAGATAGACGATCATACAGTAGCCGCTGAACTGCCAGATCAGCGCGACGATCACCGCGGCGAGTTTGAATCGCGGATCGCCGAGCCAGTCTTGGCTGAGCCAGCCGAGTCCGATACCGTTTAACATCGTATCGATCAGGCCGTTCGAGGCGTACATCCACGACCAGAAGATCGCGGTGACGACGAACGACAGCGCCATCGGCAGCAGATAGATCGTCCGGAACGTGCTCTCAAAACGGATCTTGCGATCGACGAGCAACGCGAGCCCGAGCCCGACGACCAGCGAGACGCCGGTGAAAGCGACGAGCAGCGCAACCGTGTTCCGGAGGGATGCCATAAAGTTCGGATCCGACGGCATTTGTCGATACATTTCCAGCGTGAAGTTCGTGTAGTCGGGCTGTCCGAGACCGGACCACCCGGTAAACGAAATGATGACGTTCCAGCCGATCGCTCCGTAGACGAACAACAACACGAGCGCCGTCGCCGGCAGCCAGAACGGCATCGACTCGAAGAAGTCGCTGTCGCTCGCCGACAGCGGATTGAGTCGTTTGATCGAATTTCGTAACGAATCCATAGCTCAGACAGTGCTGTTAGTCGAAGCTGCTGACGAGATCGTCGTACGTCTCGTCGACATCCCAGTTGTCGATGAAGTTGGCGAACGCGCCCTCGACGTCCGTCTGGATCGATGGGGCCACTGCCAGACCGTGAGTGACCGACGGCGGCTGTTCGGTCGACGCCTCGAAGTCGGCCATCTGATCCTGCAAGAACGGCGTGAACGCTTCGTCGGAGACGTCCGTACGCGGCGGTATCGAACCCTTGTGTGGATTAAATCGTTCCTGTGCGTCGGTCGTTCCGGCGTACTGCAGGAACCGGACCGTGGCGTTCGGTGACGGGTTGTGTTTCGGGAAGACGAACGAGTCCATGTTCAGGGCGTACATGCCGTCGGTACCGGGGAACGGAACGTGGTCCCAGTCTTCGCCGTACTCGAAGTCGTCTTCGCCCTCGTACTGGCCAGCAGCCCAATCGCCCTGATGAAAAAAGGCCGCGTCGCCCGTGTTGATGTAGTCGCTTGCATCGTCCCAGTCGTTCATCGAGCTCGCATCCTCGTTGAAGTACTCGCTGTACTCGACGACGAGTTCGAGCGACGCACGAATCTCCGACTCGACCGCCTCGAGGTCGCCCTCGATGAACGAGTCGTAGACGTCCGCACCGTACTCGCCGAGCAGCACCTGTGCCCACAGCTGCATCGTCGACCACGCCGACTGAGTCTGCTGGGCCATCCCGACGAAGCCGGCGTCGTCGACGGCTTCCATCGCCTCGAGCAGGTCGCTCGGGCTCTCGAGCGATTCGGGATCGACGTCGGCATCCTCGACGACGTCGACGTTGTAAAACAGGTTGTTCAGCCGGTGGATGTTGATCGGGACGGCAACGAACTCGCCGTCGGGTCGGGAGACGTCGATCGGGCCGTCGAGATACGCCTCTCGCATCTCGTCGTTCCAGACGTGGCCGTCGATGTCGTAGAGCAGATCCTCGTCGGTGTACTCGGTGAGTGCCTGCCCAGGCCAGATCTGAAACGTACTCGGCGGGTTCTGGTCGACGACGCGGTTCTTGATATCCGTCTCGAGTGCACTTCCAGCGCCGCCGGGCGAGGGCGAGGAGTCGACCTCGATATCGGGGTATTCGGCCTCGAAGCCTTCGATGAGCGCTTCGAAAGCCGCTTCCTCGCCACCAGCGGTCCACCAGTGGCCGATTTCGAGTGCCTCGAACTCGTCAGGGTCGTCCTCGAGCAGTTCATCGAGGTTTCCGGCCTCGCTGCCGCCGCCAAGGCAGCCAGCGAACGCAGCCAGTCCGACAGCACCTGTCGCCTGCAACATAGCTCTCCGCGATCGACCGCTTCCTGTAGAATTTCTTCGAATCATAGTCAACCTTCTATCGTGATATTGAGTAGAAACAGTGTATTAACACCTTTGATACGTATTCACACTACAGATAGTGTTGGTAAACATTCAGGTGTCGGTGGATAGCAATGTAAGCCGAGTTATTATTTACGCTTTTCCTGAAACTGGTACTCGATTTCAGGAAGCTATCACTCGCCGGTCTCCGACAGCACTTCGATCGGAACGACTCGTTCCTGTCCCAGCGAGCCACCTCGAGAGTCTGCCCCATCGGTTCGAACCGTCAATCCATTCGTGGTCGCTGTTCGACTGCGACGTCGGGCACCTCAAGCGCGGTCGCCTGTCCCGTCTCGCTCGAGCGATAGATGGCGTCGATTACCCGCTGGACGGTCAACGCCTCCTCGAGGGTGTTCGTCTCGGGTGGCGTCCCCGTCGTAACGGCCTCGAGGAACTGGGTATCCTGTCCGGTGTAGCCGGTCAGCGACGAGTCGCCAGTCAGTGTCGAGTCGGCGTAGTGATCACCGCCGGCCGTACCCGTCTCCAGGATCTCGAGGGTGGTGTCACCGATATCGAACTGCGCGCCACCCTCTGTGCCGCGCACTCGGAAGTCCATGCTCTCCTCGCGGTTGGTTGCCCACGCGGCCTCGAGCGAGATCGTCTGCCCGTCGGCAGTGCGAATAAAGGCGCTGACGGAGTCGTCGACCGTGTACGTCTCGCTTTCGGCGTCCCAGTTATCGCCGAAACCGTCCGGGTCGGCGTACTCCTCGTCGTGTCCAAACGTTGTCCTGGCGACGCCCGACACTTCCGTAATCTCGGGGAAATCCAGCGCGTAGAGGGCGAGATCGAGGGCGTGAACGCCGATATCGAGCAATGCGCCGCCGCCGGCGAGTTCGGGGTCGGTAAACCACGAGCCGGGGCCGGGAACGCCGCGCCGTCGAACGTAGTTCGCCTCGATGTGGGTGAGCTCGCCGAACCGGCCGCGGGCGTGGTGCTCATCGAACATCGCCATCGACGCGGCGTGGCGGTTGTGAAAGCCGACCATACAGATGCCGCCCGTTCTGGCTGCCGTCTCGGCGATTCGCTCGGCACTTTCCAGAGAGTGAGCGAGTGGCTTCTCGACGAGCACATCACAGCCGGCCTCGAGTGCGTCGACGGCGATCGGTTCGTGAAACCGATTGGGTGTCGTCACGATGACGGCATCGACGTCGTCGTCGGCGACGAGTCCCTCGTGTGTTTCGTAGGTCGCCGCGCCGAACTCGTCGGCAAAGCGCTGGCGTTGTGCTTCGACGAGGTCGGCACCGGCGACGACGTCAGCGCCGAGGTCCGTGATACTGCGTGCATGGAGATGCCCCATCCCACCGAGGCCAACGATCCCGATACCGATTCCGGGTCGGCTCTCGTTCATCGAGAAATCACCGATTGTTGGATGAGTACTGTGGACATATCGTGAGAAACCATCGTTTGCGTGCGATCCCAGTCCATACGAAGAGGCAGTGGGGAATCAAAATAAGCGTTATGACTGATTAATCTGCACTACTGGCCTGGATTTTACACCATAGCAAAATATGATGGATGTATAGGGTATATAATTTGTTGTAATTGTATATTTTAAACTGACAGTCGCAGTCGATTACCAGCCGGGCTAAGGAGTTTGCCCTCGACGACAGGACTAATGGTGACAGTGACGATCTGGAACGAGTTCCGCCACGAACGCGAGGACGAGGCTGCCGCGGCGGTCTACCCGGATGGCATTCACAACACGATCGCGGATGGCCTGGCCGACCACGACGGGGCCGACCACGATATCCACACGGCGACACTCGAGGAACCCGACCACGGCCTCACCGAGGACGTCCTCACGGAGACGGACGTCTTGCTGTGGTGGGGCCACGAGGCCCACGACGAGGTCGATGATGCCGTCGTCGACCGCGTCCACGAACGGGTGCTCGAGGGGATGGGACTCATCGTTCTCCACTCGGGTCATTACTCGAAGCCGTTCAAGCGACTCATGGGGACCACCTGTAGCTTACAGTACCGCGAGGACGGCGCGACCGAACGGCTCTGGGTCGTCGATCCCGGCCATCCGATCACCGACGGGCTGGACGAGTCGTTCGAGTTGCCCCAAACCGAAATGTACGGCGAGCCCTTCGACGTTCCCGAACCCGACCGGCTGGTGTTCGTCAGCTGGTTCGAAGGCGGGGAGGTGTTTCGCAGCGGCTGTTGTTACAGACGCGGGAGCGGCCGGATCTTTTATTTCCGGCCGGGCCACGAGACGTATCCGATCTACGAGCACGACACCGTCCAGCAAGTGCTTCGAAACGCCGTCGACTGGGCGAGTCCGACCGACGGCTCGCCGCGAACGTTCGGCGAACGAGCGTAACGGCGACGAGGTGTCGATTACCCACTTCGCTGCGTATCGACCAGTTCGACGACCACCTCGAGGTCGACCCCGGTCGCTGCCTCGAGTCGCTCGCGCACCACGTCGGCGAACCCGGACGACTCCCGGTCGCCCGGTGGCCGCTCGACGAGGACGGTGACCTCCGGCTGCCCGCCGGTGTAGACGTCTACGAGTTCGTAGGCGACGTCGCTCTCTCGGAACTGCAGGTCGTCGAACGCAGTGTCGGCGCTCATCGCCTCGAGTTCGGTCTTGACGTCGTGTTCGACGGCGGCAGTCTGGTAGGTTCCGTACGTGACGCCGCCGAGAACGACCGACAGCAGCGCAATTGCCACGAGGAGCACGACGATCCGCGAGCGCAACTGTCCGTAGGCGCGCTGGACACGATCCGATCGGTCCGGACGGTAGCCCGAGACCCACAACAGGATCAGTGCGGTGAGGTTGATCGACAAGAGGTTCACGAGAGCGAGCGTGCCCGCGGTGACGACTACCATCGGATGCCCCCAGGCGATACCGAGTCCAGCGGTGGCCGCGGGCGGGACGAGGGCGACAGCGATCGCGACACCGACGAGCACCGACCCGACGTTGCGGGTGAGACTGACGACCCCAGCCACGCCGGAGCCGAGTGCAAGAAAGAGCGCGAGCACGTTCGGCGTGATCCGTTCGGAGATCTGTGGAACGGTCGTGATATCGAACCCGGGCGGGAGCAACACCGTCCCCCTGAGCGTCCAGCCGATCGCCGCTGCCGTGGCAACCGAGACGACGAGCCCGGCGACCTGTAAGCTGACACCGCGCGTCGCGAGCCTGTCGTCGTCGACGACGACGCCGACGCTTGCCGCCAGTGCCGGCCCCATCAACGGGGCCACGACCATTGCTCCGATGATCGTTGCCGCGGAATCGAGCAACAACCCGGCCGTCGCGATGGCCGTACTCACCACGAGCAAAATAAAGTACGTCGATGCGGCGGGTGCGAGATCCGCTGCTCGTGCCTGCAGTTCCGCTCGAGAGATCCTGGTCCCGACGAACTGGCCGGTCAACTCGCCCGTTCGATTCGAGACGACCGTTTCCGTAGCCGTGACGACCGTGTACGAATCCTCATCGAGGCCGGCGGTTCGAAGCGACGAGAGAAACGGCTCGACAGCGGCTGGCGGCACGGGAACCGAGACGAGCGCCTCGAACTCCCCGCGACTCGTTTCCTCGGTGACGGCATAATCAAGGCCCGTCGCCGCCGCCGTTTCGAGGACGAGTTCGAGTTCGCCCTGAGGGACGAACACCTGTACGAGACGCATACGCCTGCTACGACGGACACAGACATATAGTAACAACTGACCCGATTTACACACGCATCGCACAGCGGTCGTGCGATGCGGTATGCATTGATGGACAGTGGCTACTATAGACTGTCGCCACCCATAAAAGAGTGTCAGGACTCCGTGTCAGTGCTTTCGGCCACAGAAAGCCGGGTTGTGCCGACAGTCGACCGCCTCGTTCGTCGGGCCGTCACCAGCAGCGAGAACTGAGCGCGTCTCCGCCGGAGCACGCACGGCCACAGCGCTGTCAGAACTCGTGGCGGCCTTCGTCCGTGATGGCGCTTTCGAGCAGCGAGACCGGCGTCGCGTCGTAGGCCGGGTTTTCGACGGCGAAGCCGTCGGCGGGTTCGGGCATGACTTCGCTGCCCGTTCGGAACTCGTTTTCGAAGACGAATCCTTCGCTGACGATTTTCGACGCCGAGCCGAGGACGGTCATCGGGACGTCGAGTTGGCTCGCCGTCGCCGCGATCGGGAACGTGCCGACACGGTTGTACAGCGTGTCGTCGACGATACAGTCCATGCCGACGACGACGCGGTCACACTCCTCGAGGTAGACGCCGTGTGCGCTGTCGGTGATGAGCGTGGTCTCGACGGCGTCGATCTCGGCCAGCGAGCGGGCCGTCTTGCGGCCGATATAGCGCGGGCGGGCTTCCGTGATGTAGACGTCGAAGGACTTGCCGGCCTCGACTGCTTGCTCGATGGCCTCGAGCACCGTCGAGGAGTAGTCGTGTGTCAACAGCGTCGCGCCGTCCTCGAGGTGCTCGACGGCGTTTTCGGCCGCCAGCCGCTTGCCTGATTCGACTCGCGAAATGACCGTGTCGATCTTCTCTTGTGTGTACTGTTTTGCCTCCTCGACAGTGTCCAGATCGGCGTCGCTGACGTCATCGACGACCTCTCTAACTGCGGTCTGCAGCGACGCGTGCGACGGATTTGCCCGCCGCAACACCGTCCCGTTTCGCTCGAGCGACCGAGTGTACTCCTCGACGGTTGCGAACTCCCGATCGAGCAGTTCCTCGAGCGCCCGTGTCGCGTTTACGGCGATTACCGAGGAGCTGTGCGTCTGCATTTCCTGAATCTCCTCGACCGTCTCGTCGATCATACCTGCATGGATTCCCGTGAGCGCAAAAGGTGTTCCGGGTATCGGCAGTGTTCACGCGCAGTCCGGCGATTCGACCGTGACTCCGTGTGTGCCCGTCTGCGAGTCGGCAAACGAGACGCAGTCAGCCCGTTTGCCCGCAGACTTACGTCGCTACACACCCTCTATCCACCGATGACTGTCACTGTCCGGTACACCTGTCCCCACTGTGGCGCCGTCGTGAGCCTCGAGCGACCGCCGGATCTCGCGGATCGGTCGGTCACGAAACTCACCCAACCGGGCTGGGAGTACGCGACGCCTGACGACGACGAGCGCGAGTCAGCCGACGGCATCGCCTTCGTCTGTGGCGAAGACGATGTCACCGACCTCGAGGGAACCGAAACCGAGGGCTGTGGCCGTCCGTTCTACCTCAACTTCGTCCGATACGAACAGGGCGTCGAATTCGACCCGAATCCGGCGACCTACGGTGGCCCCCGATTCGATTTTAACGGGTAGCGGTTTCGATCGTAGGCTCCCGCGAACACAACCCTTTTCGACGGCGGGACCTACCTCCGGACATGGACGAAGCCGCCGTTCGCGACCGCCTCCGGACGGTCGACGATCCGGAACTCGGCGACGATATCGTGTCGCTCGGACTGGTCAACGACATCACCGTCGACGGCGAACAGGTCGACATCGATCTCGCACTCGGGGCTCCCTACTCCCCAACGGAGAGTTCGATTGCCGGTGAGATCCGCGAACTGCTCGTAGAGGAGGGGCTCGAGCCTGATCTCTCGGCGAGTATTCCGGACCGGGACGACCTCACCAGCGAGGAGCAAGTCCTCCCGAACGTCAAGAACGTTATCGCCGTCTCCTCCGGGAAGGGAGGGGTGGGGAAATCGACCGTCGCGGTCAACCTCGCTGCCGGACTCTCACAACTGGGGGCTCGGGTTGGCCTATTCGACGCCGACGTCTACGGGCCGAACGTGCCGCGGATGGTCGACGCCGACGAGCCGCCGATGGCGACCGAAGACGAAACGCTCGTGCCGCCCGAAAAGTACGGCGTGAAGCTGATGAGCATGGCGTTCCTGACCGGCAAGGACGACCCCGTCATCTGGCGTGGGCCGATGGTCCACAAAATCATCACGCAACTCACCGAGGACGTCGAGTGGGGCCATCTCGACTATCTCATCGTCGATCTGCCGCCGGGCACGGGCGACACGCAGTTGACGATGCTCCAGACGATGCCCGTCACGGGTGCTGTCATCGTCACGACTCCCCAGGACGTCGCCTTAGACGACGCACGAAAGGGCCTCGAGATGTTCGCCGAACACGATACCATCGTCCTCGGCATCGCCGAAAACATGTCGACATTTGCCTGTCCCGACTGCGGCAGCGAACACGATATCTTCGATTCCGGCGGCGGCGAGCGGTTCGCCGAGGAACACGAGATGCCGTTTCTCGGCTCGATTCCGCTCGATCCCGTCGTCCGCGAGGGCGGTGACGGCGGTGAGCCGACCATCCTCCGAGCGGACAATGACACCGCCGACGCCTTCCGGACGCTCACCCAAAACGTCGCGAACAACACCGGGATCGTTCAGCGACGCAACGTCTCTCAGACCAGACGCAACGAAGCCGTTTCGAGCGATCAATAACGAGCGACGTCGACAGACCGCTGTTTTGCCGTCGGTAGCCGCGTCATTTTTGCGAGCGCACGGCTACACTCGAGTGTGGACGCACATCAACGCTCTCGAGCGAACCCCTACGGCATGGACGAGACGTGTCGGAACTGTCCGGCACTCTGTGAGACACGAACACAGGTCGTCCACGGCTACGGCGACGTCGGTGCTGATTTCTTATTCGTCGGCGAGCGACCGACCGCCAGCGCGGATGAGACTGGCGTCCCGTTTGCAGCCACCCCCGGCAGCAAAACGCCAGCAACCGGCGACGACGGCAACACGGGAACGACCCTTCGGCGACTGCTCGAGCGACTCGGCTTCTGTGATTCGACTTCGCCGATCGACCAGCCCGTCATCGAGAACGCCTATCTGACGAATCTCACGCGCTGTCGCGACCCCGACCGCAAGCCGACCGACGAGGAGATCGGTAACTGCGAGCCCTTCCTCAACGCCGAAATCCGGTCGATCAACCCCCACATCCTCGTTCCCGTTGGCGAGCGCGCCCTCGCCGAGCTCGGCGACGAGTATACGACGATGCCGGCCGAGGAACTCTCGCTGCCAGCCGATCACGGCCGGCGCATCCGTGGCCGCGGGTTCGAACTCGTCCCCATGATCGACCCGCGCGAGCAGTCCGCCGAGCAAACCCAGGCGTGGCTCGAGGCGTTCGTCGAACTGATGGCCTCGGACTATCGCCAGACGAAAGGACAGCGGGATCGATAACAGCCGACGCGGCCATCCAACGCGGCCGATCGTCACCGATCGACACTACCAGTACGGGCCTTCGCGCCATCGCTTGGATCGCGCACCAAGCACGATTAGCAGTCCGACGACGATAGCTGTCACTGCCAACACACCGAGTGTCGAGGCCGCGTATTCGCCAGCCGACTCGAGCACGACGCCGTCGACGAAACTCCAACTTCCGAGTACCACCAGTCCGACGACGATCAGCGTGCCAAGCAGGCCGACGGAACCGGGTATCGATCGTGTTCCTGATTGCTCGTCCATAGCCGACTGCAGACAGCCCACCACTATAATTCGTCCGGCGTCCGTTGCCCGATCAGCAGGACCGTCCTCAAAAGCGCCGCGTTCAAGGGTCGCGCAGTCGGAGCACAGTATATGATCGTCGTCGTTCCGGTCGACCCGCCTCGAGACGGACTCGTGTTGTCGTCGCTCGTCGAGCAAACGCCCCTGACCGCCGACGACGCGGTCGCCCTCTACGAAGCATCGGTCAGCGATGTTTGTCGGGCCGTCGACGCCAGCGGCGGCGAGTTGCTGGTCAACTACCGTGACAAGGACTCCCTCCCCGACCAATTCGCCCACGGCGACCCCGAAGCCGAGCTCCGAACGCTCGTTGCCGACGCACTCGACGACCTCGAGACACCAAACACCGACGGCCCACACAGCGACGAGCGTGTCCGGTTCGAACGACAGGTCGGCTCGAGTCGCGCTGCGCGCGTCGGTAACACCGTTACCCACCTGCTCGAACGTGAAGACGCAAGTAGCGTGGGCGTCCTCGAGCCGACGGTTCCGCTGGTCGGCCGGACCCAGATCGACGGCGCGGCGATGTCGATCCGCCGCCACGACGTCGTCCTCGGCCCGTCGTCAGGCGGACAGACGTATCTCGCAGCGTTTAGTGAACCGATCGATTTCACCGACGCTGACGCAGTGCCCGAGGTTACCACGCTGGCGACTCGCGCGGACGAGGCCGGCCTCGGAATCGGCTTCGCGCCGATGCTGCCGACCGTGGCGACACCAGCCGGGCTTTGCTCGACGCTTGCGACCCTCGAGGCACGGCGAACCGCCGGCAAGCCGGGAGCCGACGCGACGGCTGCCGTCGTCGATGATCTGGGACTTGTCATTGGCGCAGACGGCTCACTCGAGCGAGCGTAACCGACAACCCTTTTTGACCGGCCGGAAAAGAGGGCAGTGAGGTGGGGTGGCAGAGCGGCCCAACGCGCCTGCCTTGAGAGCAGGTGGCTGTCAAGCCTCATGGGTTCAAATCCCATCCCCACCGTTGCTGTCGCGAACAAACACGTGAGCGACAGCACCGTCGGTGGGGTTTGAATTGCGGAACGAGCCTCGAGCAGTGCGACAGACCTCTTCGCATCGCTCTCGGCCCGAGTCAGCACAAAAAAGACGACTCGAGACGGAAGCCGTCGGACCGCGATTACTGGTAGGAGAGTTCGAGCGTGCGAGCGCGCTCGAGGAGGTCCGCGTCGTAGTACTCTTCAGTCTGCTCGGGGCGGGTGTCGTCGATCGCTCGGACCTGCAAGATCGTGTTGCGGAAGACCTTGAACGTGGCTTCGTCGACCATCTGGCCGTCGAGGGTGACCGCGCCGGTCCCCTCCGCTTTGGCCTCGTTGAAGCGCTCGATCTTGCTCACGTCACGCTCGAGTTCCTCGGCCGTCGGCATGTGGATCGTGTTCGCCTGAATCGTCTGTTTGGGATACAGCGACCACGAGCCGTCGAGGCCGAGGTGAGCTTCGTGTTCGACCTGATCCGCGTAGGCGTCGGCGTTGTAGTAGGTCAGGCCAGCGCGCTCTTTGAACAGGTCGTCGAACGGACCACCGATCGAGAGCAGGTCGCCAGCGCTGGCTTCGTTCGACAGCTCCTCGAGGAGCGCATCCCAGCGTGGGCGACCGTCGCCGAGGTCTCGAGCGCCGAGTTCGGCGGCGTAGTCGACGGGACCGAAGACGAGCGCGGTGAGTCGCGAGTCCTCGCCGAACTTCGAAATCTCGTGGAGATCCGAGCGAGCACGACCGGTCTCGATGATGATCGAGAGCTTGATCGAGCCGTCAGCGTAGCCGTGTTCGGCCTCGGCTTCGGCGACAGCTTCGGCGGCGCGTTTGACGTCCTCGATGCGGCCGACCTTAGGGACGACGACGCCGTCGATCTCGTCGCCGATCTCACCGACGAGCTGGTCGATCTGTTCGCGACCGCGGTCGCGGAAGGAGGCGTCCTCGTAGCTCCACTCGACGCGGGGCCAGATCTCGCCAGCGAAGTCGTGCTCGGGGACGAGTTCGATCGTGTTCTCGAGCCCCTCGTCTTTCATATTCGGCGCGGTCCCGTCTTCCATGTCGGGGACGAGCCAGTCGGGGGCCTGAAAGCCCTCGGCCTCGAGGCCCGAGCGGAGATATTTCGCCGAGTCGTCTTTTGGAACGGCGGCTGGTGCGGTCTGGAAGGTTCGGCAGAGTCGGATGTCGTCAGTCATGTCTGTGAATTCGTAGTTGTCTGCGTGCGTTTATGATGTTCGATCGTGTTAGTTAGGACGCTTTCGAATTTCGGCTGTGCGTGTTCCCGAATAGACAGGTTCGTCGTCCTGATTGAACGCGATGTGTTCGAAGGTGACGGTGCCTGCCTGCTCGCTCGAGGCATCGTCTTCGGCCGAGAGCACGCGCGTAAAGGCGTAGACGGTGTCACCCACGGCGACGAACGTGTGGAACGATTCGTCGTCGAAGCCGACCTCGCGCCAGGTCTGTTCGTCCGAGCGAGCGTGACCCAGCGCCGTCGAGCGGGTGACGTCGCCGTAGGTGACGATGTCGCCGGATGGCGAATCGCTCATCACGTCGACGTTGTGGTGTTGTTTGGCCGTATTGAGCGTCGACAGTGGAAGTTGGGCGACGGTGACGTCGTCCTGCGTGCGACCGCGTTCGTGGCGGTAGGCGACGGCTGCGTTTTCGCCGTCGGCTTTCGCGAGTGCCGCCTGAAAGTCCTCGAAGTAGCCACCGTCGGGCGTGATGAACTCCTCGGGAAGGTCGGGTTCGTCCTCCTCCTCGGCGGCTGCCGCGCCGCTGCCGTCAGTCGCGACGGGCTCGCGACGCGGGATCATGTTCGTCCGCTCGTACGAACAGAGTACGTCGCCGGTTTCGGCGTCTTTTCCGCGAGTGCGCCAGCTAACGATGCCGTACTCGGGTCGGGAACTCGAGGTCGCCGTGTTGACGACTTCGCTTTCGACGTGGAGTTCGGTCCCCGCATACACTGGCGCTTCAGGGAAACGAACGTCCGTTCGGCCGAGGAAGTAGCCGCCTTTCTCACTCAGATCCTCGACGGTGATACCCAGCGTCGCCGCCGTCAGGTAGTCCGGGTGGATCGGTGGCTCGTCGTAGCCACGAGCCTCGGCGGCGTCGGTTCGCCAGTAGGCTGGGTCGTGGTTGAGCGTCTGGCCCATCCACTGTTCGTTGCCGAACTGGGTGAGCGTGAGGCCGGGGTCGTGTTCGATGACGTCGCCGTCGGCGAAGTCCTCGAAGCAGTTGCCCTTCTCTTTGGTTTCGACCTGTTCGAGTGCCTGTGCAAACGTGTCGGGGTCGGTCCAATCAGTCATCTGCAGTGATTTCGTCGGTGTCGGCGTCGGTCGTCTGCTGTTCGCGTTTACGGCGAGCGATCGTCCGTCGCATCTCGTTTTCGACGATCATGTAGCCCTCGTCGAAGCCCATGCCGGGCTTTGCGAGTGTCTGTGCAGCGTTCGTCGCGAGCGCGACGTGGGCGCAGGCACGCGCGGAGGTTTCCGTTTCGTTGCAGGTCCCGCCGAGATAGGCGCGGGTGTCGGTCCCCTCGCAGTAACGAACCGCCTGTCCGCTCCGGTGAATGCCACCGAGGTCGGGAGTTTTGATCTGCACGAGGTCGGCTGCGCCGGCGTCGACGAACGCTTGGACGTCCTCGAAGGTGTTACACCACTCGTCGGCGACGATGTCGACGTCGACACCGGCCGCTTCGAGTCCGTCGCGAAGTTCGACCATCGCTGCGATCTGGTCTTCGCGGTTGCCAACGTCCATCGGCCCCTCGATCTGGATCGGGTACGGCGCGGCGGCCTCCTCTAAGGCGGCGAAGTAGTCGACCACTTCCTCGCGATCGTAGGGGGCCCCGAAAATCTCGCCGATCATGCCGTAGACGTCAATGTGGAATCGGGGATCGTAGCCCTCCGGACCGAGTTCCTGAGAGCGTTCGGTGAGCCACTCGACGTACTCGAGTAAGGTTTCGCCGTTTTCGCCGATCTTCTCGACGCTGTTGATCAGCGCGTGGGGCAGGACTGGGACGCCCTTGACGAACATCTTCTCGGTGTTGTTATACCGGTCGTCGCCGGACTGGCCGAAGACGGGCACCGGCTCCGTTGCGGGCTCGGTACCGAGTGCGTCGGCCATCACGTCCGTCTGCGTCGTCTTCTCGGCTTCGGCGGCGGCGGCGAGCAGCGCCTGCGAGACGCCGTAGCGGATCGCCGTGTGCAGGCGGTCGCCCTCGACTGCCATCTCCTCGAGCGTCTCTGCGTTGTCGAGGAACTCGGTCGCATCGCGGCCGACGAGTGCGTCGGCGACCGGCCCCTCGATGACGGGGGCGTACTCCTCGGCTTTGAACAGTGGGTCGCGGCCGCCAGCACCGGAGTACTGAACGGCAGCACAGTCACCGCGGACGACGGTGCCGTCCTCGAGTTCGATGTCGACGATGATCGACTCGCCGGCCTGGCGAATCTCGTCGAAGCCGTCGGTGACGGGCTCGCCCACATAGGTGAAGCCGTCGTGTTCGGCACCTTGCTTGATCGCGCGCTGGTCGTCGAAAAAGAACCCGGAGTAGCCGGGCGTTGCGTATATACCTGTAATATTCATAGTTTCACGTCACCCTGCGGGCGACCGATGAGTTTGCCGTCGCTGATCGCGTCGACGTCGTCTGCAACCATTCGGAACGACTGTTCCCGGCCCTCGGTGTCGGCACGCTGGGACAGTCGGGCCTTGTGGATCTCTTTGATATCGTCGTCCATCTCGAGGTCGGCCCACTCGAAAATGCGGACGCGACCGTCGTCGTCTCGAGCCGGTAACACGGCCCCTTTTGCACTGTCGCTGGGTGCAAAGGGAACGTCGAGTGCGCCGGAGTCGAAGGCCTTGAGCGTCCCCTGAACGACGTCGCCGTCGCCGTGCTCGAAGATGGTGTCCATCAGACACCGGGTCTCGCGCTCGATGAGGTCCTGTTCTTCCTCGATGCCATCGATATCGATTTTCTGCTCGATGGCCATGTCGATAACCTGGCGTGTGGTGCGCAGGCCAGCGGAGTTTGCCTCCATCGTTGGAACCCCCTGGAACTCCTGTGGGGACTTGGTGATGACCTTGTCCGGCTTGGCGATGGCGGCAGTCATCCCGCCGAAGCTGATCACGCCGTTGGCGCGAGCTTCGTCCGGCGGGAACCCGCCCATCCACTCGTGGAAGACCGTCGTGACGACGACCTCGTCGGGCAGGTACTCGTTGCCCAGCTTTTTGAGCGCGTGCAGGGCCGCGACGTCCTGGACGACGTTACCGACCTGTCCGTAGCCGAGGGTGATCGAACGCACGCCCTGTGTGGCCGCGAGTTTCCCCTCGACCAGCATGACCGCGATCGCAATCGATGGTGGGACGAGCGTCCCCGTAAGCGGGCCGAACGGCTCGCGGTTAATGCGGACACCGCGTTCGGTGTAGGCCCCCGCCAACCGATCGACGAACTGCCACTTCTCGATGGTCTCCTCGAGTCCGTGGCGTTTCGTGTAGGGGATGTTGTACGAAATCGGACCGCCTTCGAAGCTCTGGAAGCCGCCCGCGAAGGTGATCGCCGCCAGCAGCCGGGCGTCCGGCGTGCCGTGGCGAACTTCTATCGGCGCGTCGACTGCGTCGATCAGCTTCCGACAGCCGTCGACACCGTGGTTGACGGCCGGGAAGCCGTTCAAGGTGTCATCGCCCGTCTCGCGGGCTTTATCGAGGCCCTGCTGGGCTTTCTCGTACTCGTTGTCTCGCGTGTACGAGTCGATCGTCGTCGGGAGGAGGTCTGCCTGCCCTTCTTCATGAAGATATCTCAGGAGCTCGATCTGGTCGTCGAGTCGGGGAACACCGGCTCGAGGCTGCAAGAGTGGCTTGTCGGCCGACTCGAGGACGTCCGCAAATCGCTTGTGGTCGGGCAGCGATTCGTGGTACTCAATGGCTTCCTCGAAGTCGACGGCTTCGCCGGTGTGCCAGTTAGACCGAATCTCCTCGTCAATACGCCGTAGCTCGTCGGAGGGAATACGTTCGTCTCGTATCATCTAGGAACTGATAGTAGCGCGTTCCGACTCGGTCGGTGTAATCTGTAGGTCCTGTCGAAGCGCTTCGATCGCCTCTTCGGAATCAGTCTCGGAGTCGAAGACACGGTCAAAGCCGAGCTCCCGAAACGTCTTGCGGGTCTGCTCGAAATCGTCCTGGCCGACGGCGAGGTTGCCACCAATATAGGTGACTGCGTCGACGCCTGCTGCCTCGAGAACCTGGTGAAATCCCTGGCAGTCCTGCTCGGCGTGGCCGTAGAGCGAGGAGACCAGGACGGCGTCGGCGTCGTGGTCTACAGCGGCCTCGGCGAACTCCTGCTGGGAGGTCTGGACACCGAGGTTAACAACGTCAAAGCCTGCTGCACTGAAGGCCTGCTCTAGGATTGTGATTCCAACGACGTGAGCATCGGAGCCGATCACGCCGAGGACGACCGTTTGGGACATCGTATGCAGAACCATGAGGAACACCATTATAAACCTAATGATCTTCCATGATCATACTCCTTAAACATCCTAACAGCGTCCCTATGGTACGATCTAACAAAGTACATGATCGATGGTAAGGGTTTAGGTACTGGTATCGCAAGGGCCCTTACATGGGAGCCCTTTCGAATCTCCGTGTGCTCGATCTGACCCAGGTGCTTGCTGGGCCGTACTGTACGATGTTACTTGCGGACATGGGCGCAGATGTCGTCAAAATCGAGCGCCCGGGTGGTGACCTCATCCGATCGAACCCACCGTTTGTCGACGACGCCGAGGAGGAAGCCTACGGCGGCTACTTCCAGAGTGTCAACCGTGGGAAAAAGAGCATCGAACTCGACTTTGGCGACGAGGAGGACCGCGCGGACTTCCTCTCGCTTGTCGAAGAGGCCGACATCGTCGTCGAGAATTACCGTGCGGGCACGATGGAAAAATATGATCTCGGCTACGAGACACTGACCGAGTACAACCCCGACCTCATCTACTCCTCGATCCGTGGCTTCGGTGACCCGCGTACGGGCGAGACGGACCGACAGGGCCAGCCCTCCTTCGACCTCATCGCCCAGGCACTCGGGGGCGTCATGGAGATTACGGGCCAGGAAGACGGCCCACCGACGAAAACCGGGCCCGGCGTCGGCGACCTCTTTACCGCGACGCTGAACTGTATCGGCATTCTGGCGGCGGTCAACCACCGCGCCCAGACCGGCGAGGGCCAGTACGTCGACACCGGGATGTACGACTCGATGCTCAGCTTCACTGAACGCGCGATCTACCAGCAGTCCTACACCGGTGAGGCCCCCACCCGACAGGGCAACTCCCACCCGACGCTGTTCCCCTATGACGCCTTCGAAACCGCGGACGGCTACACCGTTATCGCCGCCTTCGGCACCAACCATTGGAAGGAGGTCTGTGCAGCGATGGGCCGGGAGGAGTTGGCTGAGGAGTACCCCACTGCGTCCGACCGCCTCGAACACCGTGAGGCCCTGCGCGAGGAGATGGCTGCCTGGACGGCCGAGTTGACCAACGACGAACTCATCGATACCCTCGAGGGCCGCGTCCCCGTCGCCCCGGTCCAGACCACCGAGGAGATCTTCGAAGACCCACACGTTCACGCACGGGACATGCTCGTGTCGGTCGAACAGCCGGGTGCCGACCATGAGGTCGAGATCGCCGGCAACCCAATCAAAATGACCAAGACGTCACCCGAACCCCGCGGTCGCGCCCCGCTGCTCGACGAACACCGCGAGGAAGTGCTGGGCGAGGAGACCGAGACGACGGCAGACGACTAAGTCAGGCCACTTGGCGAGGCTTAGACTGTCGGCCAACCGTCAGTGAGCGGCCGACCACGAGACGGTGACGAGCGGTAAGTGCTTCGAGTCCTAGCCCGACCGACAGCTCCGGGCTACTCCAACTCGAGGGCGTCGGGTGGGGCGTGACAGCCACAGGGGGAGACGATGGCCTCGGTCGGCCCGACCACAGTTACCATCCGCATCCGCGAGCCACACATTGAACAGCGCGGCCACGGTGACTCGTCGCCGTCGTCGGCCTCGAGGTCGTGGGTCACGTCCATCGATCCCCCAACTCGAGATGGCGCGTGCCAGTGGGTCGTCGCTCGAGGCAAACAAGCCGTCGTACAGGATGCGGAAGTCCCGATGGAAGCGGTCTAATCATAGCGATGTGTTCACGCGGTAGGTAGCGAGGGTCGTCGGCCGATTCTGGACGGCCGCCGATTGAGACGGATGGAAACGCGACCACTCGAGTGGGTGCTTCGATACGACAACCCCACCGGAGTGCGAGTTTCGTTCAGTATATTCACCTACAATAATATATATCTGACGGTGATTAGTGATGCTAATTTTTGTGTGAGATTCGCGTCGTGTCGGGCCGTCGAAATGGGTTTCGAGAGGGAAACGAGAGCGCACTGTGTGACAGGATCGCATTCACTCATCGCCACCCAGTGTTGCCTGACGTGCCGATAGTAGCACATCATTAACCATTATATCAATATCGAAATTATTTAACGGAGTCACATAGAAGCCGACTGTATGACTCGAGAACGAGTGACGGCGGAGCAGCCGATTCGAAACTGGAACGACGTGTTCACAGCCGTCTCAGCTGAGCCGCGCCGTCAGCTTGTGGTCTCGCTGTCGGAGCAGCCAGCAGACGACCCCGTTTCGCTGCCGGAAAGCGCGACGAACCCCGCCATCTGCAGCGATTCAGACACGCTTCGACGCGAACTCTATCACCGCCATCTGCCACTGTTGGCCGACATGGCGTTTGTCGAGTGGGACACCGAACCGCTGGTTGCGACTCGAGGCCCGCGATTTGAGGAGATTGCCGTGGTGGTCGACAGCTTACACGCGAACGCGGGCGAGCTCCCGGAGTCGTTACTCGAGGGCTGTCACTGGATCCGGTGACGACTCCCACGAATTTGTGTGAGCAATCGGAGCACTGACCGTCGGTGCACATCCGATCGCACGCCGGGAGCGAAAAACGCTATTCAGTCTCGAGATCGTCGGGCAACTGGTCGACGCCGCGCGCCTGAAGTACCTGCCGGACGTGAAAATCCTTCTCCGCGGGATCGGTTTCCGCCAATGCTTTCTCGAGATGAGCCGTGCATTCGGGACTGAGTCGCCTGTTCGAAGCCATCTATCTCGGGGGTTTTATGTCGAGTAGCAAAAATCTGGTTGCTCTCGTCGCCCCGATCGAACGTCGCCGACTCGACGCGTCACACCCCTGAGGCGACGGCGGAGAGTAACCCTTTTGCGGGACCCCCACACACGATTCTGTATGGACTGGCCACACGATCCCGATGGAGAGCAAGGAAGCGATGGGATGCGACGGTTTGATATGCGAATTATCGCCGACAAAGTCGACGAAGAGGAGGATTTCCCGCTGAATCGCGACGAGTTCGTCGCTGAACACGGTGACGACCCGATCCGAATCAACTACAAAAAAGTCGTGCCGATGAGCGAGATCTTCGACTACATCGATGTCGAGGAGTTCGAGACGATCCTCGACATGCACAAAGCAGTCGGTGCGGCGATGCGAGCTGGTGACTTCTGGGACTACCACCCACAGGGTGCCAACCCCAAGAAGAAACACGCCTAACTGCTGGGCGGGGCTGCTGTCACTGTGTGGCGCATCCGCGGGCGGGTCGCGGTTGCACCAGTAAATTGCTACAGCAGACCGCACGACAGCAGTTCGTGTGAGTTGTCGTCGATTACCGATCGCGTTTTCTTGGCCCATAACGAATCTGGATTACGTATCACTTATACGACGGCGTTCAAAAGAATCGATCACCGTGACTAATACGCAGGTTACGCTCTTTCAGATCGACAACTACGGGCCGTGGACGGTGACACCGGAGCCACGCAGGGAAGCAGACCTCCAGACGCTGCAGTCCCGACTCTATGCCGACATCTCCCAATTCGTCGGCAACCGTGATGGCTACGTCTTCTTCACTCGCTTCGACAACATGGTCGCCGTCACGAACGGCTGCTCGTTCGACGACCACGCACTCCTCCAGGAGTCCGTCGGCAACCGCTACCCCGTAACGCTCAGCATCGGTGTTGCGACCGGCACGAATCCCGTCCAGGCGCTTGCCGATGCGACAGCACGCGTCCAGGACGCCGGCAGCGCACAGGACAAAACCCGCCGTGAGTGTCTCGAGGGCCGAGTGATCGACGACGTCCACCGAACCGACGCGGACATCCAGATCGCGCATTTCGATGTGATCAACGCGACTGGCCAGTATACCGACGAACTCAACGCCTTCGATACGTTCATCGAGATCGAGCAGGGCTATGCCGAGCTCATGCGCCACATGCGCTATGCCCACGACAGCCTCTCCTTTTTTGTCGGCGGCGACAACATCATCGTCGTCTGCCCGGATCTCGAGGAGGCCGACTACGAGGAGGCGATCTATCACGTCGAGGAGGCCGTCGACGTCGAACTCCAGGTCGGGGTCGGTCGTGGCAAAAGCGCACACGACGCTGGCTTCGCGGCAAAACACGCCCTCGAGACCTGTCGTGCCGACGGCACCCGCGTCGAACTCGAGTGGTAACTGCCTCGAGACAGAAGCTAAAGGTCTTCGTGACGGATTTGCTTAAATGTAGCGGGGGTAGCTTTTAGCCCATCTATGGCAATAGTTAACATATGGAATCGGAACTGTCCGTCAGGGATATCCTGACGACCGAATACGTCGGCGTCAGCGAGTCAGACACCGTTCGTGGCGCAGTCGAGCTTATGCGCGAAGACCGTGCGAGTTGCGTGCTCGTCGTCCGCGGGAGCGAGCCAGTCGGCATCATGACCGAGTGGGACGTTCTCGGCGTCGTCGCCGACGACCACGAACCGGGCGAGACGACAGTCGGAGACGTGATGACCACACCCGTCATCACGTTCGGTCCCGATCGGTCGCTTACCGACGCCGCCAGTACGATGGCTCGCGAAAACATCCGTAACGTCGTGGTCGAAAGCGACGACGGTGTGATGGGGCTGGTGACCCAGCGAGACGTCATCGCCGCCGCGGGATCGTTCCAGGCCACGATGACGCCGACGCGGTCGGGCAACCCCACGCTCGAGGGGGAGCGATCGACCGACGACCGGTCCGCTCAGTCGAACACCGCCTCCGGCAACGAACTCGAGCCGGTGCGTTCCAACGGCGATGAGTACTCGACACAGGGAATCTGTGAGGCCTGTGGCTCGCTTTCGGACTCGCTGTGGGATGCGAACGGACAGCTGGTCTGTGCGGATTGTCGAACGGTGTGATCGACTGCTTGCGACCAGACCAGTGGCTGTGTCGGCCGGTAGCCATCCCGAGACGGCCGGCACATAATTGGGCTATGATACCGATCACCGATGGCGATATCTCCGATAGAAAGACCTTTCGGGTGGCGCGGTGGACTGGTCGATAATGACCGATACCCTCGACGACCTCGACGTCGAAGGGACCACCGTCGGCGTCCGCATCGACGTCAATAGCCCCATTGGTGATGACGGCATGCTGGCCGACGATGCCCGACTACGCGCCCACGTTGACACCCTTTCGGAACTGATCGAGCGCGGCGGCCGGGTCGCCGTCCTCGCCCATCAGGGCCGTCCCGGTGGCGATGAGTTCGTCTCCCTCGAGTCACACGCCGAGCGACTCTCGAAACTGCTCGACCATCCAATCGACTACGTCGATGCCACGTTCAGCCACGCCGCCCGCGAGGCCGTCACGGCGCTGGAAAACGGCGACTGCGTCGTGCTCGAGAACACGCGCTTTTACAGCGAGGAGTACATGGAGTTCGAACCCGAACGAGCCGCGCAAACGCATCTCGTGACGGGGCTGGCACCGGTACTCGACGCCTACGTCAACGACGCCTTCGCCGCGGCACACCGCTCACAGCCCTCGCTGGTCGGCTTTCCGACCGTCTTACCCGGCTACGCCGGCCGTGTAATGGAGTCCGAACTCGACACGCTCGGATCGATCGAGGAGACACCCGAACCACGAGTCTATGTCCTCGGCGGAGCGAAGGTCTCCGACTCGATCGACGTCGCCTGGAGCGTCTTAGAGAAGGGGCTGGCAGATCACGTCCTCACCGCGGGCGTCGTCGGCAACGTCTTTCTCATCGCCGATGGCGTCGACCTCGGCGATGCGAGTTCCGATTTCATCTACGATCAGGGCTACTGGGACGAGATCGACCGTGCTGCCGACCTGCTCGATGCCTACGGCGAGCGGGTCGCCCTCCCGCGTGACGTCGCCGTCGAACGCGACGGGCAGCGACACGAAATCGGCGTCAACGCCTTACCACCACAGGACGCCGAGGCCGCCATGGATATCGGGAGTTCGACGCTGTCGTACTACCAGCGCCTGCTTGAGGACGCAGGGACGGTTATTCTCAACGGCCCGGCCGGCGTCTTCGAGGACGAGGCCTTCGAGAAGGGAACACGACGGCTCTACAACGCGGCGACGGACGTCGAGATGAGTATCGTCGGCGGTGGTGACACTGCATCGGCCCTCCGACAACTTGGCGTCGAGGGCTTTTCGCACGTGAGCACCGGCGGCGGTGCCGCGTTACGGATGCTCACCGCGGAGCCGCTTCCTGCCGTGACGGCGCTCGAAAATGGACCGACACAACAACAGCCAGCCGACGATTGAGTACGCATCACAAGCCGACATCGACGCGGTCGCGGATCACTGGGTTCGCCTCGCCCGTGACCAGCGTGCGTACGGCTCGTTCGTCCGCGCCGACGACAACCGGGAGACGATGTGCGAGATCCTCGCGGCCCACCAGGTCAACGACAGCCTGCTCGTTGCCCGTATCGACGACCGTCCCGTCGGGTTTGCGTCGTTTACCGTCGAACACGGCTCGCTCGAACTTGATGCCACCCGCGGCCACCTGTCGAATCTCTACGTCGACCCTGCCTTTCGCGACCACGGGATCGGCACCGCGTTGCTCGAAGCCGTCGAGGACGCGCTGGTCGACCGGGGGGTCGAGGTACTGCTCCTCGAGGTAATGGCCGACAACGAGGACGCACGGCGGTTTTACGACCGGCACGGGTACGACGAGTTCCGAGTGACAATGCAGCGCTCACTCGAGGGCGAGGACTCATCGGAAAACGATACACATTCAAAGGAGGACCGCTAACTGGAAACTGCGCCAGGGGAGCATGGGTGGTTCATGCACTCGACTTGTAATCGAGACTCCCGGGGTTCAAATCCCTGCCCTGGCTTTTCTATTCGCGAACGGATCTGTGCGAGTGAAAACCAGACTGGGGAGGTTCTCCTGTAGTAGTTGACTGTCCAGCGATTGGCTCGATAGTCGCCACTGGTAGGATTTCGATCCGATTTGAAGACGAGGGGCGATGTCTCAGAGTGAGAACGCCATTCGTGGCAACGATTGGTGTTCTGCCCCCGTCCTTCGGGTGAACGTGATGGACCCTGATAATTCTATATCCAAAGCATGTTGGGCCGGCCGTGCTACAGCTCGAGCGAGTCCGCGCTGTCGGGGTCGATACCGGGATCCATGACGTCCCATAACGGGTCGACAGTGACCGTCCCATTGCTCGTGATCACCCAGGGGATGAGTTGACAGGTGTGACAACGTCCGCTGTCGATGGAGAGTGTCGCCGTATCCGACGCGCCCGAGATCTCGCTCACACCGAGGAGCCGATCGGCCTGGCTGAGCCGCCAGACGACGCGCTCGAGGGTTCCGTCCGGGTCGCTGACGTCGATCTCGAGGGTCGTTCCCTCGGGACTGATCTCGAGGGGGCCTGGCGCCGGTCGCGCAGCGTCGATGGTGGGCGATTCGAGTCCCGTCGGCGTGACGGTGATCGTCCAGTTCGCTCGGTACTGCTCGCCGTCGACGTCGATGCCAGCGACCACCTCGTAGGTCGCGTTAGTCTCGTCAGTTCCGTCAGTCTCGTCAGTCCCGAACGTTTCCTGCCAGTAGTGGGCGTCCTGTTCGACGTAGTAGATCCCTTGCCACGGAGCTGCCAGCGTGTCACCGACGGTCTCCCCGTCGATCCACCAAGTGGTCGTCTGGAATGCGTCTGGATCGACAGCCCCGACTTCGAAGTGGACCGTTGTCTCCGGCTGGACGGCCAGTTCGGGATCGGGAAACTGCAGTTCGGGATCCAGTTCGTCGGTCGCACGGAGCCGAACGGTGCGTTCGTCCGCGTCACCGTTAGCTTCGACCCGAACCGTCACCGTGTCGGCTTCCGGGACGGGTTCGGTCCGATAGCTCGCGGAAAACGGGCGTTCCGTCTCGCCGGGGTCGACGGTCAACGTGATATTCCCTGCGGGCTCGCCGTCGACGGTGTACTCGATGGTCGGGCGGATCGACTGCTCGGTCGGGTTCTCGACCTCGACGCTCCACTCGAGTAATGCACCCCCAGTGATCGTCTCGGGGAGTTCGACGATACGGACCGAAACTGGTGTGTCCTCGCAATCAGTCGGCTCAGTGTCGGCTGTCTCGGCGTCTCCTGGCTCGTTCTCGAGTGTCGCGGTTCCGATGTGCGCTGCCGGGACGATACTGCCAGCCAGAACCCCGTTCAAAATCGTTCGTCTGTTCACGGATCTGCCCTCATATCGGTTCCCAACCCGAAATCACGGCATAAGTGCGTGCTACCGTTGTACTGGCAAATCGGACATTTGAACCAGGTGATCACCCCTGGCTCTTCGATGGTTGTGCTTACTGAATTGTTGTCCGTGCGTAACGCGGCGGGCACCGGCCGGCCACCAGACGCCCAGATGATGAGCCATTCGGCCGAAAGAGCCGATAAAACGGGCGGGGAAACGGCGTTCGGTCAGCCTACTCGTCACGAGTCTCGATTCGGGCCTTGCCCGAAAGCGCGTCGACGTGAACCTGGACAGGCCTGGTGTCGGTCTCGAGGGCGACGATCCAGACGGCGCTGATTCGCTGCGGTTCCTCGACGACCGTGAGGGCGTCCGACTCGCCGCTCTCGGCGTCGGCTGTGAGGGCGTCTCGAGCGATCCGTTCGGCGTCCTCGGCGTCGTCGATCCGGATCTCGTCGGTCAGACGCACGGTCACGACCGGCACGTCGGCCATGCGGACGACGCGTTCGGTGACGCTCCCGACCAGCACCCGGTCGAGGCCGGTTCGGCCCTGTGTTCCCATCACGATCAGGTCGATATCGTGGTCCGCGGCGTACTCGAGGATTGCCTCGTGTGGGACTCCCTGTTCGACCCCCGTCGTGGCTTCGATACCGTCTCGGGCAGCTTCGGCCGCGACTCGCTCGACAGCACGGTGGGCAGCAGGCGTCGCTGCTTCGTTCTGGAGGGTACCGAGTGGTCCCTCCGGCACGATCGAGAGGGCGTGAATCGTCGCCTCGAATCGATTCGCGATCGTCAGGCCGTGCATAATCGACTGGCGGGTCCCGTCGCTCCCGTCCGTGGGAATGAGAACGTCCTGATACATTATCACGGGGTTAGGAGCACGGACGTAATAGACTGCCGGCCACGGCTGTGTATGGACGGCCTCGAGCGGCTGGAACGGCACGTTTCAGATTTCCTCACTCCGAAACGGGGCAATCTCGATACCCTTTGGCAACCCTTTTTACGGTACATGAAAACGTATGCCACGGAGTATGGCAAATCTTGTCACTAATCTCGCGGCCGCCGTCGAAGAGCACGGCGAGAATACCGCGATCGGATATCAGGGGACTGAAACGAGCTACGAGGAGTTCTGGGGTCAAATCGGTGCCTTTGCCACCGCACTCGCAGACCGCGGTGTCGGAGCCGACGACCGGGTCGCGATCTATCTCCCGAACGTCCCGCCGTTTCTGATCGCGTTCCACGGCACGCTTCGGGCCGGCGGGGTCGTCGTCCCGATGAACCCACAGTACAAAGCCCGTGAGATCGGTCATCTGCTCGGCGATAGCGGGGCCACGGTGGTCGTGACGCTGGCAGACCTCGTCCCGTTCGTCAGGGCGGTACAGGACGAAACCAGCGTCGAACACGTCGTCAGCGTCGGCGGCGACGTCGACGGTGCAACCGCGTTCGAGGACTTCCTCGAGCCCGGCGATCCCGACATCCTCGAGCGGGCCGACGACGACGTGGCGGTCCAGCCGTACACGTCGGGGACGACGGGCCAGCCGAAGGGCGTCCAGCTCACCCACAAGAACCTCGCGTCGAACACCCAATCCGCAGCGGAGCTCATTCCCGACGGGATCCGACCGGACGACAAACAACTCGGCGTCCTTCCGCTGTTTCACATCTACGGGATGACCGTCGTAATGAACGCGACGCTGTTCAGCGGCGGGGCCTTCTACCCAATGGCCTCGTGGGACGCACAGGAGGCCGTCTCGCTCATCGAGGACGAGGAACTGACGCTGATGCATGGCGTGCCGGCGATGTACAACGACGTGATCAACCAGCCCAACGCCGAGGCGTTCGACCTCTCCTCGCTGCGGTTGTGTGGTGTCGGCGGTGCCGGCATCCCTGTCGAGGTACTGCGTCGGTTCGAAGAACTGTACGAGCCGACAGTCTACGAAGGCTACGGGCTGACCGAGACGAGCCCGGTGACACACTTCAACAGCCCCATCAAGGGCCGCCGCGTCGGCAGCATCGGCAAGCCCGTCCCCGGCGTCGACTCGAGAGTCGTCGACAGGGACTTCGAGGACGTCCCACCGGTCGAGGACGGCCCAGTCGACGAGGACGAAGCTGATCTCGACGCGATTACCGGCGAGATCGTCGTCAGCGGCCCCAACGTCATGAAAGGCTACTACGGGCTGCCCGACGCAAACGAGGAGGTGTTCACCGACGCCGACGGCAAAACCTGGTTCCACACGGGCGATCTGGGCTATCGCGACGAGGACGGCTTCTTTTACGTCGTCGATCGCGAGAAACACATGATCGTCACGGGCGGCTACAATGTCTACCCACGGGAGGTCGAGGAGTTGCTCTTCGAACACGAGGCCGTCGCCGACGCCGCCGTCGCCGGGATTCCCGACGAACGCCGCGGCGAGACCGTCAAAGCGTTCGTCGTTCCCACGCCAGACGCCGATGTCACCGAAGCCGAACTCAAAGAGTACTGCCTGACGAATCTCGCCGAGTACAAACACCCACGGGAGATCGAGTTCGTCGAGGAACTTCCACGGACGACGACCGGTAAAGTCCAGAAGTTCAAGCTCCGCGAGCAGGACACACCGGAATCGGAGGCAGAGTGATGGCGCTCGGCGAGGCAGTCCAACTCGAGATCGATGCGGACGGTCCGGCGACGATCACGCTCGATCAGCCGGACCGGCGCAACGCCCTTTCGGAGGCGATCAGCACCGGCATCTCGGAGGCCCTCGACGAGATCGAGGGCAGCGACGCCCGCTGTGTCCTCCTCGAGGGCTCGGGCGGCTCGTTTTCCGCCGGCGGCGACATCGAACGGATGGTCGAGGGGATCCAGAACGACGTCCCGATCGACGAGCGTGTGCGCGCCCTCGAGCGGTCGACGAACGAGCTGATCGGCCGGCTCGTCTCGTTTCCGATTCCGACGATTGCGCTCGTCGACGGGGCTGCCGTCGGCGCTGGTGCGAATCTCGCGCTCGCGTGTGACATGCAACTGGCGAGCGAACGGGCCGCGTTCGGCTTCGTGTTCCGACAGGTCGGGCTGAGCGTCGACGCCGGCACGTCCTACCTGCTCCCGCGCGTCGTCGGCGAGAACGTCGCCAAGGAACTCGTCCTCACGGGCGACATTATCGGGGCCGACCAAGCACACGAGCTCGGTCTCGTCAATCACGTCTACGACACAGACGAGTTCGACGAGGCCGTCGAGACGTTCGTCGAGAAGATCGTTGCCGGCCCGCCGGTCGCGTTACGCCATGCCAACCGACTGCTCGGCGAGGGCCTCGAGAAATCACTCGAGCAGGCGTTGACCGACGAAGCGGTCGCACAGGGCATCGCGTTCGACACCGACGATCACGAGGAGGGCGTGACCGCCTTCCTCGAGGATCGCGAACCCGAGTTCAAGGGACGCTAACGTCGGCCACAGTCCGCTGAGACAAGCGACGACCGGCGACGAGGAGCCGACTCGAGCGCGAGTTGCTTATTCTGTGTGGGTGACTCCCGTCCCGAGCGAGCACAGCGTCGACACTCGCGCGTTTTCCTTGATTTCGAGCCCGCCGTCGGCGACCGACAACGGGAGCAGCGGCAGGTGATCTCGGACCTGCATCGAGGGATGGGAACCACCACGAGCGAGCAGTTCGTTGCGCGGCTGGAGCTGTAAGGGCTCGTCGAGTCCAGTCAGGAACTCGTTGTGCTGGATGACGTATTGGCCACCTTCGAGATGCCACCAGCCGAACTCGTCGTCGGGGTTGTGGAGGTCGGTCGCGACCGGCTCGAGGTCGGCGTCCTCGAGTTCGTCGCCGCCGAAATCCAGCCGGCCGGGGGCGGCGACCTCGTACACCGCGCTGACGGTTAGATCGATGCCGTGGTCGTGGATCTGTGTCGGTTCGTACACGAGGTTGTCGACAGCGTCGGCGAGTGGGTTTTCGGCAGACATTTCGGTTGGCTTGACGGTTTCGAGCGGCAAAAACGTGTCTTCGCGAACGCGGGAGCGGGAAAGACGGCGGGCGACCGACACACGGACCCAGACGAGTCAGGCGACCGAACGGATACACATATGCATCGCCGACGCGACGGCACGCACAATGGCACAGCCACAGCTCGAGGCCATCCGTGTCCATCCGATCAAGTCCGTCGATGGGGTGTCGGTCACCGAAGCCGAGATCGTCGAGAACGGCGGCCTGTCGTGGGACCGACGGTACGCGATCGTCGAACAGTCGCCGGAGACGACGACAGGGACCGGGCCGGGCGGTCGGTACGTCAACGGGAAACGGGAGCGCCGAGTCCACGACCTCGAGGCGACGTACGATCTCGACCGCGAGACGGTCACCGTCGGCGAACGTGACGGCGACACACGCCACACGTACCACCTCGAGCTGGACCGGGACGGTCTCACCTCGTGGCTCTCGGACTTCTTTGGCTATCCGGTCGATCTCGTCCGTGACGACGAGGGCGGGTTTCCGGACGACACGGACGCCTCGGGGCCGACAGTGATCAGTACGGGGACACTCGAAGACGTCGCCTCGTGGTACGACGGAATCGACGCCGGCGAGATGTGTCGTCGGCTGCGTCCGAATCTCGTCCTCGATGCACCTGCGTTCTGGGAGGATCACCTCTACGAGGCACCCGGACGGGTCATCCCCTTCGAGATTGGGTCAGCGATGCTGTACGGCGTCAACCCGTGTCAGCGGTGTGTCGTTCCGACCCGCGATCCCGATACTGGCGAGCCGACCAACGGATTTCGAGAGACGTTCGTCGAACGACGGGCGGCGACGCTTCCCGAGTGGGCGAGCAAGGACTGGTTCGATCACTACTTTCGGCTGATGGTCAACACACGCGTGCCCGACGCTTCGTGGGGGGCGACGCTCGCCGTCGGCGACCCCGTTACCGTCGGCGAGTCGACGATCGATCCGGAACCGGCCGACTGATCCCAAGCGGGCCCGCCATGAAGCCCTCACGACCGCGGCTGATTTTCAGTTCTGGTACTCACGGGTAAAACGCAAAGAGGGCGCTCCGGCTTTCGGTTGGCATGAACTACGGTCTCGACATCGGGCCGGACGCGATCCGGGTCGCTATCGACACGCCAGACGGGGTGATCCTCGAGTCGGCACCGGCCCGTGCCACACCGGCCGACGCGGAGACGGGGTCGGCGAGAGGCATCGACGCGGAACCCGGCGAACCGCTGCTCTCGAACGGTGTGCTGACTGCGGACAGCGACGTCGAGCCGGCGCTCGAGGCACGCCTCCAGGACGTTCTCGATCTCGACGACGCGAGCGACGGGCAGCTCTGTTATACCACGCCTGGAACACTGGTCGACGCGGCCGAACCGACCGACGCTCGACGTGATGCCGTCGGTGCGGTTCTCGCCGATCGCGGACTCGATGTGACACCGATCCACAGCGGGTTCGCCGTCGTCTACGACCAGTTCGCCGACGACAACTACACTGGCCTCGGCGTCCGTCTCGGCCCACAGACGACCAGCGTCGCACTGGCGTACTACGGCGTGCCTGCGGTGGCGTTTTCGCTTGCGAAAGGCAGCGACTGGGTCGTCGACCGGGCCGCCGACGACACGGATCACGAGCAGGCAGCGGTCGCGTCCGCGCTCGAGGCGTTCGCGCTCGACCCCGACGCGGCGACGGACGAGGTCGAGGCCGCACTCACGACGGCGTTCGACGCACTGATCGGCGACCTCGCCGACGCGCTCGAGCGCGAAGCCGGGTCGGCTGATATCCAGCGAGGGTTGGCCGTGCCGCTTGCCGTCGCGGGACCGGACGCGGTCGAGGGCCTCGAATACCTTCTCGCCGGCCGCGTCGATAGCACACTCCCGATCTCGGTCCGCGATCCGCGACGCGCCGACGAGCCGGCCGCAGGCGCTGCCAGAGGGGCGCTCGCGGCTGCGAAAGACGGCGTCGAAGCCCACGAGGCCGTGACGTGGTCGCCGGCTGACGCGGACGACGGCGACGGAACCGATGGCACTGTGACAGTGACCAAGCCGACCGGCGAGACGACACTGACGTTCGACGACGCGCTCGATGGCGGAGCCGATGCGGACCGCGCTCGCGCGGACGACGCGATCGAGCAGTTATTCGATCGGCTCGCCGACCGAGACGACGAGATCCAGTCGATCCGGGCCGATCTCGAATCGGCGGTCGACGATCTCGACGAACTCGATGCGCGGACGGCCAGCGCCGACGTAGTCGCGGCCCTCGAAGGCGACCTCGAGCGGATCGCCGAGGAACTGCGCGATCTCGAAGCCGAAAGCGCGCGCCATGCGAGCAAGCAAACGGTTTCGACCCTCGAAGGCAATCTCGAGACACTTTCGACCGCGTTCGACGGGGTCGAAGACGACGTCGGCGACCTCGAGTCAGCGTTGGAAGACGAATTCGACACGCTCGAGGCGATGATCGAAACCCTCGAGACGACGACGGCGGACGAGCGAGCGGCACTCGACGACCGAATCAGTGACCTCGTGGACGATCTCGACGGCGTTTCCGACTGCACTGACACGCTCGACGATCTCCTCGAGGCGCTTCGAACCGAGGTGGAGTCCCTCGAAACGACGACCGCATCGGCAGCCGACCTCGACGCCGTGACAGAAACCGTCTCGCGGCTCGACGACGACCTCGACACCGTTGGCGAAGACGTCGCTCGACTCGGGTCGCGATCTGATGGACTTGCCGGCCGGCTCGAGGAACAAGCGACTCGGATCGGCAGCGTCGCCGATCGACTCACGGCCCGCGCTGAGCAGGCCGACGAGAAACGGGCACAGCTCGAAGACGGCCTCGAGACGGTCGAAACGAGTTTCAAGGACGAACTCGGGACCGTCGAACGCGACCTCGAAACGATTACTGAACGGCTTGGCGATCTCGACGGGCGGATCGCCGAACTCGGTGGCGAACTCGAGACGACCGCCACTGCCCTCGAGGCTACCGGCGAGCGACTCGGCTCGACGGAGGATCGCGTGGGGGCGCTTGACGAGGCGCTAACCGACGTCCGCGAGCGTCTTCATGACCGAACCGACGATCTCGACGCCCGTCTCAAGACTGCTCGAGAGACGATCACGACCCTCGAGGAAACGGCCGCTGACGACGCGCGGGTAGCCGCCGTCGAAGACGACCTGACAACGGTCGAGACGGTGGTGGCTGATCTGGAAGACGACGTTTCGGCCGTCTCGGAAACCGTGGAAACGCTCGAGGAGCGGACGGCCCCAGTAGAGGCGGTCGAGGACCTCGAAACAGATCTCGACGGAGTCGACGATGATATCGATTCCCTGACCGACAGCGTGCGCGCGCTCGAGGAGCGCGTCGACGAGACGATGATCGATCTTGAGGCCCGACTCGAGGACGCTACCGAAACGATCGACGACGAGGTGACAGCGCTCGAGTGCCGTCTCGAGCGCACGGTCGAGGAAAGCGTCGACGACCTCGCGGCGACGCTCGACAGGGCTGACGATTCGACCGAAGCGCAGCTGTCGGCGATCGAGACCCGCGTCAGCGATCTCGAGTCCGCGATCGAGACTGACCGAGCGGACGACTTCGAAGCGATTCGAACCGATCTCGAGACCGTACAGGATCAGATCGAGACGGATGCCGCTCCAGCTCTCGGCACGCAACTCGCCGCTGGTGGAGGCGGTGCCGGTGTCGTTGCAGGGAGCGTCGCTGCGCTTACCGGCGAGGCGACCGTCGGAATCGCCGCGGTCGTCGTCGGGGTGGTCCTGATCGCTGCGGTGATCGTTCGTGAGCACTCATAGACACGGGAGCGCCGCTCGAGCGTCGGTCTCGAGGGCTCGACGCGGCAATCGTACCGCCGAACGAAGCATTGAGACGCGCCGACGACTCGACTACTCCCGGATCAACTCAACGTTTCGCATCTCGCCCCCGCAGCGCCGGCAGCTACCGAGGAGTGCGTCCGCGACCGTCTCTCGGCGGCCACAGACGACACACTCGTACTCGAGTGGTTCTACAACAGACATGTTCGTAGGTATGTAACGAGGTGTGTTAACTCTTTTCATGGTAAAACGCGACTACGGGCGCGGCTGTGATACGGACTGCTGTAGTCAATTACCGCCGATCACCGACCCGTCTCTGGTGATCGGCGGTAAATCGGTATAGCAGACCGTATGAGTGTGTCGAGCGTACCGCCGAGCTACTCGAGGAACCAGAGCACGACACCGAGTCCTGTCGCGGCGACGATCGCGGCCGCGAGCAACCAGAATGCAGCCCGGAAGCCGGCTGTTTCCGACAGCGTGCCGACGATCGCGGGTGCGACCGCGCCTGCACCCATCAACATCGTTCTGACCACCCCGAGTCCACCGCCGGCGACGTCATCAGGAATCGTCGACATCAGGTACGCCCCCCGCACGGGTCGAAAGCCGTGTGCACCGATTCCGACGGCGACGAGTGCGGCGCCAAGGACAATCGGACCGACCGAGCCGGTCAGTGAAATAAACGCGATGAGCGCGAGCGAGGCGAGGCCCAACGTCGCGACGATTATCGGGAGTCGGCCGATCCGATCGCTGAGGTCGCCTGTGACGAGTTGAACCAGACTCGCAAGGAAGAGCGCGCTGTAGAGGACGCCCGCGACCGCATCCGTCAGACCGGCCGCCTGTGTAAGGTAGAGCGGGGCAAACGCAACGAATCCGTTGTACGTGAAGGAAAATAGGATCGTCAGGAGGGCAAACACCGAGAATCGCCAGTCTCGAAAGAGCGTGACGTACTGGCCAACGCCGACGGTTGTCGCTGCGGTCGGCGCGGCGTCACCTTCGGATTCGCTCGGCAAGCGTCGGGAGACCCGGGTTCGGAACACCACGGCGAGGCCGAGCCCGGCGAGACCGGCGAACAGGAAGATGAGCCGCCAGCTATCGCCAAGCGCAAACGAAACGCCCGCGACGACGACGATCGCAGCGGGTGCGACCACGCCGCCAAAAGCCCCGAACGTATCGAGAACCCCGAGCGCCCGACCAGTCCGGGACGGATACGCTCGAGACAACAGCCGGACGGCGACGGTCTTATGCGCTCCGGTTCCAGCACCCATGACGAGCATCGCTCCGACGAGGACGAGAAACGGGGAGTCGAAGACGAGCGCGAGCGCCGCGAGCGCCGCGACGAGCGCACCGGCAGTAATGACGACGATTGAACCGAGTCGGTCGGCCAGCACGCCCGAGGGGAACTGCATCGCGGCATAGACGAGCATAAATCCGGAGAACGCCGTTCCGAGGACCGCGTTTGAAACGCCGTAGCTCGCCTGAAACGAGCCGAACAACGGCGGAAACGCGTACCGCAAAAACTTCCCGAGAAACCAGATCGCCGCCGTCACCACGAGCACGTCGTACTGTGCGACCTTGCTGGCCGCCTCTCGAATCGACGCCTCGTTCACGTTCGCCAGTAGGTCAGTGGCCGGATGAATACTCACCGATTCGAGACTCGAGTACGCCCAGAAGTCGACACCGACGCGCGGCCGAACGCCGCTGACCCTGCGCTCGGGCGGACACCGAATCCACACCTTATCTGAGAGGGAAGCGCCTCATATTGATGTGATTAACCACCATATGGTTGTACTAGTTCTTAACCGATCAACATTATATGGGTGTCGATGCCAGAATACGGTACCGATGGCAGTGAACACCACCACGAATTGGAACGATCTCACCAGCTGTCCGTTCTGTGGGGACGAACTCGCCTCGCCCGGTGCCGGATTCATCGATCACATCGACAGCAGCGCCAACTGTGAAGACGGGTTCGAACAGTGGCGAGCGAACATCGCCGGCGACCTCGCCGGCGAATGGTCCGGTTAGAGACGGCCCGTGGCGATCTGTTGGCGACACCTGCCTCGCACCCGGCCGCTTTTTCTTGACGAATTCGGTATCGTGCCGTATCGCTGGCATCAGTCAGCATCGTTGTCGCTTTCGGACCCGTCCGAGTCTTCGTCAACCGTGTCCAGCGTGTGCTGGTCGTCGTATCATCGAGTCCGACCGACGATCATCGAAGGTGGCCGTGGCTGACCGTTCCCCGTAGCGGATCTGGGGCACGAGTTATCACCGCAAAACTGAGCGAACGTCCAAAATATTATCAGATATAGGGCTATATGTCGTCAGAGTCGTGCTAGACTAATACCAACGCAACTCTTTTTATGTTGTATGTTAGCAAACAACTATGGTTCACAACGATCCATACACACCGACCCGATCGTACTACGAATGCATCGACTGTGGGCATCGAGAAGTAGCCGATTCGGTCGCGTTCTGTCCGAACTGCGGCGGTCACACGACGAATATCGCAGTCGCTCGAGAGTGACGACCGGCGAGAACGCTGCAACCCTCCTCAGTCGAAGTCCGGGAGATCCTCCGGCGGTTCGTACTCGGCTTCCCAGTCGATGTAGTCGTCTTTGAGTACCTCTGAAACGATCTGTCCGAACTCGGTCAGTTCGGCGTTGATCGAGGAAACGGTCCCCCACGTATCGAGTTCGGGGTGATACGCTCGAGTCTGCCAGTCCTCCGGAATGCCGGGGGCGTGATAGCCGACGCGGTCGGCGAAGTCGTCCCAAAAGAAGTCAAATTCGGCGAAGAGGTCGAGATCGCGGGCGATGTCGTACGCTCGCTCCTCGAGGTCGGCATCGGCAAGCCACAGTTCGAACGCTTCCTCCCAGGCACCGTCTTCGAGGAACGCCTGGAGGTCCTCACGGCGGTAATCGATCTCGCTACCATCGCCGCTGATCGTCGCGTCCTCGTACTCGTTCGGATCGACGAACTCCAGTTCCGGCGGCGCAGGGGGTTCGACCTCGAGTGTCATGATCGGGGATACGACCGGTTTGGGCATAAGAATTCCTTCCCCGGAACGGCTCGCACTCGAGTGAGCCGACAGTCGACCCGTCTGTGACGTCCTGCGTGTGGCCGATCCCTACAGTTATTCCGTTTCAGTGTCAACACGTAGTCATGGGCAGCGAGAGCGGCGGAAGGAACTACAGTCTCACGGAGATCTTCGCGATCAAGTTCGTCCTCGCCGACATCCTGATCATCGCCGTGTTGCTGTTGGCCGGACCGCTGTATGCGCTCGCGATCACGGCGCTGCTCGTAGGTAGCGTCTTTCTCGTCTGGTATCTCACTCAGCGCGTCGATCGTGTCGACCCCGACGACGAGACGGCCGTCTCGAGTCGAACAGCGTCCGAACGCGATCCCGTCACGAAACTCCAGAAGCGGTATGCGGCCGGCGAACTCTCCGATGCCGAGTTCGAAGCCAAACTCGAGCGACTGATCGATGCCGATGAGCGGGCCGACGCCGCCGGTGTCGACACGGCGGAGTTGGAACTCGAGCGCTCGGAGTGACCGTCGGCTGCCGACGGCCGAGTTCCCCGAACCCAACACTCAATCGACAGCCAGCCCTAGCAATGCATAATGACTCACTACGAGGCGGCGATCCTCGACGTCGACGGCACCATTATCCGGGGCGAAGAGTTGCTCCCGAACGTCACCAACGGCCTCTACGCCCTCGAGGACGCCGGCATCGACCGACTGCTGTTCTCGAACAATCCGACACGCGGCAGCGATCACTACGGGGAGCGACTCGAGCCACACGGAATCACGATCGACCCTGAAACTGTGCTTACCTCGGCGACCGTCTCGGCGGCATATCTCGCGACGACTCATCCCGGTGCGACGGTCTACCTCGTCGGCAGCGAGCGACTCGAGGCGATCCTCAGAGACGCAGCCATCGAGGTGACCGACGATCCCGAGGGTGCCGACGTCGTCCTCGGCTCGTTCGACAAGAACTTCTCGTACGGCGGGCTCTGGGGCGCATTGCGCGCCCTCGAGGGCGACGTTCCGTTCTACGGCACCGACCCCGATGCGACGATTCCGATCGACGACGGGGAGATCCCCGGCACTGGAGCGATCCTCGCCGCAATGGAAGCCGTCGCCGGACGAGAACCCGACGCGATCCTCGGCAAACCCTCGTCGATCGCCGCCACGGCCGCGATGGATCGTCTCGAGGCCGATCCCGAACGAACACTGGTGGTCGGCGATCGGCTCGACACCGATATCCAACTGGGGAATCGGGCCGGGATGACGACCGCGCTTGTTCGGACCGGCGTCACGGATCAGGCTGCACTCGAGGGCGCAGCCGTCCAACCCGACTACGTCCTCGATTCGCTTGCCGACGTCGAAACGCTGCTGTAGCCGAGACGTGCTCGAAGGCCGGGACGGCGGATAGGGGGGGCTGTTCGAGATTGTCACCACTGCATATTGTGGGTATGAGAGACATATTTATGCGTAACAGTCACGATAGTCGAAACATGGAACTTGGCAACACGAAATCCCGCATCAAACACGTCTTGCTTCGAGCGCGATACGCGGCAATCGGTGCTGCGGTCGGGGCCGCACTCGGGGCCGTATTCAGTCGAAACGCTGCGAGTACTGGCGGTGCGATCGGTGCACTGGTCGGTGCGACGGTCGCAGACACTCGTGACACCGCGAGTTCGGTCCTCGAAGAGGCCAAAGAAAAAGAGATCTTCCCCCTCTCAAACGGCGACGAAGAGCACCGCTGAATTCCGAAAGCGACAACAATTTCTCGATATGTTGACACACTTCGCCATCAAGGACGTGGTGTCGCTACTCTGTCGGTCGGGGTTGGTGACTGGTGCCGTATAGTCCGATACTGGTAAAAGTCCACGTCGAGTTGAATCGCTAATGAGCGATGCAGGCGACGCCGGCGTGCCGGAGCCCCCGGAGCCACCAACGGACCAGGGTTCCATCCACGTTCTCGGGACGGCACACGTCTCGCAGGCGAGCGTCGACGACGTACACGAAACGATCGACCGTGAAGACCCGGACGTCGTCGCCGTCGAACTCGACGAGGGTCGATACCGCCAGATGCAGGGTGGAACTCCGGAGGACATCGAGGCGAAAGACCTCCTCTCGGGAAACACCGTCTTTCAGTTTCTGGCCTACTGGATGCTTTCCTACGTCCAGTCACGGCTCGGGGAGAAGTTCGACATCGAACCCGGGTCGGACATGCGTGCGGCAATCGAAGCCGCCGAACGCAACGAAAGCGGCGTTGCACTCGTCGATCGCGACATCCAGGTCACGATCCAGCGGTTCTGGCGTCGGCTTTCCGTTACCGAGAAACTGAAAATGGTCGGCGGGCTCGCCCTCGGGGTTACCGATCCTCGAACCATCGGATTGGCCTTCGGTGCCGCTGGTGGACTCTTCGTCGGACTCGTTTTCGCCGCGTTTCTCGCCCCACTGCTGGGACTTGGCGACCTCTTCTTGCTCGGTGTCACCGGCGCGACATCGCTTCAGTACGTCGGCGGTGCCGTCGGCGGTGCCATCGGCGGTGCACTCATCGGCCTGCTCTTTTTACCTTCCCTCGAGGCGGCCGGCGAATCGACTGGCGGGCTTCTCGATGGGGTCTCGATACGGATACTCGCGGGCGTGGCGATCGGGATCAGTGGCTGTCTCGCGCTCGTTGCAACCGGAACCTTCGTCGGCCCGTTCTCGGCGAGTACCTTCGAAAGTGCCGGCGTCTACGCGATTCGAGGGACAGTCGGGATTCTCGCTGGGCTCGGAGTTGGCGTCGGCATCGGTGGACTCGTTGGCCTCGTCCTCGATGCCGGTGGCAGCGACGTCGAGGATATCGACGAAATAGACATCGAGGAGATGACCGACGGCGACGTCGTCGCCGCGATGATGGAGGAGTTTCGCCGGTTCAGCCCCCGCGGCGCAAACGCTCTGATCGACGAGCGTGACGCCTACATCGCCAACCATCTCCACGACCTTCGCGAGCAGGGGTACGACGTCGTCGCCGTCGTCGGTGCCGGACACAAAGCCGGGATCGAACGCCATCTCGCGAACCCGTCGGGAATTCCCACCCTCGAGTCGCTTACGGGGACGGCCTCCAAACGACGGTTCTCGCCGCTGAAAATCGTCGGCTATCTGGTTATGATCGGCTTCCTCGGCTTTTTTTTCCTGCTGATTATGGCCGGTGTCCAAGACCTCTTTTTGCTCCAGCTGTTTGCGGCGTGGTTCCTGTTCAACGGCTTTTTCGCGTTCACGCTCGCCAGACTCGCCGGCGCACGCTGGACCAGTGCGGGCGTCGGCGGCGCAATCGCGTGGCTGACCAGTATCAATCCGCTGTTGGCCCCTGGCTGGTTCGCCGGCTACGTTGAGCTCAGACACCGCCCCGTCAACATTCGGGATATCCAGACGTTGAACGAAATCGTCGGCGACACCGACCGACCTGTCGGGGAAGCGATGTCCGAGATGTTCGAGGTGCCGTTGTTCCGGCTCATCATGATCGTTGCACTGACCAACATCGGGAGCCTGATCGCGACCCTGCTGTTCCCGATCGTGGTGTTGCCGTGGCTGGCCCCCGAAATCGGCGGTGTCAACGCCCTGTTCGCCGAACTCCTCAGCGGCGCTGAAAACACCCTCGAGTTGCTCAGAGGGCTCCTGACATGAGCACTCGAACACGGCAACGGTCGAGCGCGGAGCTGAGTTTCAGCGACAAGGAACTGTTCGACCTCGCGCTGGCGTGGATCACGCTCTCGGTCGCGTTCGCGCTGTTGCTCGCCCCGATCCATGTTGGAGGCGCAACCATCGGTACCTTCGTGCTGATGGTCGGCTTGAGCTTCGTGACTGTCGGCGTCGCCTTCCTGTTACACGAACTCGCGCACAAGGTCGTTGCAGTCGAGTACGGCCAGCTCGCGGAGTTCCGTGCCGACTACCAGATGCTGTTTCTGGCGATCATGAGCGCCCTCGTCGGCTTCCTTTTCGCCGCGCCCGGCGCGGTCTACCACCGCGGTCGGATCACCGAACGGGAGAACGGCCACATCGCGATCGCCGGGCCGGTGACGAATATCCTGCTCGCGCTCCTGTTTCTTCCGCTGTTGCTGTTCAGCGGGCTGCCCGGAATCGCCGGATTTCTGGGTGTAATCGGACACATGGGTGTCCTCATCAACCTCTTCCTTGCTGCGTTCAACATGATTCCGTTCGGTCCACTCGACGGCAAGTCGGTGCTCGGATGGAGCAAGCCGGCCTTCGGTGCCGTCTTCGGCATCGGCTTGGGTCTGCTCGCAGGATTCATCTGGATCT
This sequence comes from Natronorubrum thiooxidans, assembly GCF_900156475.1. Classification (GTDB taxonomy): domain Archaea; phylum Halobacteriota; class Halobacteria; order Halobacteriales; family Natrialbaceae; genus Natronorubrum; species Natronorubrum thiooxidans. The sequence continues at coordinate 108,628 of NZ_FTNR01000004.1, forward strand.
TTGGGATCTGGCCGTGGTGAGCAGCCACCAGAACGCACGTCCGGGGCACTGTCTCGAGCCCCCTCTTACCGGGTAGCCTGGACCGCCGGACCGGTGATCTTTTGCTCACCCCGAGAGGTCGTTCAGACATGACCGATCCAGCGGCCGATGACACTGCGGCGGACCGACTCACCTACGCCGACACCGGCGTCGACATCGAAGCCAGCGAAGACGCAACAGCAGCGCTGCTCGAGGCCTTCGGCAGCGACCTGACGACCGAGTACGCGGGCCTGATCGACATCGGCGACCGCTATCTCGCCCTGGCGACCGACGGCGTCGGCACGAAACTCATGGTCGCGGAAGCGATCGAGGACTTCTCGACGATCGGCATCGACTGTATCGCGATGAACGTCAACGACCTCGTCGCCGCGGGCGTCGAACCCGTCGCCTTCGTCGACTACCTCGCGATCGACGAACCCGACGACAACCTCACCAACGAGATCGGCGAGGGGCTCGCCGTCGGCTTAGAAGAATCCGGGATGACCCTTCTCGGTGGCGAGACGGCTGTCATGCCCGACGTCATCAACGGCTTTGACCTCGCGGGCACCTGTGCCGGCCTCGCCGGTAAAGACGAGATCCTCGAGGGCAACGCCCAAGTTGGCGACGTCCTCGTCGGCTTCGCCTCGAACGGGATCCACTCGAACGGGCTGACACTCGCCCGCGAGGCCGTCACGCGCAACCACGAGTACACCGACGCGTTCCCACACGATGACGAGCGCACGATCGGTGAGGAACTGCTGCGGCCGACGCGACTCTACACGGACTTACTCGAGCCGATGCGCGACCACGGCGTCCGGGCGGCGGCCCACATCACGGGCGGTGGCTGGACGAACCTGCTTCGGATGGGCGACAACCAGTACGTCATCGAGGACCCGTTCCCGGCCCAGCCGGTTTTCGAGTTCGTTCAGACGGAAGGGAAGGTCACCGATGAGGAGATGCACCGGACGTTCAATATGGGTACCGGCTTCGTCGTCGCCGTCCCCGAGGATCGGGCCGACGACCTCGTCGCCGAGACGGACGGGCAGGTTATCGGCCGCGTCGAAGAGGGCGAGTCGGTCGAGATCCGCGACCTCTCGTTGACCTGAGACCGACGCGTCTCAGTTGCGACAGGAGCCACTGCTCGTCATTTTTAGAGCACAATGCTGGCAGCCGTTTTAGGCCAGTGGCAACCGTATCCACGATATGAGCGACACACGAGAACCAACGCAGTCACCGATTCCGGTGCGAACGGCTGCGTTCGCTGCTGGACTGGGGGCCTGGATCCTCTGGTCAGGCGTCATCCTGACGGGAACCGGGTTGATCATCGCGACCAACGTCGTTGCAGGGGCACTGATCGCGCTCTTTGCCGCGTACACTGCGGGCTGGCCCGACGGCGGGCGACTGCCGGCGATTGCTGCGCCGCTGCTCGTGGCTCTCCTCGGGGTGTTGGTCATCGTGGCCCCGTTTGTCCTCGAGGTGACCATCCAGCGAGTCCTCTGGAGTAACGTCATTTCTGGGCTTCTGGTCGTGTTGCTGGCCGTTGGCAGCGTCTACGGGAGCTGGCAGTTGGCCCAATCGTCGGGAACCGGTGTCTGAGCCTGTCGATCCGAGACCGGTGGCCATCACGACAGGGGGTCGACCGATCGAGTGGTGAATTATATACCCACTGGTCGCGTACCCGTCTCGATGACTCCCCACATCCCTACTCGGACTGACGACCACAAGCGGGGCCGCGTTCCAGTCCAGACGCGTCTCGAGGAGACGACGGTGCGTCTCGAGCAGGCAGAGTCCCAGTTACGGGACGTGGTGGCTCGACTGGACCAGACCGAGTCCACGCTGCAGTTGCTTGAACGGACGGTACATGCCGTTGCTCGGCAGTCGGATGTCTCGATCGGCGGTCCGTGTAATCGCTGTGAGCAGAGCTATCTCCTGATCGTCGATGGGATAATGCAGTGTCCGACGTGTGGCTACCGACGATCGATCTGAGGTGGCGGCGGCTGGGCTGGTGGAGTATCTCGCAAGTCGCCTCATAGCGATGAAAAACCGATTCTGGCAGTCCTGCATTCCCTGTCGACCAAGTTCCAGAACCCGGTCGGTTAAATATTTGGTCACATGAGTTTTATAGCTTTTTGAGAGTAGCTAGCAATGAGAATCCGTGCGGCGATGTTCTGGTGTTGGTTGAGTGTGTGTCTCGAGCAGGCGACAGCCTGCTGTGGCCGAGATATCGTATACGTGTCGCTGACTGTTCTCGCTGTCGAACTGATCAGTGACCGCTACGTTCTGACTTGATAGAGAGTCACCCAAACTGGGTGGCGGGAAAGGCTACCGGAAACCCAACGGGTCTATACGTCTTTGTGGTGGGTGTTCCTGATGACGACAGTCGTCGAACTCGAGATTCCGGCTGACCGACTTGGGGCCGCTCGGACGTTTGATCGGGTACCGACGTTCGAGTGCCAGATCGGTGGGATGATCGGTGATTCACCCCCGCTGGTCTGGACGGCCGGTCCGGATATCGAAACCGTTCGCGAGGCACTTGAGGCGGATCCGTCGGTCGACGTGATCGCGAGTTTAACCGACGGCGAACGGGAACAGCGGACTGTCGATGCAGATGATCGCGACCGCTGGCTGTTCCGACTCGAGTTTGGGGATGGCCTCAAGTTGTTCCAGCAGATCGTTGCGGAAAACGATGGGGCGATTCTGGCAGCGAGCGGCGAGAGCGGCACGTGGACAGTCAAACTGCTCTTTCACGAACGGGCGTCGCTCTCGGAGTGTTACTCGCTGTTCGAACAGTACGACTTTGACGTGGAGGTCACGCGGCTTGCTGGAACGAACGATTTTGCGAGTGCACAGACGCCGCTGACCGAGACACAGTACGAGACGATCTGTAAGGCTCACGAACTCGGTTACTTCGATATCCCTCGACAGATCACGCTCAAGGAACTCGCTGCGGAACTCGACGTCTCACACCAGGCGCTTTCGGAACGGCTCCGTCGATGTCACGCCGCCCTTGTCAGTGCCGAGTTGACCGATCGGATGACACCAGCGGCGATCGATCCGTAGCGAGACGGACTCGGTACTGAGCAGCAAACGGGGAATCCTGTCGAACGACACGATTTCGGAGGGTACCACAAGAATACTCTTTGGCATTCAAATTTTTATCGGCATAGTTTGATGAATAGGCAATTATACACACAATAACAGCGTATCTACCGCAAGAGATAGCTTTATTATTGGATAGTACAAACCCAATGTTGTCGGTGTGGTAGCCGACCCCGCGACGGAGTACCGAGTCAACCAGTACGCGCCGCTCGCTCGTATGAAAGTACTGTGGTCACTCGTGGCTGTGTGGCCACACAGAAACTCCGGCGACCGTTTCCCACGGTCCACCTCTACTTTCGACACCGAGGTTACACCGAGAGTGATCGATTCGATGAGCAGAATCACCAAGCTACTTACCTGTTCTCTACGGCGATAATACCGACGATGGTGAGTCTCACGTCCCAACGCCCAGAGATCGATAGTCAGTCCGCGTCTCGGGACACCGAGACGGCCGATCATCAAGACCCGCTCGAGCCGGACGATATCTACCACCTCCTTCAGACCCGTCGCCGGCGCGACGTGCTTCGATATTTACACGCCGCCGATGGCCGGGTCCGACTGCGTGAACTCGCCGAGCAGATCGCTGCCTGGGAAGCGGAGACGACCGTCGAAAACCTGACTTCGAGTCAGCGCCAGCGCGTCTACATCTCGCTGTACCAGACACATCTCCCGAAACTCGACACGCACGGGATCATCGAGTACGACAAGGATCGAGGCACGATCGAGCCGACGTCGCGTGTTTCCGAACTCGTTCCGTATCTGACCGGCCTCGAGACGTCGACCGACCGCGATCCATGGCCTCGCCGGTATGCGGGAGCTGTGGGGTGTTGTGGGCTGATCGTCGGAGCGATCGCGGGCGGACTCGTCTCGATCCCGTGGGTCGTCGCTGCGGTGAGCATCACCGTCGTTTTCACGCTGGTGACGACTCTTCATGCTTATTCTGTCCAGTAAGCTCATCTCGGTCTCGAGGAGACGCGACGAGAACACGGCGACAGTGCGACGACCGTCAATCGGCGCGGGAGAGTGGGGTCGCCGTGTTCGAGTCGTGGGCGTGTGCGTCAAGCGCCCGATGGGCGTAGAAGGCGACCGAGAAGTCCTGTGGGCTGGGAATCGCACAGGCGAGCCACCCGATCCCGACCGTCGTCACGATCGGTGACTCGGCTGGGACGATGCCACTTGCACCCAACCCGAAGACGGGAACCGCGAGGGCGAGTGGCGCGAGCGCAGCAACTCGGAGGACCATGGCCGACTCTCGGCCGGTCGGGTGCGGCTGGACGACAGCCCACGGACAGCTCGTCAAAAGCCCGACGATGCCGTCGGTTCGTCCAGGAGCGTAGGTCACGGTGTAGTCGACGCTGGCGAGGGTCAAGACCAGCGCGTGTGCACACTCGTGAGCCACCAGGCCAATGACGACCGTCAGGACGAGGAGACTGCCAGCAACAACCACATTCGTTCCAATCATGGCGATGCGTCAGACGGCCACCGGTCGGCGTGCTCCTGTGGGGCCATCCCACGCACTTGGTGTGAGGGAGTGGGGCCGCAAACCCATCCGGATTCATTTGTTCGAGTATTAATTACAGCCACACTGCTGGCCAACGCGTGCTGTATCGACCGCTTGCGACCACGAATGGGTCTCTCCCGGCCGAGATCGGGTGCGACGACCGAACGCAGCCCGCACGGTCGATGCGATCACGGAGTTCCTCGAGCGCGGGAATCGAAAGACAGTTTGAACGGACGATGCTACGGGGAGGCATGCTTTCGATCGCGCTTGCCGGAAAGCCAAACGCCGGCAAGTCCACGTTTTACACCGCGGCGACGATGGCGGAGGTCGACGTCGCCAACTACCCCTTTACGACTATCGACGCGAACCGGGGCGTCAGCTACGTTCGAACCGAGTGTCCCTGCCTCGAGCGCGAGGAGCGCTGTAACGCCGACAACTGCGAGGACGGCAAGCGCTACGTCCCGATCGAACTGTTAGACGTCGCGGGGCTCGTTCCCGGAGCCCATGAGGGGAAAGGTCTCGGCAACCAGTTCCTCGACGAACTCACCAATGCGGACGTGATCATCAACGTCATCGACGCCTCCGGCGGCACGAACGAGAAGGGCGAACCCGTCGACATCGGCGCACATGACCCACTCGAGGACATCGACTTCGTCGAAGAGGAGATGGACCTCTGGCTGGCGGGCATCGTCGAGAACAACTGGGAGTCCGTCGAGCGCAAGTCTCGCTCGCCCGATTTCGACATCGACGAGGTGCTTGCGGACATGCTCTCGGGCTTTGGCGCGTCGCCGACCCAGATCGCGATCGTCCTGCGAGATCTCGACTACCCCGACGACCCCATCCAGTGGGAGGACCACCACCGCGAGGCGCTCGCCCGTGACGTCCGTCAGCGCACCAAACCAATCGTCGTCGCGGCGAACAAGATCGACATCGCGCCCCAGGAGAACGTCGAAAAACTGCTCGACCTTGACAAACCCGTCATCCCCACCACCGCGGAAGGCGAACTTGCGCTTCGCCGGGCCGCAGAAAACGGCCTCGTCAACTACGACCCCGGCGACGAGGACCTCGAGATCGACGATAGCGTCACTGACGCCCAGCGGGAGGCCCTCGAGGGACTCGCAGAAACGATGGCCGACCACGGCGGCACGGGCGTCCAGTCCGCGCTTGATTACGCCGTCTACGACCTGCTCGAGCACATCACCGCGTACCCGGTCGAGGACGCCTCGAAGTGGTCGGATGGCAGCGGGAACGTCCTCCCCGACGCCTTCCTCTTGCCCGACGGCTCGACGCCCGTCGATCTCGCCTACACCGTCCACTCCGACATCGGCGACGGCTATCTCCACGCCGTTAACGCGAAGTCGAGTCGAGAGGTCAGCGACAGTTACGAACTCGAGGAGGGTGACGTGATCAAGATCGTTTCGACGGCTTCCTGACACCGACGACGGAGCAGTCGGCTACTGAGAGACAGTCTGTGTTTGATCGCCAATGACCTCGTGCTTCAGATGAGCGGAGCCAGCGGCTCGAACCAGACCGCGGCGACGAGGACGGCCAGAAACACGTACGAGCCCCGAATGAGCAACATCGTCGCGATTTCGGGCGTGGCTCGCCGGGCGACAAACCCGACCGCGGCAAAGGCGAGCGCCGCGAGCATCGCCGTCGGGGGAAAGACGCGAGCGATCGCGAGGGCGACGACGGCGAGCAACGCGGCTCCCATCATCCCGTAGGCGATCGCGTGCGCCCGTCGCGGCCCGACCACTACGGCGACGGTTCGTTTCTGGATCGAACGATCGTAGTCGTAATCCTGTGCGTCGTCGATGACTTTGATCCCCGAGAGGAGCACGAGGAAGACGAGCGCAAACCCGAGCGGGACAGCGGTGAGCGTCTCGGCCTGGACGTAGAACCCGCCGACGAGCGAGAGCGCGATGCCCAATGGGTAGCCCACCGTCGCCGTCACGGGGTGCATATCGAGCTGAGGTGCGTGATGGTAGGCAATCACCCACGTCGGCAGCGCTAGTGCGGCTGCGACCCAGTCGACGAGGACGAACAAGAGGAGACAACACAGCGCGAATGTCGCCGTCGAGAGTGCGAGTGCGACTCGACAGCCGCGTTCGGTCAGCGGATGGTCGTCGTCCTCGCCACGGATGTGGAAGTCCACGTAGCCGTCTTTGACGTGGGCGGTGTAGACCGCCGCGAACATCGCGACGACGTGGACCGCTGCAAGCGTTGCCTCGAGGTGCCCCGCCAGAATCGCCCCGAACAGCGACGCTGCAAGCGGCGGCGTCATAAACACGGGATGGACCTGCGACCAGAACGCCCGCGCGGTCGCGTCGATACCGTGGTCAGCTCTCGCGAGGGCCATGCCTCGAGCGACAACGAACTGAAATATAATACCCTGCCCGGTATGGCACTCGATGCAATCGGCAGCCGACGATCGCGGGTCGTTCTCCGAAACACACAGGTTGATGTGTGGTCCCGTACCACAGTCTGCCATGACAGCAGCATATACCGGTGCTGATCTCTTCACTGACGCACTCGAGTCCTACGGCGTCGACTACGTCTTCGGCAATCCGGGGACGACGGAGTTACCGATCATCGAATCGATCGGCACGAGCGACCTCGAGTACGTCCTCGGATTGCACGAGGACATCGCAGTCGGGATGGCCTCGGGCTACGCCCAGACGCGACGCTATCATGCCCACCATGACGACTCGATCACGCCTGCCGGCGTGGTAAACCTCCATATTGCGCCGGGGCTGGCCCACGGGCTCGGAAACCTTTATGCTGCCAAGATCACCGGCGCGCCGCTGGTCGTCACGGCGGGCAACCACAGCACCGATTTCCGCCACGAAGAACCGATTCTGAGCGGCGAGCTCGCCGGGATGGCCGAGCAGTTCTGCAAGTGGTCCGACGAGGTGTTGGACGTCGCCGCGTTGCCGACGATGCTCCGGCGGGCGTTCCGCGTCGCGATGACGCCGCCGACCGGGCCCGTCTTCCTCGGCCTCCCGTTGGACGTCATGCTGGCCGAAACCGACGCCGAGCCCGAACGCCTCGGCCCGATACCGAACGCCGGCAGCGGCGACCCCGCCCAACTCGAGCACGCTGCCGACCTGCTGGTCGAGGCCGACAACCCGGTGCTGGTCGTCGGCGACCACGTCGCACGGTCGGGGGCAGCGGCGGTTGACGCGGCGGTCGACCTCGCGGAAGCGACCGGCGCTCGTGTCCACGGCGAAATCCTCGCCTCCGAGGTCGACTTCCCCACCGACCACGACCAGTGGGTGTCCTACATCCCGCCGAACGAGGACCTCGCCAGGACGTTGCTCGACACCGACACGGTCGTCTTCGCCGGCTGTTCGACCAACACGACGCTGACCCGCCACGAGGAGGCGCTGGTCGACTCGTCGACGACCTGCATCCATCTCAGCGACGACGACTGGCAGGTCGGCAAGAACCAGCCCGCCGATGCAGCCATCGTGGGTGATCCTGGCCTGATCTTTCAGGGGCTGCTCGAGCGCGTCCAAGAGCGCATATCCGACACGACCGTCGAAGAACGCCTCGAGCACGTCGACGCGGTCAAAGCGATGGCCGAACCGAAGCTGTCCGAGATGGGGATGGGCGACGCCGAGGACGATCCTCGAGCGTCGAAAGCCGAACTGGTCGACGCGATGGAGCGCGTGGCCGGCGACGCGTCCGTCGTTGATGAGGGGATCACCTCGAAGTACGCGATGCTCGCCCGCTGGGACCTCGCACCCGAGCAGTACATTTCGAACAAGGGTGGTGGCCTCGGCTACGGGCTTCCCGCATCCGTGGGTGCAGCCATCGCCGAAGGCCAGCGCGACGAGCCCCGTGATGTCGTCGGCTTCATCGGCGACGGCTCGTATCTCTACTATCCCCACTCGATCTACAGCGCGGCCCGCCACGACGTCGATCTAACGGTCGTTATTTCGGACAACCGCAACTACCGCATCCTGAAGGACAACACGCTGAAGCTCATGGGTGGCGCGGAGGACGACTACGCGTTCACCGGCATCGACTTCGAGCCGGCCGTCGACTTCGTCCAGAACGCAAAGAGCCACGGTGCTCGAGCCGAGCGCGTGGAATCGCCCGACGAGATCGAAGGGACACTCGAGGAAGCACTGGCGCATGAAGGCGTCGACGTGCTCGACGTGTTGGTCCACGACTGACTCGAGCGGATCGGTGGTCGCCGCCGGCAGCGAAAACTGACGTCCGGTTGGTCTCGTCGCTATCGACCGTCGCTACATACGCGCTGTCGAAATCGGTCAGTTATTGTTAACCAGCCGATAGGATGATGATCCATGAGGTGGTAGCGAACACTCCACCCGCTATGGCGAGTGTGTCCGCTTATCGACCGCTTGTACTCCCGTCAGCTACCGATGACGTGCAGCGCCATACTGAGTGGTGGGCACGTACGGGAAGTACGCTCGCCGAGAGAGTTACCTGCTCGAGCGGATTCGAGAATATTCACCAATGACACGAAAGCACACCCGAGAGCGAACGCCGGACGCCGACCGGTTCACGTTCGGGAGGCGTCAGTTCGTCAGGGCCGTGGCTGCGACCGGCGCGGTCATCGGAACGAGTGGGCTGGCGAGTGCCGCCGCCGATGACTTTCCCCCGGCCGACACGACCGTGTGGGGAGAGCCCGTCACCCTCGGTAACGGTGAGGCGAAGACGTTCACAACGGTTACGCGACCGGGGGTCCCGAAGTGTTACGGGCTCTTTCTGGAGCGGGCCGCACTCGAGGGGCTCCCGTCGGCCGCCGAACTCGCGAGTTCCGGCGACGACGCCTACACGGACAAATATGGTTCGAACGGTGCGTCGGCGATCATCCACCACAAGTGGTCCCTGGAGTTTTTCCTTCCGTTCCCGGAGCCGGACGCGACGCCGTTTACGTTCCTTGGGCTGAACTGGAACCCAACCGGTCACCCGCCGGACAGCGTCTGGACGGAACCACACTTCGACGTTCACTTCCACATGCTGCCGACCGAGACTGTCGACGCCATCTCCGGGCCGGCCGCGCCAACGTACGACCTTCCGGCCAGATACATTCCCGAGGGATACACTCGAGACCCGGTCGTAGACGAGCGGGTCATCACCGACATGGGCGAACACATGGTCGACCCAACCGTGCCCGAGATGAACGGTGGGACGTTTACGAACACGCTCATCTGGGGTACCTCCGACCCGGACGGTGACGGCACTGCGGAGCCGACGTTCGTCGAACCGATGCTCACCCGGGCGTATCTCCGGGCGCACTCCGAAACCGATCGGCGAACCATCGCGCAACCCGAAACGTACGCCAGAGCCGGCCGCTATCCGACGACATACGCGGTTCGTGACCTCCCAGCGCGGGATGCGATCGCCGTTACCATCGAGAGCTTCGAGCAATTCCACGGAGACGACGACAGTAGTCACTGACCGTCACTGCGTCCCGTCGCGGGCAGTACGAACCCGACGACAGAACGAGTGTGCTGTCGATAGCGGCTGCCACTCGAAGACGTCGGTTACGGCTCGCAGGCGCTCTCAACGGTCGCTGTGGTGACGTTCGTCCTCCGTCGCCTCGAGCGCGCTGTCCTCACGAACCCGCTCACCCTGTGCCGTCTCGGGGAAGATCTTCCCCGGATTCAACGTCCCCGTCGGGTCGAGTGCGCGTTTGATCCGGCGCATCGTTTCGACTGCGCCAGCACCGTGTTCAGCCTCGAGATATTCGCGTTTGCCCTGCCCGACGCCGTGTTCGCCGGTCGCTGTACCGCCCAACTCGAGCGCCTGTTTGACGACTGCCGCGTAGAGTTCCTCGCCACGCTCGACCATCGCTGTGTCGTCCGGATCGACGAGGACGGAGTAGTGGAGGTTGCCGTCACCAGCGTGGCCGAAACAGGGGACGAGCAGGTCGGACTCCTCCCCGAGCCGTTTCGCTTCGTGGACGATCTCGGGGTAGGAACTGATCGGCACCGTCACGTCGCCGGGATGGAGCGATTCGAGATCGGGATCGTAGCGCTCGACTGCGTAGGCCAGTTCGCGACGCGCTCGCCAGAGGGCGTCCATCTCGGCGTCGTCGTCGCTCATCTCGAAGCGAGCGACGTCGTGGTCCTCGAAGATCGTCCGACAGAGGTCGATCTCCTCGTCGACGCCGTGGTTGGCGTGGAACTCGAGGAAGACCATCGGCGCGTCCGGCAGGTCAGTGCCGAGATACGCGTTGGCCATCCGGGCGCTCAACCCGTCGACGAGTTCGATCCGGGCGACGTCGACGTCCGTCCGAACCGTATCGAAGACGGCCTCGGCGGCGTCGTCGAGCGTCTCGAAGATGGCTCGTCCGCCGCGGATCTGCTGTGGACGGCCTGCCAGTTCCAGCGTTGCCTCGGTGACGACCGCGAGCGTGCCCTCGCTGCCGACAATGATGTCGGTCAGGTTGTAGCCACTCGAGGTTTTGACTGCTCTCGAGCCCGTCTGGATGATGGTGCCGTCAGCGAGGACCGCCTCGAGGCCGAGTACCCAGTCGGCAACCTCGCCGTATCTGACGGTTTTCATCCCGCTGGCGTCGGTGGCGATCATCCCACCAACCGTGGAGATATCGCCCGAAGACGGCAGTGGCGGGAAGGAGAGGCCGTCGGGGGCGATGTACTCGTCGACGGCCGACCCGATGATCCCGGGGCCGACATCGATCTGGAAGTCGTCGGGTCGGTAGTCGACGACGTCATCCATCCGGGTTAGATCGAGGCTGATCCCGCCGTCGGCCGGCACGGCGTTCCCCTCGAGGCCGGTACCTGCCGCGTAGGGCGTGACGGGAACGCCGCGGTCGGTCGCCGCGGCGAGAACGGCCGATACGTCGGCCGTAGATTCGGGCCAGACCACTGCGTCGGGCTGGACGCCTTCGCCGCGCTGTTCTGCGCCCCAGTCGGCGGCGTGTGCGTCGCGCCGACTCTCTGCGATCGAGCACTGGTCGTCCTCGAGGTCGAGTGCCTCGAGAAACGAACAATCGTGTGTCATACGCCCACGTTGGCGGCGTTCGGTATCAACGTTTTCCACGTCTCGGCTCGCCCTCGAGGTACCACCGTCGAACGAACCGAGTCGCGAATCGACCGTCGCCGAAGGCGACGAGCCGCGACTGATCGCCAGCCGCCATCCAACAGTTACGGGACTCGCCGTCGTACCCCCACCAATGACTGACGACTCGCCCCCAGCGGCAGCCGACGACAACGAAAGCGGGGTCGCCAGGCAGGCCCGACAGCTCCACCACCAGCTCGAGGCGACCGCCGAGTTGCCTATCGACCGGGAGGCGAACCGCTGGCTCGGTGAAGCCGAAGCAATCGCCGCAGACGCCGCGACGAGCGACCTCGAGGACGCGACAGTTCGCGAGCGCGTCGCGACGGTACAAGACCTGCTCGCGGAGATCGACGACACCGGCCACGACGAGGCCGACGACCACCTCGAGGCGGCGAAACGGATCTGTCGGGCGATCCTCGAGTCCCCGGCCGACGAGCAGTGACGGCGCTCGATCGCACTCGGGGCGCGCTTCTCGAGACCGCTACACTTTATGGGAGTGGCTGACGCGGTAGCTGATGATGCACAACAGTCACACGAACCGACAGTCACCACGGAGGGAGCACGCGTGAACGCCGAACTGGACCTGCTGGTGAGTCTCAACGATTACGAGACCCCACAGGACGTCGCCGATCGAGCTGTTCAGGCCGAAGAGATGGGATTCGACCGGATCACCGTCGGCGAGACGACCGGCTGGAACATCGTGCCGCCGTTGACGCTCGCCGCGGATCGCACGGACGACCTCGGTATCTCCAACGACGTCATCTCGCCGTTCGGCCGCTCGCCGGCGATGCTCGCCCAGACGGCGCTGACGCTCCACGACGCCTCCGACGGCCGGTTTCGGCTCGGGCTCGGGCCGAGTTCGCCCGCGATCACCGAACGCTGGCACGGGAAGCCCTTCGAGCGCCCGCTGCGTCGCACCCGCGAAGCCGTCGAGATCATCCGTGCGGTCTACGAAACCGGCTCGCCGGCCTACGAAGGCGAGATCTTCGATATCGCCGGCCTCAACTACGAACGCGACGTGCCCGAGAGCCCACCACCGATCGACATCGCAACCCTCGGGCCGAAAGCGACCGAGATGGCTGGCCGCTTCGGCGACGGCTGGGCACCCCAGATGTTCACGAAAAATGGCCTCGAGGATCGCCTCGAGGATCTAACTCGTGGGGCCGACCTCGCGGATAAGTTGCTCGAGGACCTGCGCGTCGCGCCGATCGTCCGTGGCATCGCAAGCGAAGATCGCGAGGCCGCACGCGAGAAAGCCCGCTCGACGATCGCGTTCATGCTCGGTGCCTACGGTCCCTACTACGGCGATTCAGTTGCCGATCAGGGGTATCCCGAGGTCGTTTCTGAGATCCGAGACGCGTGGGGCGAGCGCGATACTGACGCGATGGCTTCCGCCCTGCCCGATACCGTGCTCGACGAACTGGCGCCCGCGGGAACGCCCGACGAGGTACGGGAGTGGGTCGCCGACTACGCCGCCCTCGACGGTGTCGACGCCATCCGCGTCGGCTTCGTCGACGGGCTGACCGAAGCCGAAACGGAGACGACGATGGACGCGGTCAGCGAACTGGTGTAACGGGCACACTCGCCATCGCCGTTCCCCTCACCCTTCTCCTTCGGACTGGTACGGTTCTCCGACGGCGTTTCGGGGAAGCAGGTTGAACACCTCCGTTTCCAGATCGTCCACCGACTCGAAGGAGTCGCCGTTCGAGTCTGCGATGATGTCACCGAGGTTCACCTCTCCCTCGGCGAGGATTAGTGTCACGTCGTCACACTGATCGACAGCTGCGGTCTGCGAAATCGGGTAGTCGAGTTCCTCGAGCACCGTCTCGAGGGCATTGAGCTTGACAGCTTGTGCCATAGGACAGCCACGACTGCCGTCGGCTTAGCGGTATGGATGAGTCAGATTTCGGGATCGTCGTGACGGCTCTCGATCGGAAGTCGAACCACTCGATTCGACGCTCACCTGCAGTACTCGGCCGTCTTAGGGCACGATGACAAGCTTCCCGAGGAAGCTGTCGCTCATCACGTCACGCTGGGCTTGTCCAGCCTCCTCGAGGTCGTACGTTCGCGCGAGCTCGACCGAGAGCGCGTCCGTCGCCATGAGATGGCCGACACCCCGCAGCGGGACGCGCAGATCCGGCGTGTTGAACATACTCATGAACTGGTAGCTGACGTCTTTCGACCGAGCGGCCCCATCGTTCGTAAACGCCGGATCAGGACTGTTCTCGCCGATACCGACGACGCGGGCTCCCGTCGCGGCGACGTCTGCATCGAACTGGAGGTAGTCGTCCAGCCGGTGGTCGAGGATCGCGTCGACACCGCCGTCACTGGCCTCGAGCGTGGCCTCGGCGAGGTCGTCGCGCGCGTAGTCGAGGACGGTTTCGGCACCAAGGGCCTCGAGGTCGTCGTGATAGTCCTCGGCGGCGGTGGTGAGCACGCGGGCACTGACCGCAGCCCCGATCTGGACGGCAGCGTGGCCGACGCCGCCGGAGCCGCCGTGGACGAGACAGTACTCGGCGGGATCGAGAGCCGCGTGGTCGACCAGCGCGCGCCAGGCGGTGACGGCGACGACGCCCGCCGCGCCAGCCTCAGTCAGGTCCGCATCGTCGGGCAGGTGGACGACGCGGTCGGTCGGAATCGTCGCGTACTCGGCGTAGGCTCCTTGCGCCGAGGCGTTGCCGATGCCAGTGCCGAAAACGCGGTCGCCTTCCTCGAACGCCGTGACGGCCGCGCCAGTTTCCGCGACGACGCCAGCGACGTCGACGCCCGGCGTGAAGGGGACCGAAACCGGTTCGTAGGAGCCGTCCCGGAAGTAGGTGTCGACGGGATTGACCCCTGCTGTGGCCACCTCGACGAGCAACTCGTCGCTGTCGGGCTCGGGTCGATCGATCTCGTCTACCTGCAGTACATCCGCGTCGCCGTGTTCGTGAAGGCGTACAGCTCGCATGACGTTCGAGCACACGCCACAGAACGGTATAAGCGTACAGTTCCGCGCCGCTTGCCGGACCCATGTTACCTGTCGTCCGACTCGTCGGTGTCGTGATTCTCAGCTGATCGGTTTGCGCTCCACCAGTCGATTGCGAGCCAGGGAAGCGAGAGAGTGACAAGCCCCGCGATAACCGCGAGTGCGAACACCAGCGATTCAATGAGACTCTCGGCCATATCCGACTCGACGTGTTCGATTCGCTAAAAATCACCACCCGGTTCGGTCGTGCTCAAGTCTATCGCACGGCCTGTGTCGCCTCGTCGATGATCTCGAGCGCCTCTTTCAACTCGTCCATCCCCGTCGCATACGAGAGTCGGGCATAGCCCTCGCCGTTCGCGCCGAAGGCGTCACCGGGCACGACAACGACACCTCGCTCGAGCACCTCCGCACACCAGCCCTCGGGCACTTTCGGCATGACGTAGAACGCCCCCTCGGGTTTCGGGACCTCGAGGCCGGCGTCCTCGAGGCCGTCGAGCACGACGTCGCGACGCTGCTCGAAGGCGTCGACCATCTCGGCGACGGGCTCCTGTGGCCCCGTCAGCGCGGCTTCGGCGGCGTACTGTGCGGGCGCGGAGGCACAGGCCTGTCCATACTGGTGGACCCGCAGCATCCGTTCGATGCGGCGGTTCGAGCCGGCGACCCAGCCGAGTCGCCAGCCAGTCATCGAGTAGGTTTTCGAGCAGGCGCTGACGACGACGACGTTGTCCGTCTCGGCGAACTCGAGTGGCGAGCGATGTGTCCCCTCGAAGACGATGTGTTCGTACACCTCATCCGAGAGACAGAGCACGTCGTGTTCGTCGGCGATGCGGGCGAACTCGCGCATGTCGTCCTCGCTCTGGACGGCTCCGGTTGGATTGGCGGGGCTGTTGACGACGAAGACGGCGGTGTCGTCCGTAATGGCTTCCTCGACGGTGGTGGGATCGAGCGTCAGGTCCTCACGCAGCGGGACGGGTTTTGGTGTTCCGTCGGCGATTTTGGTCAGCGCGTCGTAGGAAACAAAGCCCGGATCAGGGAAGATCACTTCCTCGCCCGGATCGACGTGGGCCTGGAGGACGAGATGCAGCGCCTCGCTGCCTCCCGAGGTTGCGATCATGTCTTCGGGATCGATTTCGAGGCCGTAGTCACGGTCGTACTTCGCCGAAATCGCTTCGCGAAGGCTGCGTGTCCCCTTGTTCGAGGTGTAGGCGTCGGTCAGGCCGGATTCGATCGCCTCGATCGCACCGCGGCGGGCGTGGGCGGGCGTTGGAAAATCCGGTTGGCCGATGCCGAGGTTGATTGCGTCATCGCCTGCGGCCTCGAACACTTTCCGAATGCCGCTGATCGATACCTGCTCGACTCGATGTGCGAACTCAGTCATGCCTAAACCGGGGTCGGCGACCCCGATAACTCTTGATGTGTGAGCATTCGATCCAGTGTTCGATCGTTCTCGTTTCGTGACGTTCTTGTCTACAGAACTGAACGTGGCGAAACCACTATACAGCCGCCAACGCAGTACTCTGGTAATGACATACTCTCGACGACGCCTTCTCGCTGCCGGTGCAACTGGAACGCTCGCGTTGACGGCTGGCTGTCTCGATTTCGTTCGTGGCACCGGTCCGCTCGAACTCGAGGCCGAACGAGTTGCCCCGACCGACGAGGCGCTCGCCGAAACCGGCTACGGCGAACGGGAGATCTCGGATAGATCGCTCGAGGAGACGGTCGAACTCGGTGTCGAACGCGACGTTCGAGCAACGATCTGGACCTCGGTGTACGCAAAGGAGATCGAGTACCAGGGACATACCCACGAGGGAAGCGTCTTCGCTGCCGTCTCGATCCCGGACTTCTCGGTGCTCGGTTACTCGGCCAATCCGATCGCCAACATGGACAACGAGGACCTCCTCGAGGAGTTCATGAGCGAACTCGAGGGCGACCGCTCGATCGAGAACGTCACCCACCAGGAGTCGTTCGACCTCGAGATCCTCGGCGAAGGGCGGGACGTCGACGTCTTCGAGGGCGAACGCGAGCTCGAGGGCGAATCGGTCGACGTCGAAATCGTGCTCTCCTCGTTCAGTCACGACGACGACATCATCGTCTTGTTGGGCAGTTATCCCGCCCCGATGGCCGAGGAGTCGGCAAACACCGAGATCCTGATGGAGTCCGCCGAACACCCCGTCTGAGCGGTCTCGAGTCGCGAATTGTCTGACGACCTCTTGTGGCTGTCGCTCGCTGTCTCTCGTCTCAGTCGTCGCTACTCGACTCGAGAGCGGCCGAAAAATCGATCTGCGAGGCGTCGAGGGCGAGTTAGTAGAACTCGCGGACGAGGTCCATCGCGTCGTCGGGTGCGCCGTCTGGAATCTCGGACATGTTCTCGGTGACGCCGTGTTGTTCGTGGTACGGGACGGAGGTTTCGTCCTGGTACATCACGCCCTGATACTCCTTGTCGCTGTCGAGGATGACCTCTTTGGCGGCCTCGTAGTCGGTTGGGTCGTGGCCCTCTTCCTCGAGGTCGACGAGGTTGTCGCGGAAGTAGTCGTAGGTGTCGACGTCGTTGAACGTGACACACGGGCTGAAGACGTTCACGAAGCCGAAGCCGTCGTGTTCGACAGCCTTCTGGACGATTTCCTGGTGACGCAGTGCGTCGGAGGCAAACGACTGCGCAATAAAGGATGCCCCGGATGCGAGCGCGAGCGCGAGCGGGTTGACCGGCGGCTGTTTCGATCCTTCGGGGGTCGTCGAGGTCTCGAAATCGGATCGCGAGGTGGGCGAAGCCTGTCCTTTCGTCAGTCCGTAGATGCGGTTGTCCATGACGACGTAGGTCATGTCGACATTTCGGCGGACGGCGTGGACGAAGTGGCCGGCACCGATCGAGTAGCCGTCACCGTCACCGCCAGCGACCATCACTTCGATGTCCGGACGGGCCATCTTGACCCCGGTTCCGACGGGGAGTGCACGGCCGTGAACCCCGTGGAGGGCGTAGCTGTGCATGTAGGTCCCGATCTTGCCGGAACAGCCGATCCCGGCGACCACGAACGTGTTGTCGGGGTCGTTGCCGGTTTCGGCGAGGGCTTTCATCATGCCGTTCATCGTCCCGAAGTCACCGCACCCGGGACACCAGGTCGGCTGTTTGTCGGATTTGAAGTCTGTGAATCGAACGTCGGAGCTCATTGTGCTGGCACCTCTTCGGAGAGTTTTGCGGTAATCTGTTCGGCGAGTTCGTCCGCCTTGAAGCGGACGCCGGTGTACTTGTTAATGCGTTTCACACGGGTAAGGACATCGTGTTCGATCAGGTCAGCGAACTGTCCCGTGGCGTTACACTCGACGACGATCACGTCGTCTGCGGCCTCGATCTCGTCGGTGAGATCCGGTCGCGGGAAGATGTATGGGACCGTGATGACGCGGATATCGATACCGTCTTCCTCGAGGTAGTCGAGTGCTTCGGCGAGTGCGCCCTCGTTGGACCCCCACGAGATGACGAGGTTGTCGGCGTCTTCGGTGCCGAATTCGCGGTAGTCCCAGTCTTCTTTTTCCTTGGCGGTTTCGACCTTCCGAGCGCGCTTGTCGACCTGTTCGACGCGCTCGTCCTCTTCTTCGGTCCGGCGACCGAGTTCGTCGTGTTCGAGACCCGTACTCATATGTGCGCCATCGGTCATCCCGGGGATCGCCCGCGGGCTGACACCGTCGTCGGTGACGGCGTGGGCGCGGAAGTGGCCTTCCTCGTCGAGCCACTCCTCGACTTCGTCATCGTCAACGAGTTTGCCGCGGTCGATCTCGACCTCGTCCATGTCGAACGCCTCCGGCGGGAACGTCTGTTCGGTGACAGACATTGCCAGATCGGAGATGAGGAACACCGGCGTCTGGTACTTCTCGGCGAGGTTGAACGCCTCGACGGTCTTCCAGAAACACTCAGTGATCGACGTGGGTGCAACGACAAAGCGCGGGACCTCACCGTGACCAGCGTACAGCGCCATGTTGAGGTCGCCCTGTTCTTGTTTCGTCGGCATCCCCGTCGAGGGGCCGGATCGCTGGACGTCACAGATGACAAGCGGCGTCTCGCTGGTTGCGACCAGACCGAAGGTTTCGGTCATGAGGTCGATCCCAGCACCGGACGTCGCGGTCATCGATCGGGCACCGGCTCGAGCGCCGCCGAGGGCCATGTTGATCGCCGAGAGTTCGTCCTCTGCCTGGACGACGTGGCCACCGTAGTCCTCGATTCGGCCAGTCAGATACTCCATGATCGACGTCGCGGGCGTGATCGGGTAGCCGGCGTAGAATCGGCAGCCGGCAGCGAGTGCACCCATCCCAATCGCTTCGTTGCCGTTGAGCAGGATGTAGTCGTTGTCGGTCGTCTCGAGGTTGTAGCCGAGGTGATCTAAGTCGTAGTGCTCTTGGACGTACTCCTGGCCGGCGCGGGCAGCCTTTTTGTTGTTCTCGACGATCTTCGAGCCCTTGCCACCGAAGCGTTTCTCTAAGGCTTCGTCGAGGTACTCGACGTTGAATCCGGTGATCTCACACGCGGCACCGAGTGCGACGATGTTGCGCATGATTGCGCCACCGGCCTCTTCGGCGAGGGATTTTAGCGGGACGTCGACTGCGTTCATCTCCTCTGGAATCTCGGCCTCCCACGAGCGCTCGCCGTCGTAGATGATGGCACTGTCCTCGTGGAGTTCGTCGAGATTCTCGTCGATGGTCCGCTGTGTCAGTGCGACCAGGATGTCCAGTCGGTCGACGACGCTCTGGACCTGATCGACGGAGGTGCGAATCTTGTAGGCGGTGTAGCCACCGCGGATTCGCGACGCGAAGTCTTTCGACGTGAATACGTGTCGTCCGGCTCGGGAAAGTGCCTGAGCGAAGATTTTACCGGTGGAGTCGATACCATCGCCGGCTTCGCCTCCGACCGCCCAGTTGAGATCCTCAGCCATGTTATGCAGAACGTTGCTCCCAGTAAATGAAAAGGCTTCTGAAACCTTAACCGGTTCACCCCCCTGTATCAAGCTATTTACTCTGGCATGAGTATATCGCCCGGCAGATCGAACGGAACGGCTTTTCATGCTCCCGCCGAACTACTTCGGCATGAAAGGGACGCCAGTTTCCGTCGAATCGGTACGCGAAGTCGGTCCCGGGACCGTTGCACTCGAGCTCGAGACACCCGCGGAGTTCGATGCGGTCCCCGGCCAGTTCGTCTTGCTCCGGGCGGTCCCCTGGGACGTCGATGACAATGCGGAGATCGACGAGGACGACGTGGTCAAGCGCCACTACACGCTCTCGTCGCCGGCCGTTGGGGAGACGTTCGAGATCACGGTCGGAATCGATCCCGACGGCGACCTCTCGCCATGGCTGGCCGGCCTCGAGGGCGGTGAAACCGTCCACATCGACGGCCCCTTCGGAGCGATCACGTACGAACGCGACGAGGCTGTCGTCGCCATCGCCGGCGGCCCGGGGATCGGCCCCGCAGTCGCCATCGCCGAAGCGGCCCACGAGTCGGGCCACGACGCCGCCGTCATCTATCAGGACGACGAGCCAGCTCACCGCGACCGACTCGAGGCCCTCGAAGATGCGGGTGTAGACGTCGTGCTCCTCAAGGAAGACAACGACGATGGGCTGGCCGACGCGATCGAAACGCACCTCGAGGACGGCCAGGTCTACGCCTTTGGCTTCGAGGCGTTCGTGACGTTCGTCGCGGACACGATCGAAGACGCCGGCGGCGATCCGGACGAGGCGCTGATCGAGAACTTCGGATAATCGCTCCCCGCAGTTCGCGCTGGCTGCAGTTCCCGTTGTTCGCAAGCACACGTTTCTCCATCGCTCCCACACTAGAACCAGTCGTATGGTTGACGACGACCTCGAACTCGAGCGTGACATCGGCGACGCGACCATCGTCTACGACGACCCCGACGAGGGGACGGTCGAGAAGATGGTCCCGAACGAACACGTTGCCTACTTTCAGGATCACTGGATCATCAAGACCGACGAGGACGATCAGGGCCACGATATCGTTCGGCGGATTCCGTCGACCCGCGTCCACTACGTCGAACGCTCGGTCGAGCAGTTCGAAGATGAAGTCGAGACGCTGGTCGATCGGGTCCAGTCGTTCGCCAGTGATCTCCAGACGAAGATTCCAGTCGGCGGCGGCAGCGACGAACGCAGTGACCCACACGAACCACACCGTATCGACGTCGAATCCGGGGCCGTCGACGAGCACGACGATCCGGATCGATAACTCACTCGAGGCACGCTCGGTGACGCCGGTCGGCCGCGATCAGTGCTCGACGAACTCGACCAGAATGCCGCCGGTGTCTTTTGGGTGTAAAAAGGCGACCTCGTGGCCCCACGCACCGGGTCGTGGCTCCTCGTCGATCAGCGCCACGTCGTGGTCGCGTGCGCGCTCGAGTGCCCCCTCGATGTCGTCCGTCGCGAGCGCGAGGTGGTGGATGCCAGCCCCGTTGGACTCGAGATAGCGTGCAATCGTCCCCTCCTCAACGGGTTCGAGCAGTTCGAGATAGCTCTCGCCACACTCGAGAAAGACGACGCGCATCCCGTCGAACTCCTCTTCGTGGACGGCCTCGAGGCCGAACAGATCCTCGTACAGCGTTGCGAGCTCCCGTGCGTCTTCGGTCGCGATTCCCGCGTGATCGAAGTGCATTGGTTGCACGTCCGCGAGGTTCCAGTGTTATTCTTGTGATTTACTCGCATCCGTTCGGCTCGAGTTCGCTTCAGGCACACGACCGAACGCGGTCACTGATACAGTCTGCTGTACGTCATTTCCGGTGCGACCGCGAACTGTCCTGTGGTCGCGCCGGTAAATCGTTACAGCAGACCGTATGAAGCCCCAGCGTGGCCGCCAGCCGATTCTAGCGACCATCGCCGATCTCGGCGACAGCTGCCAACTCGTCACTCGAGAGTTCGAAATCGAAGACGGCCGCGTTCGCTTCGAGATGTCGGCGACTCGCCGCCTTTGGAATCGCCGCGACGGCCGGCTGCTGGAGCAGCCAGCGCAGCGCGACCTGTGCTGCCGACTTCCCGTATGGCTCCCCGATCGCGTCGAGTCGCTCGTCTCCCGGCACGGCTCCCTCCGCAAGCGGGCTGTACGCGGTGAGACAGATTCCGTGGTCGACACAGTACTCGAGCAGCTCGTCCTGATGGTGATAGGGGTGTACTTCACTTGATTCGCGACGATCGGCGTCTCGGAGTGCTCGTGGGCGGCCTCGAGGTCATCGACGCCGAAATTGCTGACGCCGATATGATCGACCGCCCCTTCGTTCTGGAGGTCGTTCATCGCATCGAGCGTCTCCTCGAGCGGGACCTGCTCGCTCGGGGCGTGGAGCAAGAGGAGGTCGACGGTCGACAACTGCAGTCGCTCGAGACTTTCGCGAGTCGACTCGAGGACGGCATCGAAGGCAGCGTTGTCAGGATGGACTTTGGTGACGACGAAGACGTCGTCGCGGGCGACCTCGCTTGCGGCGACGGCCGCGCCGACTGCGCGCTCGTTGTCGTACAGTTGTGCGGTGTCGATATGGCGGTAGCCAACCTCGAGCGCGGTCTCGACGGCCCGGCGACAGTCGGCACCGGTCATCCGGGCGGTACCGATACCGAGTGCCGGCATTTCGGCCCCACCGGCGGATACCGTCGCTGTCGAAATCGTCGTGTTCGGATCCATACGATGACAATGACCAGCCCAGCTATTCAAACCGGGTCAGAAACATACGGGATTGGCTCACGCGCCCGTCGAGGAGTCGCTGAGCAGGTTCAACTCCCGCATGTCGACGAGGACGCCGAACTCGTCGGGCGCGTCCTCGAGCGCCGCTCGAGAGTCGGCAGCCCACTCACGAAGCTCTTGCTCGTCTATCTTCCCGGCGAACGTGATCTGAAACCCGAACGCCATCTGCTCAATCGTATACATTAGTGAACGATCTCGGTGAGAGGACATATCACAGTATTATCGTTTCGATATTCGCCACCGCTGTTCGCTATCGTGCACGCATGGACCGAGAAATAGCCGCTTCGACTCGAGTACAGAGCTGTGCTGCGACTATGGTACGTCGATTCCGGGGCTAGACTGCGCTGCCGGGCTGGTACTCGCCGAACTCATCACGGAAGACGTTACAGATCTCGCCGACGGTCGCGTACGCTTTGACCGCGTCGATGATGTACGGCATGAGGTTCTCGTCGCCCTGGGCCGCTTCGCGCAGGGCCTCGAGTTTCGCTTCGGCTTCCTCGTCGTCGCGTTCCTCGCGGGTTTTCTCGAGGGTTTCGATCTTGCGCTGTTCGTCCTCTTTGGTGACCTCCTCGACGTCCATCTCGACGTCTTCTTCGACTTCGAACTCGTTGACGCCGACGATGATGCGGTCTTTGTTCTCGATCTCTTTCTGGCGGTCGAACGCGGTGTCCTGGATCTGGCGCTGGACCCACTGCTGTTCGATGGCCTCGAGCATTCCGCCGTGCTCGTCGACCTCGTCTAAGAGTTCGTAGGCTTCCTCCTCGACCTGGTCGGTGAGGCTCTCGACGTAGTAGCTGCCGGCCAGCGGGTCGATGGTGTCCGCCGCGCCGGATTCGTGGGCGAGGATCTGCTGGGTCCGCAGGGCGGTGCGGACGGATTCTTCGGTCGGCAGCGCGAGGGCCTCGTCTTTGCCGTTGGTGTGGAGGCTCTGGGTGCCACCGAGGACGGCTGCCAGGGCCTGATAGGCCACGCGGACGACGTTGTTCTCGATCTGCTGGGCGGTGAGCATCGAGCCCGCCGTCTGGGTGTGGAACTTGAGCTGTTTGGATTTCGGATCGTCGGCATCGAAGCGCTCGTCGATGATGTCGTGCCACATCCGACGGGCCGCGCGGAACTTCGCGACCTCTTCGAAGATGTTGTTGTGGCCGTTGAAGAAGAAGGATAGCTGTGGGGCGAACTCGTCGACGTCGAGTCCGGCGTCGATCGCCGCCTCGACATACTCGATCCCGTCGCCGAGCGTGAAGGCAAGTTCCTGGGCTGCCGTCGCACCCGCCTCGCGGATGTGATAGCCCGAAATCGAGATCGTGTTGAACTTCGGCGTCTCCGCCGAACAGAACTCGAAGATGTCCGTGATGATCCGCATCGACGGCTTGGGCGGGTAGATGTAGGTGTTCCGCGCGCTGTACTCTTTGAGCACGTCGTTTTGGATCGTTCCACGGAGTTCCTCGCGGTCGACACCCTGTCGGTCACCTACGGCGATGTAGAGTGCCAGCAACACCGAGGCGGGCGCGTTGATCGT
This sequence comes from Natronorubrum thiooxidans, assembly GCF_900156475.1. Classification (GTDB taxonomy): domain Archaea; phylum Halobacteriota; class Halobacteria; order Halobacteriales; family Natrialbaceae; genus Natronorubrum; species Natronorubrum thiooxidans. The sequence goes on from NZ_FTNR01000004.1 coordinate 132,503, forward strand.
CATCGACGTCGAGACCTCGTCGAGCGGAATACCGTCGAAGACGGTCTCCATGTCGTCGAGCGAGTCGATTGCGACGCCGGCTTTCCCGACCTCGCCGGCGGACATCGGCGCGTCCGAGTCGTGGCCCATCTGGGTCGGCAGGTCGAAGGCCATCGACAGCCCAGTTTGGCCCTGATCGAGCAGGTAGTGAAATCGCTCGTTGGTGTCTTCCGGCGTCGAGAAGCCGGCGTACTGACGCATCGTCCAGAGCCGACCGCGGTAGCCCGTCGAGTACACGCCGCGCGTGTACGGCGGCTCACCCGGATAGCCAAGATCCTCATCGTAATCGAGGTCGGCGACGTCGTCGGGCGTGTAGATCCGATCGACTTCCTGCCCGCCCGTATCCGTCGTGAACGTCTCCTTTCGTTCACCGAACCGATCGATGACTGGCTCTACTTCGTTTTCGTGCCACTCCTCCTCGTTGGCACGAATCTCCTCGAGTTCATCAGCGTCAAACATTATCGTTACCGTTGGTGGGGTGGGGCTTGAAGGTTGATGAATGCGACCGACGCTGTCGTGTGTTGGGAACCTCGATGGTATCGCTGAGCGCCCGATGTGAGCGCACAACCGGTCGATCACACGTTGTCGTCCGGGTCGTGTTGCTCTGCCATTCGGCGTGCTTCCGTCGCGTATCGCTCTCGAGTCGTGGAGTCATCGACGGTACCGAGTGCATCGGGTGAGACGCACAGGCCGGCTTTCGTTTCTCGAGCGGGACCGGTAAAACTCGTCAGTGCACGCTCCCGTCGGTGATAGCGGCTGCCGTCTTCGGTGGCATACACCAGGATGATCAGGTTCAGCTCGTCGTCCGAGTACGTCCGCTCGACGAGCCAGACGCGGGTGTCGTCGTCGGATTTATTCCCGTCTCGATCTGCCTCTATCGTCTCCGACTCGGTTGCAGTCATTGGGTTAGCGACCGGTATCGTACTTGTACGTCGCCGTCTCGGGATCGATACCGAAATCCTCGGCGGACTCCTCGTCCGAGGACTCCTCGCGCCCTTCTGGAGCGCGCTTGAACGCCTCCCGAAGCTCCTCGGACATCCGGAACCGGGAGACGTCGATCTCGAGGGGGACAGCATCTGGATCGACGCCATCGCGTTTGTCCGCCAGACGCTGCTGGAGGGGCTCCGGAAGCTGTGCGTCGTCGATTCGCCGGAAGCCGAACTGGGCGAGGTAGCTTCCCTCGCCGGTCAGCGCGTAGACAGTGTCGAACCCCTCGTCGCTGGCGTACTCGACGAGTCGTTCGACGACGTGAGCCCCGACGCCCTGGTTGCGCCACGCCTCGAGGACGCCGATGCTGGTCAATTCACAGACGTCATCGTCGTCGCCGACTCGGTGGATTCGGATCCGCCCGAAGCCCGCCTTTTCGCCGGACGCTTCGTCGACTGCGACGACGTAATCGCGCGAGCGGAACGCCGTCTCGTCGAGCCCCATCGCCTCGATGTGGTCGAGCAGCCAGACCTCCTCTCTGTTTTTCGCGTCCCGCACGTACATGACTGGAAGTACGGGTCGTGCGGTCAAAAGTATTTGCGAGCCGTAGACACGGGAATCCTGTCGACGACCCCCATCTCGGTTTTCTGCCCGTCTGAACTACGTCGCCGTCAGCGCCTCCTCGAGTCGCTCCTCGATCTCCTCAAGCTCGTCACGTAGTGGTTCGCCCTCGGCGTCCTCGAGTTCCGCGAGCCGGTTGGCAAGCCCCTGAAGCCGGGCGTACTTTTCGTCCTCGTCGACGCCGATTTTCTGGACGTAGACGTCTTCTGTGGTGTCGTAGACCTCGTCTGCGGAGAGATCGGTGACGGAGAGGACGACGTCCAGCTTTCTCGAGTCGACGCCAAGCACCCACTCGCGGGGGATGCCACGGTCATCGAGGGCGGCGAGGACGGTTTCGTCGGCTTTTGGCTGCCGACGAGTGCGGGTCGTCCGCCGGACCGTGCCAAAGTGGCCGTGGAGTTCCTGGTCGGGACCGAGCCGCTCGAGCAGTTCGTCTCGAGCGCCGGTCCGAATCCCGTCGGCCCCGCGTTGTACGTCCGAGGCGAGGACGTAGTAGTCGGTCAGCGAGTCGGTCGCGAGCCCCTCGAGCGCCGACGGCTCATCTACCTCGAGGCGGTCGATAAGGTGAGCCAGCAACACCGCGTCATCGTGGACGCGCTCGGGCGGCGTCCGTGCCTCGGCTGCCGGGACGAGAAACGGACTCTCGCCGCCGGTGGCGTTCGCGGGTGCGTTGACGATCGTGTCGTCGTCGACGGTGTACGCCGCCGAGAGCGTGAGCACCGCGGCGTAGGGCTCGACACCCGGCTGGAGATCGTCGATCGCCATCGCCTGCCCCTCGAGTTGGTCGTCGAAGACGCCGAACTGCTCGCGCCAGAGCGGCCGCGTTTCGTCGCTGTCGCCGAACCGAACGACGATCCGGTCGGCCTCGATCGAGTCGACCGTGAACGGCCGCTCGGACAGCGGCGTCACCAGTTCGGCTCCGGATTCGATTGTGTCACACTGTGAGCGTAGTTCGGACCACGCGTCGTCGTTCATGTCGTCTCTCTCCAACGGATGCGGACAAAAAGCAGCGGGTGCGCGTTCTGCGCGGTCGCGGATGGTGCTCTCGAGCGAAGCCACTTCACTTGAGGACGACGGTCGGATGGTTGTCGCTGACAATCCCGAGCGGGTACTCGAGCGAGCGAACTACTGTCGTCAATTACCACCGATCACCGACCCGCCTCTGGTGATCGGCGGTAACTCGTTACAGCAGACCGTATCAGGGACCGAACACGAAGGCGAGCAGTCGCCGGCTCTCGAAATAGCTTAATCGTCGCTTGGGCCGACCGCAGCGTCGGGTTCCGATGTCGAACCCGTGTCGACGGCGTCGAACAGCGGGCTCTGCTCGCCGGGGACGAACGTGTTGAGCAGGAGTGCCGACAGCGCCGTCATGATAACGGGTTCGCCAAAGAACGTTTCCGCCGCGTTTGGGAGTCCTGACAGGGCTTCTGGCGTCGTTGCGACGCCGAGGCCGAGACCGAGCGAGACGGCCACGATGACCATGTTCCGACGGTCGAGTTCGGTATGCAGGACGATCAGGCGGACGCCGCTGGCGGCGACCATCCCGACCATCAGCAAGACGGCACCGCCAAAGACCGCGCTGGGGATGGTCGTCACGACGGCCCCCACCTTCGGGCTGAGACCGAGAATCGCGAGGATCACGCCGCTGATCCCGACGACGTGACGGCTCATCACACCCGTGAAGTTGACGATCCCGACGTTCTGGGAGAACGACGTAATCGGGAACGCAGCGAAGATGGACCCGATCGAACTCAGGAGGCCGTCGTTGAACAGTCCACCACGGAACTCCTCGTCGGTCGGGTTGCGGCCCTCAGCGGCCGTGACACCCGACATGTCGCCGACCGTTTCCATCGCGGAGACGAGAAAGAGGAAGGCAAAGACGACGATTGCGACCGGTTCGAACTCGAAGCCGAATCGGGTCGGCGACGGGACGGCGACCCAGGCGGCGTTGCCGACGGGCGAGAAGTCGACGAGTCCGAGCGCGACGGCGACGATGTAGCCGATACCGATGGCGGCGAGGATACTCAACAGTCGTGTGACACCCGCGGTAAACATGTTGAGTCCTACCGCGATGGCCAACACGAGCGCAGCCAGTCCGATGTGGTGGAGCGCGCCGAATTCGCCGGCTTCCTCCGCTGCAGCACCACCTGCAGCGTAATCCATACCGACCGGAATGAGATACAGGCCGATGATGACGACGACGAGACCGGTCACCAGTGGCGGGAAGAAGGGGTTGATGCGTTTGAACTGCCAGCCGATGAGTCCCTCGACTGTGAACCCGGTAACGAGGATCGCCCCGAACACCGCGGCCATCCCGTAATCGACGCCGATCGTGATCGCCGCGCCGACGAACGTGAAACTCGAGCCCATCACGATCGGCAGTCGTGCGCCGACCGGGCCGACGGTGTAGGCCTGGACGACCGTCGCCAGACCGGAAAACAGCAGCACCATCTGTACGATGTACGCCGTGTCAGCAGGGTCGAGGCCAACACCACCGGCGACGACGAACGCCACGGCCGTCGCCGGGACGATCATCACGGCGACGTGTTGGAGACCCAGTAAGATCGACTTCGGCCACGGCGGTCTGTCGTCGAGTTCGTATTCGAGTTGAATGCTCCCGTCCGTATCGTTTGCCATGCTATACGCGCCCTGTAGCGAATTGAACCACAAAAAGTCTCGTATCTATGCCTACTACGTGTCTCATCTGCTGTGAAAATATTCACATATGTGGATACTCAATCGACACTCCATTCGCGTGCCGTTGACACCACTCGCGAGCTCGAGCGGCTCACACTGCTCGCGTCTGCCCCACCAGTCGGACTGCAGGATTTAGTGGACGGTCACTTCGCCGTCTTCGACGGTGATATCGATCAGGCTCGTCGCCTCGAACTCGGTGTCGTCCAGTGCGGACGGTCCGACCTTCCGCATCACGACGGCGATATCGACGATCTCAGCACCGATATCGTCTAACGCGTTACAGATGGCTGCCAGCGTCCCACCCGTCGAGAGCATGTCGTCGACGATGACGACGCGATCCCCGTCCTCGACGTCGTTGATGTACATCTCAGACTCCGAGTAGCCCGTCTCCTGGTGCAACGAGACTTCGCCCTCGAGGCCGTATGCTCGCTTGCGGATGACGACCAGCGGAATGTCGGTTTGCAACGACAGCGCGGTCGCGAGGTGAATGCCCATCGCCTCGGGAGCGACGATCTTGTCGACGTTCAGGTCGATCGTCCGCATGACCTCGACGACGACCTCCCGCAACAGGTCGGGATCGAGTCTCGGAACGCCGTTGCTGATCGGATGCACGAGGTACTCGTAGCCGTCTTTGTCGATAATCGGTGCGTCGTCAAGCGATGCGAGGAGTCTCTCCATGGAGACGATTGGGGAAATCGAGGCAAAAACGGTTCGTTCTCGGCGTCTCACGCCTTCGACTCGAGCGTGTCCTCCCTATCAGGGAAGCGAGACGTCGTCCAGTTCGATCCGCGTCGACTCGGGAACTGACTCGCTCGAGACCGCATACGCGCCGTCCTCGGTTGCCGTCTCCGCGTCGTCGCCCGCCAGCACGATCACACCCTCCGCGAGCAACGGCGTGAGGACGCCCGCAACCACGGCTCGAGGATCCGAAAGCGGCGCGCGAACAACCACGCGGTCGCCGGCCTCGAGCCCATAGTCGTCGATCAGTTCGGCTGCGGCCTCGAGTGCCGTTTTGTGAGTGACGGTTCGATCGCCGTCGGTCAACAGCACCGTCTCTGGGTCGATGTCCAGCGGCGGAAACGAGGGGTTCTCGCTCCAGACACCGGCGTCGAAATGGTGAATGTCGGGTTCAGTCGGTTTCGCCCCGTAGCCGACTCGCTGGGCACCACGCGGAAGGTCGTAGCGTCCGGCCTCGAGGTCGTCGACCGGCGCGACGAGCGCCCGGACATCGTCTACGTCCGTGAGGTCGGTCGGTGGCTCGAACCGTGTGGTCCCCTCGAGCATCGAAGTGCCGAGAAAGGCGAGCAGCGCGAGCGGGTTCTCCCCGACGATGCCGACGGTGACGCCCTTGCGAACGCCCGAATGTCGCAGGAAGTTCCCGGCTTTCCAGGACGTCGTACACAGCCAGTGGTGGTCGAACTCGCGGCCCGTCGCATCGACGAGTGCCGTGCGATCGTCCCGGAGTTCACGCGTGAGAAGTTCGTCGACTGTCACGGCGGTCATACATCGTCCTCAGTACCCAGCCGAAAAAAGCGCGCCGACTCGAGGCCAACGGATGCCCGTCATACGACGGCGGTGTCACACGCGCGGTCGTCTGTCAGTCGTCCGCGGCCGCGGGAGCAGTGTCGGCGTGATCGATCTCGGTGCCCAGACAGTCGAGGAACTCGGCGAGCCACTCGGGGTGATCCGGCCACGCCTGTCCCGTCACCAGGTTCCCGTCGCGTGTTACCTCGCCCGTCCACTCCCCGCCCGCACCGCGGACGTCGGCCTCGAGCGCCGGATAGCCGGTACAGGTCCGTCCCTCGAGGACGTCCGCAGCGGCGAGGATCTGGACGCCATGACAGACCGCCGCGACGGGTTTCTCCGCCTCGAAGAAGTGCTGGACGATCTCGAGGACCTCGTCGTATGTTCGGAGATACTCGGGCGCGCGGCCGCCTGGGACGACCAGTGCGTCGTACTCGCTGGGGTCGACGGCGTCGAAATCGTGGTTCAACTCGAAGTTGTGCCCCGGCTTTTCGGTATAGGTCTGGTCACCCTCGAAGTCGTGGACGGCGGTCGGACAGGTGTCGCCGGCTGCTTTCTCCGGACAGACGGCGTGGACGTCGTGGCCGACCATCTCGAGTGCCTGAAACGGAACCATTACCTCGTAGTCCTCGACGTAATCGCCGGCGAGGAGCAGGATCTGTTGTGCTGTCATTGGTATCCGTCCGGTACTACGGTCGCATCAGTCATAACGTCTGTTAGGCGATACCATGACACTTACCCTGGCGGACGTGTACTGCTTGCGTGACTAATCGCGGTCGTGTGCGCGAACAGCAACGAACACGTCACGAGGTACTGACGAGGACGTCGAAGACGACCTAGAACGCCCGCTTGATCTTCTCGAAGAAGCCTTCCTTGACTTCGATCTCGTCGCCGCCGGCCTCGGCGAACGCCTCGAGAGCATCGCGCTGTTCCTCGTTTAAGCTCTCGGGGGTGACGATCTGTACCGTCACGTAGAGGTCACCCTGTCCGCGGCCGCGAAGTCTCGGCATGCCCTTGTCCTCGAGGCGGAACGTCTCTCCGCTCTGGGTCCCCTGTGGAATCTCGAGTTCGACGGAGCCGTCGAGCGTCGGCACTTCGACGGTGTCACCGAAGGTGACCTGCGGGAACGAGACGGCGAGTCGGTGTCGAAGGTCGTCGCCCTCGCGTTCGAACGTGTCGTGCTCGCGGACCGAGACGTCGATCAGCAGGTCGCCGCGACGGCCGCCCTCGGGACTGGGCGCGCCTTCGCCTTCCATCCGGAGTGTCTGGCCGTCCTGAATGCCCGGCGGGACCTCGACGGTTAGCGTGGCCTCGCTGCGAACGTAGCCCTCGCCGCGACACTCGTCGCAGGTCTCGGAGTACAGCGTTCCCTCGCCTTCACACTGTGGACACGTGGTCGTCTGCTGGACTCGCCCCAGTGGCGTCTGCTGGACCTGGGTCACCTGGCCGCGGCCCTGACACTTCGAACAGGTCTCGGCGTCCGCGTCTGCTGGATGCCCCCTCCCATCACAGACCTCACACTCCTCGGGTCGCTCGACGGTGAACTGCTTTTCGGCACCCGCAAACGCCTGCTCGAGATCGATCTCGAGTTCGGTTCGGAGGTCACGACCTTTCCGTGGTCGTCGTCGCCCGCGGCCGCCACCGCCGCCGCCGAAGACCTGCTCGAAGATGTCGCCGAGTCCGCCGCCGCCCATGCCGCCACCGCCGCCCATCCCGCCGAACGGGCCACCCCCCATCCCGCCGGCACCGGCGTCACCGGCGTCGAAGCCGTGCTTTTCGGCTTGTTCGTAGCGGTCGTGGCCCATCCGGTCGTAGGCCTGGCGCTTTTCCTCGTCGGTCAGGACCTGCTTTGCCTTCTGGATCTTCTTGAACTTCTCTTCGGCGTCAGGGTCGTCGCTGACGTCCGGATGGTACTCCGTGGCCTTCGTCCGGTACGCCTGTTTGATCTCCTCAGTCGACGCGTCGGAACTCACGCCGAGCACGTCATAGAAGTCCTCGCTCATTCGTTGTCACACCGATACTCGGTTGAACCACTTGAAACGAACGTTCCAGCACCGAACTGTTTCCGCGTCGGGTTCGACTGTGGCGAACCGCTTGCGCAAAAACGTCGATGAAAAAGGCCACTCGCAGGTCAATACATTGTCAGACGGAGTCTGACGGGCTGACGAAAACGACTCAGTCTTTGTCGTCTTCAGCTACTTCGAAAACTCACTTCGTTCGTTTTCGAAACTACGGAAGGCTCACTTCGTTCACCTTCCGAGCCGACGAAGACTCGTCCTTTCAGTCCTCGTCTTCGTCGACGTCGTCAGACTGCGTCTGACGGGCTGAAGACGACTTACTCGTCGTCTTCAACGTCTTCGAAGTCCGCATCAACGAACTCCTCGCCCTCGTCGCCTGCTGCGCCGCCTGGACCTGGGTTCGGACCGCCACCCATGCCGCCCATGCCGGCACCTGCGCCCGCCGCACCGCCCGCTGCGCCGCCAGCGCCTGCCGCACCAGCCTGTTGCTGGTAGATCTGCTTGCCGATCTCCTGAAGCTCTTTGCTCAGGCTCTCGGTCGCCTCCTCGATGGCTTCGGCGTCCGCATCGCTGTCGTCGATGGTTTCCTCGAGTTCCTCGACGGCTGCCTCGATGTCTCCACGAAGGTCGTCGTCGACCTCCTCTTCGTTCTCCTCGAGCAGCGTCTCGGCGCGCTGGATCGTCGCTTCGGCCGTGTTGCGGGCCTCAATGCGCTCGCGTTTCTGTTTGTCCTCTTCGGCGTGTTTCTCGGCTTCGGCCTGCATCTCGTCGATTTCGGCGTCGGAGAGGCCGGCACCGCCCTCGATGGTGATCTCCTCGCTTGCGCCGGTCCCCTTGTCCTCCGCACTCACGTTGACGATGCCGTTCTCGTCGATGGAGAACGTAACCTCGATCTGTGGGGTCCCAGCCGGTGCTGGCGGGATGTCGGTCAGGTGGAACTCGCCGAGCATCTCGTTTTTCTGTGCGAGTTCACGCTCGCCCTGGAAGACGCGGACTTGCACGGAGGTCTGGTTGTCCGCCGCGGTCGTGAAGATCTTCGACTCCTCGGTCGGAATCGTCGTGTTCTTCTCGATGAGTCGCTCGAAGAGGCCACCCTTGACCTCGATGCCCAGCGAGAGCGGCGTGACGTCGAGCAGGACGATGTCGTCGACCTCGCCGCCGAGGACCCCACCCTGAATCGCCGCGCCCAGCGAGACGGCCTCGTCGGGGTTGACGTTCTTCTGGGGCTCTTTGCCCGTCAACTCTTCGACCTTCTCGCCGACCTGTGGCATTCGGGTCGAGCCACCGACGAGTAGCACTTCGTCGATGTCGTCTTTGCTGTATCCGGCGTCCTCGAGTGCCTGCTCGGTCGGCTCGACGGTGCGCTCGATCAGGTCACTGGTCAGCGACTCGAACTTGGCGCGAGTCATGGACTCCTCGAGGTGGATCGGACCGTCGTCGGTCGCCGTAATAAAGGGCAGATTGATCTCGGTCTCCTTGCGCGAGGAGAGTTCGATCTTGGCCTCTTCGGCGGCGTCTTTGAGCCGCTGGAGGGCCTGCCGGTCCTCGCGGAGGTCCATGCCGTGTTCGGCTTCGAACTCCTCGGCGAGCCAGTCGATGATGGCCTCGTCCCAGTCGTCGCCACCGAGATCGTTGTCACCGTTCGTTGCGACGACTTCGTAGACACCGCCGCCGAGATCGAGAATCGAGACGTCGAAGGTGCCACCACCGAGGTCGTAGACGAGCACGGTCTGGTCGGAGTCGTCGTCGAGACCGTAGGCCATCGACGCAGCCGTCGGCTCGTTGATGATGCGCTCAACCTCGAAGCCGGCGATCTCGCCGGCGTCTTTGGTCGCCTGGCGCTGTCGGTCCGAGAAGTACGCGGGGACCGTGATGACAGCTTTCTCTACCTCATCACCGAGATACTCCTCGGCGTCGCGTTTGATCTTCTGGAGGATCATCGCCGAGATCTGCTCGGGCGTATACTCCTCGTCGTCGATCTCGACGGTGTAGTCGTCCTCGCCGATGTGGCGTTTGATCGAGGCGATCGTCTTTTCGGGGTTCTGGATCGCCTGATTCTTCGCCGGTTTGCCGACGAGTCGCTCGTCGTCGTCGGTAAACGCGACGACGGAGGGCGTCGTCCGCTCACCTTCGGCGTTGACGATGATCTCCGGGTCGCCACCTTCCATCACCGCGAACGCGCTGTTCGTCGTCCCAAGGTCAATTCCGAGAATTTTGTTGCTCGCCATCGTGGGGGGCTATTGTGCGCACTTTGTTTTAAAGCTTACTAGGGCGTATTGCGAGTCGAATAAAATACAGCGAAACAACGATAGACGCCACTCTCGAGGGGGTTAAACGGTCGAAACAGAATTCAGCAAAATCGGACCGGAGCTGTCAGACGCCGATAGACTCCGTCAGTCGGTCGTTTCGTCGGCCGCGTCCTCGTCGCCGGCTCCGCCATCGTCGCTATCGGCGGCCGTCTCCGAGTCGTTTTCGTCCACATCGCCCTCGAGTTCACCGTTCGAGACGGTCACCTGTGCGTTCTGGATGACCTTCTCGCCCATCTCGTAGCCGGGCGTAAAGACGTCGGCGATGGTCCCCTCGGGCTGGGCGCTGTCGACTTGCATCATGACTTCGTGGCGCTGTGGATCGCTCTCGGTGCCGGGCTCGGGGTCGATCTCCGAAACGTTCTCGTCCTCGAGTACTCGGTCGAACTCGCGGAGTGTCATCTCGACGCCATCACGGAGGCTGTCAGCGTCGCCGCTTTCTTCCTCCAAGGCGCGTTTCATGTTGTCGCGGACACCGAGCAATCGTTCGACGAGGTCCTCGGTGGCGCGATCTTTGATCTGCTGTTGGCGCTTTTTCGCGCGTTTCTTGTAGTTCTGGAAATCGGCCTGCTTGCGCTTGAGCCGACTCTGAAGGTCGTCGATCTCGGTGTTGGCTTCCTCGAGGTCGTCCTGTAACTCCCCGATGGTCTCGGCCTGTTCTGCGACGCGCTCGGAAAGATCCTCGAGTTCCTCGCGCTGGTCGGCGACGGTAGCGTTTACCGCCCGGGCGTCCTCGACGACGGCGGTGACCTGGTGGGCGAGGTCGTCGTCGTACTCGCTGACGCGATCCAGGAGTTCCTGGACGTCTGCGCTGGTTTCCGGGATGGCCGCCTCGGCGTTCGACGCCGCTACCGAACCGGTAGTTGTCTCCTTGTTCGACTCGCTCTCCTCGGCTGGTGAGTCCGTGCCGGGTGAGTCGGCTTCGACGGCCGATCCGTCCGGCCCACTCGCTCCAGACTCGACGTCGGCCGTCTCGCCGTCGTCGGATTGCTCCTCGGACGGGACACCCTGGGCCGTCGCGTTCGTGCCCTCGTCTTCGCTCATGTGCCAGTCAACGAACAGCGATAATAAAAGGGTTGAGGTACGGTGCGCAGGTCGGTGGTCGTCGCCGGCCACGATTCTCGAGCCCGCAGTCCGTTTCAACAGCCGACGGCATCCACTCCGCTCGAGCGGGTCGGGAGACACCAGACAGTATTTGTCACTCCCGTTCCGACCACTGGCCGTGAAGCGACCTCAGGACAACCCCGTGGGTTCGGAACCGACGACACTCCGGTACGAAGACGGCACTGTCCGAATCGACGGCCTCGAGACGGACGTGCTGGCTGCCGTTCGTGAGTCGGTTCCCGACCTCGAGGCCGACCCGCGAACCGACGGCTGGCGGGTGCCTGCCGTTCGCTACGCTTCCCTTCGCGCAGCCCTCGCTGATGGCGGTGTCCGGATCGACGACCGCGTCCTTGACCTCGAGTCGCTGCCGGCGCTCCGGTCGGCGTACGAACTCCGCGACTACCAACAGGAGGCCCTCGAGGCGTGGCTCGAGACGGATCGCTGGGCCGAGAGCAACGGCGTCGACTCGCTCACTCGAGCGCCCGGGGGCGTCCTCGAACTCCCGACCGGCAGCGGGAAGACCGTTATCGCCATCAAGGCGATCGAGCGACTCTCGGTGCCGACGCTCGTGGTCGTCCCGACGATCGACTTGCTCGAACAATGGCAACGGGAACTCGAGCGCGAGTTCGACTGCGAGATCGGGCGCTTCGGCGGCGGCGAGCAGCGCTTCGGCCCGATCACGGTCTCGACGTACGACTCGGCGTATCTGAAAGCCGATTCGGTCGGCAACCGGTTCGGACTCGTCGTCTTCGACGAGGTTCACCACCTCGGCGGCAAGGGGTATCGCGAGATCGCTCGCCTGCTCGCCGCGCCCGCTCGACTCGGGCTCACCGCGACGTTCGAACGGCCCGACGGTGCCCACGAGGTAATCGAGGACGTCGTCGGCCCGCTGGTCTCCCGCGTCGACGTCGACGAACTGGCCGGCGACCACCTCGCGTCATATGACCTCAAGCGCCTCGAGGTGGCGCTTTCGCCCGCGGAACGCGAGGAGTACGACCGCAAGCAGGACGTGTTCACGAACTACCTCGCGCGCTCGAACATCCAAATGCAAAGCGGCTCGGACTATCAGGAACTCGTCAAACGCTCGGGCAACGACCCTGAGGCCCGCGAGGCGCTGCTCGCGCGCCAGCGCGCACGCGAGATCATGCTCGGCAGCGAGGCCAAACTCGAGGCCCTCGCCGACATCCTCGACGATCACCGCGGGGAGCGGACGATCGTCTTTACGGCCCACAACGACCTCGCCTACGACGTCAGCGAGCGGTTTCTGATCCCGACGGTCACCCACCAGACCGCCGCTGGGGAGCGCCGAGAAATCTTAGAGCGGTTCCGTGCGGGAACGTACACGCGTATCGCGACCTCGAACGTCTTAGACGAGGGCGTCGACGTCCCCGATGCGTCGGTGGCAGTCGTGCTCTCGGGCAGCGGGAGCGAACGGGAGTTCATCCAGCGACTCGGGCGGATTCTTCGGCCGACTGACGACGGCACTCGAGCCGTGCTCTATGAGGTCCTCTCGGCGGAGACGGGCGAAAAACGAATCGCGGATCGTCGCCAGAGCTGACGGCCGCGAACACTCCGTCACTCGAAGGCAGGGATCACCTCGTCGCCGAACGTCTCGACGAACGCCGCCTGATTCGTGTTGACGTTGTGGACGAACACCCTGTCAACGTCGAGTTCGAAATCAACCTCGAGCCATTCGATGTGCTCTTCGGGGGCCGCCGAGATGCGAACGTTTGCTGCAACCTGTTGCTCGTCGACTGTCTCCGACAGTTCGTCGTACTGCTCGGGCGTCCAGAGCTCTTGGGTCACCGTGCCCGGAACACAGTTGGTGTGCCACTATTCGTAAGCGCCCTCGAGTGCGGCGTCATCCGTGTCGGCGTAGGAGTGTTGGGCCTTGAGGTAGACCGGCTTCTCGGGAGCCGTTTCCCGGAAGGCCTCGACGCGGGCGGCGTCGGCCTCGTGATCTGACGTCGCGATCGTGATCATGCCGTCGGCCCACTCGCCGAGCCACGCCGCCGTCTCCTCGGAGAGTGCGGCCCCGATCAGCGGCGGCGCGGTTTCGGGGCGGGAGTAGAGTTGGGCCTGCTCGACATCGATGCGGCCGTGGTGAGTCACCGCCTCGCCGTCCCACAGTCGCCGCATGATCCGGGCACACTCCTCGAGGCGGGCGTTTCGCTCGCGCTTGACCGGCCAGTCGGTGCCCGTGATGCCTTTGTTGAGCAGTTGGCCGCTGCCGACGGCGAGCCAGAACCGCTCGGGGTACATTTCGCGCAGCGTCGCCGCGCCCTGGGCGATGATCGCGGGATGGTAGCGATAGCCGTGTGCGTTGACCGTCCCAAAGGTCAGGTCGGTCGCCTCGAGTGCCGAGCCGAGCCACGACCAGACGAACCCGGATTTGCCCTGCTGTTCGCTCCAGGGATGGAAGTGGTCCGACGCAAGGGCGTGGTCGAAGCCGACGTCGTCTGCGAGCTGGGCGTACTCGAGGAGCGCACTCGGTGCGAACTGTTCGTGAGAGGCGTGGTAGCCGAGGTTGGTCACGGGACCGCCCACCCCCGATCGAAATCGCGTTCGTGATCGGTCAGCACGGTCTCAGACTCCACGAAATGAGACTTAGTCCCACGGCGTGCGTGTGCTGTCCTCGCAGTCTGCCTTCCGCTCGAGCGAGGGTGACACCGCCGTCTACGCCGTCCTGTTTCCTGCCTAACGTGAGGTATGGGCTCCGTAGCGCCGTTCTCGAGTCGGTACGTATATAGTGAAATGGCCGTGATGGATGGGCATGCTATCCGAATTGCCAGCTGGGAGTACGATCGCCATCCTGCTGATGCTCCTGGTTCCAGTCGGAACGCTCGCGCTGTACTGGCTCGATCGAACACGAAACGACGGCTACGTCTCCGTCCTCGGGAGGCAATAACGATGTCGACGCTGCAACTGACGTTCGGCGCGTACCTGCTGGTCTTGCTCGCGATCGGCCTCTACTTCTATTTCAACACCGAGACGCAGCGGCTCTCGGAGTATCTGCTCGCGGATCGTGACGTCGGAACGTGGCCGATCGCCATCTCCGAGGTGTCGTCGGTGGCAAGCGGCTGGACGTTCTTCGCATGGGTTGGTGTCGGCTTTACCACCGGCCTGAGTGGCCTCTGGTTCTCGGTGACGATGATCTTCATCATCGTTTTTATGTACCGCTACGCTGGCTCGCGGTTTCGACGGCAGTCGGAGAGCCTCGGGAGCATCACGATCGCAGATCACCTCTCGCTTGCCGTCGACGACGAACGGCTCAGTTTCTACATCCGTGCCGTTGCGACGGTGTCGATTCTCGTCTTCATGGGGGCGTACATCGGCGCCCAGATCATCGCGGTTGGCGAGGCGATGGATACCGGAATTGGGATCGATTACTTCGCCGCGGTTGCCGTCGGTGGCATCGTCGTCGGCCTCTACACCACTCTCGGTGGGTTTAATGCCTCGATCTGGACGGACGTCTTTCAGGGGATTCTCATCTTCGTCGCCGCGGTGACGCTGCCCGTGCTCATGATCATGGAAGTCGGTGGCTGGTCGGCGTTTCTCACCGAGGCCGCAGCGATCGAGGACGCAGCGTTGCTCGATCTCAACGCTGGCCTGGCCGGACAGGCGATGGTCATCGCGACGCTTGCGTGGGTGACCTTCGCGTTCGGGACGATCGGCCAGCCGCATTCGTTGATGCGCTTTCAGGCGATCCGCTCCGAGCGCCACCTGAGCGGCGCAGCCGTCATCGCCGTCGCCTTCCAGTCGCTGCGACTCACCGTCCCGCTGCTGATCGGCATCGCCGGGCGTGTCATCTACGGCTCCGTCGACGATCCAGAAAGCGTCGCGATGATGGCCATCGTCGATTTCTTCCCGGCCATCATCGCCGGTATCCTACTGGCGGCCATCATTTCCGCGATCCTCTCGACGTCGGACTCGATGCTCATCGTCGCGTCGTCGGATCTGACGCGGTTCTACGAGGCACGGATCAACCCCGAAGCGAGCGATACCGAACTCATCCTGCTCGGTCGCGGCGCGATCGGCGTGCTCTCGATCGGCGGGATCGCGCTCGCGTTCCTCCGCCCTGGAACCATCTTCGACATCATCGAGTTCGCCTATGTCGGCCTCGGCGCGACGTTCGGCCTCCCGCTGCTGTTCTTGCTGTTCTGGGAGCGAACGACCGGTGAAGCCGTCCTCGCCGGCATCGTCACCGGACTCCTCGCCTCGATCGGCAACCTCTATCTGGTCCCCGATCTGTTCCCGATCCTCGTCTGGCCGCTCTGTCTTCTCGTCATCGTCGGCGTCACGTTCGCAACCGCTGAGAACGGATCCGGCGTCGCCGACATCCCCAACCCGACCTCGAGAAGCGCCGACCCGGCCGACGACTGATTACACCCGAGTCGACATCCACAGTCGTTTCCGTGCTATCCCGGGCCGCTCAGGACGAGGCGCGTGGATTCCACTCGCCACCAAGTGCCGTTCGAATAGTTGACTCGAACGACCCATTCTCGAAGCGTGTCACACGCCCGGTTTCTTCGCTCAGCGTCGATACGACGTTCGGTCGTCGCGAGGTGTCGAGCGCGCTCATGTGACGCGACCCCATCCAGCCCTTGTACGGCGGTGCGTCAGTTCCGCCGTCGTCCAGTTCCTTGGGAATGCGGTCGGTGAACCGAACCATCTGGGTTCGATGACGCTGTCGACACCGACCACGACTGCACCGTCCCATCACAGGGCGACGTTCCGTTCGACCCCGACGAACGGGCTCCAGTCCACCTGAACGCGTCGACAGCGATCCGTCGGCAACCGGTTTCGTAATCCTATCGGCCAAACGAGTACCGGGACTTGCCCGCGCTGGCACAGCAACAGGGTCTTTTTGCCCCTCCCGCGCCGACACCCCGACATGCTGACGAAGGATCTGCTCCGTGTCTCGAGGGCCGGTGGCAGCTACCATCCCCAGTTCGCCGGCCGGGAACACCGGCCGTTGGCGGCCCGTGTCATCGGCACGTATCAGGGCCACGTCGGCGAACCGCGAGCCACCCTCGAGGACGCACTCGCCGACCTCGAGGCCGACGCGCCGGATTTTAAACTCGTCCGCGGGTTCGCCGCGCTGCTCGAGCGCGAGGCGACGTTCGAAACGGACGCCGTAGTCGAACCCGAACGCGCCCGCCGAGCCGCCTTCGAGGCTGCCGAGGCCGTCGGCGTCGTCAGCGAGGACGACCGAACGATGGCGCTCATCCGGGCCGGCGAGTCGCTGTCGTGTTCCGCGGACGCCCTCGAGCGCGCGCTGTACGCCGACCTCGAGGAGCGACAGATGCTCACCGCGTTCGACCCACGGTGGGGCCCCGACGACCTCCTCGCCCAGTACAATCTGTCGCTCGCTCAGACGACGCTGTTCGACGCGACCGAACTGCGGGTTCGCTCGAGCGATCCGAAGGCGCTGATTTCGGCGATCAAGCGCCTCCGACTGATGTACGAGATTCGCCGCCTCGAGGGCGAAAACGCGGGCGAACACACGGGGATCGCCAAACGCGAGGTGATCGTCACCGGCCCCACCCACCTCTTCCGGGCGACCCGTCGGTACGGCACCCGTTTCGCCCGACTCCTGCGAACGGTGACGAAAGCCACCGAGTGGTCGCTCGAGGCGACGATCGACGACCGCGGGACCGAGCGGACGCTGTCGCTGTCCCACGACGATCCCGTCCGCGCGCCCGACGCCGACCCCGTCGCGGACGTCTCGTTCGACAGCGGCGTCGAGGCCGACTTCGCTGGTCGGTTCTCGAACCTCGACCTCGAGTGGGACCTCGTGCGCGAACCCGAACCGCTCGCGACGGGGACGCGGGTGATGATTCCCGACTTCGCTTTTGACTACCAGCACAGCGACTTCCGCGTCTACTTCGAGATTATGGGCTTTTGGACGCCCGAGTACGTCGAGAAGAAACTCGCCCAACTGGCCGACCTCGAGGACGTCGAACTGATCGTCGCCGTCGACGAGTCACTCGGCGTCGGCGAAGAGATCGCCGCACGCGACTTCCGGGCGATTCCCTACTCCGGGACGGTTCGGCTGAAAGCCGTCGCCGACGTGCTCCGGGAGTACGAGCGCCAACTCGTCGCCCAGAGCGCGACCGCGCTGCCCAACGAACTGCAGCCAGACGACGACGTCGTCTCACTCGAGTCGCTGGCCGAGCGCCACGGCGTCAGCGAAGACGCCCTCGTGGACGTCGCGTTTCCCGACCACGAGCAGGTCGGGCGGATGCTCGTTCGGCCAGCCGTGCTCGAGACACTCGCCGACGAGATCGAGGCGGGGATGGCGCTTTCGGAGGCTGAGGCCGTCTTCGAGGACGTCGGCATCGGGGACTCGAGTGCGACCCTCGCCGAACTGGGCTATCGCGTCGAGTGGGAGGGGCTGGCCGGCGGGACGATCCGTGAGCGATAGCGATTCAACTGTTCTCGTGTCGGCACGAACGGCAGGAAAAAGCGGCACTGACGATATTCGAGCGGCGGCAGTTCAGATGTCTCGCTGGCGGCCTTTCGGCACCATCGATCGCAACTCGCCGTGGACGTAGAGGCCGATCCCGAGCGGCTCGAGGTCGCCTGCAAGTTCGTGCGCAGCGATGAGGTATCCCCAGTCGCCGTCCCACCACTCGAGGTTCTGATCCTCGCCGGCTGCGAACGCTCGCGCCTGCTCGCGCTCGAGTTCGATCACGCAGTCGGTGGCGAACTGGCCGAAACGCTGGACGAAGTCCGTCGTCGGCTTCCAGTGTTCCTGTCGCGTGCGGAGGCAGGTCATCCCGATCGCTTCGATCCCGAGCGGCGTCGATGCCTCGCCCGCGTAGATCCAGATCTTGCCGGCCCCTTTCTCCCAGAAGGTGTAGTCTGCGAACGTCTCCGGTGGGATGCCAAAGCGGTCCTCGAAGTAGTCGATCACCTCCTCGCGGCTGGCTCGGCCCTCGACGGTTCGCTCCGCTGCCGTCGCGGGGAGTCGGTCGAATTGCTGCCCGTCGTTGTCGCTCATTCGGCGGTCACCTCCAACTTCGCGAGGAAAAAGCCGCCGGTGTCGTTCTGGTGAGGGTAGATCCTGGCGGCGCGCTCGAGTGCGTCGTCGAACGTCTCGCCGTCCCACTCCGACAGCCCTGGCGAGTGCTCGAGGCCGAGGTCGAAGTCGACGACGCGACAGGACTCGTTATCGAGGGTGTGCTGGACAACGGCCTCGTTCTCCTCGGGGGCGAACGTACACGTCGAGTAGACGACGGTGCCGCCCTCGCGTGTGGCCTGGACGGCCCGCCGGAGAATGCCTTTCTGGATGCCCGAGACGGAGCTGATGTGGCCTTCGTTCCAGTTGTCGAGCGCGTCGGGGTTCTTCCGGATCGTCCCCTCACACGAACAGGGGGCGTCGACGAGCGCCCGATCGAACTCGTCGAACGGAAACCGCTTGAGCGAGTAGGTTCGGGCGTCGGCGTTGGTTACGGCGAGACTCGTCGCGCCGAGTCGCTCGGCGTTGAATCGCAGCGCCGAGATCCGGCCGAGGTTGTTGTCGTTTGCGACCACGGTTCCGCGGTCGTCCATCAGCGCGGCGAGCTGGGTCGCCTTCCCGCCCGGTGCGGCACAGCTATCCCAAACGCGCTCGCCGGGTTGGGGATCGAGGACGACCGGCGGCACCGCCGACACCTCCTCCTGGCCGTGGGTCAGGCCGTGAAACGACGTCCACGTTGATCCCGGCGAGTCCGTCTCGAGGCGCACCACGCGTGGGTTCCAGTCGGCCTGCTCGTACGCGATGCCGTCGTCGGCTAGGGCCTCGAGCGTTCGCTCGACGGACCCCTTGATCGTGTTGACGCGCACGGTGTTGCCGAGTGGCCGCTCGCATGCAGCGAGAAACGCCTCGAAATCGTCGATAATCGGTCGATACCGCTCGAGTGGCTCCATTGGGCCGAAATTCGAGCGCCCGTCGTTTGTGGGTTTCGAAGGCGTGGCGGGGTCGGTCGTCTCGGCCCCGTTCGCTGTTGCTGGCCGAACACACCAGCACCGTCTTTATGCGACCTGCGTGCGATTGTCTCTGTATGGCTGGATTGTGCACCAAGGGACCGGAACCGGACCTCGAGGAGCCGACGCTCGTCGAAGGGTTCCCCGGTATCGGGCTCGTCGGCAAGATCGCGACCGACCACCTCATCGACCAACTCGAGATGCGCTACTACGCGAGCATCGACTGTGAGGGCCTCCCCCGGATCGGCGTCTACCGGGGCGGCGACCGAACCGCTCGCCCACCGGTTCGCCTCTACGTCAGCGACGAGCACAACTTACTGGCGCTCCAGAGCGACGTGCCGATCGTTTCGGCTGCCGTCAACAACGTCGCCGACTGCGTGACGCGCTGGGTCGTCGACCACGACGCGACGCCGATCTATCTCAGCGGCCTCCCCGCAGAGCGCGAGACGAAACCGGATCTGTACGGGATCGCGACCGGCAGCGCAAGCGAGACGCTCGACGGCCACGATATCGCCGCACCACCCGAAGACGGCGTCATCACCGGGCCGACGGGGGCGCTGATCGACCGTGCCGCACACCTCGACCACGACAGCTACGGCCTCGTCGTCGAATGTAGCCCCCAGTTTCCCGACCCCGAGGCCGCAAGCGTGCTCATAGACGAGGCAATCGCGCCGATCGCCGACCTCTCGATCGAGACGGACGACCTTCTCGAGCGAGCCGAGGAAATCAAAGCCAAACGAGAGGCGTTCGCCCAGCAGATGCAGGCCATCGGACAGGAAGAAAGTTCGCAGGCTCAGCCGCTGCGGATGTACCAGTAGCGCTCTGAAGCCACGCTTTCCTCGTGGCGAGTCGGTCACTCGAGAGAGCCACCCTGCTGCTTGCCGACGTCGTCGCCGACGGCGTCGGAAACCAGCGTGATCGGGTGATTGTCGGGGGACTCGAGGGCGTGATAGAGGCCGATCGCCAGACCGATGCCGACCACGCCGAGGCTGCTCTCGCCCAGCGATTGAATCGCCAGCCCGATCGTGTTCACCACGACGAACGGATCGGCCGTGGGGCGACTCGATATACGGCCGTCACGAACGGAAACCGAACCACTAGCCGCAACCCAAATCCCTTTTCGCACGCTGGCTCTTCTCTCACGTATGGGAACAGAAGACGCCACAGCTGTCACTCCTGAAACGTGTCCAACCGCAGACGATATGCCGATGCTCGGCCTCGGTACCTGGCAGAACGAAGACCCCGAGCAGTGTGCCGAAAGCGTCCGAACGGCCCTCGAGACGGGATATCGACACATCGACACCGCCCAAATATACGACAACGAGGCCGCCGTCGGCGAGGGGATCGCTCGAGCCGACGTCGACCGCGAGGAGGTCTTCCTCGCGACCAAGATCTGGATCTCGAACCTCGAATCCGACGACGTCCTCGAGACGGCCCGCGAGAGCCTCGACCGACTCGGTGTCGAGTACGTCGACCTGCTGTACGTCCACTGGCCGGCCCGGACGTACGACCCCGAGGCCACCCTCGAGGCCTTCTCAGAGCTGTACGACGAGGGTCTGATCGAGAACGTTGGGGTGAGCAACTTCGAACCCGAGCAACTCGAGGAAGCCATCGAGGTCTGTGACGTCCCGATTCTGGCGAATCAGGTCGAACTGCACCCACTGTTGCCCCAGGAGGAGCTTCGAGAAACCTGCGAGCAACACGATATCGAACTGGTCGCCTACTCGCCGCTGGCCCGCGGTGGCGTGTTCGACCAGCCCGAGATACAGGCTATCGCGGACGAACACGGCGTTAGCGAGGCACAGGTCAGCCTCGCCTGGCTGCGCGAGAAGGGCGTTACCGCGATTCCGAAAGCGACCGGAGAGGCACACATCCGAGATAACTGGGCGTCGCTGGCGCTCGAGTTAGCCCAGGAGGATATCGACGCGATCGACAGCATCGAGGAGCGGAGTCGGGAAGTCGATCCCGACTTCGCACCCTGGAACTGACGTCACTGTTCAGTGTCTGCACGCTCCAGTCGGTTCGATCGACATCTAGCAGATCCAGAAAAGCAGGAAAGTTTACGGTACGCCGGCTTTTTGGCTCGCGTATGTCTACCCGCTCACGACAACGTGGCGGCGGTGGGGTCGTCGGGGCGATCAAAACCGACGTCCAGCGGTTACACGGTGCCTGGATGGAACTCGTCTTTCCACGCCAGCGTGGCCGCGGCCACTCCGTCATGGGGAAATGGCAACCCGAAACGGTCCCCCAGCGCATCGCCTACCGGGGCTGGAGCGTTCTCGGACTGCTCGGCTTGCTGGTCCTGTATCCACTGACCGTTATCGGCTTTGGTACCCGCTACTATGCGGCGAAACTCGACTCGACGCGGACGCGTCTCGGCATCATCGGCGTCACGGGCATCGCCCTGCTCGGCTGGGGGCTGTTGACGCTCGCCTGGGGCGCGATGTCCTACATGGAACAGGTCGACATCCCGTTCGACGCGGTGCTGGCCGTCGCCGCGGCCAGTGGCGTCGCGACGGTGTCGACCGCGCTCGCCGCCACGTGCTCGAAGGTCGGCGGTCGATGGCTCACGGTCGTCCTCGCCTACCCCTTCGCGATGACGGCGCTGTTCTTGCCGCCCGTCGTCGCCGCACTCGTCACGCCGTCGCTCGAGGGCGTCATCTTGGAACCCAGCTACGACTTCGCCGTCTGGGTGCTCGACAACGTGCTCTACGTTGGCGGCATCAACGAGTATCTGCGGGGGAACTTCGACCTCGAAGGGGCGGCCTACGCGGCGATGTGGACCGGCATCTCGTTCCCGCTCGGCTGGTTCCTCGGCGTCGTCACCGCGCTGGCGAACCTGGTCCGACCAGCGCAATAATGTCTCGTTTTCCGGCCTTCGACCAACCGATGTGAACGGACTGCCGATTCCCGGCAGCATTAGGTGTCCGATTGCTAACGACCACGTATGGAGTTCAACCTCCCGACGACAGCAGGTGTATTTCTTCTCGTGATCGCCATCGGCGTCGGCGGCTTGATCGCTGCCCCCATGATGACCATGAACACCGTACTGATGATGGTTGCGCCGTCGATGATCGTCTTCGGACTGCTCATGCTCGCGATTGGCGTCAAACACGGCGAGCACCGCGCACAGCACTGATACGTTCGGAATCCGATTCTGACCCAACTCGAGCACTGACGCGATTGCTGTCGCTCGAGTCCGATGACGTCCGCACAAAAATCGATCGCACAGCGATGTGATGACGAGTCGGCCGAGTCTACATGTAGCCGAGGTCGCGCAGGCGCTCCATCAGGTCCTCTTTGTCCTGGGCGCGGCCCGCACGCTCGGTCGTTCCCTCGAGGTCCTGCAGCCAGGCGGGGTCCTCGTCGCTCTTTTCGGTGCTGATCTCGCTGCCGAGCGAGCGGAAGCCGGCGAAGTATTTGGGCGAGACGGGGATGTCGTCCTGGCTCAGGTCGTTCGGCAGGTCCGTGTCGCTCTGTGGGATGTAGCCGTCGTCGGGGAACTCGGGGACGGTGTCGGGCACGACGAAGTTCCAGAACGCCTCCCAGACGGCAGCCTCGTCGAACTGCAGGATGGGCTGGACGCGGTCGTGGGGTGGGTAGATGTCGGGGTCGTGACGCGGCGAGAAGAACGTCTCGTCGGCACGCGCTTCCTGTTCGTCCCAGCGGACGCCGGAGATGACGCCGTCGACGGCGTACTCCTCGAGCGCGTTGTTCAGCGCGACCGTCTTCAGGAGGTGGTTGCCGACGTAGGTGTCGAGCAGGAACGGGAACGTGTCTTCCTCGTACTCGAGGATGTTCTCGACGTGATGCTGGTTGTGCTCGGAGAGGTCCGGAATCTCGATGTCGTCGCCGGGCTCGAGACCGTGTTCGTCGACGTACTCGCCGATGTCCTCGTTGCGCGCGTAAATAACCTCGAGATCCCACTCGTCGGCCCAGTGGTCGACGAAGTCGTGAATCTCGTCGAAGTGCTGGTAGTGGTCGATGAAGATCGCCGGCGGTACCTCGAGATCGAAGCGGTCGGCGACTTCCTTGACGAAGTAGAGGACGAGCGTGGAGTCCTTCCCACCGGTCCACATGACGGCTGGGTTCTCGTACTGCTCGAGCCCCTGTCGGGTGACTTCGATCGCCTTCTCGATTTGGTCCTGAATGTGTGGATAGTCCGCGGGCGTTTCGCCGGTGCCGTCGTCATAATCGACGTCGACGTACTCGGGGAAGTTCGCTGGCATGAGTTGTAATTAGATATAATTACCACGGTTAAACGCTTTGTGGGAGCGGAAACGTCTGTCGGAAGCTGCGACGATGGCTTGACACTATCGTTCGGCCGCAGTACTCGAGAATTTTGAGTCGGAACACAGTGGGAAACGCCGTAATCAGCCGTGTACCACTGCTTTATGACTATCTATCATCGAGTTCAGAACAGAGCCTTTCGTCTCGGAAACGGTGTGGAATGATCACAAGACGACCGCTCCGGCGGCAGAGTCCCACCAGCTCGAAGGCGAACAGAAGCGACAAGTAGTGGCGTGATCAGAATCGGCTGTCACTACCGATCGCCGGGGTATGTAGACTGCTGCCGTGACAGACCGCAGAACACAGCTGCGCCGGGTCGTGCGTTCCCGAGTGCAACTCTACTCGTCTTCCTCGACGACTTCCGGATCGCTCATCGCGCTCTGGAGGCTGTCGAGGCCGTTGATCCACTCCGTGACGAGTCCGTACTCGAGGTCCTCTGCGATGGAAATATCGAGTTCCTCGCCGTCGATGATGAGTGTCCCAGCCTGTGCGGCGTAGCCGAGTGCGGCGTCGAGATCCTCTTCGGCTTCGGCGTCGGCCGCAGCGCCGAGATAATCGCCGACGCTGCCTTCGTCTGCAGGGCCACCGGCGATGAACTCCTCGGCGGCGAAAAAGACACAGACGAGACTTGTCTGGACGCCGTCGACGAGGATCAGTTTCTCTTCGTCTTCGATATCAACTTCGCCGAGGACGATCTCGCGAACGTCGCCGATCTCCGCGAGCGCGTCCTCTTGTTCGAGGTCCCCATCGTCGTAGGCGGCGACGATCTTGGCGATCGCGATCGCCGTATCGTCCTGCAGGTTCAACAGGAGTCGGGCCGACGATTCGTCCTCCGGATCGATCTCTTCGTCTTTGATGCGGCCGATCCAGTTCTGCCAGCGTTCCTCCGAGTAGAACTCGGTCGGGGGATTGCTCATACAGACACCTACACCGGCCGCTTGAAATGCCTTTCTCTACTGTGCGTTGATCCGAACGAACGCCTATCACCGGTTTCAGGGCCGCTCGGGGCCGTCTTCGGTGTCGATGCCGTAGACGAGCGCGGGCGTTTCGACGTGTGCGTTTCGGACGGCGTCCTCGTGGCCGTTCTCGAGCAGCCAACTGACTCGCCGCGGCACCGTTTTCGGCCCTAACACGGCCCCCGGGCGGTCGGGATCATCGATATAGTCGGTCTCCATCAAAAAGGGCTCGCCGCGCTCGGCGGCCGTCTCGAGGTCGTCTTTGTCACAGATCACGCTCGGAATCGGCCCCTCGAGTCGCCCGCCAGCGTAGTGCTTGACGACCTTGTGCGCCGGGAGCCCGACCGCCTCGGCCCAGTCCGTGACCTCGGTCATGTCCTCGCTCCCCTCGGCGTGGAGTTGCACGGCACACTCGAGATCGCTCGCGCGCTCGAACGCGTGGCGCATGACGGCGTTCGAGGCCGCCCAGACGGCGTCATCGACCTCGTAGTGGGGCCGGCCGGATTTCAGCGCCAGCGCCTCGCCCGCGTCGACGTACTCGGCCGCGACGTCGATTCCGGCTTGCATCAGGTCGCGCGCGTCGTCGGGACTGAAGCCGCGATCGTCGACCAGCCGCGAGATCAGTCCAGGGTGGATGCCCAGGATGGGCCAGGCTCGCCCCTCGAGTTCGCTCGAGGCGTCCTCGACGACCTCGATGGTTCGCTCGAAGACGGCCCTGAAGTCCTCGCCAGTCTCGGCTTCGACACCGAGATGCCACGAAGGTTTGTTCACCACGAGCAGGTGGGTGCCGCCAACGCGGGCGAAGTCCCGGACGGCGTCGATACCGCGATGATGGTCCGGATCGAGGTGGAGGTGGTTGTCGAGCACCGGCATCTCGTCGATCATGGCCGCTACTGTGGCTGCCGTGCGTGAAAAGTCACCGACTTCGAATGCCTCGGCCGTGGGACGTGTGTGACTGCAGGCCTGCTTTCCGACGGTCTCGAGTGCTGTCGTTTCAGCCGTGTCTTCGCTCGAGAGAGACGTTCACTACAGGCGCGTATTGATCGCCGAGATTTCTACCAGTACAACGAACTGTTCCAACAGCCGTGCGAGATACAGCGCACTTGTCTTGCAGATCTTCGCGGTTTTGAGCCGTAGATTCGGCACACAGCGGTGGTGACCGTTTTCTATTGTTTTCGGCGGTGGAACCAGCTGACAGAGCCTGTACGACGACTTCACGTCAGCATATTATATGTTTCGACCCTATAATCGAGGTATGAAGACAATCATTACCGAGAAAGATGACCTCATGCTAGCGCGGATAGAGGATGATGATCGGGTGTTCGAGGTGAACTTCGAGTCGATCGAGCCAACCGACGTAACTCTCCGGTTCCTGCGGAACGATGACCGTGTCGGGAGCATCTACAACGACGACGGCACCAGCCGAACAATGGCGCGGCTGACGACGGGGCGTGACGGAACCGATTTTATCGGTATTGAGGTACCCAAAGAGTTCGTTGCCGAACTGCTCGACGCCGCAGTTGAGGCCGGACGGGTTACTGATGAGAGCGCTATCGAGGGATACCGACTGCGAGTGCTATGAGCGCCGCTGGCGGATCTCATTCGCTTGGGTCGTGATTCCGCTTTGGAGAATCGCCGAGTGCGTCGGCCACTGGTTCGCATTCTGTGTTTGCTGAACTCAAACTCTGTCTCTCGCACGCGGTTTCCGGCAAGGGATGGGTAGCCCACAATCCGTCGCGCTACATCCCTCATGAAGACGGTGGGGTAGAATACGTCTCAAGGCCTAATTCGGCGGATCTTGGATTCCGTTGGTCATACAGGAATTAGTCAGCTGATTTTCATTAAATAAGAGATAGAAAGATAGATCGGCCGTAGAACTGGGATTGGCAAATACAGGATCTGTGAAGACGTCTTCACCACCGTCTTCATCTATCCTTCCCGGATCAAAATCAGCACGGATGCTCCCCAGAGGTTGTGACGGACCCCACCTCAAGACTCGAGCGTGATCGCCTCGTCGGCCGCGTTTCGCAGCGCGTCCGAGCGGCCGTACTCGCCCGGAGCAACCGCGATCGTTTCGACGCCGAGGGTGCCCGCGTGCTCGAGGACGGGTTTGAAATCCGTATCGCGAGAGACGATCGCGAGTCGATCGAGTGTGCCGTCGCCGGCGAGAGCGGTCGAGTCGACAGCGAGTTTGACGTCGACGTCGCCGCTGGTGATGATCACTTCGAAGCCGCGGGCTTCGGCCGCCTGAATGAGCCCGGGCGTGGCGTGTTCGTCGAGATAGAGCCGGATCACGCCGACACGACCGAGCTCGCGGGCGGCATCCCGGAGGTCGTCTAAGTCGACGTCGAACTCCTCGCGAAAGACGTTCGGCCCGTCGACGAACAGGCCCACTGTCGGCTCGGTCTCAGTCTCGGGTTCGGGTTCGGGTTCGGGACCGATGAAGCGGGCGAGACGGGCGCGAACGCGGTCGAACATGTACTGGCGTTTCCCCGGCCGCGAAATAGGTGTGACGAAACGCGACGCGAGGTGTAACCCGGCCACAACGTCGGTCGACCGACGAAAAGACATTACTACTCCGGGCGTGTCGTCTCCAGTATGCCGCTTCAGACGCCGCCGTTACGTGGGGCGCACGACGAGCGCGGAGCGAAGTTTACGGAGTTTGGCGGCTGGGATATGCCGGTCGAGTTCGATTCGATCCGAACGGAACACGCAGCCGTTCGTGAGGATGTCGGCGTGTTCGACGTCTCGCATATGGGCCAGATGCACGTCACTGGGCCGGATGCGACGACACTCATGCAACGGCTCACCTCGAACGACGTCAGCCGACTCGCAGTCGGTGACTCCCAGTACGCCGCGATCACCAACGAGGAGGGGATCATCATCGACGACACCGTCGTCTATCGGCTCCCGAACGAGACCACGGCGTCGAGTGGCGAGCACGGCGAGCCGACGTATCTCTTCGTTCCCAACGCTGGCACTGACGAGGAAACCCACGAACGCTGGATCAGCTACCGCAACGAATGGGGTCTCGAGGCGACCGTCGACAATCGAACCGACGAGTACGCCATGTTCGCGGTACAGGGACCGAACGCACCGACACTCGTCGACGAGTTGACCGACGAGTCCGTCGCCGATCTGGCCCGGTTCGAGGCCCAGTATGCGACCATCGACGGCGTGACCTGTTGGATCGCTCGGACGGGCTACACCGGCGAGGACGGGTTCGAACTGATCATCCCGTGGTCCGAAGCCGAGCACATCTGGGGACTCATCGACTGTCTCCCGTGCGGACTGGGCGCGCGAGACACGCTGCGGATCGAGGCCGGACTCTTGCTCTCCGGCCAGGATTTCGATCTCGAGTCGAACCCGCGAACGCCCTACGAGGCCGGCATCGGGTTTACGGTCGACCTCGAGACCGAGTTCGTCGGCCGGGACGCCCTCGAGCAGGTCGACGTGGAGGGCGTCGACGAGAAACTGATCGGCCTCCAGCTGATCGATCGCGGCGTTCCACGACACGGCTACGACATCACGAACACCGACGGACGGGTCGTCGGTACCGTGACCAGCGGGACGATGAGCCCGTCGCTCGACAAACCGATCGGGCTCGGCTACGTCCCGACCGAGTATGCAGAGCCGGGGACGACCCTGCAGGTCGTCGTCCGCGGCCAGTCAAAAAAAGCAAGAGTTGAGACGACACCGTTTATCGACACAGTATAATGAGCTTCGACATTCCCGACGACAGACAGTATCTAGAATCGCACGAGTGGGCACTCGAGACCGACGGCGTCGTTCGCGTTGGCATCACCGACTTCGCACAGGACGAACTCGGTGACGTCGTCTTCGTCGAACTCCCCGGCGAAGGCGACCACCTCAAGCAGGAGGACGACCTCGGCGTTATCGAGTCCATCAAAGCCGTCTCGGACCTCTATGCGCCCGTCAGCGGTGAGGTAACGGCGGTCAACGAGGCCCTGTTCGACGCCCCCGAACTCGTCAACGAAGATCCCTTCGGCGAGGGCTGGATGCTCGAGATTGACGCCGACGACACGGCCGAACTCGAGGCGCTCCTGACCGCCGAGGCGTACGAAGACCAAATCGCCTGAGACGGCCTGCTGTACCGATGTCCCGGCGCGACCGCCGTCCTGCGGTCGCGACAGAATCGACTAAAGTCGTTCGTATCAGTCGTCCGGCGGTGGCTCCGAACGGTTTGCGAGCACGAGTGCAGTTCCCGCGAGTACCACCATCGCAGTCCCCCAGACGAGCCACACTACTGGACTGGCCAGGGACACCGTAACGGCTAGCGTGAGGACGAACACAGCCGTTAGTGCGACGGTCAGCCGCTCCGTTCGATCGAGCATGCCGTGTCTCCGTTCGCTCACCTGTGTTACTCCAAACTGACGAGGTACTCGAGCAATGCGTCTAAATCACCGTCGGCCACGGCAAGCGAGTAGCCGTCGATCCGGGCCAGATCGGCCGCGTGATCCCACAGTTCGTCCTCGTCGATGCCGTGTAAAATCACGGCGTTCGGCGTCGGGTTGACGACCCGCAGGGCGACCAGCGGCGACTCGCCGCGGGTGACGCCCGTAAACACCAGGACGCGATTCGTGCTCTGGCCGTACAGCCGGAAGAACTCCTCACTCGAGAGGCGGGTGATCGCCTCGATACTGTTGATGACCGTGTGGCCACTGATGCGGTCGGTGCTGCCGGCGGCGACCTCGGTCGCGCCGATATCGTCGTACAGTTTCACCAGCGGGATCGAGGTCGCATACTCCCGGAGGTCGTAGACAATGTCGCTTTCGAAGCCGGCCGACAGCACCCGGCCGTACTGGCGGATTCGGTCACCGCCCCGTCGTTCGTCGATTGCGAGCAACCCCGTAACGAGTCGGCGAACGACGCCGATACCGGGGCTCTCCCGACGCCCGCTCTCGTAATCGGAGATGACCGACGAGGAGATATCCAGTTCCGACGCGAGATCCGTCTGCGAGACACCGAAGTCGGTTCGCCACTTTCGCAGCGTCGCACCGGGATCGTCACTCAGCGTGATCTCCCCGGCGATCTTCTCTGCGAGTTCCCGTTTTGGCCCACGGCCGCTCATATGAATCCGTCATCCGGTCGACTCAAGTAGCTACTGGAGACCGGCCGTCACGACGACCTGTGCTGTGCCCGTTCGGATGGGGTGCTGTCCCGATGTCCCGGCGCAATCGCGACCCGTCGGCGGGCGCGCCGGCACTGACTGACAGTAGACCGTCTCAGTCGTTGGCCGCCGGTGGGTCCGTCGTCTCGACTCGCGTTCGGAGCCACGCCACTGCGTTCTCGACCGTCGTCTCGTCCGACCCCGTGACCCGGATTCGACCCGGACGATTCTCGCTGCGCGGGTAGCTTCCGACGGCCACGTCGAACGCCTCGGTCACGCCCTCGAGTGCGTCGTAAAGCGCTCCCTCCGGCGCTGGCGTAAAGATTGTCCGGGCGATGCCATCGCCGGTGAACTCGTCGGCAACAGCCTCGAACATGGCCTGCATCTCCTCGGGAATGCCGGCAAAGACGTAGACGTTCTCGACGACACAGCCCGGGGCCCAGGCCTCGTCGACGACGATCGGTGTCGCGCCTTCGGGGATCGACGCCGCGGCGTCGAAATCGAGTTGGAGGTCGTGCTCCGCGACCAGTTCCGGGTTCGCCTCGCGGAAGGCAGCCGCCTTCTCGAGCAGTCCGTCTTTAATCCCGCCGTGAACAACGAGGTCGCGTTCCAGCCCGTCCGCGACGCCTTCGACGGTCACGTCGTCAGGAGTGCCACCGATCCCGCCAGTGGCGATGACGGCATCGAACGCGTCGGCCCAGCGAGCGACGGTGTCGGCGATCAGGTCCCGGTCATCAGGGATCGTCAGGATGCGTTCGACCGTGCTCCCTCGATCAGTGAGCCGTTCGGCCAACCACGCGGCGTTCGTGTTCGTCGTCGATCCGGCGAGAATCTCATCGCCGACGGTGACGATTGCGACGTTCATGGGCGACGTTTGCGCTCTGGACAATTAGCCCCATGGTGTGATCGCGTCTCGATTCGAGACCGCGGCCGGACGTTTTCGCAACGATTAATTGGTCATCAAAAAACCCATCGCCGGCTGTAACCGTCGACGCTCGCCATCGACGGCACCACGGTTTTATAATTCGTTTCCCAAGTGATCGTATGATTGTATTCACGGGAGCAGGGGTTGCCACCGCGACCCCGTCGCTGAACGATACCGCCTGTTCCACCGGCAGAAGCGTCAGTCGGTACGGAACTGAGGTTCGGAGCCAGTGCGGTCCCGGTGTGACACCACGGGTCCCGCATCACTCGAGTCGGGTGGGCGTGGTTCGATGGTAGACCTCGCCTTCTCGCTCGGTCGACTCGTCTTTGCGCTCTTTCTGGTCTTCCTGAACGGCTTTTTCGTCGCTTCGGAGTTCGCATACGTCCGAATTCGTTCGACGCAGATCGAGACACTCGTCAAGGAGGGTCGATCGTCGGCAAAGCTCGTCCAGGAGGCAGAAGAAAACTTAGACGACTATCTCGCGACGACCCAACTCGGCATCACGATCGCTTCCCTGGGACTTGGCTGGGTCGGCGAACCGGCCATCGCCTCGCTGCTCGAGCCCGTGCTGGGATCGGTGCTTCCCGCGGGTTCGATTCACCTGGTCGCCATCGCGATCGGGTTCAGCGTCATCACGTTCCTGCACGTCGTCTTCGGGGAACTCGCACCGAAGACGCTCGCTATCGCGGACGCCGAGCGGATCGCGCTGCTGGTCGCCGCGCCGATGAAGTTCTTCTACTACCTCTTTCTCCCCGGAATCATCGTGTTTAACGGGACGGCGAACTTCTTTACGCGACTCATCGGCGTCGCTCCGGCCTCCGAGCGCGACGAGAGCCACAGCCAGGAGGAGATCATCCGCATCGTCTCGCAGTCAGGCAAACAGGGAGCCGTCGACATGGACGAGGTGGAGATGATCAAGGCGGTCTTCGATCTGAGCGACACGGTCGCCCGCGAGGTGATGGTTCCGCGACCGGACGTCGTTACCGTCCGCGCGGACACGCCCCTCTCGGAGCTTCGGCGTATCGCCGCGAGCGGCAGCTATAGCCGATTCCCCGTCGTCGACGAGGACGCCGACCAGCCCGTTATCGGGTTCGTTCACGCGAGAGACGTCCTCCAGGCTATCGAGACGGCGAATGGCGACGGCCGCTCATCGGACGCGGATCAGCGTGAGGAACCAACTGCGCGCGAGCTCGCTCGTGACGCCCTTATCGTTCCCGAAACCCGTCGGATCGACGAGATTCTCGCCGAGTTTCGTCGACAAAATGTTCACCTCGCCGTCGTCATCGACGAGTGGGGCGCGTTCGAAGGCGTCCTGACAATCGAGGACGTGATCGAGGAAGTCATCGGCGAGATTCGAGACGAGTTCGACGTCGCGTCGACGGAGCCATCGATCGACGAACGCTCCGACGGCCGCTACGTCATGGACGGCGGCGTTTTGCTCGCGGACGTCAACGAAATCCTCGGCACGTCGTTCGAGAGCGACGCGTTCGAAACTATTGGAGGACTGGTGTTGAGCCGTCTCGGTCGGCCACCCGACGTCGGCGACGCACTCGAGGTCGACGGCTACGAGCTGACCGTCGAAGACGTGGACGGAACGCGAGTCTCGGAAGTGGCTGCTCGCGAAGCGGGGGCTGGGGTGTCGACCAACTGAACCGCCAGCGTCGAGCCGACCCTCGACGGCGATACGTTCGACGCTACCGGGGCCGGTGGCGAGCAGCCACGGTCGCGCACCCACGGTCGGCGACGAAGCGCGAGGGACCGGTATGGTCGATCCAGGCAGTCCCGAATACATCGATGAACTGACGCATATTCGTCCCGGACGGTCAGGTCCGCTTTGATGATTGTAATCAAACATGAAATATTTACTACATACTTATATTTCCCGACGCGCTGTTGAAGGATATGGAGCGCCGGACGCTCATCACCGCCGGAGTGGGAGTGGGACTCGCGGGGTGTATCAATATGAATCAGAACGAGACGGGCAACGGGAACGACTCGAGTGACGACGGGGATGCCGGGACCGACCCGCCGGTGGACAATGGTGAGGCCACGGTCGGTAACTCAGGACGGGACGTCACGTTTCACTCCTGTTCCCGGGCGACGGTAACCGGGACCTTCGATGCCGGCGACGTCGCCTTTGCAAGTACCGACTTCTACGACGAGGGGCTCTACGGCAATACGATACTCGAGAACGGCGTCGTCTTCGGGGAGGACGTCGATGCGCCCTTCTCCGGGACCGTTGTCTTCGAGATTACCGGCGACTCGAACGTCCGCGAGGGAACCGACGAGATTGGCATCGAGGTGCCGGCCTACGGCAGCGACGGGACCGTCATCTCGTCGCTGACCACCCGGCAAGCGGACTATCAGCGCGTCTCCGCCACCCACGGGAACCCCCACGCCAGCGACTGTCTCGAGGAAATCTCGCCAGCCGACGGCGGCGACACGACGTTCGTGATCGACTCTCTCGAGACGAACACCCCCATCGACGCGGGGCAGTACCTCGAGGTCCGAGCCGACGTTCGGAACACGGGCGACGCCGCGGGAACCCAGAGCGTCGAACTGGTCGTCGGCAACGATCCCGAACGGGTCGAGGTGCAACCGGTCACCCTCGACCCGGGAGCACAGACCACGGTCTCGATGGGGTATGTGACCCCGCGAGTCGAGAACGACCAAGCGTTTCCCGTACGGGTCCGGTCGGCCGGTGACAGCGACGAGCGGTCCGTGACCGTGTACGGAACCGACGGCGACGGCCGCGCCGAGGCACACTTTGATGTCGGTCCCCTCGAGACGAACACTCCCGTCGACGCGGGGCAGTACCTCGAGGTCCGAGCCGACGTTCGGAACACGGGCGACGCCGCGGGATCGCGAGATGTCCGACTCGTCGTCGGCAACGACCCCGAGCAGGTGGACGTCCGGTCGGTCGCCCTCGAGCCGGGAACGTGGACGACGGTTACGATGGGGTACACGACCCCGCGGGTCGAGAACGATCAGGAATTTCCCGTGGGGATCGAGTCGGGCGACGACAGTACGACCGAGTCCGTGCTCGTCTACGGGATGGGGTAGTTCGCTGCCCGTCGCCGGGTTGTCTGGTTGTCTCACGCTCTCGAAGCGGCACACGGTGATCGCAATCACATCGGGCGGCTTTCGAACCGAGGCCGATCGCAAGCGACTCGCTGTCTCCTCGAGTAGCCCACCAGAGTGACGATGCGATCATGGACATTGCGCTCCGGCACTCATCAGCGTACTACGCCCGCCACGTGCGGCCACTGGCCGCGGTCCTCGTACTCTGGATACCGATCAAGACCACTGGACGATCGGGTCGCCGGTCTTCGACCGACGGATGTATTCGGTTTGCATCTCGTGGACGGCGTCGTCGAATCGCGTGCCTGCATCGAGGTGGTCGCGGACGCGAGTGAGCTTCCAGCGACTCGGTGTCGTGCCCTCCGTCCAGCGCGCCTCGAGCGGTGAGAGATACTCCTCGATGGCATCGTCGGGAACACCCTGCTCGCGGAGGCCGCGACGAGCGAACTCGAAGAGTTCCTCGTAGATCACGGCTCGGTCGGTCGTTCGGTCGCCGTCGACGGTGACCCAGGCGAGATCGGCCTCGAGTCCGTCTTCGACCGCGCTGTAGAAGCTCCGTTCGGCGGCGTCTCGCTCGAGGCTCACGAGCGGGTGATCGACCGCACAGAGCCCACGGATGAGTCCGGCCACGAGCCACTGGAGCCCGATGTTTTCGATGATCGTCGGCTGCGTGGGGAGCGGTCGGTATTCGATACGGATCGACCAGTGGTCGCCCTGCCCGACCGGCTGGCCGCCGATGACGGCACGAAGCCACCGCCAGTAGGTCCCTCGCTTGTGATTGAGCTCCCAGAACCGGTCCGTGAACGTCTCGCGATCGCCGTCCGCGAGCCACTCGCGGAGAAACGGCGCACACGTCGGGTCGGCAACGAGTTCGTCGATCGTCTCGGCTGTACTCCGTATCTCTTCGGGGAAGCACACTTTCTCCCACGCCTGATTGATCGACTGTTCGAACACCGGAATCCGAAGTTCGTGAAACGTCTCCTCGAGCACGCGGTATGGATCGTCGAGATCGTACAGATCCGGTGGGAGAAGCGGGGCGTTAGTCGCCAACGCGAGCACCGGCCCCAGCGTCCGGACGGCGGTGTTGTGGTAGCGGGGAAACGCCTCGACGTCAGGAACCTGAACGTGGGGCTGAATCGAACTGGCGAGCGACTCGAACAGGATCGACGGGAACCGACACTCGGCTCCTGGAACTGAGAGGGTGATCGGTCCCCCAGTTCGGTCCAGCACGTCGTTGTCGATCGCGCAGTATCGCGGCGACGGCGTCATGTTCTCGGCGATCGTCATCCCCTCGCGTTCGCGGACGTCCGAGAGGTACGCGCGCGTGCCCTCCTGCGGTGGAATCGTCCACATGGCGTCCAGAACGATCTCCGTGCCCGCTCGCTCGGCAGCCTGCTGGACGCGCTGATAGTGCCGGCGGAGCCGTGCCGCCTGCGCGGCGGCCCCCTCACCGTCGAACGGGCTCGGGCTGGTGTTGAACTCGACGTTGTGCCGTCCGAGTTCCTTCTCACAGGGCCCCTCAAGGACGGTGTCGGGGACGCGAGCGACCCGGCCCGAGTCGTCGACGACGTACGCCTCGAGTTCGATCCCGAGCCCGAAGCTGGGGTTGTCGAGTCGGCCTGCACGAAGGGCGTCGGTGAGACGGGCGGCTTGTTCGTCGACGCGACGGTCGAACTCGCGTCGTGTCGCGTCCTCGAGTGATTGCCTGACAAGGTCGATGCGATCCACCATTACCTGCACAAAGCCATCCCAGTTGCTTAGAACTATAGTAGCCACTGAACGTCAATGTACACCGCATCGCACGACTACTGTGCGATGCGTGTGTAAATCGTTTCAGTTGTTACTATACAGTGTCACGCACCGCCTGCGGTGACCGCTGGCTGCGACCTCGGTGCTATCGGCGAGCCAACGAGCGTCGCGATCGGCCACGGCCCCGCAACCACTAAACGCAACTCACCCTAATCAGTTCCCAATGAGCGACTGGACCGAGAAGTCGAGAAAATACGATGTAGATTCGATGTGCAGAGAGGGATTATCGTAGCCACCCGGAGTTCCAAGACCCGACCTTCGGCGGGACATCTCGGTTCTTCGGCGGGTAACTATGAATTTCTACGATACTGCTTATAAATTCCGGCCAGTGGACACAGGATGGGTATATCCGTATATCGGGGAACAGTTTTGTTTTCGCCCACCGTACACCAAGACATGTCAGACGTAGCCCTGGACGACCGTGGTCGCCTCACGCTCCCGAAGGAGGTTCGAGAGCGATACGGGGACCGATATCACGTCGTTCAGCTTCCCGACGGAGTCAAATTGGTTCCTGTCGCCGATGACCCGCTCGAGGCGCTCAGAGACGAATTTGCGGATGTTGAGAAGTCGGCCGACGAACTTCGTGAAGAAGCACGTGAAGCAGCGCTCGACGAGGCCGGACGATAGATGTATGCGGAAACCGATTTCCTTCTCGCGCTGATTAAGGACGATGACTGGCTCGGAGACGCCGCCGAGTCAGTCTACCGAGACCACCACGACGAGTTATGGACGTCGCAGTTCACGCTCATCGAACTCCTGATGGTCGCCTACCGTGAGGAACGTGATACCGAACGCGTCGTCTCGAACGCCGCCAGCCTTGTTGAGGTACGCGGTGACGTAGAGACGGTCGTTACGGCGGCGACGTATGTGGAAGACCACGGGTTCACACCGTTTGACGCGCTTCACCTTGTCGAATCGAATGGGGATACCATCGTCTCGAGCGACGATACATACGAGGACGTGACGTCCCGGCTTGACCTGAAGTCCGTCGACGAGGAGTAACGCTCCGCAACCACTAAACGCGACTCACCCCAATCAGTTCCCAATGAGCGACTGGACCGAAAAGTACCGTCCGACGACGCTGTCGGAGGTACGTGGGAACAACAAGGCCCGCGACCAACTCGAGGAGTGGGCGCGGACGTGGGACGACCACCGAGAGTCGGTGATCGTCCACGGGAGTCCGGGCGTCGGGAAGACCTCAGCCGCCCACGCGCTGGCCAACGACCTGGGCTGGCCCGTGATGGAGCTCAACGCCAGCGACAGCCGAGGGGCGGACGTCATCGAGAAGATCGCCGGCGAGGCCGCCAAAAGCGGCACGCTGACCGGCGGCGAAGCGGGTCGCCGGCTTGTCATCCTGGACGAGGCGGACAACTTCCACGGCAACGCCGACTACGGCGGCTCGGCCGAGGTCACGCGGGTTGTCAAGGACGCGAACCAGCCGATCGTCCTCGTGGCAAACGAGTTCTACGATATGAGCCAGTCGCTGCGAAACGCCTGCGAGACGGTCGAGTTCCGTGACGTTTCGGCGCGGTCGATCGTGCCCGTTCTTCGCGATATCTGCCGTCGCGAGGACATCGAGTTCGAGGACGCTGCGCTCAAAAAGATCGCCGAATCGACCAGCGGCGACCTGCGGTCGGCGGTCAACGACCTGCAGGCGGTCGCCGAGACGGCCGATCGCCTCACTGTCGAGGACGTCGTCACGAGCGAACGCGACACCACCGAGGGAATCTTCGACTTCCTCGATGCGCTCATCAAGGAAGAAGACGCCGAAGGCGCGCTGCGGGCGTCCTACGACGTCGACGAGAACCCCGACGAGATGCTAAACTGGATCGAAGACAACGTCCCGAAAGATTACGAAGGGGAAGAACTGGCCGATGCCTACGAGTTCCTCTCGAACGCCGACCGCTGGCTCGGCCGCGTTCGGGCGACTCAGGACTACTCCTACTGGCGGTATGCGACCGACAACATGACCGCCGGCGTCGCCGCCTCCCGTCGCGGAAACAAGGGTGGTTGGACCCGCTACGGCCCGCCGAGCTACTGGTCGAAACTCGGCCGCACCAAAGGCACTCGGAACACCCGCGACGCTATCGCCGAACGCATCGCCGAACGCGAGGGGACAAGCGTCGCGACCGCGCGCCGGGAGATCCTCCCGTTCCTCTCGGCGATGACCCACCACTGCAAAAACCGCGAATTGACCGTCCGAATGGCTGCCGTCTACGAACTCGATGAGGCGGAAGTCTCCTTCGTCACCGGCAGCGGAAAAGACACGAACAAGGTCCAGTCGATCGTCGAGGACGCCGAAGACCTGCTCGCTGAAGAAACAGTCGAGCACTCAGGGGGCGCGTTTTTCGATGCCGGTGACTCGAGTACTGATCGCGACGGCGACGGCACTGCCGAAACGGATGCCAGCGACGACTCGAGCGATCAGGAGACGCTCGCGGCAGCGACTGACTCGGGGAGCGACACGACCCCCTCGGAGTCGGAGACAGCGGCCGACGATACCGACGACGGTCAGGCGGGACTGAGCGACTTCATGTAGTCCTCTTAGTCGACTGGACTGTCCATCAAGCTGGACGTGTCGACACATATTACAACCAACACTATCATCTTGCAGAGCCATGGTAACACGTGACGGTGAAGGACGAATGAACAACCAACACAGCTGTCCCCTCTGTACGGAAACGTACGACAAACGGACCTCCCTCCACGTGCACCTCGAGGTCGAGCACCGAAAATCCGAAATCGTCTCCGAATTCATCGAATTACACGATACCGGGTTCGACAGTTCGATCAACGATGAGCCACGGGTAGTCAGAACGGAACCGCCGATGCCGTCGGCCGACTAAGGCTGCGTCAGTTCGTCGTCCGCCACAATCCGTTCTAAAAACGCCGCCGAAAACGCGTCAGCGACGCCCTCAGCCAACGCTCGTGGTGGCTCGTCCTCGAGCGGTGGCACCGTTGTAACGTCGTGGCCGGTCATCCGCTCGAGTTCGGCGGGGTTGGTTCGCTCGGCCACCGTCGCGCCCGCATACTCGTTGCAGACGATCCCG
This sequence comes from Natronorubrum thiooxidans, assembly GCF_900156475.1. Taxonomy (GTDB): domain Archaea; phylum Halobacteriota; class Halobacteria; order Halobacteriales; family Natrialbaceae; genus Natronorubrum; species Natronorubrum thiooxidans. The sequence goes on from NZ_FTNR01000004.1 coordinate 170,952, forward strand.
GCGATGTCGACCCCGCGGCGCTCGAGTGCTTCGACCGAGAGCGCGGTGTGATTGAGCGTGCCGAGTCCGGATCGCGTGACGACGAGCGCCGTCGCCTCGAGGTCGGCAACGAGGTCGATCACCTCGTGGTCGCCAGCAAGCGGCACGCGAAGACCACCGATACCCTCGACGAGCGGCTGTTCGGCCTCGGTGATTGTCTCCCGACAGGCCGTCAGAATCGACTCGTACGTCAGTTCGTCGCCACTCTGAGCGGCGGCCACGCGCGGCGCGAGCGGTGGCTCAAGATATCGGCAACAGATCGCAGCGTCGGGATCGCCACAGGCCTCGGCGACGAATCCGGCGTCGTCGTCCGGTGGAAATCCGGTCTGGGCTGGTTTGATTGCTCGAGCGTCGACACCCTGATCGCGGAGCCAGCGCGTCAGGCCCGCGGTCACGACGGTCTTACCGACGCCGGTATCGGTGCCGACGACGGCGATTGGAACGTTCATCGCTCAGAGCAGCCCGATATCCTCGCCCGCCGCCCGAAACGCCTCGAGGCAGGTGACGATGTCGTCCTGGTCGTGAGTCGCCATCGGAACGACCCGAATCCGACTGGTTCCGTCGGGGACGGTCGGTGGCCGGATCGCCGGCGCAACGATGTCTCGCTCCCGAAGCCCATCAGCGAGGGCGAGGGCGTCCTCACGGTCGCCGACGAGGACGGGGAGGATCTGTGATTCACCGATGACCGTATAGCCCATCGACTCGAGGCCATCCCGCAGATGGGCGACGTTCTCCCAGAGCCGTTCTCTGGCGTCGCTGTGGCGGGCGATATGCAGTGCCTCGCTTGCAGCCGCGGCGGCCGGCGGCGCAAGGCCAGTCGAGAAGACGAACGAGCGAGCGTCGTTGATCAGACACTCGATCAGCGCCTCGCTGCCCGCGACGTAGCCGCCCTGGCTTGCGAGCGCTTTCGAGAGCGTTCCCAACTGGATCTGGATCCGATCCTCGAGTCCCTCCGCCTGCACGATGCCGCCGCCGTTGGCGTAGAGCCCGGTGGCGTGGGCTTCGTCGACCATCACCCACGCGCCGAACTCCTCGGCGAGGTCACAAATGGCTGCAAGCGGCGCGACGGTACCGTCCATGCTGAACACCGAGTCGGTGACGATCAGCCACGATTCGCCAGCGCCCTCAGCCGTGGCCGCCCGCGCCTCGAGTTTCGAGCGCAGGCTCGAGGCGTCGCAGTGGTCGTAGACGACCGTTTCGGCACTCGTGAGCCGACAGCCGTCGATGATACTCGCGTGATTGAGTTCGTCCGAAAAGATCACGTCCGGCTCGAGGGCCGTGATCGTGCCGACGTTCGCGGCGTACCCCGAGGAAAAGGCGAGCGCGCGCTCGGTGGCTTTCGTCTCGGCCAGCAGCCGCTCGAGGTCGTGGTGTACCATCGTATCGCCGGTGACGAGCCGGCTCGCGCCGGCACCCGTGCCGACGGTCGCGGCAGCCTGTCGGGCCGCGTCCTGCACACGCTGGTCGTCGGTCAGCCCGAGATAGTTGTTCGCGGCGAACACCAGTGCTTCGTCCGAGTCGAGAACCGGCAGCCCACCGCCGGCGGGGGCGGCAAAGTAGCCCCGCTCGGCGACTCGGTCGACGGGTGATAACGATCGTTTCAGCGTTGCGTTCTCGAGCCGCTCGAGTCGGTCCTCGAGGTCGAACCCGCGGTTTTCCATTCGGGTGAACGGTGTCATCGCCATGGTTTCACTCTCACGGTTCTGCCTGAACTCCCCGTTGTGCACGCGCTCGCCTGCACTCGTCGCGTCGCGGTGGCGACGGGTGGTCGCGTCTGCGGTTTTAGGCCCGTCTGCACGTCGTTTCGGCCCACCCGAATCAGAAGCCGGGCATCAGTTCGGCGGGGCCGAAGACGCCGTACTCGCCGGCCCGGTTCCGTCGGACGCCGGTCTGTAGATACCCCAGCGCCGGGCCGTTGACGTTGGCCTCCATGCTCGTCTCGTCGCCGAGCTGGAACGTGTTCGTCGCCGTCTCGCCGTCGAACGTCCGCCCTGTCACGGACACAGTGGTCGTCGTCGGCTTCTCGTCGCTGCGAACGTCTAAGATTCCGCCGACGATGACGTCTTCGGCATCACAGATGCCAGCGCGCTCGAGCAGAATGTCGTCGGCGTGTTCCATATCCTCGAACTCGATGACGCCGTCGTGGTCGTCGATGATCGCCTCGATCTCCTCGTCGGAGAGGTTGCGAGCGGTGTCGATGTCGTACTCGGGCAGGTGGGCGATGTCCTCGCGGACGGTGCCGCGGTTGTCCTCGTAGCCCGATTTGAGACCGACGCCCCAGTGGATGTCGATCTCCGTGACCTCGACGAACGACTGGGCAGCGAGTGCAGCCGCGCCGGTCAGCAGGCCGGGCGTCGCTCCAGCGCCACAAATGAAGGTGATGCCGGCGTCCTCGAACGCCTCGCGGCGTTCGTCTAACATGTCGATCACGCGCGAGCGTTTGAGCACGTCGATCATGACGCCGGAGTAGCCGCCCTCGAGGAAGCGGTCGGCCGTTCGCGGGATGAAGTCGTGTTCGTAGTTCGGCAGTGCCAGCAGGACGGCGTCGATCCCGTCACCGTGGTCGATGACGTCCTGAATCGAATCCTCGCTGGACTGGGCTTGCTCGGAGGCGACGACGCCTTTGTTTTCGCCGTGTTGTTTGACGCCGCCCTCGGTGTCGGCGGTCGCCGCTCCGCCGTCAGAGCGAAGTTCTGCCGAGGATCGCGACCCGTCAGTTCGCTCACCGCCGTCCGTCGCGACCTCGTTGTCGATGTTCCCCTCCGTCGCCGCCAGCAGTTCGTCGATATCGAGGCCGTCGAAATCGATCGCGGTGCCGTGGCGGTCACACGCCGCGACGGGGGTCAGCGCGTCTTTGTGCTGGCTCACTTCGAGTGCTCGTCGGCCGATACCACCGGTTCCAACCACTGCAAACGTGATTTCGTCCATGTGTCTCTGTGGGTTGTCTCGTCGTCAGTCGTCGCTCGGTTCTGCGCCTGTACTCGCTGTCGAGTCGGTCGACGACTCCGCGGCGTCGCGATGGCGGGCCTTGACCGTCTCGGGGTCGAACTCGTTTATCTCCTGGTTTGGCTCGAGGCCGGCGCGTTCGATGATCTCGATGTCGTCGCCGGGTGACTGGCCCTCGGTGGTGAGGTAGTCGCCAGTGAGCAGACCGTCTGCGCCGGCCTCGAGTGGAAGATGCTGCTCGTCGGGGTCGAGATTGACTTCGCGGCCGCCGGTGAGTCGCACGCGGGACTCGGGATGAAGGAGTTTGTACACCGCGACCGTCTTGACGATTTCTTCGGTCGAGATGGCGGCCCCCTGTTCGTATAGCGGCGTTCCCTCGACCGGATTGAGCACGTTCACCGGGAGCGAGGAGATGCCGATCTCCTGGAGCGCGATCGCCGCGTCGACGCGGTCGGTCGGCGTCTCGCCCATGCCGAGGATAACGCCGGCACAGAGGTCCATGCCGGCGTCCTTGGCGACCTCGAGCGTCTCGACCCGATCCTCGAAGCTGTGGGTGTCGACGATCTCGGGGAAGTATTGCGGCGAGGTCTCGATGTTGTGATTGTAGTGGTTGATCCCCTCCTCGACCAGGATCTCGGCTTCCTCCTCCGTGAGGATGCCGAGGGAGGCGTCGATCTCGAGGGCACACTCGTCTCTGACGAGTCGGATGGCCTCGAGCACCTCCGCCCACTCGCCGGGTCGGTGTTCTTTCGAGACGCCCTTTTCGGCGACGACGATCCCGAATCGCTGTGCACCGTCGTGTTCGGCACGTTTCGCGGCTTCTAAGACCTTTTCGGGGCCGATGAACTCGTACGTGTCGATGCCGGTATCGAAGTGGACCGACTGCGCACAGAAGCCACAATCCTCGGCGCAGTTACCCGCCTTTGCGTTGACGATCGAGCAGGCGTCGACCGTCCCATCGCCGAAGTGATCGCGCACGGCCGCGCCGGCCTCCGCGAGCGGTTCGACCGGTTGGGCAAGCAACGCGAGCCCGTCGGTTCGATCGAGTCGCTCGCCGGCGAACACTCGCTCGAGGGCGTCGTCGACCGTCTTATTGTCTGTCTCGTAAACCACAGTTCGAATGGTGGTTAACGACATTATAATTGTTGTGGAATGTCGCGTTATTTGCAACGGCACTGCGGTGGTGTTAGTGGTCGGACAGGTTCCCACGCTCGAGCGCCGCAGTGTCGCGGGGCGACAACTTGGCATTCCAAACGCTTGTGTGATGAGGTGTCATAGCACGATCATGGTTATCCGGATATCCGAGGAGCGATTCGAGGAGCTACCAGAATTCGACTACGGCCACGACTACGTCGACGTCGGTGACGTCCGGATGGCGTACATCGAGGCGGGGCCGTCGGCGGATGTCGCCGACGAGACGTTCCTCTGTCTGCATGGCGAACCAACCTGGTCGTATCTCTACCGAAAGATGATCCCGACGCTGGCCGAGCGCGGTCGCGTCGTCGCGCCCGATTTCATCGGCTTCGGGCGCTCAGACAAGTATGAGGACCGCGACGCATACTCCGTCGAGATGCACTACGAGACCCTGCGGACGTTTGTCACGGAACTCGACTTGACAAACGTCACGCTCGTTTGCCAGGACTGGGGCGGTCTGCTCGGACTGGCACTCGCAATCGAACAGCCGGAGCGATTCGCGCGGCTCGTCCCAATGAACACCGTCCTCCCCGACGGCACCCAGGAGATGCCCGAGATCTGGCACCGTTTCGCCGAGACGGTCGCGACAGCCGACGAGCTAGATGTCGGTCGTATCGTCCAGAACGGCTGTTATAATGATCTCCCGGCGGACGTCCTCGAGGCCTATCGCGCGCCGTTTTCCGACGAGCGGTCGCTGGCTGGGGTTCGGACGTTTCCGGGACTGGTGCCACAATTGCCGGAGGATGCCGGTGCGGACCGCTTTGCCGAGGCTCGCGAGCGACTCGCCGACTGGGAGAAGCCGGCGTTCGTCCTCTTCGCCAGAAACGATCCGATCATGTCCGGTTTCCGGGATCCGATGCGTGAGCTGATTCCGACCGCGAGCGACCAGCCCGACGTCTGGATCGACGAGGCTGCACACTTCCTCCAGGAGGACGCCGGTGAGGAAATCGCCGAGCACATCGTCGCCTTCGTCGACCGAACCTGAGTGCTATCGCGGCGTCTCCGCACCCCACTTCTCGAGTGCCGTTGCCAACTCGTCGTGGTCGTCGGCGTAGGCCTCGAGTGCGACGCCCTCGAGGCTGGCCTCGACGGACTGGCGGAGCGCTTTCGCGCCGGCGTGTGTGCCGTCGGGGTGGCCGTGGATGCCGCCGCCGGCCTGAATGCAGATGTCGGTGCCGAGCGCGTCGATCAGTTGGTCGACGACGCCGGGATGGAGGCCGCCGGAGGCGACCGGAAGCACCGGGTTCGTGCCATAGAGGTCCGACGTAAGCCACTCGTTGATTCCCGGCGTGTCCTCGTTTGCGAGTTTGCCCAGCCCGGCGGTGCCGGTGTGGATGTGATCGACGCCACAGAGGCGTGCGATCTGGGCGAGCACGCGCATCGAGACGCCGTGGTGCTCGAGGCGGTCGAAGGCGGCGTGCATGGCACGATGGGCGTGGATCGCGAGGCCCTGTTCTTCACAACGCTCGCGGACCGTCTGGACGGCCGACCAGCCGCTGGTGATCACGTCGACCATGACGAAGCCGCCGCCGTGTTCGGCCACGAGGTCGACGCGTTCGAGCATCTCGTTCGTCTCCGCAGTCACGTTCACGAGGTAGTCTTTCCGCTCGCCGACGTCGTCCTCGACGCGGTCTCGAGCGGCGAGGCTATCGACGAGTCGGTCCTCGAAGGGGTTGAACGCCTGGTCGGTGAGGTTTTCGTCGTCTTTCAGCAGGTCGACGCCGCCGCGCCAGGCGTCCTCGCCAATCTGGACGTGGGCGTCCGTCGAGAGCCCGACTTTGGGTTTGGGTACCGTCGCGAGGATCGGCCGGTCGCCCGCATCGAGTTTTTCGTGGGCGACGCTGGTCCCGAACTGCGGACCGGGGAAGCCGGAAACGATGGGTTCGGGCCAGTGACAGTCCTCGAGGCGGATCGTCTCGACTGCCTTCATCCCCATGATGTTGCCCGCGATACACGAAAGGATCTGGGCCATGCTGCCGCCCTCGAACAGGGCCGCGGGGTAGGCGACAGTAATCTCGTGGCCGTCGATCGCACACGCGGTCGCCCCGAGATCGGTCAGTTCGTCTTCGTCGACGTGTAACGCCGCCCAGGTTCCGTTGGAGGACTCCGAGGCGACCCGACTCGCCGCCGCCTCCATCGACATCCCTTCGGCCGGATCGATCGAAAACTCACAGACGAGATCCGTTTCTGCGGGGTCGTACTCGAGGTCGAGGAAGTCGTCGTATTCGATGCCAGTCATAGCAACCTCTGGATTTCAACACACTGAGTAATAGGGTTTGTGCCGAGTTCGAACGGCTAGTTCGGAAGAAGGACGAGCACCCACGAACGCGGTCGCGGTCCTCCAGCGAGCGACATGCAACCTGAACTTCCAGAAATACCGGATGGCTAACTCCTTCTAAACAATTGTCAACTTTTGTCGGCAGCCATCTCGGAAAATGGCCGTCACACTAATACCGTATCAGCTTTTGTCACCAGCAGTGAAAAAATTCCGAAAGTTAAAGTCATGTGATTATGTAATATCACAGAAGGAGTCTATGACTGATAGTACGATAAACACGAACTCGAGTGAGGGCGCACTCGACGTCGGGGCGACGACCGACGATCTGTTCGGCGAGATCGAAGAGGGGGTGCCAGAGGGGGAGCCGGTCGACGGGGGATCGACGGGCACTGAGGAACCAGCGGACGATGAGCCGGAGCCGTCAGACGGCGGCGTCGAGGACCAGACGGCTGCGACGGTCTTTGGGAACCTCCAGAAAAATGGTTCTACGGCCGACGATATCGACGACGTCCTCGATAATGAGAGTCCCGAGGATATCATCGCGAGTGCAGACGAGCCAGAGCCGGAACCGGCTGACGACGAGTTGCTCGTCGATGAGGGAGCGCTCGAGGAACTCCTGTTGACCGACCGCACGAAAGACCAGGAGTTCCTCTGGATCGATGCCGACGACACCGACGAGTCCGCCGAGACGCCAGCTGACACAGCAGCGTCGTCGGAGACCGACGCTGTCGATGCCTCGACTACCGACGCCGACGGCGAGTTGTCCACCGACGACCCCGTCGAGTCGACGGCCGATACGGACGCTCCGGAGTCGGCCTCGAGCGACGATGCTCCGGACGAGCACGCCGCTGAGGCTGCGGTCGCAGACGAGCACGAAAAGACGGAGACACCGCTCGAAACCGAATCGGACGTCGAACCGGATGCCGAATCGGACGTCGAACCGGATAGCCAGCCCGACATCGAAACGAGCGAGACGACGGAACTCGCCCTCGCCGACGATGAACACACGGCTGTCCCCGCGACGACCGACGATGACGACACCACAACTGGGGTCCTCGGCTGGCTTCGCGCCAAGCTTGGTGGACTGTTCTCCTAACGGTCTCCGACTCTCCACGGGATCACAGTCCCGAGTAATCGGCGGCCAGATGACAGTGAAACGCCGTTCAGCCTCGGTCTTCCCCACTCGAGGAGCCGTCAGGTCTCGAACTGTGGTGCCAACGTTTTCGACCAGTAGAGGTCGCCGTCGTAGATGACCGAGGCATCGGTTTCACGCAGCAACGAACCGACACCCGATTCTCCGAGGGTAAAACTCGAGTCGGTTCCACAGAGATACGCGAGGTCGTTGGTGTCAATCCGTGGAACGTAATATGAGCCGGTCGTGCGCGTCGAATAACAGTCGAGTGTGACCAGATACTCGTCCGGGCCGTCAGTGAGCTCCTCGATGGTGATGGTGACCGGCAGCCGTTGGTCACGCTGGCTGAGCGAGTGGGTGCCGTCGCCGACGACGGCGTAGTCTTTGCCCATCATGATCCGGCTGCGGGCAAGATCCAGTGCGCGTTCGATGCTGAACCCGTTGATCAGGAGTTGTGCAAACGTCGAGCCAACCTTGATCGCGTGGTCGTTCAACACCTTGCGAACGGTCACCCCGCCAGCAACGCTCCCCTTTTCGATCAGTCGCGTTCCTTCGTGGTACGAGCCACAGGCGTTCAAAAAAAATGTCTGGGCGTTACACTGGCTGAGGCTCGCCGTCGAGAGCGAGCCGTCTGGACAGCGCAAGCCCTCGTGTTCACAGTGGCCGATATAATGGACGAACTCGGACTCGCGTTCGAACACCCGCGCGAGTTCGGCCGTCGAAAGCGACTCCTCGACGATGACGTCCATCGCCACCTCCTCGGCGCGCTGGCGATAGATCTCGGCGACATCGTTGTATTCGCCGGCCATTTCGGGATCGTTCAACACGACACAGACCGACATCGACTCGCTCGAGCGCTCGAGGTACTCGAGTCGGTTGTAGTAGGCCTCAGGTGTGGTCTTGAAGACGTCGATCGGGACGCCATCCGCGTGCCAGCCGTGGGCTCGGCCGTTCCGGAGGTCGGGTTTGACGATGTCGACAGCGGCGACGTTCCCGGCGCTTGCTCTGGCCGAGCCGTGGGTCGCCGGCTCACCGCCGCCGCGATAGAAGTCCTCCAGGGACCGCTCGATCAGCTCCTGTCCCTCGAGCGTGGACGTCCGGGGCATGGAGATCATGCTCAGCCGGTCGAGCAAGAACGGGAGCAACTCGACGCTGTCGTAGTCGGGCGTGACGTACGTCGAGAGATGCCAGTCCGGTAGCCGGTGTTCGATCGCCTCGTAGGCGACGTCGAGGTACGTTGCGAGTCGCTGCTGTGGGCTGGCGTCATAGAGCGCCCCAGCGTCGAGGTCGAGCGTCTCGAAGATGCGTTGTTCCGCCAAATCCACGCTGTACGGCCCTGCATTTCGAACGAGACAGTCGAGAAAGACTGTCTTGCGCAACAGCCGATCGACGTCGTACTCGAGGTCGGGCATCGGGGAGAGTCGTTTTTCGATGCCGAGGTCGGGAAGGCGGAGTCGTGGCCCGCCGGACCTGACACTGGAGTCGGCGGTCCGGAGGGTCGCTTGCAGGTAGTACGCCAGTGGGGCGGCCACGAACAGCGATTCGTACGTCGGAGAAACGACAAGTTCGATTCCGGAATCGGATCGCGCCGCTTGCAGTTTGTCGGGAACCTCGAGCGTCTCGCCGCGTTCGAGCAGCGCCGGATGCCCGCGAAGGGCGGGATCGCTTCGATCCGGGCTGGCCGTCTCGTGGGCGCCAGCGAGCTGAGTGATGGCGGCTGCGACCCCATCGGGGGAGTCCGGAACGGTGATCGTGTCCGCCGGGAGGTCGTGATGGCGTCTGAACCCGACGGTGACGCGAGTGCGATCTGGGAAGGAGACGCGGATGGCCTCGCCGTCGTCGGTGTGCTCGATCCTCACTGCGCCCGAAAACTGGAGGGACGTCTCGACCGCCGCGTTGATCGTGACGAGATACTCGTCTGGAGGCAGCGAGAGTGGTGTGTCTCCGGACCCGAGGTCGTGGTGCTCACTCGAATCACGCGAGCACACGGAGACAGCTGCGTGTGGGAACTGGAGGTCGGCCGTCGCAACGACGAGCGTCTCCTCGACCGGCCGGGACATCGCCGGCGTCGCCTCCTCGGCGACGAGATCAACACCGTGGACGGCTAACCCGGTGGTATCGCCGTCCCTGAGGTGGAGGGTCCTGTCGTCGATTTCCCACGCTATCATTCGAGATACTGAATGTCACGCTGGGAAGTTAGTTGTATCGGGTTGTTTCCCAGCCGACATATCCGCTGTCGATGTGGCCCCGTCACATCGCTCGCCGAAGACGGGTACACTTATACTGTCGCCAGCCGGCACATCGGACATGGAACACGAGCACGTCCGGGACGTCGATCCCGCCGTCGCTGATGCACTCGAGGGAGAGGTAGATCGCCAACGAGAGTCGCTGCAGATGATCGCCAGCGAGAATCACGTCAGTGAGGCCGTCCTCGACGCACAGGGCAGCGCCCTGACGAACAAGTACGCTGAGGGGTATCCCGGCTCGCGCTACTACGGTGGCTGTGAGTTCGCCGACGAGGTCGAACAGCACGCCATCGACCGCGCCCAGGAGCTGTTTGGCGCAGACCACATCAACGTCCAGCCACACTCGGGCACACAGGCCAACCAGGCCGTCTACTTCGCGATGCTCGAGCCCGGCGACAAGATCCTCTCGCTAGATCTGACCCACGGCGGCCACCTCAGCCACGGTCATCCAGCGAACTTCGTCGGCCAGCTCTACGACGTCGAGCAGTACGAAGTCGACGCCGAGACGGGCTATCTCGACTACGAGGGCCTCGCAGAACACGCCGAGGAGTTCGAACCGGATATCATCGTCTCGGGCTACTCCGCGTACCCACGCGAGATCGAGTGGGGGCGCATTCAGGCGGCCGCCGACAGCGTCGACGCGCTTCACCTCGCCGACATCGCCCACATCACGGGGCTCGTCGCCGCCGGCGTCCACGACTCGCCGGTCGGCATCGCCGACTTCGTCACCGGCAGCACGCACAAAACCATTCGCGCCGGCCGTGGCGGCATCGTCATGTGTGACGAGGAGTACGCCGACGACATCGACGCGGCGGTCTTCCCCGGCGGACAGGGCGGCCCGCTCATGCACAACATCGCTGGCAAGGCCGTCGGCTTCAAGGAAGCCTTAGCGCCTGAGTTCGAAGACTACGCCGAACAGACGGTTGCCAACGCGAAAGCTCTCGGTGAACGACTCGTCGAGAACGGCTTCTCGCTGGTCTCCGGCGGCACCGACAACCACCTCGTGCTCGTCGACCTGCGCGAGAGCCACCCCGACACCTCCGGCGGCAATGCCGAAGAGGCGCTCGAGGACGCCGGCATCGTCCTCAACGGGAACACAGTACCCGGCGAGACGCGCTCGGCGTTCGACCCATCCGGCATCCGTGTCGGCACGCCAGCGCTGACGACGCGCGGCTTCGACGAGGACGACTGCCGCACCGTCGCCGACCTGATCACGCGCGTCATCGACACCCCCGACGACGAGGCCGTCCTCGCCGAGGTCCGCGAGGACGTCGAGTCGCTGTGTGACGCGAACCCGCTGTACGAGTAACGAACGCGCCCGTTTGGGGTCGGTCGGCGACGTCTCCCGATCGTGGCGACCGCCGCTGAAACGAGACTGTCCGGTTCGCACAACGTTTTATTGTGAGCCGTGTTCTCAATTAACATGACTGAGTCGACCGCGACGGCAATGTACCGGACCAGAACCGACGCGCTGACGACCGATGTCGGCGAGGGACAGCCGGTCGTCTTCGCCCACGGAACCCTGATGGATCGAACGATGTTCCAGCCCCAACTCGAGGCGCTGGCCCCCAACTACCGGGCCGTCGCTTACGACCTGCGGGCGCGGACGGATCGGTACGCGTCGGCGTACGACCTCGCGGATCTCTCGGCTGACTGTGCCGCGGTACTCGACGGCCTCGGCGAGGAACGCGCCGTCATCGGCGGGATGTCGATGGGCGGATTCATGGCGCTGCGCTTTGCGCTCGCCAACCCCGAGCGGGTTGACGGACTGATCCTGATTGACTCGATGGCGGCTCCCCACGAGCCCGCCGAACGCGAGACCTACCGCCAGCTCGTCGAGCCACTCGAGGGCTCACACGATCCCGTGCCGCGGTCGCTGGCCGAGGGCGTCGTCGGCTACCTCTTCGGTGAGACGACACGTGAGACGACCCCCGACCTCGTCGAGACGTGGGTCGATCGCTGGGCCACCTATCCCGGCGCGGCGCTGTACAACGAACTGCACTCCTGGCTCGAGCGCCCGGACGTCACCGACCGACTCGCGGAGATCGACGTCCCCGTGCTCGTCGTCCACGGCGAGGAAGATCCGTCGATCGACCCCTCGCGAGCCGAACCGATGCTGGCTGAGCTTCCCGACGCTCGCATGGAGCGTATTCCGAACGCGGGTCACACGTCGAACCTCGAGGCCCCGGATCGGGTCAACGAGGCGATCACGTCGTTCCTCGACGATCGATTTTGAGCGGAGTGTATGCATGATTGTGGATATGTATGCGAGTGTCAACGGCTATTCTGAGCACGAACCCGAGGGTTGATTAGCCTCGCGGCCACCCACTCGAGTAATGACCGAGATCATCGACGGCAACGCCGTCGCAAGCGAGATTCGTGACGACCTGACGGACGCGATCGAGACGCTCGCCGATGCGGGCGCTCGACCCGGCCTCGCGACCGTCCTGATGGGCGACGACCCGGCCAGCCAGACGTACGTCAACATGAAACAGCGCGACTGCGAGGAGGTCGGCATCGAGAGCCACCACGTCGACGTCGCTGGTGACGCTGCCCCCGAAGAATTGTACGACACCATCGCCGACCTCAACGCCGACCCCGAGATCCACGGCTACATCGTCCAGGCTCCCGTCCCGGACCACGTCGACTACCGCGAGGTCATCCGCCGTGTCGATCCCGCGAAAGACGTCGACGGCTTCCATCCCGAGAACGTCGGCCGACTCGTCGCCGGCGACGCCCGATTCCGTCCCTGCACGCCCCACGGGGTGCAGAAATTACTCGAGTCAGCCGACGTCGACACCGAGGGCAAAGACGTCACAATCGTCGGTCGCTCTGATATCGTCGGCAAGCCCCTCGCCAACCTGCTGATTCAGAAGGCCGACGACGGCAACGCGACGGTGACGGTCTGTCACTCCCGAACTGAGAATCTCGCCGCGAAGACTCGCAGTGCAGATATCGTGGTCGCCGCCGTCGGTGTCCCCGAACTCATCGACGGCTCGATGATCAGCGAGGGCACGGTCGTCATCGACGTCGGCGTCAACCGCGTGGATGCTGACACCGAGAAAGGGTACGAACTCGTCGGCGACGTCGAGTTCGAGAGCGCGAAAGCGCCCGCCAGCGCGATCACTCCCGTTCCGGGCGGTGTCGGTCCGATGACGCGCGCGATGTTGCTCTACAACACCGTGAAAGCCGCGAGCCTACAGGAAGACGTCGACGTCGACCTGCCCTGAGCCGTCGTTTCTACTCCATTTCGCCGAACTCGAGGCCCTCGAGTCTATCTTGGGCCTGGGTAAACGCCAGTTCGTCGCCTCGAAGTCCGTTCGCGAGGTCCCGAGTCGCCTCGACCAATCGGTCGGCCGTCTGCGGGTCGACGTCGCCGTCGAGCATGCGAATGCGGGTGACGTGTTCCCCGAGCGTCTCGAGGGCACCCCGTTCGGCGCTCGTCAGGTCGCGGTCGTCGGCCCACGTCCGAATATCTCGGCGGTACTCGCGGACGGCGTTTGCAGCGGCGAGTCCGCGAGCCCCTCGCAGGGTGGGTGGGATCTCGGCGGCAGGCGGCCGCGCACCGGTATCGGCGTCGCGGAGCAACGAGAGAAAGTAGAGCTCCTCGCGTTCCTCGAGGCGGCGATCGCGGCCGATGATGTCGGCGACGTGATGGAGTTCGCTGGCAGCGAGGTAGGTGTTATCGAGTTCGCGAAGCGTCCCGGCGTTGACGAAGCCACGTCGGCGGACGTACTCGCGACACTCCTCGCGGGCTCGAGCGGCGAGGTCATCGGTCGAGAGATCGTCGATCGCGTTTCGCACCTGTGTGAGATCGAACGTCACCTGTAGATCGGTGTGTTCGGTGCGCTCGTCGATGCCGACGCTGCGAAGGCTCCCACAGGCCGGACAGCCCACGCTGCCGGTTTCGTAGTACGACCACCGCGTGCCACACTTCTTGCACTCACGCTCACCCCGGACTTTCATGGGTGACGGTACGTGCGCGACCCCAAAAACCACACCGGAGTCACTCGAGTGGGGGGCTAACGCATTCGATTACCGAGCGCGGTCGCCAGCACGAACGGCGAAGTGATCGTCGCCACTGACTGTCACTCCACACTCCTTTGCACGACGGGAGCGCGGTTCGACGCGACCACCGGAGTGAGACCAGCTCACGAACGAGGCGGACGCCACAGTTCGATGGATGCTGATTGTTACCATAATTCATGGAGGCGTTACTCGCTGAACGGTACAAAACCGATGATGCTCACGCGATCTGGAACGATGTTTAACAGGTCATTAACAGACGGCAGTTGCAGGCCGCACTGGGACCAACGGGAATATCCTATCCAGAGATATGTCCGATCCGAAACTCAACCGACGTAAATTCGTTACCGCTGCAGGAACAGCAACCGCGCTCGTCATCGCCGGGTGTGCCGACGAAAGTGGCGACGAAAGCAACGGTGACGGAAACGGTGGCGGAAACGGCGGCAACGGTATGGACGACGGCGCTGGAAACGGCGACGAAGAAACCGACGACGAGCCACTCGACCCGAGCGAGACGATCGAACTCGGCGCGGAAGTACAGGCGTGGATGGGCCAAGCCCCCGACCAAATCGCTGACGAAGAGAATCCGACACTCATCCTCCAGGAGGGCGAATCGTATCAGTTCACCTGGGAGAATCTCGACGGCCAAGAGCACAACATCGAGATCGTCGATGACAACGACGAGGTCGTCGACGACTACTCGACAGATAACATGAGTGAGGAAGGCGAAACGCAGGACCTCGAGGTCGACGAGATCACGAGCGAGATGGCCGAATACGTCTGTCGTCCACACGAGAGTACGATGCGCGGTGAGATTCAGGTCGAGAGCGGGAACGGTGAAGAGAACGGCGAGGAAGAAAACGGTGAGGAGAATGGCACCGGCAGTGAAAACGGCGACGAAATGGAGAACGGCGAGGAAGAAAACGGCAGTGAGACCGAGAACGGTGATGAGAACGACAGCGAAGACGACGAAATGTGATCGACTGCGGGTCGCGACGCGGTGATCGAACAAGTACCAGGCGATTGATCGACTGAACGGCTGCGTGTCCCTACTGTTTTTGACGCCGAATCGCCGATCGCTGCGAGCAGCCCCCATCACCGGACCGGTTGCAGTCTGCGTGTGACGGGACTGATCGGGCGATTAGCGGCCTTTCGCACGCGAATCGCCAGGCCACGCCACCATGAGACACTGAACTGTTCGTCCGATCGTTGTCGATTCGAAATCGGTAACTGACTGCTGAAAGTGACGGCAATCGTGAGATGCGAGCACCCTAATCAGTGATTGGGTTTGCAGCCGGCGACCTTTTTTGCGTGCCCAGCGTGTAGCGCTTCGTATGCGAGATGAAGATGAAATCCGCGAACAGTACGAGTTTCTCACAGAACACCTCGAGAGCGAGGAGATGCGCCACGACGGCGTCAGAGAGATGTTTACCTACTACAAACGTGCACTCGGCTGGGTCCTCGAGGAAGAGCACATCTGAATCGAACTCCAGCCGGTGGACGTATTCGGGCACGGACGAAACGTATCACAAGTTCACCTATTGTCGTTAGTTTTAAGTACACTCGGCAGAATCTGTCACGTGACGCTTCGCTTGGAGGGCCGAAGCGTCAGCGGGGACCAATTCAGGGCGGCAAGCGATCGCGTGACATTTTTCCGTCACGCGATTTGCTTTCCTGTTTCCACACACGGTAATAGAGTCGCGACTGTCCTTTCGATGGCTTCAGAACGAGAGACAACCGATCCGATCGGCTGTCGCTGTGTCTCAGAACCTCGTACGACGGTTTTGGGTGCGTCGGAATCAACGTGAGCCGCCAGTGTGAGTCCGTTCGTGTCCCTCGATTCGCTCGTATAATCATCCAGAAATAATCTATATGGACTGTAAACATGATACCCACAGTAGGTATTTCCCGGTTTGAACCCCTCACGGTGGTTATCTTTTGAGACAGCCCGAGATGACGATTCTCATCGGTAATATCGCGGTTTCGATCGAAACAACCCGATAGCCTTATTAAAATTCGACAGTAAGTGCGATTGGTACTTTCCCAATGTACGACCTGACAGGATTCCAGCGGGACTTGCTGTACGTCATCGCCGGTGAAGAGGAACCGCACGGACTGGCAATCAAAGAAGAACTCGAGAACTACTACGAGAAGGAGATCCATCACGGCCGTCTCTACCCAAATCTCGACACGCTCGTCGACAAAGGGCTCGTCGAGAAGGGGCAACGCGACCGCCGGACGAACTTCTATACGCTCACCCGGCGTGGCCGCCGGGAACTCGAGGCCCGCCGGGAGTGGGAGGCGCAGTACGTCGACCTGTAGAGTGTGGTCCAGTCACGAACGATCACCGCGTTTGCGGGACTGGTGCCTGCTGCTTCTCTCGTTCGTCCCGATCCTCGTCCGCCAGAGCCGATCGGCAGGCGATACCGAACAGACATGAGTATCGATAGTGAGTGGCTGCATCCGGGTTCGAATCGGTCGTTTCGGCGCGACGCTTATATAGGGTCACAGTGAAGTGGCCACAGTGACCGAGGTCTCGCTGCAGATCGCCGGTGCGTCGCTGGATAACACCGTCCTCCGGATCGCGCTCGCCGGAGCGCTCGGGATGTTTCTGGGCTTAGAGCGCGAGTGGTCACAGAAGTCCGCCGGCATTCGGACGTTTTCGCTGATCAGTCTCCTCGGGGCGGTCTTTACGATGTTCGCTGTCGAGACCGATATCGGCGAGGGACTGCTCGTTCTCGGCGGCGTGCTCGTGATTATTCAGGGCGTATTGCTCGCGGCGCAAGGCCTGCTGAGCGATGACGACGCCGGCCTCTCGCTGACGACCTCCGTCTCGATGCTCGTCGCCTACGGTGTCGGCGCGCTGGTCGCCGCTGGCTTCATCATCGAGGGCGTCACGGTCGCCGTGCTCTCGTCGCTGTTGCTCGTGCTCAAACGGGAACTCCACGAGTTCGCGTGGGGACTGTCCCGCGAAGAGATGCGCTCGACAACCGAGTTCGCCATCCTGGCCTTTGTCATCTACCCGCTGTTGCCCGCCGAGATCACCCTCGAGGTCGGCGGGTTGGCGCTGCCACTCGAGCCACAGGTCATCTGGCTGATGGTCGTCGCCGTCGCGGGAATCGGCATCGTCAACTACGCGATCGTCTCGACCTACGGCGGCCGCGGCATCGCCGTGACGGGCTTTTTCGGCGGGCTCGCCTCTTCGACAGCCGTTGTCGGGACGATGCTCGATCACGTCAGCCAGCGACCGGAGGCCTCCTCGTATGCCGTCGCGGCGATCCTGCTCGCGAACGCGGCAATGGCGGCCCGAAACCTCGCGATCGCCGTCGGGTTCACCATGGGAGGCGAGACGGCAGTTCTCCTCGAGGCGATCGTCCCGCTCGGGGCCGTCATCGTGATCGCGTTCGCCGTTGCGGCGATGACCGCCGACTGGCACGAATCCGGCCCGATGGAACTCGAGAGCCCGTTCTCGATGAAAAACGCGCTCGCGTTCGGGGCCGTCTTCCTCGTCGTCCTCGTCTTCGGCTCGCTCGCTGAGACGTGGTTCGGGACGGTGGGGTTCTACGCGACCGCCGTCGCGAGCGGCTTCGTCTCGAGTGCCGGCGCGACGACGTCGGCAGTC
Source organism: Natronorubrum thiooxidans (assembly GCF_900156475.1). Taxonomy (GTDB): domain Archaea; phylum Halobacteriota; class Halobacteria; order Halobacteriales; family Natrialbaceae; genus Natronorubrum; species Natronorubrum thiooxidans. The sequence continues at coordinate 188,435 of NZ_FTNR01000004.1, forward strand.
GTCCTCTATCGTGGCGGCCAACTCGGTCCCGGTGAGGCGACGATCGCGATCTTGCTCGCGACAGTCTCGAGCATCGTCGTCAAGACCCTGCTCGCGTCGACGTCCTCGAACACCGGCTTTCGCAACCAGGTCGCAGTCTACAGCGGACTGTTGCTGCTCGGTGGCGCGCTGGCATCGATTCTCGTCGTCATCTAGTGCAACGGGCGGCGACTTATTTTAACGGCGCGCGCTATCATACAACATGGACCGCGCCACGGTCGAACCCGACGTCGAGACGATTCCGGGCGAGCGAGCCAGACGGTGGGTCGACTACCACCACCAGTTCGCTGCCCCGAGTACGTACGTCTACGAGTTCGTCTGGGACGTCGGCGCGGACGCGATCGGGCCGTTCTGCACCGACGTTGACGGCAACGTCTTGCTCGATTTCACGAGTCACGTCGCCGCCGCACCCCTTGGCTACAACAATCCCGCCCTGCGCGAGAAACTCCGCGCGTTCGACCTCGTCGATCCGCTGAAGATCGCTGGCCAGGACTTCTACGTCAGCGGCAGTGGACCACCTGAGGACCCTGATATCCCCGGCCCAACGCAGTTGATGGACCGACTGGTCGCGATGACGAATCACTACGGAATGGACCGCGTCTTCCTCTCGAACTCCGGCGCTGAGGCCGTCGAGAACGCCATCAAGATCTGCTATGCCGCGGGCGGCCACCGCGCGTTCACCTTCGAGGGAGCCTTCCACGGCCGCACGCTCGGCGCGCTTTCGCTCAACCGATCGAAGACCGCCCATCGACGTGGCTTTCCCGAAGTTCCCGGCGTGATCAGTCTCCCCTACCCCGCGACACAAGACGAGTACGAGCGCCGCTGGCTGACCGACGGCCCCGGCGGCAACGTCGTCGCCGACAGGCTTCACCCCGACCGCGGTACCGTCGACCCCGACGAGATCGCCTTTCTCATCCTCGAGCCGATTCAGGGCGAAGGTGGCTACCGCGTCGCCCACCCCGAGTTCGCCCGCGACCTCGAGGCGCTGCGCGAGCGTTACGACCTCCGAATCATCGCCGACGAGATCCAGTCCGGCCTCGGCCGAACGGGCGAGCTATGGGCGATCGATCACCTCGAGCTCACTCCGGACGTCATCACCAGCGCGAAGGGCTTGCGCGTCGGCGCGACAATCGCCCGGTCGGACCTGTTCCCGACGGAGCAGGGTCGACTCTCCTCGACGTGGGGGGCTGGCGATCTGCTCGCCGCGATGCAGGGTGTGTTGACGATCGATATCATTCACGAACAGAATCTCCTCGCGAACGTCCGAACCCGGGGCCGGCATCTCCGCGACCGACTCGAGGAACTCGAGTCCGAGTCGATCGTCGACGTTCGCGGTCGCGGGCTGATGCTCGCCGTCGAGTTCGACACCAACGCGCGCCGTGATGCGGTCCTCAAGGCGGCGTTCTCGCGGGGCCTGTTGACGCTTGGCTGTGGGTACAAGACGTTGCGACTGTTGCCACCGCTGGACGTCACGGAGCGGGAGATCGAACTTGGCGTGCGGTTGCTCGTCGAGTCGATCGAGGCGGTCACACCGTCGGATTTCTGACTGTCGTCGTACGAAGGCCCCATCCTCTTCTCTCGTCCGAGTCAACCCGGAATACGATGATTGGGGCACTTACAGTCGGCAAAAAAGCAGTGATGTTCGGCTACAAACGCTACGGCGTTCCGGGCGCAATCGCGTCAGGCGGGATCGCACTGGCAGGCTACGTCGCCGTTCGCCGAGCCCTCCAGTCAGCGACGAACGCCGACGAGGACTCACTCGGCGCGGCCATCAACGCTGACTCGCTCGAGGCTGCGATCGATCAAGGAGGACTACAGGCCGTGACCGACACCGGGACGCTCGACGAGGTCATCGACACAGAGCAACTGCGCTCGAACGTCGATATGAGCGATATCCAGTCGTCGGTGAGCGAGAAAACTGACGCGTTCACGGCTGATGGAAACGGACCGAGCGCTTCGGATCACTCGGAGTGAGCACGAGAGCGCCCGGTCGACGCTCCCCTCTCGCCGTCCGTCGCGACGGGACGCGGCCGTTCCCACCCGCGAAGCGAGCGCGGACTCCAGCCGACGACCAGCACGAGCGCCACGAGGGCAGTTCCGACGTGGGCGTACGGATACAGCTCCGGACTGAAGCCGAGCGTCTCGCCGGTGAGGTTGCCGGCGAAGTGGAGTCCGATCACGGCGAGGACGCTCCGCTCCGTGTTGTTGTAGACCCACGTGCCGATGATCGCGGTGAGGACAATACTCGGGAGCCACCACCACAGCTCGGGATCGAAGGTCGTCCCCTCGTAGTAGCCAGCCATGTAGACAAGCGGCACGTGCCACGCCGCCCACACGCTCCCGAGAATCAGACTCGCCACCAGCGCGCTCCAGCGCGCCTGTAGCTGATCGAACCAGTAGCCCCGAAGCCCGATCTCCTCGATTGTCGGGAAGACGAGCGCGACAGCGACGAGTAGGACGACCGCTGTCGGATCGACCAGTCGACTGACTGTGATGACCTCGAGCGGCGACGAAACCCCCGTCACAAGCGCGATACCGGCAACGGCCAGATTGAACGCGGGATAGAAGCAGCCGATCACCAGCCACCAGCGGGGCGCGATGCGATCGCGATCGGTCAGCCGTCGCCACAGCGAAGCGAAGCCCGCGCGGCCGGCCTCGAGCCACAGCAGGCCGAGTCCCGCGAGCAACGGACTCAGCCCGCCGACGAGGAACAGGCCGACGTTCGGGGTCGACCAGACTGACTCGCCGGAGGCGACGATCGGGAGCCAGCACAGGTACGCCCAGCCCAGATACAGTGTTGGAAAGGCCCACGGCTGCGAGCGCTCGAGCGCCCGGCGCACTCGTGTCCGGGCTGTCGATCGTGACGTGGCGTCCATACTGAACGTTATGACTCGCTGAAACGATGAAGGCGCACACTCGATCTCACGGACTGGGAACGAGAACAGGACTGACAGAACGCAGCGACGGCGTTACTCGCCGCGAAGCTCGTTCATGTGGTCGATACGGCGCTGGACGAGGTCGACTTTCCCGATGTCGTGGCGCATGTGCAGTCCCTCGTCGCCGGCGACGGCGAGTGCGTCCTCGGCGATCGCCTCGGCTTCGCTGATCGAGTCGGCGACGCCGACGACGGCGAACGAGCGGGAGGTCGTCGTATAAATACCGTCGTCACGCTCGTCGACGCTGGCGTAGTACAGCAGAGCATCACCCGCGCTCTCTTCATCAACCTGAACTTTCGCACCGGCTTCGGGGTCCGTCGGGTACCCCTCTGGCACGGCGTACTTACAGACCGTCGCCTGGGAGGCAAAGTCGAGTTCTGGCGGGGCCTCGCCGTCACGCGCAGCCGTAAGCACGTCGAGGAACTCCGTCTCGAGGACGGGCAGCGTGTTCATCGCTTCGGGGTCGCCAAAGCGGGCGTTGAACTCGATGACCTTCGGCCCCTCGCTCGTGAGCATGAACTGGCCGTAGAGGATACCGCGATAATCGTCCAAGGCGTCGACGGTGGCCTCGATGATCGAGACGGCCTCCTCGTAGTCGTCCTCGGTCATGAACGGCAGTGCAGCAGTCGCGTCGGAGTAGCTGCCCATGCCGCCCGTGTTCGGTCCCTCGTCGCCCTCGTAGGCGCGTTTGTGGTCCTGTACTGCGGGGGCCGTCTCGAACGCGCCGTTGGCGACGAAGGCTTGAATCGTCACTTCCTCGCCGATCAGGCGTTCCTCGAGGACGATCCGATCGTAATCGGAGTCGCGGATGTACTCCTTGCCCTCCTCGGGGGTAACCTGGTCGCCGATGACTTTGACGCCCTTGCCGCCCGTGAGACCGGCGGGTTTGATTGCCAGGTCGCCATCGTACTCGTCGATAAAGTCGCAGGCGGCGTCCATGTCGTCGAACGTCTCGAAGTCCGGACAGCCGGGGATGTCGTTTTCCGCCATAAAGCGGCGCTGGAACGCCTTGTCCGTCTCGATTCGGGCGTCGTCGGCTTTCGGCCCGAACGCGTAGATGCCCGCGTCCTCGAGTGCGTCTGCGACACCGGCGTCGAGGGGTGCCTCGGGGCCGACGACGGCGATCGTCGCCTCGACGGTCTCGGCGTAGTCGACGACTGCGTCCGGGTCGGTCGTCTCGAGCGTCTCGAACCCGGCCGCGATCCGGGCGATGCCCGGGTTTTTGTTGCCCGCACAGGCATAGAGGTCGGCTTCACTGTCCTCGAGTGCGCGAGCGATGGCGTGCTCGCGGCCACCGCCGCCGATCAGGAGTACGTTCTCTCGCATGGTCGATAGCGGAACGCACGAACCTGTAAACGTTGCTCTTTGTTCGAGCCGAAGATGTGCACGCCTGTGGGTATCAGGAATAAAACAGCGGCGGTCGTCGCTCACCGCCGTACTCGTCGTCCGGCCGGTATGCCTCGAGCGTCCCGTCCTCCGTGTTCCCGAGCAACTGGTCTAACACGTCCACCGCGGCGTCGCGGTGCAGCGGCTGATTGTCGTTGCCACACTGGTCATCCATCACACAGGCGGGACAGCCCCCGATGGAGTTACAGTCACAGCCCGCGATGAGTTCGCGCGCCCGCCGGGCGACGGCCTCGAACTCCTCATAGATCGCCCGCGAAAAGCCGAGTCCGCCGTCGATGCCGTCGTAGATGAACCAGCCGCTCGCAGGCTCGCGCTCGAGGCCGCTGGCGATCTCCCTGACGGTCGCCTCCGCGGCGGCGATATTCTGGGGCGCAGCCCCCGCCGTTCCGTCGGTGTCCCGATCCCGGCCGTCGGTGTCGTGCTCGAGATGCGAGTCGATCGTCAGCGTCGCGAGCCCGCCGAGGTCGCGTTTGTCGACCAGCAACTCGAGCGGGGCGACGCCGATCGTGGCGTGTTCGGCCGCGTGAAGCCCGCCCGCGTAGCCGAGGTGGGCCGTTTCCGCGAGGCCGTCCTCGAGGTCGGGCAGGGAAAAATCGCGGTACTTCTCGATCAGCGCCGTCTCGACGCGCTGGGGAACCTCGAGCCAGCAGAGCTGGGTGTCCATCGACAGCGGCGGATTGTCAGTCGGGATCGATTGGGCCTTCTGTTTCCCGCCGTGGATCGCGACCTCGTCGTAGGTGCCGTGATAGACCAGCACCCGGCCGCGACCGAAGTGCAACGTAAAGTCGCCGATCTCGCGGGACCGCTCGGAGACGGCGTCGAGCACCGTCACGTCCGTCCGCGTGCGCGTGTAGTAGTCGACGTCCGTCGGCCGAAGCGTTACCGACGGCCGCGGCGAACCGTGCTCGACCGCGGTTACTTCGTACTGCTGACCCTGGTGGAGCCGCACCGCACCCTCGTGGAAGTCCCGCAGGACCCGTTCTTTCGCCAGCGGCTCCATCTCCGGATCGTGTTCGTCGTCGACACCGTCGGCGAGTCGCACCTCGTACTCCTCGCCGGTCGTCGAATACAGCGAAATCGAGCCCTGTGGTCGGGGCGGGCCAGTGTACGAGACCCCCGTCTCGAGCGACCCGATGAGTCGGCCGGCGCGTCGCCACATCTCGACGGCCCGCTCGAGTCGGTCGCGCTCGACGAACGTCCCAGCGTCGTCGGCCTCGAGTGCGAGTTCGTCGGCCGCACACAGCAAGTGCTGGGCGAAAACCGCGTCGTTGTCGATATCGACGACGGCGTCCTCGACGTCGGTCTCGAGCAGATAGGCGGGGTTTGCGGCGATGTACTGATCGAGCGTGCGGTGTTCGGCGACGAGCACCGAGAGCGCACGGTTGGTTCCCCGCCCGGCTCGGCCGATCTGCTGCCAGAACGACTGGCGCTGGCCGGGATAGCCGAGTTGGACCGTCGCGTCCATCTCGCCGACGTTGATCCCCAACTCGAGGGCGTTGGTCGAGGCTACCCCGTCGAGGACGCCCGTTTTGAGCTGGTGTTCGGTGCCGTGGCGATTCCGCCGGGAGTGGCCAGCGTGGTAGGGTTCGATGGCGGCGCCGCGTTCGGGGTTCGTGTAGTACCGGCTGCGATCCCGCCGATGTTTCGACGCGCGCTTGACCGAGAGTTCGGCGAGCTTTCTCGAGGGGGTAAACAGCAGCGTCTGGGCGTCGTGGTAGGTCAAATGCGAGAGCAGCTTCGGGGCCTCGACGGTGGCCGGGACGCGTTCGACGACCGTGTCGTCGGCATCGCCATCCGGTGTCTTGTCAACCTCGCCGGACGGATCCCGTCCGTCGCCTGTCCCCTCGCGCGCACGCGGCGGCGGGTTCCAGAGCACCAGCTCCCGCGGCCCCGTCGGCGAGCCGTCCTCGTCGACGACGGTCACCGGCTCGTCGAGCAGTGCCCGCGAGTGCGCGCCGGGGTTGCCGATCGTCGCGCTTGTGAGGACATAGCGCGGGTCGGCGTCGTAGTAGGTAAGAACTCGTTTCAGCCGGCGAACGATCCAGGCGACGTGCATGCCGTGGACGCCGGTGTAGGTGTGCGATTCGTCGATCACCACCAGCTCGCAGGCCGAGAGAAAGCGCGCCCAGCGGTCGTGGTCGTGGAGGTACGTGTTCACGCCAGCGAAGTTCGAGATGATGACGTCGGCCTCCTCGCGAATCCGTCGTCGCGTCTGGCCTCGTTCGGTGTCGCCGTCGTAGACCCGAACCGAAATCTCGAGGCCGAGGGCGTCGAAGAAATCGTTCAGTTCCCGCTCCTGATCTCGAGAGAGCGCTTTCGTCGGATAGAGGACGTACGCCGTGGCGTCCTCGCCGCGGGCCCGGGCCTCGAGGACGTTACGGGCGATCTGGAGGGCGTAAATTCGAGTTTTCCCGGAGGACGTACTCGTGGCGACACAGACGTTCTCGTCGCGTGCGAGCGCCTCGAGGGCGTCGGCCTGGTGTGTGTAGAGGTCGTTCTCGAGCGGGGCCGCGAGTTCGGGACGGAGTACGTCCCCGTTCGGGACCGTCACAGCCTCTCGACCCGGGAGCTCGAGGCGCGTGACGTCGTTCGGGTCGTGATACCGTGGAAACGTCTCGAGCAACTCGTCGCCGGTGATCGGGATCGTCGCCCGCTCGTCGCCTCGCGTGTCGTCGGTCTCGTGCATCAAAAGTCACCCAGTCCGGTTTGTTCGCTGTCTGCCGTCTCGTTCGCGTCGTCCCGCGTCGCGTGCGCCGTCGTACCAGAACCCGTCGCATCGTCGCTCGAGGTGGCTGCCGCGTCCCGCAGTCGCTCGTAGACGTGCCACAGCGCCCGGCAGTCGTCCTCGCAGTAGGCCTCGTGGCGGTCCCACTCGAGTGGCTCTCCGGTTCGCATGAATCGCTGGTACGCCGCGGCCGTCTGCGCTCCGTCGAGGCCGGTCGCCGCCCCCTCGTAGCCGAGCGCGTCGGCGACGACGGCGAGTTCGTTCGTCCGCCCGGGGAGGATCGCGTGCTCGTTATGGACGGCCCAGGCGTAGAGGTCGAACGTCGGGATCGACTCCCAGTCGTCGACGTAGTAGGGGACGTATCTGGCGATAAACGAGCCGAGGTGGCGGTAGTCGAACCGTCAGCCGTTCCAGGTGAGCAGCGCCCTGTCGGGGTGGATCCCGAGCAGCCAGTCACAGAAGGCCTCGAGCACCGGTCCCGGATTGCTCGGCTCGTCGCGTTCGACGAACGCTCGATAGGTGTCGGTTACGGGGTCGTAGACGCCGATCTGCCAGATGATCGTCGGCGAGAGCCCGTCGGTTTCGATGTCGAGACACAGCGGCGGCGTCGACCAGCGCTCGCCCGGGAGCGGCTCGTCGGTGCGTCGGCGCGGCTCGCCCGTCTCGAGAACCGTGGCGTGTTGGTGGATCGTCCGCGCACGGTCGCGGCCTACGCCGGGAAGTTCGGCCAGCGTTTCGAGGGGGAGCTCGAGCAACTCGTCGCGTGTAGTCACGCCGCGTTCGGCGAGGCGAGTCGCAGTCTTCGGGCCAATGCCGGAGACGGCCTCGAGGCCGAAGTCCGTCACCGAGTACGTCTCCACGCCCTCGATACCGTCGGCGGACAGCGCCAGTTTCGCGATCGAGCGGTCGCTACCGTAGCCCTCGACGGGGCCGCCACCCCGAACGCGGACGGAGACGCAGTCGTCGCCGGCCGGGGAACAGGCCACTTCGGGCTCGTGATCGACGGCGCGGACGACACCCGTGTCAGCCTCGAGGTGCCACAGTTCGTCGTAGCCGGCCGGCTCGCTCCCCGTCAGCAGCGTCGTCACGCGGCCGGTCGGCAACGCCGCGGCGAGGGTGGCCGCCCCCTCGAGGCTCGTCTCGAGCGTCGTCGGTCGCACGCTCGTGGCGACGTCGTCACAGACGAGCGCGACAACGTCGGTCGACTCTGTGAGCGCACTCGAGACGGCCGATGGCTCGGCCTGCAGCGCTCTGCGTCCGTGGCTGACTGCGATCTCGAAATCGTCGCTCCCGAACTGCTGTCGGGACAGCGGCCCGTCGCCGGTCTCGAGCGGCGGATGGAACGTCGGCGCGTCGAACACCCGCCGCGCGCGGGCGAACGCCTGTGGCTCCCGGTCGGGGCCGAGCACCCAGACGGCGTCCGGCTCGAGGGTCGCGTCGACGTCCGCGAGCGTCTCGACTGGTCGGTTGATGAGCGCCGACGGTGGGAGAGCAAGCAGCGACACGTCGGCTCGAGCGGTCATCGGTCGTCGGGAGGCGGGCAGGACCAAAGAGGGTTTGGACAGCGGAGTGAAAGTGAAGCGGCCCGAGCGACCGAGAACTCGAACGCATATGTATGCCCGTTCCAAATGAAAGGCTAATGCAACAGTACCTCGAGCTCGTCGACACGGTCCTCTCGGAGGGCACCTACAAGCCGAACCGGACCGGCGTCGACACAATCTCGTCGTTCAGCGAGCACTACGAGGTCGATCTTCAGGAGGGGTACCCCCTGCTGACGACCAAGCAAATGGATGGCTACCGCTGGAACTCGATGCTCCACGAGGTGTGCTGGTATCTCTCCGGCGAGGAACACGTCACAAACCTCCGTGAAGAGACCAAGATCTGGGACGCGTGGGCCGACGAAGAGGGCCGACTCGACACCGCCTACGGCCGGTTCTGGCGACGGTATCCGATTCCCGAGGATGACGCCCAACTCGAGGGCGAAACGTGGCCCGACGAGGCCCACCGCTGGGTCACCGGGGAGGAAGACGGGCGGAAGACCTTCGACCAGCTCCAGTACGTCGTCGACACCCTCTCGGACAGCCCGAACTCGCGTCGACTCGTCGTCAACGCCTGGCACCCCGCGAACGCGGCTGTCTCGACGCTGCCGCCGTGTCACTACTCGTTCGTCTTCAACGTGCAGGGCGACCGGCTGAACTGCCATCTCACCCAGCGCTCCGGTGATACCGCACTGGGGATTCCGTTCAATATCGCGGCCTACGCGCTCCTGACGAAGGTCGTCGCCCAGCAGACGGGCTTCGAACCCGGAACCTTTGCCCACACGGTCGTCGACGCCCACGTCTACTGCGGCCGCGGCGCGCGCGGGGAGTGGTACGCGGACAACCTCGAGGCGCTGCAGTCTCGCCTGGCCGACGCCGACGAGCGTGCGGACTATCTCGCCGTCCGCGAGTGGCTCGAGACCAACGCGCCCGCCGAGGCCGAGGGTGACGAGCGACTCGACCACGTCCCCGGCCTGCTCGAGCAACTGTCCCGAGAGCCACTCGAGCGCCCGACGCTCGAGATCGGTGACGCGTCGATCGACGACCTGGCCTACGAGGACGTCGAATTGCAGGATTACGACTGCCACGACGGGCTCACGTTTTCGGTGGCCGAATGAGCGACGAGCGCGACCTCGAGCCCGACTGCGAACTCGTCGGCATCGTCGCCGTCGCGGACAACGACGTCATCGGCAAGGATGGCGACATGCCCTGGCACATCCCCGCGGACTTGCAGCATTTCAAGAAGACGACAATAGACCACCCGGTCATCATGGGCCGGGTCACCTACGAGGGCATCCTCGAGGCGCTTGGCGAACCGCTGCCGGGTCGGACGACGATCGTCCTGACGAGTCGGGACCTCGAGACGCCCGAGAACGCCGTCGTCGCGACCGACCTCGAGGCCGCACTCGAGGCGGCCGAGCGCGCGGCCCGCGAGCGCCACGACACCGATCGTGTGTTCGTCGCCGGCGGTGCGACGGTGTACGAGCAGTTCTTGTCCGCACTCGACCGACTGGTCGTCACCGAAGTTCACGACGACCCCGACGGCGACACGCGATTCCCGACGTGGGGCCGCGAGTCGTTCCGCGAAGTCTGGCGGGACGAACGCGACGGATTCGCGTTCGTCGAGTACGCACGACGAGAGCGTATGGACTGAGCCCACGGACGGCGCGTCGTTCGGCCAGTTGACGACCGTTTCGAGGCTGTCTGATCGGCTTTCGACTCTTCGCCTGTGGTCATTTCTGTCCTGTTCACGGCGACACAATGGTTCGTTTTGTGCCTCACCGTGAGAATTACCCGAGACACGAAGGCCACGCTCCATCGGCGAATCGGGTCGTCCAGCGGGGGTTCTCGCTCGCCAGCAGGTCAAGCATCGATCCCTCGCGAACTGGTCGCTTCGCCACCGCTTGTCGAGTACAGTTCGTCTTAGACGATGAAACAATGGGGCTCACTTATGCGAAAATCGGGTCAAGAGGCGCCTACCCCGAGTAGCGGGGGCAAGTGAGAAACATGACAGATACCAATAGCGGACTGTTCGACGACTCGAGACGGTCCTCCTTGAAGAAAGGCGCACTCGCCACGACGGCGGTCGCCCTCGGCGCAAGCGCGGCCACCGCACAGGAGGACGACACAGTGCTCGTGTACGGCGACAACTATTACCCCGGCGTCGACTTCGAAGTAATATCGGCGCTCGAAACGGCGACGAAAGAGGATCTAATCGACGACTCCGGCTCGGCGGACGACGTGTTCGACGACCCGGACGACTGGGACGCCTACATCATCAGCTACGATCTCGGCTCGGACGCCCCGACGTGGGGCGTTCTGTTTACCGAGGATGCCGACCTCAGCGCTGGCGATAGCGAGACGATGGGTGACGACGGTGAGTTCCGCGATACGCAGCTGGATCTCGTCGAAGCCAGTTTGTAGTTCCACACGAACTCACTCGAGGACCGTCTTTCTCGCCGATCTGTTCGGTCGTCTCGCTCGGGTCAGCCCGCACTCGATAGTCGACTGCCGTCGAACGGCCCCGGCCTTCCGCGTCACGAGATTGGCCATCGCTGTAGAGAGTCGCGGATTGTGACCGGTTCTGCGTGCTGATTTTCCGGCTGAAAGTTCGAGGAAATCGTTTGTTTTGCTGTATGATGAGTCCCGATCTGGACAGCTCTGACCCTCTCTCGGTACGAACGAACGGCTGAAGCCTCGGAATCGCAGGTTCAGGCGGACGTCTCGGTGTGGCAAGCGAGCTCGGTCGCACTCTCGAGTAACGACATGTTTTAATCGGGGCCAACACGTCCGCTCTGCCTCCGCTTCGATCGATAAACAATCATTGCTGATAGCTCTTCACCGTGATCCCGCAAACTGTCGAAACACGGCGGTATAGACGCATAATACACTTCTTGAGTGATTTCAGCCCGTCTTAGACGGTGAAACAATGGCAGTCACTTATGCGAAAATTGGGTCAAGAACTGTCTACCCCAAGCAGGGGAATTCAGGTGAGAGACATGACAGACAACAATAGCGGACTATTCGACGACTCGAGGCGATCGTTCATGAAGAAAGGGGCGCTCGCCACGACGGCGGTTGCCCTCGGCGCGAGCGCGACGTCGGGAACCGCGGCCGCCCAGGAGGACAGTGACGGGACGGTGCTCGTGTACGCAGACGACTACCAGCCTGGCATCGATTTCGACGTGGTTTCGGCGCTGAACACCTCGACGAAAGAGGATCTGCTCGCGGAATCCGGGTCGGAAGACGACATATTCGACGACCCAGACGACTGGGACGCCTACATCATCAATTACGACCTCGGCACGGACGCCCCGACGTGGGGCTTCCTGTTCACCGAGGATGTCAGCCTCAGTGCCGGTGACAGCGAGACGATGGGCGACGACGGCGAGTTCCGCGACCCCCAGCTCGATCTGATCGAGGCCACGCCCGGTGCGTCCGGCAACGGGGGCGACACCAACGGTAACGGCGACGAAGAAGAGATGGCCGAGGAGGAACCGATGGACGAGGAAGAAGACGGAGCTGGCGCGGGCGGTAACGGCGGCGCGGATGCCGGCGGTAACGGTGGCGGCAACGGCGGTGCCGACGACGGCGGTAACGGAGCCGGCAACTAACGCGACACCACGATCGCGACCCAACGAGCTGTTTTTTTGATCGCGGACGGTCACTGACCGATCGCAACTGATCTGATAGCTGTCACAATCATCGACCGGAGACGAGACGCCGCGCTGTCGTTTTCGTTGCCGTTCGTCCCGAGATCGTGCCATTACGACTCACGGAGGGTATATAATGGTTTTACAGATGTGTCTCGGGAGATTGAAATCCCCCCCGTTCGAAAGCTGTGTATGGCAATGGATTCGTTCTCGGATGCGATCCGGGAGTTCGAACACGACGGCGAGACGTACAAGATGGCCGACTTGACGGTCCTCGAGGAGGAAGGCCTCTGTGACCTCGAGAAACTGCCGGTGAGCATCCGGATTCTGCTCGAGTCGGTGCTGCGAAACGCAGACGGCGACCAGATCGACGCCGATTCGATCCGCGCAGCGGCGTCGTGGGAACCCGACGTGCCGGACGCCGAGGTTCCGTTTACGGTGTCGCGTGTCGTCCTGCAGGACCTGACTGGTGTGCCCGCAGTCGTCGACCTCGCGGCACTTCGCTCTGCGGCCGACCGCAAGGGCGTCGACCCGACGGTTGTCGAGCCCGAAGTCCCCTGTGACCTCGTGATCGACCACAGCGTGCAGGTCGACCACTTCGGCACCTCGGACGCCTACGAGAAAAACGTCGAGATCGAGTACGAGCGCAACGAAGAGCGCTACCGCGCGATCAAGTGGGCCCAGCAGGCGTTCGACGAGTTCAACGTGGTGCCCCCAGGAACCGGGATTGTCCACCAGGTCAACCTCGAGCACCTCGGCCGCGTCGTCCACGAGCGCGAAGTCGACGGCGAGCAGTGGCTCGTCCCCGACACGCTCGTTGGCACGGACAGCCACACCCCAATGATCGGCGGCATCGGTGTCGTCGGCTGGGGTGTCGGTGGCATCGAAGCCGAGGCCGCACTGCTCGGCCAGCCAATCAACATGAGCCTGCCGGAAGTCGTCGGTGTCCGCCTGTCGGGTGAACTCCCAGACGGCGCAACCGCGACTGACCTCGTGCTCCACATCACCGAAAAGCTGCGCCAGGTCGGCGTCGTCGACAAGTTCGTCGAGTTCTTCGGCCCCGGCGTTGCCGAGCTGTCGGTCGCAGACCGTGCGACCATCTCGAACATGGCCCCCGAACAGGGCTCGACGATCAGTATGTTCCCCGTCGACGAGAAGACCCTCGAGTACCTCGAACTCACGGGTCGCGACGAGGACCATATCGACCTCGTTCGCGAGTACTTAGAGGCACAGGGCCTCTTCGGCAAGCAGGACCCAGAGTTCACCGAGGTCGTCGACTTCGACCTCGGCGAAGTCGAACCAAGCCTTGCCGGCCACAAGAAGCCCCACGCCCGCATCCCAATGGGCAACCTGGACGAACACTTCCCAACGCTGCTCGAAGAGCAGGGTGTTCTCCCATCGGGCGCTGCTGAAAGCGACGGCGGCCTCGTCGCCGAGCAGACGCCATCGCTCGACGAGAAGGTCCCCATCGAACTCGAGGACGGCACCGAGATCGAGATCGGTCACGGCGACATCCTCGTCAGCGCGATCACGTCCTGTACGAACACCTCGAACCCGTCCGTGATGGTCGCGGCCGGCCTGCTCGCACGCAACGCCGCCGAGCAGGGTCTCGAAGTGCCCGAGTACGTCAAGACGAGCCTCGCACCTGGCAGCCGCGTCGTCACGGAGTATCTCGAGCGTGCAGAACTGCTCGACGACCTCGAAGAGCTCGGCTACCACGTCGTCGGCTACGGCTGTACGACCTGTATCGGGAACGCCGGCCCACTGCCGGAGCCAGTCGAGGCAGCCATCGACGAGCACGATCTCTGGACGACGAGCGTCCTCTCGGGCAACCGGAACTTCGAAGCCCGCATCCACCCGAAAATCAAGGCCAACTACCTCGCCAGCCCGCCGCTGGTCGTCGCCTACGGCCTCGCAGGTCGCATGGACATCGACCTCGAAGAGGAGCCAATCGGCACGAACGACGAGGGCGAGCCGGTCTTCCTCGAGGACATCTGGCCGGACACCGAGGAAGTCCGACAGACGATCCACGAGAGCGTCTCCCCCGACATGTTCGAGGAAAAATACTCGAGCATCTATGAGGGCGACGAGCGCTGGGAGGCACTCGACGCGCCAACCGGCGAGGTCTACGACTGGGACCCAGAGTCGACGTACATCCGCGAGCCACCGTTCTTCCAGGACTTCCCGCTCGAGGAACCCGGCGTCGACAACGTCGAGGGCGCACGCGCGCTGTTGACCCTCGGTGACACCGTCACGACCGACCACATCAGCCCTGCGGGGCCGTTTAGCGAGGACCTGCCCGCCGGCCAGTGGCTCAAAGAGCGCGGCGTCGAACCGTACGCGTTCAACACGTACGGCTCCCGTCGTGGGAACCACGAAGTCATGATGCGTGGCACCTTCGCGAACGTCCGCATCAAAAACGAACTGCTCGACGGCAAGGAGGGTGGCTACACGATCCACCACCCAACCGGCGAGGAGACCACCGTCTTCGAAGCCTCCGAGCGCTACCGCGAGGAGGAGACGCCGCTGATCGTCATGGCCGGCGAGGAACTCGGAACCGGCTCGAGCCGTGACTGGGCCGCGAAAGGAACCGACCTGCTCGGTATCCGCGCGACCATCGGCAAGAGCTACGAGCGCATCTACCGTGACAACCTCATCGGCATGGGCGTCCTGCCCCTGCAGTTCCAGGACGGCGAGGGCTGGGAAGAGCTCGGCCTCGAGGGCGACGAGCACTACTCCATCGAGGGTCTCGAGGACGGCCTTGAGCCGAACGCCGTGCTAACCGTCACCGCCGAGGACGATGACGGCGAGACCACCGAGTTCGACGTGACCGCACAGGTCGACACGCCGATGGCTGTCGAGTACGTCGAGAACGGTGGCGTGCTCCACCTCGTGCTCCGCAAACTGCTCCAGGAAGAGACGGCCTAACGGACTCGATCGACACACCGGACCACCGCGAGCGGTTTTTTGACGCCGATACCGGCACAGGAGCGGGTCGTACGTCGGGCTTTTACAATTCCCATCCGTAGCTGAGCGTATGACCACTCCGACCACACGGAACCGCCTCGATGAGGAGGAGAGTCCGTATCTGCGCCAGCACGCGGATAACCCCGTCAACTGGCAGCCGTGGGACGAACAGGCCCTCGAGACGGCACGAGAACACGACGTGCCGATCTTCCTCTCGATTGGCTACTCGGCGTGTCACTGGTGTCACGTCATGGAAGATGAGAGTTTCGCCGACGATGAGGTCGCCGAGATGCTCAACGAGAACTTCGTGCCGATCAAAGTCGACCGCGAGGAGCGCCCGGACGTCGACAGTATCTACATGACCGTCTGCCAGCTCGTCACCAGCCGGGGCGGCTGGCCGCTCTCGGCGTGGCTCACGCCCGAGGGCAAACCGTTCCACATCGGGACCTACTTCCCGAAAGAATCCAAACGCGGCCAGCCCGGCTTCCTCGACGTCCTCGAGCGCCTCGCCGAGACGTGGGAGACGGATCGCGAGGAAGTCGAAAACCGCGCCCAGCAGTGGACCGACGCAGCGACGGATCAACTCGAGGAGACACCAGACACCGTCGCTGCTGCCGAACCACCATCCAGCGACGCCCTCGAGACGGCAGCCGACACAGCCGTTCGCAGCGCCGACCGCCAGCACGGTGGCTTCGGCTCCGGCGGGCCGAAGTTCCCACAGCCCTCCAGACTCCGCGTGCTCGCCCGCGCGTTCGATCGGACGGGGCAGAGCGAGTATCTCGAGGTGCTCGAGGAGTCCCTCGACGCGATGGTCGACGGCGGCCTCTACGACCACGTTGGCGGCGGTTTTCACAGGTACTGCGTCGACCGAGACTGGACGGTCCCTCACTTCGAGAAGATGCTGTACGACAACGCCGAAATCCCGCGAGCGCTGCTTGCGGGCTACCAGCTCACGGGCGAAGAGCGCTACGCCGAGGTCACTGCGGAGACCCTCGAGTTCGTCGAGCGGGAACTCACCCACGACGACGGTGGCTTCTTCAGCACGCTCGACGCCCAGAGCGAGGATCCAGAGACGGGCGAGCGCGAGGAAGGTGCGTTCTTCGTCTGGACGCCCGACGAGGTCGCTGAGGTGCTCGAAGACGAAACTGACGCCGACCTCTTCTGTGCGCGCTACGACATCACCGAGTCAGGCAACTTCGAAGGGCAGAACCAGCCCAACCGCGTGCAATCGATCTCGAGTCTCGCCGAGGCGTTCGACCTCGAGGAGCGCGAGGTCGAAACGCGACTCGAGGCCGCCCGCGAACGACTGTTCGAGGCCCGCGAGCAGCGGCCACGACCGAACCGCGACGAGAAGGTTCTCGCAAGCTGGAACGGCCTGCTGATCGCGACCTACGCCGAGGCAGCGCTGGTGCTGGGCGACGACGAATATGCCGAGACCGCTGTCGACGCCCTCGAGTTCGTCCGCGATCGGCTCTGGGACGCCGACGAAAAGCGACTCTCCCGGCGGTATAAAGACGGGGATGTCGCCGTCGACGGCTACCTCGAGGACTACGCGTTCCTCGCGCGCGCTGCGGTGGGCTGTTATGAGGCCACCGGCGACGTCGACCACCTCGCCTTTGCACTCGAGTTGGCTCGCACCATCGAAGCGGAGTTCTGGGACCCCGAGGCCGGGACGTTGTATTTCACCCCCGAGAGCGGCGAGTCGCTGGTCACGCGGCCACAGGAACTGAACGACCAGTCGACGCCCTCGGCGGCCGGCATCGCCGTCGAAACGCTGCTCGCACTCGATGGCTTCGCGAACGAGGAGTTCGAGGCGATCGCCGAAACCGTCCTCGAGACCCACGCGAACCGCATCGAGGCGAATCCGCTCCAGCACGCCTCGCTCTGTCTGGCCGCCGACCGGCTCGAGTCGGGCGCACTCGAGCTCACCGTCGCCGCCGACGAACTGCCCGATGCGTGGCGCGACCGCGTCGCTGAGACGTACTATCCCGACCGGCTGTTCGCCCGCCGACCGCCGACCGAGGACGGACTCGAGACGTGGCTCGAGCAGTTAGGGCTCACGGACGCGCCGGCGATCTGGGCCGGCCGTGAGGCGCGTGACGGCGAACCGACGCTGTACGTCTGTCGCAATCGGACGTGCTCGCCGCCGACCCACGACGTCGAGGATGCTCTCGAGTGGCTGGGCGAGAAGGCGAGCGCAGACACGACTGACGAAACGACGAGCGACGGACCTGAAAGTCCGTTCTAACGCCGACACGTCGGCGTCGAAAAATCCGCGTCGAAACCGTTTCGGACCGGTTACAGCTTTTTGTCGAGTTGCTCGGCGAGCCAGACGGCTGGCGGGAGATCCTCCGACTCGACGAATCGCGTCACTTCTTCGCCGTCGTCGGTTTCGACGACGACAGTCGGGATGTACTCGATGTCGTACTCCTCGACACCGGGGCCTTGCTTGTCCTGATCGAGGGCGATCTCCTCGATGCGCTCGTCGGGAACCTCGGCGGCCTCGAGTGCCGCGCCCAGGTCGGGCAGGAGCTTTCGGCAATCCTTACACCAGTCGCCGCCCCAGACGGTGTACACCAGTTCGTCGTTGTGCGCTGTGAGCGTGTCGACAGCCGCCTCGTAGGACGCGGCGTCCCACGTCGGATTTGGCTGCATGGTCTCGAGACTCATACCCCCGGTAGCGTATCCGGCGGCTTAACCGTCCTGTTTCCGTCGGGGTTTCGTCGAGTCGCCCAACAGTGTCCCTACACCGTCCGTTCGTCGTAGCGGACGGTCTGCTGTTGGCCTTCGTTGACCAGTTCCGTCAGGACGTTTTCGATCATCTCCACTTTCGAGAACTGCTCTTCGATCTCGCCGGTGACGGTCTCGACGTCGTCGTTGATCGACTGTGCTTCGTCGTCGATCGTCTCGATCCGGGTTGCCATCTCCTGTGTGTTCGAGGCCTGCGCGTCGACGAGCGCCGAGAGTTCGTCGACGTCCGTCATAAAGCCGTGTGCGCTCTCGCGGACGGTGGTGAGGTCATCGGTCAGCCCCGAAAGCTCCTGTCGGCTGGTGGCGACCCGTTGTTGGTTCTCCGCGACCGCGTCGAGTGTGTTGTCGGCTCGTTTGCGGAGCGTTTCGACTCGCTCGTCGATCTTCTTTGTTCGGCGTGTCATCTGCTCGGACAGTTCCTGGAACTGGTCAGCGACGACGTTGAAATTGCCGTCGTCACCCGACCGCTTGGATTCGACGTTCGCGTTGACCGCGACCATGCGCGTCTTCTCTGCGGTGTCGGCGATCTCGTCGTTGAGCCTGTCGATCTCGTCGACTATCTCTTCGAATGCTTCGACCTCGTCGTGAATGTTTTGTTCGGAATCTCGGAGTTCGGTTATTGACTCCGTCGCCTGCTCACAGTGTTCCTCGCTGCTTTCGACGCGGTCCAGTAGCCCATCGTCACGTCCGGCGATCGTGTCCGTCGTCGTCGCGAGTTCCTCGATCGAGACGCTAATATCTTGCATTTCCGACGACGCCTGTCGGGTCTGTTCGGACTGTGCCGTGACGGATTGGCTGATGTCGTCGATGCTCGTTGCGATCGCTTCGCCGGCCATGGAGATATCCTGCAGCGCGTGGGACACCTTGTTCGTGACGTCCTGTTGTTGATTCAATAACTCCTCTGTGTTGGAGTAGGAGTCGATGTACGTGTCGATCGCAACCTGCATGTCCAGGTTGATGATCTTCAGCAGCGAGTGGAGTTCGTCGATGCGCTCATCGATGCGCACCGAGAGTTCGTCCTCGAGTTCCGAGATCGTGGTGTCGAACGCCTCGTCTTCGTCGTCGTCACCGCCACGACCGAGCAGGGAGGACAGCCGACCACCGCTATCGTCTTCGTCGTCTTGCAGCTCCGACTGCCGTTCGACCGCGTCCCTGATCGCCATCGAAATATCCTCCTGTATCTGATCGGCGATGATCGGCAACAGGAGATTGTAGTAGACGCCGTACTGACCGATGTAGTGTTTCACCGGCATCTCGAGCATATCGTGTAACTTCCCGATCCGGGCACGATTCTCGAAGTACTCCTGGTCGTACGACCCCGTTGCGAGGGTCACCAGGTACATCTGCTGGGACCATTTGAGCTGTTCGATGCTTCGCGGCGACCGATCGAGAATCTCGAGGACTTGTGGATTGTCTTCAATTTTCTCGTAAAACATCTCCGCCACGTCGTCGCCACGTTGGTTCAGCGTCTCCTCGTACCGACGTAACCGTTCGACGTCGTCGTCGGTAAACTCAATGAACTGCTTTCGCCACTCGATTTCGTCCGCAGAGAGCCCAATCCGGTCGACGAGTTCCCCTGCATCGACACCCCTGCTGTGCCCCACGGAACCGAACTGCTGAGATCGATCCATGTTGACTGCTGACACCTCGTATATAAAGGCGTACTGGCCATCTAGTAAGGGAGTGCCGACGCGAGAGTGCTTCGGCTCCAGCTACATCGGCGTGCGAAAGCCATTAATGCCGATCTCCAGGTCTTTCGTCCGATCGATTGCGTTACGGGCTTGATGACAGGTATCAGACAGTGGATCTCCTGGACAGCAAACAGTATACGTCTCGACTGTTTAGCGATCAGCAATGAAGGGAAGCATTCTGGACACGATCGGCTCGCCGCTCGTCCGGGTCGATTCGCCGGCAGGGGTGACCGTCGCCGCGAAAGTCGAATCCTTCAACCCCGGCGGCTCGGCGAAAGACCGGCCGGCCCTCCAGATGATCCGATCAGCCGAGCGCGACGGCGTGATCGAACCGGGCGACTGGCTCGTCGAACCGACCAGCGGCAACACGGGGATCGGCCTTGCACTGGTCTGTGCCGCCCGGGACTACGACCTGACGATCGTCATGCCAGCGAGCAAGTCCAAAGAACGCCGCCAGATCATGGCCGCCTACGGGGCCGACCTCGAGTTGGTCGATGGCGATATGACGGCTGCTCGAGAGCGTGCCGACGAACTCGAGGCCGAGGGTGCGACCCAACTCGGCCAGTTCGAGAACCCGGCGAACCCCGAGGCCCACTACAAGACGACCGGCGAGGAGATCATCGAGCAAGTTGGCGACCGCGAGGTCGACGCGTTCGTCGCCGGCGTCGGCACTGGTGGAACGCTCTCGGGCACCGGCCGCCGCCTCCGCGAGGCGTTCCCCGAGATGGAGATCATCGCCGTCGAACCGGAACGCAACGCCGTCCTCTCGACGGGCGAGGCCGGCAACGACGACTTCCAGGGAATGGGGCCCGGCTTCGTCAGCGACAACCTCGATGTCGACCTGATCGACCGCGTCGAGACGGCCCGTCTCGAGGACGCCGAAGACGAGTGTCGCCGACTCGCCCGCGAGGAAGGGGTTCTGGTCGGCCAGTCGAGTGGCGCGACGAGTCTCGTCTCCCAGCGTATCGCCCGCGAACTCGCCGACCCTGACCAGACCTGTCCCGAACCCTCGAGTGCGTTCGACGACCCGACGCCGCCCGAAGCCGACGGCGGCGAGCCGGCCGACGACTGCCCGCTCGTGGTGACGGTCTTCTGGGACAGCGGCGAGCGCTATCTCTCGACTGGGCTGTTCGACTGAGAACCGGCTCGAGCGAGGTGCTCTCCTAACTCGACTGCGGGTCACGACGGAACAATCGCGGTTTCACCTTGGCTACTCCTTTTTATCCGGTGCCGTGTCAGTTTCGAATAATGGCATCTCCATCCAGACGGACGCTGCTGTGTGGTACTGCGGGTCTGTTCGTCCTCTCAGCCGGCTGTCTCGACGCAGCTGATGTCGACGCGTCGGCACCCGAAAACGACGCGGATGACACCACTGCGTCCAGCGCTGACGGTTCGAACGCACCCAGCGAACCCGACGCTGGCGGCGCGAACGGGTCCGATCCCGAGCAAACTGCCAGCGAGACGACCGATGGGGACGACACCGTCCCGTTTCGCCACGCCGACGCGCCGACGGCACCCGATGCGAGGCTCTTCGGCAGCATCGACCGCGCCGAGCAGTGGCTCGAGGAGCGTCCTATCCGCGACGACCAGCCCCTCGAGTTCGTCGCCGACACCGACTTCGAGAACAGTGCCCTGCTCGCTCTCGAGGCCGACGCGCCGCGGCTCGACTACGAACTGGTCCTCGAGTCGGTGACGCTCGAACACGACGACGGTGAGCCACGGCTCGTCGTTGAAGCGAGCGTCAGCGAGACGGCGGGTGATGTGGGTGCGACCCAGTTGGGTACGGTGGGACGCCTCATCCGAGCGACGGCCGACGGCGAGCCAGTGACCAGCGCCACCGTGACGATCGTCGACAGCAGCGGTCGAAAACACAGGTCGAAACTCACTGTCGATCCGGCGAGCGAATCGGCGTCCGGCAGTGAACGCGACGACCGCTGATACGGCGCGCTGATGTACCGGTACGACCGCGATCCTGCTGTGGGTGTGCTGGCTGACCGTCGGTGGGACATATAAGAGTGCCAACCCTCGAGTGCAGCCCACTCAGGGCGAGTGTTCGGCTTCGGTGAGCCGTACGACGAGCGTCTCGTCGACGTCTCTGAGATCGTACTCGGGGAGTTCGCCACCGGTTCGACGCACGTACAGCGGTTCGACGAGCCGCCAGGTCGCCACCCGCTCGTGTTCCGACTCGCTCGAGTCGGCTTCGTCCGCGTCGTCGGCCGTCGCAGCCGATTCCGGCTCATCCTCGTTGGCCTCCCCGCCCACGCGCTCGAGGCCGTAGATCTTGCAGAACTCGGCCGTTTCTTCGGGCTCTATAGCCCCGTTTCGAAGCTGTTCGGCGAGTGACCGCGAGAGCCACTCGTCGTCGCTGACGCTCGGTTCCTGGACGAGCGCCTCGTCGACGAAACGCGTGAGATACCAGTTCAGGTCGTTCAACAGCGAGACGGCAGCGCCGACGCTGACCGTCCGAAGGGCGATCGTGTTCTCGAACGGCCGCGTGAGATCGTACGTCGCAAGCGCCTCGCGGGACGTCTCCCGGGAGAGGAGTTCGTACTGGAGAGTGCAGCCGTCGGTCCCGATGAGACAGACACGAGTCACTGTTCTGTGGTCGGTGCGTCTGTGTAATGTCGGTTACGGATCAGGGCTCGATCAGAGTCGCGTTCGTCGCCGCTTCCTCGGCTCGCTCGAGCAGGTCGTCCGGCTCGGCCGCAAGCAGCGGCTCGAGGCGGGCGTTGGTTTCGACGCGGTCAGGAGCGACGCGGTTGCAGCCGGCGTTGATCGTCGAGTCGGTGAACGTGCCAATCTCGCGAGCCTTGGCGACGATGTCCTGTTTGTCCCAGGTCAGCAGCGGCCGGTGAATCGGCAGCCGAGTAGCTCGACTGGTGACGCCGAGGTTGCGGACGGTCTGGCTCGATTTCTGGCCGACCGCCTCGCCGGTGACGATCCCGTTGGCGTTGACGCGTTCGGCGAGGGTTTCGGCGGCCCGGTAAAAAAAGCGCCGCAGCGAGAGCATCCGCCCCTGGTTCATCTCTTCGACCAGCAGGTCGACCGTCTCGCCGCCGGGGATCTTGTAGACCTGCATGCCGAAATTGGGTGCGTATCGCGAGAGTTTTCGCACGGTTTCCATCGCGCGCGCTTCGTGGTCGATGCCGCCGTAGTCGCCAAGATCGACGTAGGCAGGGATGACAGGACAGCCACGCCGCATCATCTCGTAGGCCGCGACGGGCGAGTCGATGCCGCCGCTGATCAGCGCGATCACCGGCTCCTGTGCGCCAAGCGGCAGCCCGCCCGGCCCGGAGACGTGCTCGAGGTAGATGTACGCGACCTCCGACCTGACCTCGACGCCGAAGGTGAGGTCGGGGTCGTCGAGGTCGACTTCGGGCTCGAACTCGTCTTCGACGGCGTCCCAGATCGCGTTGCCGGCGTCTCGAGCGAGGTCTTCGCTGTCATAGGGGAGCGTCTTGTCCGCTCGGCGTGCGTCGACGGCGAACGTCCCGCCGTCGTAGTGTTCGTGAGCGGTTTCGACGAGCGCCTCGATGATCCGCGCTTTTTCGGTACTAACGACCAGTGTGGGGCTTGCGGAGACGACACCGAACGCGTCCGCTGCGGCCGCGGCCGCATCCTCGACGGCGGCTTCGGTCGTATGAATCAGCGGCCGGTTCCAGCCCTGTTGGACGTCGCCGGGGATCGAGCGGTCCTCGAGGAGCGCTTCGATGTTCTCGACCAGCAACTCCCCCATGTACCGCTTGACCGCATTACTCTTCGTGTTGACGTCCCCGTGGCGGAGGAGGACGGTATCGGCTCCCGGCGGGTGCATGAACTGGCATAGATGACCGGGGCTATAAGGGAATTACGAGGCGAGCGTCCGAGAACCGCGTGTGAGCATCCATCACGGTTAGTTGACCGACTCACTGATCGTCGGACTCAGCCGTCCCGTGTGAGCGTAGATCCCGACAACCAGGACGACTCCGGCGAGCATCGGCACGACAGCGCTGATTCCGTAGATCAACTCGAATCCGAGGACATCGATCAGCGGGAGCGAGACCAGCGGCCCGAGGCCGCCGCCGACGTCCCCGAGGACGTTGTTCGTCCCCATCGCGCGACCGACGCGATCCTCGGGCGTGAGATCCGCGAGCAGCGCCGTCAGCGGGCCACCGACGCCGCCCTGTCCGGCACCGATCAGGATGCAGGCGAGGACCAGGACCTCGACCCTCGAACCGAAAGCCAACACGACAAAGCCGAGACACGAGGTCACCAGAAAGGCGAGCATGACGGGGACGCGCGCCCCGACGGAGTCGCTCAGTGCGCCGCCACCGAGGGTGAACACCGACCCTGCGAGCACCGTGATCGCCATCAACATCCCCGAGGAGCCCTGCGCATCGAGGCCGAAAACCGTGATCGAACGCTCGCCAAGCAAGAGTACGAGCGTCGAAAAGAGCACGCCGATGTACGCGAAGTAGAGCCCGAAGTTGACGAGCCCGATCGTCAGCGCAGGCAGCGTCGTCTCGAGATCCCACGGCTTGACCGACTCCTGTTCGTCTTCGACGTGGGTTTCGGGGACGATCAGATAGGCGATGACGCTCGCGAGACCGGCGAACGAAGCCGCGAGAACGAACGCCTCGACGTTCCCCCAGAGGTCACTGACGACGCCGCCCAAAACGAGGCCCGCGGGAAAGCCGAACGTGATGCCGGCGCGAACGATGCCCATACTGGTCCCTCGAGAATCAGCCTCGCTGACGTCGGCTGTGATCGTGTACGCGGTCGCGAAGACGAGCGCGCTGCCGATCCCCCAGAGAATCCGGGCGATCAGAAACCAGAACTCGGGCAGCGATGAGAGGATCGCGACGACGTACATGAACGTCGCGACGGCCTCGATCGCGAGCCCAGCGATGAACGGTGTTCGTGTGCCGATGCGATCGATGAGGACGCCGGCTGGCGCGTTGGCTACGAGCCGGGTAAACCGGTTCGCGCTCAGGATGACTCCGACCATGAACGCCGAGATACCGAGCACCTCGCCCAGATTCGGCAAGATCGGGAAGATGACACCGCCACCGAAGCCGACGAAGAAGGTACTCGCGACGACGGCGAGGACGATCCGGTTCGAACTGGCTGATGGCAGGGACACTGGCAATCGCTCTCGAGCGCTGTTTCGAGTCGAAACTCGCTACGCGTCTCTGACAGGCGTGGCATAAAGGGCCTATCGAAAGCGGTGCTCACTCGGTCACGTCGCTTCCGTCTCGAGGCCGTACTCGAACTGCGAAAATCCCACGCTGCAGGCCAGTATCGGCCGGCTGCGCGGTAATTGAGACAGTTACCTTCGACAAGCGTTATCATACGAAGACGCATACTAACCCACGTGGTGTCGTTAGACCGAGTATTCGAGCTTCTAAGCAAAGAGCGGCGACGGTACGCGCTGTATTATCTCGAGCAACGAGGCGGGCCAGTTCCCATAGAGGAGGTCGCTGAGCAAGTTACCGAGTGGGAGACTGAGGGCGTCCCGGAATCGATTCCGGAAGAATTGTTCGAACGCGTTGAGTGTAGCCTCCGTCATACTGATCTGCCAAAAGCGTCCGAAGCAGAATACGTCGAGTATGACCCTGAGAGAGGAGTCGTTGACGTTACCGGCACACCCCCTGAGGTGGACGCCATTCTCACCGTGGCCAAGGTCATCGAACGTCCAGATCGGAATCCATAGTCTGTCACGCCTACACCGACCGCCGTGGCTGTCATCTTCATCTGTTGTGCACCTCGAGCGAACCGACGAACACGTATATCCGCGTGTGGTGAGCGGACGAATACAGATGCTCGAACAACGGGACGACAGATTCTGGACGTCCGAAGAACCGCTTCGGTTTCTCGGCCTCGAGTTCGGCCGTATCATGTCCGTGATTCGACTCTCGAGCGGCGGGCTCTTCGTCCAGTCGCCGGCCGAACTGACTCCCGAACTGCGAGCGGCACTGGACGACCTCGGCGACGTGCGCTTCGTCGCGCCGGCGAGCAAACTCCACGGGCATCTCTACATGGAACAGTACCGGGCTGTCTATCCCGACGCCGAACTGCTGGCTGCACCTGGACTTCCCGCACGGCGGCCCGACCTCCAGTTCGATCAGCTGTTGGGTGACACACCCGACCCACGGTGGGCTCCCGACATCGATCAAGTCGCGATCGTCGGCCATCGGTGGCTCACCGAACTCGCCTACCTCCATCGCCCGAGTCGAACGGTGATTCTCGGCGACGTCGGCTTCCACATCAGCGAGGGGAGCCCGCTCACGACTCGGCTCGTGGCCCGCGCATTGCGAGTTTATAAGCAGGTTGGGCCACCGCTCGAGTTCCGGCTCACGATCGCAAACGAGCAGTCGTTTCGCCGGTCGATACAGGACGTCCTCGCGTGGGAGTTCGATCGGGTCGTTCCCGGCCACGGGGAGATCATCGAGACTGGCGGCAAACGGGCCGTCCTCGAGGGATACGACTGGCTGCTCTAGATCGTTAAAAAACGAACGCCGTCGAACAGGCCGTCCTCAGAACGTCGTCAGTTCGCCGTCGATCACGCGACGAGTGATGTCGGTGACGTTTGTGAGTTCCGTATCGACGATCGCTTCGATCTCGGCTTCGACGTCGCTGAGTTCGACGCCGTCCTCAGTGACGACGTGGACGTCAGCGACGTGGGGTTGGTCGATCGGGCGGCCGATCTGGCTGAGCAGGCGCACGCGCAGGTCACGAATGCCGTCGACCTCGCGGACGACCTCCTCGGCGATCTCGGTCGAAAGCAGGTTGTAGATCTTGCCGATGTGGTTGACCGGATTCTTCCCGCTCGTGGCTTCGATCGACATCGAGCGATTGGGCGTGATGAGGCCGTTCGCACGGTTACCGCGACCGACGGAGCCGTCGTCGCCCTGCTCGGCGGAGGTGCCGGTGACGGTCAGGTAGATCGAGCCCTCCTCGTAGTCGTCGGCCGTGTTGACGTGGACGTTGACGTCACGGTCGGTGTGTTCGCTCGCCACCTCGGCGACGAACTCGCGGACGGATTCAACGGCCTCGGCGTACGCGTCCAGATCAGCGATATGCTCGTCGATCATCGCCGCCGCGACGGTGACGTCGATCTCGTCGCCCTCGCGTTTGCCCATGATTTTGATGTCCGTTCCGACGTACGGGTTCTCCTCGGCGAACTCGCCGTTGAGTCGGCGCTCGGACTCGAGGACGATCTGTTCGGTTTCGGTCAGCGGCGCGTGGCCGACGCCGAAACTCGTGTCGTTGGCCATCGGGACGCTCACTTCGTCCTCGCCGAAGACGTCCTGCAGATCGCCGCTGCCTTCGCCGAGTCTGACGTCGACGACGATATCCTCGCCGACGGTGAGCTGTGGGATCTCGGACTCGAGGTACTCGCGGGCAGCCCGCAGTGCGATGGTCTCGGCGGGGATGGTCTGGCCGTTGTAGTGTTTGGTTGCACGGCCGACGATCAGCAGATAGATGGGGTCGACGACTTCGCCGCCGCCGAAGGCGGGTGCGGCTTCGCCTGCGACGAGCTGGCTCTCGTCGGTGTTGAAGTGGAGCACTTTGCCAACGCGGTCGAGATACTCCCGGGCCAGCGCGCCGGCGACGGCCTCGGCGACCCCGTCGCTGATCGAGTCGGGGTGGCCGATCCCCTTTCGCTCGACGATCTCTACTTCCTGGTCTTCGACTGCCTGTCGGTCGATCGGCTCGACCCGAATGTTCCGCTCACTCATTACCGGACGTTGGCGGACCGTGGTTCTATAACTTGCGGAAACAAAATCGGGTGAAAAATGTCTAACAGTAATATGAACTCGAGCGGTGTCCGGCTCAGGACTCGAGCAAGAGCCCCAGATACGACGTTCGAAGCTGGTCGTCCGGCTCGAGTCCCAGCCGCTCGAGGACGTCGTAGGCACCCTCGCGGGCCGACTCGAGGTCGGCTTCGCGCTCGACGTCGGTTTCGACCTCGACGTACTCGCCGACGTCGTCGACGGCATCGAGCGTGATCGTATACCCATCGAAGGAGAACCGGTCGCGTTCTTTGCGGACCGTCGCGGCGGGCGCAAAGCCCAGATTCGTCAGGATGGCATCCATCGTCTCGCCATCGTCGACTGCGGTCTCGAACTCTTCGCGGCTCTTGGATTCGCCGTCCAGCAGTGGTCCCTTGTAGGTAACGCGTGTCTCCTCAGCTCCCGACTCGGGGGTCGACTCCCGGCGGATTCGCAGCGCTTCGTCGGTTTCGACGAACTCGCGGTGCGGGGCGTCGTAGTACGTATCCGCCTGCACGATGGTCCGCTCTCGAGTCGCACCCAGTTCGTCGAGCTGTGTTCGAACGGCCTCGAGATCGGCGGGAACCTTCGTTTCGACTTCGTACATGGCCGAGGCCACGGGAAGCGATCGTAAGTATCGGTCGTTCTGGGGCAAAAACGTCGACCTTAAATGTAGACGGCGGGACGTACAACGTATGACCGAGGATCAGGAGGCCGAGCTCGAGGAGCAGGCCGATGACGTCGAAGCAGCAGTAGACGACGAGGAAACCGAAGAAGCCGAGGGGCTTCAACACGGCGACTTCGTCGAGATCGACTACACCGCATACACCGCCGACGGCGACCAGTTGGTCGACACGACCGACCCCGACGTCGCCGAGGAAGAGGGTGTCGACGACCAGGGCCAGGAGTTCAAGCCCCGAACGATCGTGCTGGGCGAGGGCCACATCTTCGACGGCGTCGAAGAGGCACTCGTCGGCAGCGAAGTCGGCGACTCCGGAACCGTGACGATCGATTCCGAGGATGCCTTCGGCGCGTACGACCCCGACGACGTCCAGACCATCAGCGCCGAGAAGATCGACGAGGACGACCGCTACCCCGGTGCGAACGTGCAGGTCGACGGCCAGCAGGGCTATATTAGCACGATCATCGGTGGCCGCGCCCGCGTCGACTTCAACCACCCGCTTGCGGGCGAGGACGTCGAGTACGAGTACGAGATTCTCGACGAGGTCGACGACCGCGAACAGCAGGCCGCCGGCCTGTTCGAGATGTACCTCGGGATGGAGCCCGAGCTCTGGATCGAGACGGACGAAGTCGAAGAGGAAGTCCCCGTCGAGTCCGACGACGATGACGAGGACGCCGAGCCCGAGTTCGAGACCGAAACCGTCGAGAAGGAGACGGTCTACCTCGAGGCCACGCCACAGATGACCATGAACCAGCAGTGGATGATGGGCAAACAGCAGATCGGCCAGGACATCATCGAGAAGATCGGTGTCGACCGCGTCATTGTCCAGGAAGTCATCGACGGCATGGGTGGCATGGGAATGGGCGGTATGATGGGCGGCATGGGCGGTATGGGCGGCGGCGACATCGAGGAGGCCCTCGAGGACGCTGACGTCGACGCCGACGAAATCGTCGACGAACTCGAAGGCGCAGACGAGTAAGCCGGTTCCGTTCTTTTCGGGTCGACAACCAGGGGTAGCACCAGCAGTCGTTGCTGGGTCACATTCGAGACCGGTCGAGAAACGCGTTCGGCTCCGGATTAGGCAATATCCCGGCTCGTGTCGATCGCCACTTCTTCCGTGAGTTCGAGTTTGATCGCCTCGGTCGGCTGGCCGCCGCCGCGGAACTTCGGGATCGTGAGGTGGCTCTCGAGTTCGGCACCCGTGATCTTCGTCCGGAGATCGAAGACGGCGTCGGCCATATGGATCGTCCGAGAACGGTTTTCGGGGGTCGACTCGCTTTTCAGGCAGTGTAACACGGCGATCGAGCCCGTCTCGAGCATCTGCGATTTGAGGTCGTTACAGAACTTGATATACTCGTCGGTGTCGGTTCGCTCCAACACGTCCATGGTGTCGATAATCAGGTTCGCGCCGTCGGGCAATGCGCGGATGAGCCGGGTTGCCTCCTCGAGCGGGTCGGCGCTGGTAACCTGTCTGACGGTCGGACTGCCGACTGCAGATGGGGAGACATCAATTGCGTGATCGACGGCGGCGTCAGAGCGTTCAGTCGTGAGATACAGCGTCCCGCGGGCAGCTGTTAGCTCGTATAAGAGTAGCTCCGACTGACTGGCCGGATCAGCGCTGTAGGCGACGATACAGCCCGGTGGCAACCCGCCATCGAGCTTCCGATCCAGCACGTCGATTCCGGTATCTAGCCGCCCGACCATTCAATTGTGACCAGTTACTGCAGCGTCCGAATAACTCTTTGGTTTCATGTTCAATCAGTTATTTAAGAATAGTGTACGCAGAAAAAGAGAGAGTCAGCCGACACCGATGGTGGTACCGGAACCCGCTTCGTGTCGTCGCCATCACGTATCACTCGAGTCATGGCGAGTTCGAATGGAGAGATTCAAGGGCACAGCAAGAGCCAACACGAACGAATGCGCCACGATCACCTCATCACGAGCAAACAACTCTCACGGGCGGACATCGAGACCGTCCTCGACCGGGCGGCCGAGATCGATGCCGATCCGTCGGCCGTCGCCAACCGACACGCGAACTCGGTGCTTGGACTCCTGTTTTTCGAGCCCAGCACGCGAACGAAGATGAGTTTCGAGACCGCGATGAAACGCCTCGGCGGCAGCGTCGTCGACATGGGCTCGATCGAGTCCTCGAGCGTCAAAAAAGGCGAGACGCTCGCTGACACCGTCCGCGTCACGGAAGGCTACGTCGACGCACTCGTCTTGCGCCACCCAAAACAGGGGTCGGCCGCCATGGCCGGTGAGTTCGTCGACGTCCCGCTGTTGAACGCTGGCGACGGCGCGGGCCACCATCCCACACAGACGCTGCTCGACCTGTATACGATCCGGGAGAACGCCGGGCTGGACGACCTCACAATTGGGATTATGGGCGACCTGAAGTACGGCCGGACCGTCCACTCGCTCGCCTACGCGCTGACGAACTTCGACACCCGTCAGCATTTCATCAGTCCCGAGAGCCTCCAGTTGCCACGCGAGGTCGTCTTCGACCTTCATCAGGAAGGCGGCGGCACACAGATCCGCGAACACGACTCGCTCGAGGAGATCCTCCCCTCGCTGGACGTGCTGTACGTGACCCGGATTCAACGCGAGCGGTTCCCCGACGAAAACGAGTACCAGAAGATCGCCGGCGAGTATCAGATCGACCTCGAGACGCTCGAGGACGCCCGCGACGAGTTGACTGTGATGCACCCGCTGCCACGGGTCGACGAGATCGCCCCGGAGATCGACGACACCGACCACGCGGCCTACTTCGAACAGGCCCACAACGGCATTCCGGTTCGGATGGCACTGCTCGATATACTGCTCGAAAACAACAGCGACGCCGACACTCGAGGTGAGACCGATGAGTGAGAACCACGACCACCACGACGGCCAGGACGACCACGAACTGCGGGTCAGCAAGATCCGAAGCGGGACCGTCATCGACCACGTTCGTGGCGGCCAGGCACTGAACGTGCTGGCGATCCTTGGGATCGACGGCACTGACGGTGAGGAGATTTCGATCGGGATGAACGTCCCTTCGGACCGATTTGCGCGCAAAGACATCGTCAAAGTCGAGGGCCGCGAGCTCAGTCAGGACGAAGTCGACGTCCTCTCGTTGATCGCCCCGGACGCGACGATCAATATTATCCGTGAGTACGAAGTGGTCGAAAAACACCGCGTCGAACGCCCTGACGTCGTCGAAGGGGTGCTCTCCTGTCCGAACTCGGCGT
Source organism: Natronorubrum thiooxidans (assembly GCF_900156475.1). Classification (GTDB taxonomy): domain Archaea; phylum Halobacteriota; class Halobacteria; order Halobacteriales; family Natrialbaceae; genus Natronorubrum; species Natronorubrum thiooxidans. Next base: position 219,808 of record NZ_FTNR01000004.1, read on the forward strand.
GTATCTCGACCGGTGACGAGCCGGTGGCATCCCGGTTCGAGGTGCTCGACGACGGTGTGCGGTGTGCCTACTGCGAGACGATCGTTCGGGACGAGATCCCGTCGCTGATCGATACCTGATCGCGGTCGTTCGAACGCGCGACCGACTGCCAACGATCAGCAAAACCGTCGACAACGCATCGAACGGCCGTCGCTCTGGCGATCGGTCGAATGCGACTCAGGGAGTCCGTCCTTCGCACCCAGAGAACTATCCAGAATATCTAAGTGTACACCGGCCGACCATCTAGGCGTACATGTCACGTACAGTCAAAATCCTGGTTGCCCTGTTCGTTATCGCTGTCCTCTGGAAAGTCGTCTCCGGCGACTCTTCGGACGTCGATATCGAAGAGATCGAGTACGAACCAGCAGAGTAACGTCTCGAGGCGACACTCCCCGTTCGATTCCGAACGGCTTACGAACGCGGCGCCGTACGATAAGCTATGTACGGCGTCGTCACGCGTAACGCTGAAGAAGTCCGGTGGCCGGAGTTCGACCGCGGATTTTACGAAGTCAAAGACGTGACCGGCCGGTCCGCCGAACCGATCGAAGACGGTGTGAACATGGTGTCCTGTTTCGGCGACAACGCCGCCGCGGACGCCGATCCGTCGCTCATCGCCGTCGACGACTTCGGACGACCGGCCACGCGGGATCGATCGTACTTCGACTGGGCCTATATTTGTCCGAGCCGCGAGGATTATCGCGAGGGCCTGTTCGACATCATCGACGACTGTGTCGAGGCCAACGAGGACGTCCGCCTCGACGACATCGGATTTCCGCGAGCCGAGTACTGTCGCTGTGGCGTCTGCGAGGAGTCGTTCAAAGCGAGCGAGTACGAGGATCGCTTCGAGTGGCGCGCCAGCGTCATCACCGAGTTCGTCGAGGAAGCCGTCGATCGCATCCCTGGCCGCGTCTACATGACGCTGTACCCCGACCCGTATCCCGGCCATCTCTACGAACGGGCCGGCATCGATCTCGAGGCTCTCGAGGAACACGTCGACGAGTTCGTCGTCCCGCTGTACGACATGGCCTACGAGACGACCTACTGGCTCGAGACGATCGCGAAGGGGTTCGAAAGCGCACTCGAGACGCCGTTCAATATCGAGTTATACGCGGTAAACATCGATATCGATAAGTTGATTCACGCGACCGAAGTCGCCGAGGCCTACGGAAACAACGTCTTCTTTGGCTACGAGGCGAGCAACGCACGAGGGGCGCTACGGCGTATGCGGGCGGACGAACGAGACGGTGTGACACACGGCGATCCGGAAACGGACACCTGATAACGCCGGTCGTCCGTCTCAGGAGTTGGTATCGTCCCGTTTTCGACATGCATCCCGCTGACATGGCGTCTCGCCGATGGCTGGGCCTCGAAACGACCGCTCGAGCGAGATGGAGCATCGTGACTCGTCGACTCGAGTGGTAACTCGCCGTCCGAGGTGGCTTATCGAACGAAGGCAACGGGTCGAGAATCAACTGACAGATCGCTGCTCGAGTCGTCGTCCGACGGGTGGCTATCGGGTTCGGGTGGTATCGTCATCGTCACCGATGAGGTCGTCGTCATCATCGCCGATCAGTTCATTATCGTCGTCACCGATCAGATCGTCGTCATCGTCCGTCATACCCTGATCGTCATCGTCACCGATGAGGTCGTCGTCACGCATCCCCGTGTCTCGATCGGTCTCTCGCCCGCTGTCTGTTTCCATCCCGGTCGAACGGCTGGTGCTGGTGGCACCGCCGCCTGTTCCCGAGAGGTCGCTCTCGAGGTGAACCGCATCGTCTGTCACTTGAGCGACGGAGTCCTCCTGGAGCGGGTACGCGTCTTCGTCGGTTCCGCCCCAGCCGAGTTTCGCTTTGATCGTATCGGTAATTCCGGGATCCGGTTCGACGTGTGCTGTGCCGTGCTCGACATCCGCGACGAGCCCGACTTCCTCGCCGTTGGCGTTGACGACGCGCTTGCCGATGTCGTCGTCAGTAAACTCAGATATCATTGCAATATACCAAACGCCTACCGGAAGGAAGTTGGTGGTGCTTGCGTTGGCTTGCGACGGCGACTGGCCTACGTCTCGAACTCCGGTTCTCGACCCTCGAGGAAGGCGCTGACACCCTCTTCGTGGGCGTCGGTGGTTCGGGCCTGTACCTGCAGCAGGTTCTCGTAATCGAGTGCCTCCGACCAGGGACGGGCCATGTTTTCGTGCATCGCCTGTTTCATCAGGCCGATGATCTCCGTCGGCCGCTTGCGCAGTTGGGCGACGGTTTCGTCGACTCGATCGTCGAGTTCTGCGGCAGGGACCGCGTCGTTGACTAACTCGAGGTCGGCTGCCCGCTCGGCACCGAAGAACTCGCCGGTGAACGCGAGTTGCTTTGCGGCTCGCAGGCCGATGATGTGTGGGAGCATGAACGTGCCGCCGGTGTCCGGGATCAGCCCAACGCGGACGAACGCACAGGAAAAGGTTGCGTCCTCGGCCGCGTAGGCGATGTCCGCGAGGGCGACGATCGCCAGCCCAGCCCCGATAGCGTCGCCGTTGACCTTCGCGACGATCGGAACGGGACACTCGAGCATCGCCTCGACGACGCGGCCGAACGTGTCGGTGACCGATTCGTAGGCATCCCGGGTCGACTCGGGGGCTTGCGACAGCGCCTGCATGTCGCCGCCGGCGCTGAAGGCATCGCCTTCGCCCATGATGACGATCGCGTGGTACTCCTCGACCGAGGCAGCTTCGATCGTTTCGGCCAGGCTTATGGCCGTCTCTTTCGTGAGCGCGTTGAGCGCGCCCGGTCGGTCGAATGCGATCCGGCAGATTCCGTCGTCACTGTCGACGTTCATGCTCGAACGGTTATCCGCACGATAAATAATGGTACTTGTTGATCGTCGGATGTTCAGCGGTCCACTGTGGTGCCACTCGAGTAACTGGTGTCGGCTGGTGGCCGAGCCACCGTGAACAACATCGAGCGGGACGGAGGACGTGGGTGTGGGCGTGTCACGGTCCGAATCGACGACCGACCGGCGGGCCCACCAGTCTATGGACAACAGACCGTCTCAGTCGGACGGCATCGGCGGTGCGACGGTTTCGTTTTCGGAGACGTTCAGTTCCGACGTGACGAGAGCCCGGTAGGCCCGACGAAGCCGTTCTGACAGAGCTTGATGGGAGATATCCAGCTCCTCGGAGAGTTCCTGCATCGATACTTCGCGGGGAATCTCGAAGTAGCCGTGATCGATCGCTGCGACGAGCGTTTCGTACTGTCGGGTGGTGAGCCCACACTGTGAGCTGGCTTCCTCGGCCAGATCGAACAGCCGGACGACCGTCGGTGTCACTCCCTCGTCGTCGAGCCGATCGTAGAGCGAACTGACACAGTCACGGTCAGTAAACCGAATGCTCAGCAACCACGTGTCACTCGAGGCCGAAGCACTCAGTACGGTTCCGCCTTCCTCGAGGACGACTTCGAAGACATCGATGGTGTCGGGTTCAAACTCGATGTCGTACAGCCACCGATCGTTGTCGTCGTCGCTATTGATCAGCGAGTACGCACCGACCGCGCCAGCCTTGTCCAGTGCGGTTTCGATCGCGTCCTGCGATGGTCCTGAGAGCCACAGCCCGTGGCCACTCGAGGCAATTACCCGCTCCATCTCACAGGTCAGCGACGGGACCGCCTCGAACAGTTCTCCGGTTCCGGTTCCATCGGCTGGAATCTCGATGTCTGCGATTGAGGTCATGTGTTCAGACAGTGGTACAGCGAGGATCCAGATAACCCCATTTCCAAAGCGATTAGCAACGACAATGGCGAATAACACGATCGCTGATCAATTGTACTGCTTACGGGGTCGGCACCTCGGCCGCCGTCCGACGGCCCTCGTGGTGGGTCACTCGAGGGGCGCAAGCGGCTCGAGTTCGAGGATCGCCTCCACGAGGTCGTCGATCCCGTCCGTACTGTGGCCGACCACCTCGCCGCCGACCGCAGCCGGATCGCGGTCTCCGACGAGAATCGTCGGCAGTGGGGCTGTTGTAAAGCCCTCGACGACGACGAACGCATAGCCCCGTCGCTCGAGGCGTACGAGCGTGCTCGCAAGCGCCTGCAGTTCGTGATCGTTGGACTCGGGCAACCGGTCACCGTCGGGTGCTGGCGGTGGGTCCCGTTTTCCGTGTGTGCTGATGTCGAAGGTGAGTTCGGGGGTGATCCCGACGACGGTCTCGGCACCCGCCGTTCGGTGGCGATGGGTATCGGCACCCGGCGTATCGATCTCGATATCGTGGTGGATCGATTTGACCGTTGCGACGCGCCCGTACGCGGCCAGTTTTGGCACGAGCTGCTCAACGAGCGTGGTCTTTCCCGAGTCGCTCGGCCCGGCGAGACAGACGACCCGAACTGTCGGCTCTTGGCTCATTGTGGCTGGGTTTGGGTGGCGGATACAAGATTTGTTCGACCGGTTGCGTTCGATACTGCGCTCGAGGCTCGACCGGCAGTCGAACGATTGTGGCTCGAGCGTCGCCTCCGAACGCGGCTGTACGTCATCGGGAGTCTCGTCGCCAGCCGGGTGTCGCTGCCCGGACGTGCAGTTCCGGCGCGGCCACGAACGGCAGACGGTCACGTCAAGACACGGGGACAGCCGCGGTATCAGAACAGTTCGACGCGAATCCCGTCGGCCTCGAGTTCCTCGGCGAAGGCCTCGGCGTCAGTTTCGACCGCCTCGAACGTGTCGTAGTGTTCAGGCAACACTAGGTCGGGCTCGATGCTGCGAGCCAACGCTGCCGCCTCGTGGCGGTCCATCGTGTAAGTGCCGCCGATCGGTGGCACAAGTACGTCCGCGCTGATCGACTCGTGGTGCTCGAGGACGTCCGTATCCGACGGGAAACAGATCGTCGTCCCCGACAGCGTGAGAACGAGGCCGATGACCTCTCCCTCAGCGTGGAACGGGTTCCCATCGTCGTCGACGTGGTCGCCCTCGGGGTCGTTGTAGGCGGGCATTGTCTGCACGTCGATCCCGTCGACGGTCGTCTCGCCCTCGAGGGGCAGGTCGATGACGTCGAACGCGAGGTCGGCCGTGTCGACCGCCTCGTAGACCGCGACCGTGGCATCCGGCCCCGCAACGGCCTCGATTCCGTCCGGATCGTAGTGATCGAAATCGTCGTGGGTGACCATCACGATATCGCCGTCGCCTGGCTCGCCCTCGAGGACGTTGCTCCACGGGTCGACGTAGATGACGAGTCCATCGTCGGTCTCGAGGCGTTTGCTTGCGTGGCCGAGTCGCTCGAACGTGATTCCGTCATGGGTGACAGGCATGCTCGCTCGAGACATACGCAGTCGTAGTTCTTATATTTCGTCACAAGCGGTCACGATATCGAGACGACCGACTGGATAGGTTTCTGATGTATCTCTTGACAGTCGGTTATTTGTCAGTACTGACGTCACTATTGTCCTTCGAATCAGCACAACTGTTGCACTCGTCATTAGTGCCGACCTATTCGCGTACTTCTCTGGGAAGCGCTCGAAGGGCCGCTGTGCCACCTATCGCTTCCGGGGGATCGTTTCCGCACCAGAACCGTTTCACAAACTGTTCGGATACTGTGACAGTTTCGGGACGGATTATGACAGATATAGATAATATAGTATATCGCCGAACGGCAGACGTGACTTCGAACAATTCACACCGTCAGTTCGGTCGACGGTCGTATTTGAGAGGCTGTCTCGTCGGGCTTGGGACGCTTTCGGTCGCCGGTGTGGCGTCCGCAGACGGTCTCGAGGAAGGCTACGAGACCGTGGTCGACGTCGCCGAAAAAGGGGCGGATACCGAGGGCACCGAATCGATCACGCCAGTCTTGCGAGACCTCGTCGACGACGACACGCTCCTCAAATTCCCGCCGGGGCGGTACTACATGGACGAACAACTGCGGTTCACCGGGTTCGAGAACGTCGGCTTCGTCGGCGAGAACGCGACACTGGTTCCGGCGACCTATCACGAGTTCGACGGCCCACAGTATCGCCTGTTCCGGCTGGGCACCAGTGACAATCCCGGTCGCAAGCTCCGATTCGAGCAGTTCGACGTCGACCAGACCGCCGCGGAGACGGGGATTCGAGTTATCAACGCCGAGGTCGAAGACGGTCTCTCCGTTCGCGACGTCACAGTCTACGGCGTCCACGACAGCGGAACGTGGGGGCCGGGACTGTTCAACGTCACCGACCCCGACGGCGAGGGCCTCGTCCACTGCTTCCGTGCGCCCGACGGTGCTGCCCACATCGACGAAACACCAAACCAAGGGAACATGTGGCGCGGTGCGACCGGCATCACCGTCAATCAACACCACCGCGGGACGCTCGTTTTCAGGAACTGTACGCTGGGCGGATTCCCGGACAACGGCTTGTACGCGTCGAACGAGACCGGTCGAGTCGGTGTCGACGGCGGCCGCTTCCAGAACAGCGGGACGGCCTCGATCCGTCTCAGCGGAACAGCCGGGAAGATCGCGGACGCGACCGTCGTCATCGACGAGAACCCACATGGATCGAACGGCCAACACGCGATCCGACTCGACGGTGGGGATCAGTTCGAACTCGACGGCCTCATCGTCGATCTGCCGCGGCCCAACGGCGACGCGATTAGGATCATGCGCGACGTCGACGAAACGTCGATTACGAACTCACAACTCACCATCGGTCAGCAGCCGAACAACGGCATTCGAATCGATGCCGGAGCGGGGCCGACATCCATCGAGCGCGTCGATATCGACATCGACGGGAGCGCCAATGCAGTGCGGATTCTCGGCCGAGACGCCGGTGTGGTCGATCTTGAGGGCGTTCAGATCACCGGCGACGCCAGGGGGACCAGAAATCGTCACGCGATCTTCTGCGAGCGAAACGCGTGCCGGTTCGTCGATCTCTCGATCGAGCAGTCGGGCGATGATAAGCGACGCGGCCTCGAACTCCGCGGCGAGGATTCCCTCGTCGCCGATAGCGAGTTCGAGACGACACACACGCCGATCGTCGTCAACGGCGCGGACGGCGTCCGGATCGAGAACTGTGTCGGCCGATCGCTCGAGGACGGCTCCTCACTCCGTCTTACGAGTGACTCCGGGTCGGTATCGCTCGCTGATAACGAGTTCCCCGACGGCGTCCGCGACGATCGATGACGTCGTCGATACCGCCGCTGTGTGTGATCGCCTCGTGATTCGACTCGCTCGAGTCGCTTTGCTCGGCGTAAAAGCGGGCCGGGCGCGATTGTGAACTCCGCCCAGAAATGCTCGCTCCGCTGCACCTTTCTGGTCTAGTTCAAACCGCGGAGCCGTTTTGCCACTCGCGAGTTTGCTCGTGGCAAAAGCGGGCCGGGCGCGATTTGAACACGCGACCGTCTGATTAAGAGTCAGACGCTCTGCCGGACTGAGCTACCGGCCCTGTACCACATACTTTCGGATAGGAACTAAAATACGTTTCCTTTGGGCGGCGTTATGCCAGAGAGCAACAGGCGCTGTGCTGCCTCGAGTCACCCGCTCATTCCCCGACAAATCCGTCATGATGTAATACTCTTCGGGAGCATTAAGTGTGGTCGGGCCGACCACTCGACCAATGAGTACGGGGGTTACAATCTCGTCGATCTCTGACTACGCGATCTTGGGCTGTGGGAGCGTCGGCTACGCCGTCGCAGAGGAGCTCGTCGAACAGGGCAAAGACGTCCGCATCATCGATCGTGACGAGAGTCGTGTCGAGTCACTCCGCGATCAAGACTTAGACGCCCGTACCGCAGACATCCGCGAGCCCGAGGCGGCCGAACTCGTCGCCGACCGCGACGTTGTTCTCATCCTCGCCTCGGACGTCGAATCGAACAAACGCGCCGTCGAACACATCAGAGCCGCCGACGACACCCAGTTCGTCGTCGCCCGCGCGAGCGATCCCGTCTCCGGGGACGAACTCGAGGAACTCGGCGCGGACATCGTCATCAACCCCTCCTCGGTTATCGCCGAGTCGGCGCTGCGTGCCCTCGAGTCGGGCGAACTCGAGTACAACGCGGGCAAACTCGCCCAGCTGTTAGAGGAGACGGAGACGCGACTGGCGATCGTCACCCAGGACAGCCCGGATCCGGACTCGATCGCCAGCGCGGCGGCGTTACAGGCGGTTGCCGACCATCTCGGGATCGACTCCGATATCATCTATCTGGGCGATGTCGGCCACCAGGAGAACCGTGCGTTCGTCAATCTGCTGGGGATCGATCTGGTCCAGTGGGACGAAATCGAGGATCACTCGATATATGACACCGTCGCACTCGTCGATCACGCGACGTCGACGGAGATGGATCTCCCGGTCGATATCGTCATCGACCATCACGAATCCGACGCGGAGTTCGAACCGGAGTTCGTCGACATTCGACCCAACATGTCCTCGACGTCGACGATCATGACGAAGTACATCCAAGAGTTCGATATGAACGTCTCCGAGGAAGTCGCGACGGCGCTTCTATACGGTATCCGCGCGGAGACGCTGGATTTCAAACGCGACACGACCCCCGCCGATCTCACCGCCGCGGCCTATCTCTACCCGTTTGCGAACCACGATACCTTGGAGCAAGTCGAGTCGCCGTCGATGTCTCCCGAAACGCTCGACGTCCTCGCCGAAGCGATCGCCAACCGCGACGTCCAGGGGAGTCATCTCGTCTCCAACGCCGGCTTAGTCCGTGATCGGGAGGCGCTGACCCAGGCCGCGAGTCACCTGCTGAATCTGGAGGGCGTCACCACGACCGCCGTCTTCGGCATCGCCGACGAGACGATCTTCCTCGCGGGGCGCTCGAAAGACATCCGCATCAACATCGGCAAGGTGCTCGAGGACGCCTACGGCGAGATGGGTGAGACGGCGGGCCACTCGACACAGGCCAGCGCCGAGATCCCACTCGGCATTTTCACTGGCATCGAAATCTCGGAGGATACCCGGGACACGCTGCTCGAGTTGACCGAAGAAGCGGTCAAACGGACGCTGTTCGACGCGATGGGCGTCGATGGCAGCGAAGGCTCGAACGGCAGCTAGATCGTTACGCGATCAGTTCGTCTTCTTCGTCGTCGGGTTTGCGGACCCGTTCGACAACGTCGTTGATCAGGATCACGTCGCCGACGGACCGGACCCATCGGTAGGGGACGATGACGCCCTGACCACCGTGGGCGGCATCCGCGAACAGTTCGGAGTTCAAGTTGCCGAGTGCGAGTCCGGTCACGGCTTCGCCGTCGACGTTCAGCCGCAGGTCTTCGACGTCGCCGACGAAGACGCCGTTGTTCGAGTACACCTCGCGTCCGACGAGAGAGGTAATCTCCTGGGGAGTATCGTCCATGTCTGGCTTCATGCAGGGTGGACTCTTAATTCTTGGTCAGACGTGACAGTCACCGAGCGTCGGGTCTCGGTCTTGGCGAGAACAGTGTGGTATCCACACGGGTGATACGGTCTGCTGTACCGATGTACCGCCGATCACCAGAAACAGGGTCGGTGATCGGCGGGAATTGACGACAGCAGTCCGTCTGACACGGGCCACCGATCACGTACCGGGTAACGATGGAGGGTGCGTTGTCTTCAGTGACTCCCCTCGATGTCGACGCCCAGGATCGAATCGACCGTGGCGTGGTCGGTGAGGAGCTGTTCCATCCGGTCGACCGTTTCGACGTTGCGTGTCCGCCCGCTTCGGACGATGTCCTCCGCGCGCTCGACGGTGGTGAGAGTGTCCGTCTGTACCGAGAGGATCGGCGTTTCGCTCTCCGTCGCCTGTCCGATGATCGTTCCCGACGGCCGGTGGCCGCCGGTCAAGATGAGACACCGAATGCCGGGGGCCTCGAGCGCAGCCGTGTGGATCTCGGCGCGGTCGCCGCCGGTGATTACGGCGGCATCTTTCGTTCGGCGGAAGTGACGCAGGGCGCTGTCGCCCCCCATCGCGCCGACGGTGAACCGTTCGATGTAGGCGTCTTGTCCGGCGTCGACGAGCGTCGACGCACCGAGTTCATCCGCCAGTTCCGCGACGGTCACCCCCGAAAGCGTCCGCTCGCTCGGAAGGACGCCAAAGACCGGGATCCCCTGCCCCTCGAGGAAGGGGACGACGTCGGTCTCGAGGGGATCGTAGACGGCGTCTGCGATGTCGTTGAAGATGACGCCAGCGAGTCGGTCGCCGAAGGTCTCGGCCGCGGCCACGACGTCGTCGATGTCGCTGGGGACCGCGTAGGGGGCGACGAGGACGACGCGGGCATCCAACAGGGCCGCGATGGCAGCGTCAGTGAGGTCGACGATGCCGCCGATGGTGTACTCGCCACCGCCCTCGAGAAACAGCCGGTCGGTGCCGTCTGCGAGCGTTTCGAACGCCTCCGAAACGCGCGCTCGTAGCTCCGTCGGGTCCTCGCGGCCGCGGATGGCCTGCTCGATGAACGTCGGCGAGTAGACGATCGGCTCCAGATCGTGCATCTCCGCCTCGAGATCGAGCAACTCGCGGGCAAGCAGTGGGTCCTCGTCGAGGGTTTTCCCGACGTTGCTCTGCAGACGGGTCCCTTTCGGTTTCATGTAGCCGACGCTGTCGCCCTCGCCCTGTGCGATACGGGCAAGCGCGAGCGTGATGGCGGTTTTGCCGGTGCTTTCCTCGAGCGAGCTGACGAGGATGGTGTCGGGGCTGGCGTCGGTCGGTTCGGTGCGCTCGGTGTCGTCGTCAGTTTCCGTGGGTTCGGTGTCGGTCATAGGGTCTCCGTGTCGACGGTAAGTCTGAGGTCGATCGCCTGTACGCCATCGGGGCCGGCCACGAGCGGATTGATGTCGAGTTCGAGGATCGCCGGGAAATCCGTCACCAGCTGTGAGAGCCGCTGGATGGTCTCGACGATAGCATCGATATCTGCGGGATCGCGCCCGCGAGCGCCGCGTAACAGCGGCGTCGCCTGAATCTCCTCGACCATCTCGTGGGCCTCGCTCTCGCCAATTGGGGCGACCCGAACCGACGTATCCTCGAGGATCTCGACGAAGATGCCGCCGAGACCGAACAGGAGAAGCGGGCCGAACTGCGGATCGCGGTTCATTCCGACGATCGTCTCGGTGGCGACGTCAAGGTCGACCAGTTCCTGGACCTGCACGCCGAGGATCGTCGCGTCGGGCTGGTAGTTACGCGCTCGAGCGACGAGGTCTTCGTAGGCGTCGTAGACGTCGTCGTCGGCGACGCCGACTTTCACGCCACCGATATCCGACTTGTGGGAGATGTCGGGGCTGACGATTTTCATGACGACGTCGCCGTCGATCCCAGACGCGACCTCGCATGCCCGCTCCGGATCGTCGACGATCTCGCCGTCGGGGGTCGGAATGCCGTAGGCCTCGAGGAGAGCCATCGATTCGACGCCCAGCCGGTTGTCGTCGCGGTCGGCTGCGCGCGCCAAGATCTCACGGGCGCGCTCGCGGTCGACGTCGAACCGTTCGGGCTCGTCGATCGTCTGTTCGCGAATATCGCGGTACTGAGCCAGCGCGTCGAGGCCCGAGACCGCACGTGCTGGATCGAAGTAGTTCGGGATCCCGAACTCGCGGAGGACGTCCTCGGCGGCACGGGCCCGCTGTCCTCCCATCAGGGAGGTGACGACGGGCGTCTCGTACGCGTCGCGTTTCTCGATTACGGTCTCGGCGAGGGTGTCGTACTCGAGGACGGCCGTCGGCGCGCTGACGACGACCGCGCTGCCGACGTTCGGATCGCCGAGTGCGATGTCGAGTGCCTCACCGAAGCGCTCGGCGTCGGCGTCGCCGATGGCGTCGATCGGGTTGTAGACGTTTGCCTCCTCGGGCATCGCCTCGCGCAGTTCGTCGAGCGTCTCGTCGGTAAAGTCGGCCATCTCGAGGCGCGCGTCGCCGACGGCGTCGGTCGTCAACACGCCGGGGCCGCCCGCGTTCGTGACGACCGCAACGCCGTTCGAATCGGGTTCAGACAGTCCCGACAGCGCCCGCGCATAGTCGAACAGCTCCTGGACGGAGTTGGCCCGAATCACGCCGGCCTGCTCGAGGCCGGCCTCGTAGGCCCGCTCGCTGCCGGCAATCGCGCCCGTGTGTGAGGAGGCGGCCTGTGCGCCGGCGTCAGTGCGGCCGGATTTGACGAGCACGATCGGCGTCTCCTCGGCCACCTCGCGGGCCGCCTGGATGAACGCTCCTCCGTCGTCGATCCCCTCGAGATAGCCGATGATGACGTCCGTGTCAGGGTCATCACCCCACTCACGGACGAAGTCGGTCTCGTCGAGGACGGCCTTGTTGCCAAGCGAGACGACGTCCTGAAAGCCGATCCCCTGCTCGTTGGCCCAGTCCAGGACGGCCGTGATGAACGCGCCGGACTGGCTCATAAACGAGATCGAGCCCTCGAGGGCGGTTTCGGGGCCAAAAGAGGCGTTCATCTCGTTCGGTGTCGACATAATCCCGAGACTGTTGGGGCCGACGACGTTGAGGTCGTGTTCGTCGGCGAGCTCGCGCAGTTGGCGCTCGCGTTTGGCTCCCTCGCTGCCCGTCTCCGAGAAGCCGGCGGTGATGACAACGACGTTTTTCGTCCCGGCCGCGGCGATATCGCGGATCGACTCGATCACGATATCGGGCGGGACGACGACGACCGCCAGATCGATCGGCGGCGCACTCGACACAGCTGCATAACACTCGAGCCCGAGGATCTCGTCGCGACTGGGGTTTACCGGCACGACCTCGCCTACAAAGTCGTCCTGTAGGTTCTCGAGGATCGCGCGGCCGACAGCACCGTCGCGGTCGGTCGCACCGACTACGGCGACGGTCTCGGGATCGAACAACGCGGATAACCGTCCCATCGCTCGATGAGTCGACCCGAGAGGAATTAAAGGCGTGCCCTGCTCCCACCCATTGGGCACACGTGTGTTCGTTGGACGCTAGTCTCAGTGCATCGTGATCGACGACCCGGTGCGATCCGAGACGGCGATCGCAAGCACGTAGAAGCCGATTGCAACGACGACGATCGAGCCACCGGGTGGGAGACTCGCGCCGATCGAGAACGCTAACCCACCGAGGATCGCGGCTTGACCGAACAGGACCGAGAGATACAGCGTTTCACGGAAACTCTGAGAGAGCTGTGACGCGGTTGCGACCGGGATTACGAGCATCGCCGCGACGAGAATCACGCCCAGAATCTGCATCGCACCGACGACGACCACGGCAGTCATCACAATCAGCAGCGTATTGTATCGATCGACATTGAGACGTGCAACACGGGCAGCCTGTTCGTCGAACGTGATGAACAGCAGTTGCTTGTACGTGATGGCGATGACGGCGACGACGGCCACGCTGAGGACGGCGACCATCTGTGCCCCCTCAGGACTGACGATCGAAAGGCTCCCGAACAGAAAGCCCTCGATGTCGACCGCCATCGAGGCGAAGTCCCGGCCCCAGCTGATGAGCAACGTCCCGACCGCAAAGCTGCCGCTGAGCATGATCGCGATGGGAACATCGCCGTAGGTGTTCGTCCGTTCGGTCAGCTTCTGGAGTCCGATCGCACCGAGTGCGCTCACGACGAGCGCGACGAGCAGCAACGAGCCGTCCCAGCCGGTCACGGCGATGAACAACAGCCCAATGGCGACACCTGCGAACGCCGTATGGGCGAGCGTCTCGCCGATGAGTGCCATCTGGCGGTGAACCAGATAGGTGCCGACGAGCGGCGCGACGACGCCGATGAGCACGCCCGTCGCGAGCGCCCGCCACATGAACGGATGCTGGAAAACGTTCGTCCCGAGATAGAAGTCCATCCACTCTCCGACAATTAGAAACTGACCGAACAGCATGTCCGCAAGCGGGCCGACACCCGTCCAGCCGGGTGCGAACCGAAGCCAGTCGAACAAAATAAAACCAATCATCGCGACCGCGAGCGCAGCCGTCGCGACGATGCCGGCGAACTCGAGGCGTTCCCGTTTCGAGCCCGCGACGAACCATCCGAGTCCACCGGTCGCTCGAGCGACCGATTCGCCGTCGTCGGACCGTTTCGTGTCGAGGCTCATGAGTGATCGTGCTCGACGACGCCGTGGGCAGCGCCGTAGGCCTCGGCGAGTGCCTCGCTCTCGAGGAACGAGACGGTGTCCCCGTGATGGTACAGCTCTTTGTTGATACAGGCGATTTTGTTCACGTGTTTGGTGAGGATATCGATGTCGTGTTCGATGAGAATAATCGAGATTCCTTGTGTGTTGAGATCATCAAGCAAGCCGTAGAACTGATCGCGAGACTCGGCGTCGACGCCGACCGTTGGCTCGTCGAGCGCCAGCAGGTCGGCTTCAGAGGCAAGCGCCCGGGCGATGAACGCTCGCTGGCGCTGGCCGCCCGAGAGCTGGTTGATCTGGCGGTCGGCCAGATCAGCGATATCGACGGTCTCGATGGCCTCGTCGACGATTTCGTAATCGTTCTCGGACAGCCTCGAATGACCGACGTGTGCAAACCGCCCCATCGTCACCGCTTCGCGGACGGTAATCGGCATCGTTCCGCCCCTGTCGGTCGATCGCTGGGCAACGTAGCCGATTCGTTCGCCGTCTTCGAACGCCTCGGCCGGTTCGCCGAACAGCTCAATCGAGCCGCTATCGGGCCGCTGTAAGCCGAGCATGAGATGTAACAGCGTCGTCTTTCCGGAGCCGTTCGGACCGATCAGCCCGAGGAAATCCCCTTGCTCGACCGACATCGAGATGTTCTCGACGGCGGTCTTTTCGCCGTAGGCAAACGTCACGTCGTCGATGTCGATCACCGGTTTCACTGTGGTCTCGACGGACGTTCGACCGGCACTGTGTTGAGTGCTTCCATCTGCTGGCTGCTCGCGATCCGTTATCGAACCGACCCGTGAATCGGGCGAACTATCGGCCGAAAGTACTCCCGTAATCGCCCGTCGAACCCCATTCATGTGCTCACTCATCGAGTGCCTGCTGTAAGGAGGGAATGTTGATTTCTCTCATCTGCTCGAGATATCCCCAGTCGCGCTCCTGCCACTCGCGTGTGGTCCCGGACATGGGCGTGATCGGTTCGGCGTTCGTCGCATCGCTTTCCTCGAGCAGCGTCTGTGCCTCGCTCGGGATCTCATCCTGTGACCCAGTTTCGAAGGGATCGTAGAGGATCGTATTGATGTCGTGAGTCTCGATCACGTCGATCAGATCGGCGACGGCTGACGGCGACATTCGTTCGTTCGGCGAGATTCCTACCGGCGTCCGGAAGTCGAAACCGTACCGGTGTTCGAGATACTGAAACGAGTCGTGGCCGACGAAGACGGCCACATCGCGCTGGGCAGTCTCGGTGAGTTCTCGAAGCTGGTCATCGATCGCCGACAGCTGCTCGATGTATGCCGTCGCGTTCTCTCGGTAGGTGTCTTCGTTGTCGGGATCGGTCTCGGTGAGCGCGTCGGCGATCGTCTCGACGATTCGCTGGGCGAGTACCGGATCGACCCAGACGTGCGGGTCGTGGAACTCGTCTGCCCCCTCCGATAGCTCTTCGACGACGTCAACTCCGAGCGCTTCCTCGTCGGTCTCGAAGACGACCTCCCCGTCGCGACGAAGTTGGAGGATGACCGCGGTCGATCCGAGGGCCGTGCCATGAAACGCCACGTGATCTCCGTTCGATTCAATCTCGACGACACCGTCCTCGGCTCCGTCGGCGAGTCGAGCGTCGAGTTGGAACTGCTCGTCTGCTCCCAGCGGGAGGACCCGTCCCTCAGTGTCCTCGATCACGACTCCGATCGGGACGCTCTCATCGAGCGGAACGTCGGGAATCCCGCCATGCCAATGTTCGATGTGCCAGTAGCCGAGCACCTCGTTCGATCGAAGATCGACGTGATCGAACTCATCGAGTTGCAGGTCCTCGAGGACGAAGTCGTGGTCCGTGTCGGGTTCCGGAACCGGCTCCGCGTCGAACGGGAGTAGATACGGCCCTAATCCCTCGAGCCCATCGATCACGGTGACACTGTCATCGTAGTCCCGCTCGAGGTCCGATACGATGTCCTGTGCCCACGAAAACTCGGGCGTATCGAGATAGACGAACGCCTCACTCGAGGCGATTTCCGGAGCGAGGTTCCCGTCCGGCTCCCAGCCATGGCCCATCTCGCCCGCGTCGATAGGGTTCTCGAACGCCATCTCATCGCCGCCGACCTGATTGGCCCAGTCCCAGAGCGCAAAGAAGGAAGCATATCCACCTTCCCCGCCTCCGCTGTCGGGACTGCTTAGACAGCCAGCGAACGCACCCAGTGAGACGGCACCAGCACTACGTTTGAGTACTGACCGCCGTGTCAGATCCATATCGGACGGTGGAACCGCGCGACTAAAAGTATTATTATTCTAAAAGCCTTAGTTAATAACACGTGGTAGCACGATCGGGTCCGTTGGTAACCGCCCGAGAGACGGGATGGCCGTTGCTCGACAAGCACCAAATCGGCAAAAACCGTCGTCGAACGCTTCCGATCAGGCGGTGCTGGCGAGTCGAAGCACCGTCGTTCCCTCGTGAATGTCGACAACGTGGTAGGCTTCGATCCCGTCACAGCCGTCGACACCGGATTCCTCGTGTTCTGTGTGACCGTCGAGCGCCTCGAGTGTCCCTTCGACATCGGTGAAAAAGGCGAAGGTTCCGTCCTCGTCGCTCTCGAACCCAACGTACCCTTCCTCGCCTTCGATCGTGACCTCGTATGGCTGGTGGGTCTCCGAGATCGTCGGCGCGTCCTCGGCCGACGAGCCCGCAGTCAGCGACTCGGACTCGTCGTAGTCCATATGGCCGCAAGCATGGTCGATATCGACCCCATGGTCGTCGTGGCCGTCGTCATGGTCGTCGTGGCCGTCATCATGGTCGTCGTGACCGTCGTCATGGTCGTCGTGGCCGTCATCATGGTCGTCGTGGCCGTCATCATGGTCGTCGTGACCGTCGTTATGCTCGTCGTGACCGTCGTTATGATCGTGGCCACCGACTCCTTCCACGAGAAGGGTCATAGTCGACTCTGTCGTTTCGTCACCGTTGCCGCCGTTGTCTTCATCGCTGTTGTCTCCGTCGTCGTCGTCACCGAGACAGCCCGCGGCACCAATGAGCGCGATCGAACCGGATGTTGCAAGCAGCTTTCGGCGGGATGTCGAGTGTGGGTTTGTCGTCATGAGGAGTTACCAGCAGTTGCTTATGACTTGTTGGTAATGAACTTGACGATATTATTAACAGGAAACAATGCTATACAGATCAATAACAGATACTGGTATAGAAGAAGCGACAGTGACTAACTCGAGCAACTCCGTCGGCCGACGCGACTGCTGACGACTGTCTCATCGATTTCTGATAACACTGCTACTCTGGATGCTCGCCGCGAGATGGTACCAGTATTCGCACCCGAATCTCACCGGAGGGATATATCGAGGCAAATCCCGTCCCGGCGTCGATACGCCGGCGGCTGTTCGGGATCGTCATCACGGACGACCTCGAAGGCATCGAACCGAACGACGAGCCGCCCCGGTTCGATCGTCGCTCGCAGTATCGGGCCACGACTCGTGACGACGACGTACGGCGGCGCTGGGACTGGCTGGGCGCGCAACTCATATCCCATCGCCGCGACGACGTCTGCAAGCACCAGTGGGAGCTGCTCGAGCAGGCCCGTCGCCTCGAGTGCCGACCGAAGCCGCTCGGAAACCGCATCGCTATCGGTGGTCCGGGCGGTGTCCCAGGGCTCGGCGACCTGTTCCGCACAGTGGGCGATTCCCTCGATGATCGCGGCATGTTCGTCTTCGATCCGTCGTCGAGCGTCTCGTACCGGGCGCGACACGACTGTGCGTGCGTGGAGGAGTTACTAAGCTGTCCCGACTCCATCAGCGAGCGCAATGCCCACCCATCGAGACCATCGCCGTCGGGATCACCGTCAGTTTCGTTTGCTGACCGCGATATTGACTGTCTGGACGCGATTGAGCACCGCTTGCGCGAGCTGTCGCCACGCCGGTTCCTGTCGCGTCTGGACCTCGAGTTCGGTCCGCAACCGTTCGTTTTCGGCCTCGAGCGTGCTGGTCGTCTCCTCGAGAGCCGTCACTCGGTCCTCGAGACGGGCTCGACGCTCGCGCTGGGCGTGCAGGTCGAGCCGGAGCTTATCGCGTTCGCGCTCGAGCCTGTCGGCACGCTCGGTGAGGCACTCGCGTGCACGTCGATCGTCGTCGACGAACGGTTCGGTCGCGTCCGACTCGGGCTCGTCGCGTTCGGGCTCGAGATAGCCGGTTCCGATCGCGTTGACGACGGCACCCGACAGCAGGATCACTCCGCCGAAGTAGAGCCACGTCAGCAACAGGAGGATGGCCCCGACTGGTCCCGCACCCTCCGAATCGGCGGCAAAACTCACATAGACACGAAAGAGCGACTGAAGTGCCATCCAGCCGACGGCTGCGAGAACGACGCCGGGGAGGATCTCCCGCCGAGTGGCATCGACGTCAGGGAAGTAGTAGTACATCGGGTAGAACGCTGCCGTGAGAACGACGACGAGGAGAAGCGACTGCACTACGCCCAGCCCCGGAATCGACGGCAGGAACGCGAACGCGATGCCCGTGGCGGCTGCCACGACCAGTGCCCCGCCGATCGCACCGAAGACGATCAGCGCATCGCGGAGTTGTTCGACGAACGAGTTCTCCCCAGTTGTGCCGTAGATCTCCGAAAACGCCGTATCGAGCCCTCGAAAAATCTTCAGCGAGCCCCACAGGAGCACGACGACCCCGATCAGTGACGAGCCCGCCGTCGCGGGCGAGTCCTCGATAGCGTCCTCGATCAGCAACTGGCCGCTTTCGGGGAGAAATCCCTCGGTCGTTGCCGTGACTTCGGCCGCAAACGTCTCGTCGCCGACGATCGTGACGAGAAAGAACACCAGCACGAGCAACGGCAGTAACGAAATAAACGCCTGATACGCGATACTCGCGGCCATGAACGGGACGTTCTTTTCCTGGATCCCGCTGACGACCGTCTTTCCGAACGAAACCGCGTCTCGAGCGGCAGTGGACATACGGAAGAAAGCGGAACGAACCGTCATAGGCCGTCGGCTTGCAGCAACCGTGTCCGTTTCCGTTTTCAGAGCACGATACTCTTCTTGCGCATCATTGCGTGGATGGAGGCGTCGAGCCCCTCGCGACCGATGCCGGAGTCTTTGTTACCACCGAAGGGAATGTCGCCGAGACCGTGACTCGGTGCGCCGTTGATCCGGACCGCACCGGCATCGATGCGCTCGGCCATCTGCATCGCGCGCTTGTAGTCGTTCGTGAAGACGGCCGCGTCGAGTGCGAGGTCGGAGCCGTTGGCGAGCTCAAGCGCCTCGGCCTCGTCTTCGAAGGTGGTGATGGCGGCGATCGGGCCGAACTGCTCTTCGTCGACGATGCGGGCGTCCTGGGGGACGTTCGCGAGCAGCGTCGGCTCGAAGAACTGGCTGCCGAGTTCGTCCGGGACACCCTCGGGGGCGCGGCGTTCGCCGCCACGGACGATTTCGGCTCCTTTCTCGACGGCGTCCTCGACGAGTTCCTCGACCCAGTCGGCCTGATCTTCGGAGATAAGCGGGCCGAGCGCGGTGTTCTCGTCGAAGAGGTCACCGGCTTGCCAGGCGTCCATCTGCCCGTCGATCAGGTTGACGAGGTCGTCGTGGACGTCTTCGTGAGCGAGCACGCGCGAGATGGCCGAGCAGCGCTGGCCGGCGTACTTGAACGACCCCTTCGCGCAGTTGCCCGCGACGTCGGTGAGATCAGCGTCGTCGAAGACGATCGCTGGGGCGTTGCCACCCAGCTCCATGTGGAGGTTGACCATGCCGCTCTCGCGGGCGACGTGTTTGCCAGCGCCCGAGGAGCCAGTCATGGCGATCGCGTTGATGCGGTCGTCACCCGACAGCAGGTCTCCGATCTCGCTCGCCTCGCCCGGGACGAAGTTGAACGCCCCGTTCGGGATGCCGTCGACGTCGGCGATGACGTCCGCGAGGATCGCAGCCGAGATCGGCGTCTTGCTCGCGGGTTTGAGCAGGACGCTGTTGCCGGCGGCGAGTGCAGGGGCAACCTGTAAGGCCGTCGTCGCCAGCGGATAGTTATACGGCGTGATACAGAGCACTGCACCGATCGGCTCGTGTTTGACGATCGCCTGCCAGCCCTCGTGGCCCTCGGTCGAGCCTTCGCGATACTCGCCACTACTGACGACGGTTCGGGCCTCTTCGGCCGCGCGGTCGAACCGCGTCGCGGCCTGTTCGACCTCGCCGCGGGCCGATGAGATCGGTTTGCCAGCCTCGCGGACGATGACCTCTGCGAGTTCCTCTTCACGTTCACGAAGCCCTTCGGCGATCGTCTCACACCACCGCGCGCGCTCGACGACCGTCGTCTCCCGCAGTTCGGGTTTGATTTCGTGGGCCGCCTCGAGTGCGGCGTGTGCCGTTGCTGGGTCCGTGGCGGCGACCTGTGCGAAGCTGCCACCGTCGGCGAGATCTGAGACCGAGATGACGCTCTCGGTTTCGAGCCACTCCCCGTCGACGTAGATCCGCTCTCTCCGCTGTGCGACTCTCGTTGCCATACGAACTCCTTGAACCTCCACCCTAAAAATGTTTACTCATACTTGAAAAAATACAATCGCGGTGTAACGTAGTACGCACTATTTCGCGCACGTTCTATATACGGAAATCTATCAGCAGCATTCAAGAACAATAGTTTCTGTATATAGAAAAAATATTCCGTCATGGGTAATCTTTAAGTGGAATGCGCGTGTACCTGTGTAATACGATGAGCACCCAGAAGACCGTCCGTCAGCAGGCCGACACCGTCGAAGAAAACGAGCTTCGTCTCGAGCAAGACAAAGCCGAACAGCTCGTCGATGCGCTGAATACGGAGTTGGCAAACGCGTATGTGCTGTATCACCAGCTCAAAAAGCACCACTGGGTCGTCGAGGGTGCGGAGTTCCTACCGGTCCACGAGTTCCTCGAAGAGGCCTATGAACACGTCGAGGACGGCGCAGACGTCATCGCCGAGCGCGCACAGGCCCTCGGCGGCGTCCCCGTCTCCGGTCCGACCGCCCAGGAGCGACGGGCGACCGTCGAGTTCGAGGGTGAGGACGTCTACGACGTCCGCACGATGTTGGAAAACGATCTCGAAATGTACGGCGATATCATCGAATCGATGCGCAACAGCATCGAACTCGCCGAAAACCTCGGCGACTACGCCACCACCGAGATCCTCCGTGAAATCCTCGTCACGCTCGAGGAAGACGGCCACCACTTCGAGCACTACCTCGAGGACGACACGCTGGTGCTCGAAGAAGCAACGAAATAACAGGTCGGACGGCGACGGTAACGGTCGAGGTTCCATTTTCAGCCGGTCGAACACGAGATGTCACCAGCCCGTCAGCCCGTTCTTTGACGAGCGTCGCGATCAGACGACGGAGCCACACCGGTCGCTGAATGCGGTCACAGCATGAAACGTGATCAGCGGACCACCAGCCCTCGATCGATGTGTTTGTTCAGGGCTCGAGATCGACAGTAAAATCCGTCGCGATCCAGCCGTCGGTGTTGTCGCGTTCGGTAAAAACCATTTTGCCGGGGCGGGTCTCGTGGCTAGTCACGATTACTGCCGACTCTTCCGGTTTCTCGTTGGGTTCAGCGTCTTCCCGTCGGGCAGGCACGTCCATTACGTGGACTTAGGCGAGCCTAAATCTAAAAAGGTTTTGGTCGGCCTAAGTTTATACCATCCCCACGCGTCCCCGTGGCACACTTTCAACTCCGTCGCGCTCGTTACCTCGAGTATGGAGTTCGACGTCGTTCAGGGCGATATCGCCGCACAGTCCGCCGACGCGCTCGTCAACGCTGCCGGGACGAGTCTCCGGATGGGCTCTGGCGTCGCCGGCGCGCTCCGACGTGGCGCGGGCGCGGAGCTCAACGAGGAAGCCATGTCGAAGGGGCCGGTCGACCTCGGCGCGGTCGCGGTCACCGACGCCTACGATCTCGACGCCGACTACGTCATCCACGCCGCCGCGATGCCCCACTACGGTGATGGGCAGGCAACTGCCGAGAGTATCCGTGAGGCGACGCGGAACTCGCTCGAGACGGCCGACGATCTCGGCTGCCGATCGCTCGTGATCCCGGCGCTTGGCTGCGGTGTCGCCGGTTTCGACCTCGCCAGCGGTGCCGAGATCATCGGCGAGGAAATCAGCGCGTACGAACCGGCGTCGCTCGAGGACGTCCGGTTTATTACTTATACTGACGAGGAGTACGAGACGATTCGTTCGGCGATCGATGGGAATCACAGTCGAGACTAAACGAAGCGCGTGATTCGATTCGAGACCGACCGTCGACAACCGCTCTGCCCCCGTCGCTTACGGCGTGGCGGGAACTGGGTACTCGTTTCTATACATTGAGAATTGCTACCAGCTTTACTATGGTCTGTCTCCCATCAGTAAGTGGGTGAACGATAATGTACGATACGATCCTTATCCCGACCGATGGAAGCGAACAGGCCGCTCGTGGCGTCGAGCAGGGTCTAAACCTCGCCACACAGTACGACGCAACGGTCGTGTGTCTCTACGTTGTCGACGAACGTCGCCACGGGCGACCGCCGGCGCTCGGGAGCGTCGAGGCCGAACACGAAAAAGTCGAGGATGAGGCCACCGAGATGCTCGCAGAGATCGAAGCACGTGCCCAGGACCTCGGACTCGAGGTCGACTGCGAGTGCTGTCGAGGGCTTCCGTGGGAAGAGATCATCACCCACGCTCAGCAGCACGATGCCGACCTGATCGTGATGGGGCGTCGAGGAGCGACCAACGATCGGGGAACACCGCTGGGAAGCGTCACCGAGCGAGTGATACGGCTCACCGAGATTCCCGTCCAGGCAGTCTGACGGTATCGCGATCAGGGGTTCAACTCAAACGCTGATATCTTCGCCTGAACGACAGCGAACTCGCTCACGAAGTTGTTCGCGGTGAGGAAATGGGGTCGGAGGGATTTGAACCCCCGATCGACTGATATCTCCGGTGCGCCTCGGAACTCCAGAGGGTCATCACACGGACACTGATCAGGTGTCCGATCAGTATATCAGTCTGGAGTGTCGTCCCGGGCGCGTTGCCTCTGGAGTCAGTCGCCATCCCTGGCTTGGCCACGACCCCTCGTCATCCAGTTGGGGGATGTTACCTAAAGTGGTTTCGATTCGGAACCGCGTTACAGCCACGGGGCGCGGCCCTCGGTATCCGTCGAATCGTCGCCCGGATACGTCCCCTCGTCGGGTTCGTCAACTGGCTCGAGGTCCACATCGTCGAGTTCCGGCTCCCCGTCGCCGCCGTCTGCTACCGGTCCACTGTCGTCTTCGGGGGTGTCGTCCGACGGACTCGAGTCGCGCTCGAGTGGCAGATCGATCGCGAAGACGGCGGCGACGACCAGCGCTGCGAGGGGGGCCTGCCCGAAGGCCATCCCGAGCATCGAGAGCGGGAGCAAGCCGAGCGCGACGGCGCTGCCGAAGCGGAAGCGGTCAATGTCCATGTATTCGCGCAGGTACGGCCCACCGAGGGCTATCGAAAGCGCGAAGCCGACGCCGACGCCCGCGGCGAGGACGGCGTTGGCAACGAGTGCGGGGTCGTCCATCACGACGATGGATGCGCCGTTAGGGTCGAAACTCGCGACGAGTCCAAGCCCGATGATGACGACGGGGTTTGGCAGATACTCGCCGATCGTCGCGCTGGCGGTTTTGGCCGCGATGGCGAGGATGACTAGTGCCGCGAATCGCGTGATGATGACGTTATCGAGGACGCTGCCGATCGCCGGCGCGAGAGCGGCCTGGACGGCCGCAAGCAGTATCAACGGGATGCCGACCACCAGGACGATCGCCGTCTGTTCACGCGGCGTACCGGTCATATCCGCGAGGATCACCGCAACGGTGGCGCTACCACCGAAGATCAACAGCCCGACCTGGATCGCGCCAAGTGGATCGTCCAACGCGCCCGCGAGGATCAACGCCGGAAAGACGCCGTCGATCAGCGGCAGCATCATCACCAGCGCCAACAACCGCGCGTCACCACCGACTACCCGCTCGAGACGGAGGGCAACCGGGTGTCGTGACGTACTCATCGGTCAGGGCCGATGGCCATGACCCGAGGCCGGTGGGTAATAGGGTGGACGATCCCGAAGGGAGTGGTGGGTGAGCCACCAGTTCGTCCGATTGCGACCTCGTGCTGTGAGTTTTGTATGCTGATTCCCGAATGTAAATTTGGAGGCGGAGTGACGGCTCATCCGACCACCGGTTCGGGATTCACTGGAACTCACAGCGTACATACCCAGATAATACACCGGAGTGTCAATAAACGTTGTGTGGGAAACCGTTGCACAACTCGTCGTGTTTTCGGCACTGACGCCCATATCTGCGAGTAAATGTACGGGCTTGCGATCGAATACCAGCGTTTTGATCGGCTCCTGGTAGACAATCGTCTTCTTTTGAAACTGTTGATGAGCACTCACGAACCGGGAGAGTGCCACCGAACTCGAGCGGTCGAGACCCAGCTACTGCTGTCGAACGTGTGAGGACGCTGAACACGCCGAATCGGCCGTTGACGGCCGCGTCAACCGTTGACACCCAAATATATCTCGCAACGCTTTTTGCCCACGGGTTCGGACGGTTTACATGGCGAACGACGTTCCCGAAGAGGGACAATATTCTTCGAAACTGGCAGTACCGGAAGCGCTAACGTTCGACGACGTGCTCCTTCGCCCGAAGGAGAGTCGCGTCGAACCGGACGATGCTGATCTCACCTCGCAGGTCTCGAAAAACGTCGAGGTCTCCGTCCCGATCCTTTCGGCGGCGATGGACACCGTCACCGAAAGCGGGATGGCGATCGCGATGGCCCGCCACGGCGGCCTCGGCGTGCTCCACCGCAACATGAACGTCGACGAGATGGTCGAGGAGATCGAACGCGTCAAAAGCGCCGACGAGCTCATTATTCCCCTCGACTCGGTCGTCACCGTCGCCCCCGAGATGAGTGTCCGCGAGGCAGACGAACGGATGGCCCGCAACGGCGTGGGTGGCGCACCGGTCGTCAACACCCGTGGTGAAGTGCTCGGGATCATCTCGAGTACCGACATCCGGCCCCACCTCGAGGTCAACGAAGACGACCCGGTCACTGCGGCGATGACCGACGAAGTCATTACGGCACCCGAGGAGATCGACCCTCGCGATGCGTTCGAACTGATGTACGAGCACAAGATCGAGCGCGTCCCGGTCGTCGACGACGAGAACCTCCTCGTCGGCCTCGTGACGATGCAGGGCATCCTCCAGCGCCGGGAGTACAAAGAAGCCGTCCGCGACGAGGACGGCCGGCTCCGCTGTGGGGTCGCTGTCAGCCCCTTCGAGCAAGACCGCGCGGAGGCCGCCGACGAGGCCGGCGCTGATGTGCTGTTTATCGACACCGCCCACGCGCACAACCTGAACGTCATCGACGGCGCTCGAGAAATCAAAGAATCCGTCGACGCCGACGTCGTGGTCGGCAACGTCGGGACCCGCGAGGCGGCTGCCGATCTAGTCGACTTCGCGGATGGGATCAAGGTCGGTATCGGTCCGGGTTCGATCTGTACGACGCGTGTCGTCTCCGGTGCCGGCATGCCCCAGATCACCGCCGTCACACAGGTCGCGGACGTGGCGAGCGAACACGACGTGCCCGTGATCGCCGACGGCGGCATCCGCTACTCCGGCGATGCGATCAAAGCGGTTGCCGCCGGCGCGGACGCGGTCATGCTCGGTTCCTACTTCGCTGGCACCGACGAGGCCCCCGGCCGCGTCGTCACGATGAACGGCAAGAAGTACAAGCAGTACCGCGGCATGGGAAGCGTCGGCGCGATGAAATCCGGCGACAGCGACCGATATCTCAAGGACGAACCCAACGAGGACGACGAGTACGTCCCGGAGGGTGTCGAGGCCGCAACGCCGTACAAGGGGACACTCAAATCCGAACTCCACCAGCTCGCTGGCGGGATGCAGTCGGGCATGGGCTACGTCGGTGCCGAGACGATCCCGGCGTTCAAAGAGCGATCTGAGTTCGTCCGCATCTCCTCGGCCGGCCAGGCTGAGAGCCACGCCCACGACGTCGTTATCACCGACGAAGCGCCGAACTACTCGCCCGACAACAGCTAAACGATTCATACGGACTGCTGTCGTCACTGACCGCCGATCACCGACCCCGTCTCTGGTGATCGGCGGTAACTCGTTACAGCAGACCGTATCACTCCGTCGTGAGTTCCGTTCGCCGAATCTTCCCCGTGGTCGTCGTTGGCAACTCCTCGCGAAACTCGATCTTGCGCGGGTACTCGTAGGCCGCCAGCCGCTCGCGAACGAACTCGCGAAGCTCGGCTCGTAACTCGTCGGTTGCCGACGCCTCCGGTGCGAGTTCGACGGCTGCTTTGATTATTTCACCACGTCGCTCGTCAGGCACACCCACGACACCGACCTGCGCGACGGCGTCGTGGGTGAGCATCGTTTCCTCGACCTCTCGCGGCGCGACGCGATACCCGCTCGTGATGATAAGGTCGTCGTCTCTCGAGATGTACCAGAGATACCCCTCGTCGTCTCGCTCGGCGAGGTCGCCAGTCAGATGCCAGCGGTCGCCATCCGGCCCGTCTGAGAGCGTTACTGCATCCGTCTTCACCGGGTCGTTCCAGTACGACTCGAAGATCACGGGATCGTCACCGCGGCGAACCGCAATTTCACCGACTTCGCCCGCCTCGACCCGCTCGCCCGTCTCGGGATCGAGCACCGCAACGTCGTGGCCGGGCACTGGTTTCCCCATACTGCCCGGTTTCGCCGGGAACCACTGCCGGCAGTTCGTGACGAGCAGGTTCGCCTCCGTCTGCCCGTAGAGTTCGTTGACGATCACGCCCGCGAGTGCCTCGTCGGCCCACTCGAGGATC
Organism: Natronorubrum thiooxidans; assembly: GCF_900156475.1. Taxonomy (GTDB): domain Archaea; phylum Halobacteriota; class Halobacteria; order Halobacteriales; family Natrialbaceae; genus Natronorubrum; species Natronorubrum thiooxidans. The sequence continues at coordinate 246,679 of NZ_FTNR01000004.1, forward strand.
TCGTTCGTCAGCGGTTCACCACCGGAGCAGATCGCCTCGAGCGAGAGATCGTAGCGCTCGGTCGGGTCGTCGACGTCCATCAGCATCCGGATCGCGGTCGGCGGAAGAAAGGCGTTCGTCACGTCTTCTGCGGCCATGAGTTCGAACGCGCGCCCGGGATCGAACGGTCCCATGGGATAGCCGACGACCGGCTGCCCGTAGTGCCAAGCGGGAAAGACGAGATCGCCGAGTGCGCCGATCCAGGCCCAGTCGGCAGGCGTCCAGTAGACGCCGTCGCGGACGTCGCGTTCGAAGTAGAGCTGAAACGCCGGACAGTGGCCGAGCCAGACGCCGTGGGTGTGAAGGACGCCTTTGGGCTCGCCGGTGCTGCCGCTCGTATACATGATGATCGCAGGCGTGTCGACGTCGGTGTCTGCCTGCTCGAACGTCGTCTGCTCCCAGTCGACCGCGTCATCGAACGGCTCCATTGCGGTCCTGCCGACTCGCTCGCTATCGAGGGATTCAGCGCTCGCGCCGTCGACCACGAGGACGGCCTCGAGTGCCGGACAGTCGGGTGCGACCTCGCGAATCGTCTCGCGCTGGCTGGCGTCAACGACGGCGACGCGAGCGTCGCTGTCGGTCAGCCGGTATCGGAGCGCGTCGTCGCCGAACAGCACCGACAGCGGCAGCGAAATCGCCCCCAGCTTCCAGCAGGCGAGATGGGTGAGCACGTTCGCCGGCTTTTGTGGGACGACGACAGCGACACGGTCGCCGTGTTCGATACCACGCGCCTCGAGCGCGGTCGCGACGGCGTTCGACCGTGCGTCGAGGTCGCCGAACGTGTACGTCGTCCGCGAGCCGTCGGCGCTCACCTGCACCAGTGCGGGCTGGTCGCCGTCGTGTTTGCCGACTAGATCCACAGCCGCGTTGAAGCCGTCGGGAACGTCCCACGAAAACGACTCGCGAGCCGCCGCGTCCGTCTCGCCGTCGACCGTAACGTAGTACGACATGCCATGGTGTTTGTCGACATATCACAAGAAAGAACCGGCGTCACCGGCCAAGCAGGTCAGCAATAACTCGGGCCGAACGCGCCTTGAGTTATAGATCGACGGTCGGTGTTTCGAACGCCCCCTCGTCGGCTTCGGGATCGTACTCTTCTAAGGCGGCGCGGACGAGTTCGAACACGCCGCGTTTGCTCCAGCGTGCGGTGTTGATGTTGAGGTCGTAGAACTCGCGTTCGTCGATGTCGATCTCGTAGTAGGACTTGTAGCGGCCAGCCTCGCTGACCTCCCGGACGCGCATCTCGGCTTCCGTTTCGCCGCGGTCTTCGATGCGAGCGAGTCGGACGTCCTCTGGGGCATCCAGCCAAATCCGAAGATCGGCGCGCTCGCCGGCGAGCCAGCCGGCCAGCCGCGACTCGAGGATGAACGGCTTGTTCGCCATCCCCCATTCTTCGGCGATCGACTGCAAACGCTGATCGATCGCCCGATCAATCTCGTCGGATTCGTCAGCTTTCGCCGTCAGCTGGTTGAGTGTCATCTCCTGTTCGTCCGCGATCTCGCGGAAGATGTCCCCACCGGAGACGTACGGGCAGCCCATCGCCTCGGCGAGTTGAGTACACAGCGTCGTCGCCCCACAGCCCGGTGGCCCGGAGACGGTGATGAACAGTGTGGTGTCAATTTCGGCCGTCGACGGATTCTCTGTGGACATACAGGAATACTCACCGTTCAGGGTGAAAAGATATCCGGCTGACGACGCACTCGAGTCTCGGTTGCGATCGACACCGCAGGGTCTCGCTGTGAGAGCGGCAGCGAGCGGGAACACGTGTTCCCGAACACACCGTCAGAAAAACGGCCAGCGCCGCGTGTCGAGTTCGATATCGACGTGCTCGAGGCGTGGATCCTCCGCGAGGGAGGCGACGATGTCCCGTTGTGCGTCGGCGTCACTGGTGCTGACTAGCGTCATCTGTCCGTCATAACGGCTGTCGGCATCGTCCCGCCATTCGAGTTCGAGTTTGGCGCGGCGGAATCGTGTGCCCGCAACGAGTCGAATCGATTCGAGGGCCTCGAGCGGGATCTCGAAGTTCTCCTCGGCGAGGGCCTCGAGTTCGTCCAGCTTGCTGTCGTCGACGATCGCCCGGTCGCGTTCGCCCATATCCGCTCGCAACAGCATCGAGCGGTAGGATTCGCCGACGAAACACCAGACGACGCGGTCGTCGGTCACGACCAGCTCCCAGAACTCGATCGAGTTCGGCCGCTGACGGAGCCAGTGCGTGAGTCGGGCGATCGGGGTGTCGGTCTCAGTCATAGCCTCGAGAGACGGTGTCATCGCTCGAGCAGCGCATGTAAGTCAGTCGGCACGCTTCGGTCCGTTGTGACCGTCTGGACGTACAACGAGACGCCGACGAACAGGACGGTGGCGACCAACAGTGCGACCGTGCCGACCGGGAAGACGTCCGGGTATGGGTACCACCACATGATCGATGCCGCCAGCCCGTCGAAGCCGGCGACCTCGAGCGCCATGGGGACGGCGCTAAAGAGGATGTTGATGCCGAGCCCGGCGACCAGTGCGACGATCGCGCCCTCTTTCGTCGCGCCCTTCCAGTTCAGCCCGAAGACGACGACGGGGACGAACGCGGCGGCAAAAAAGCCCCAGCCAATCGTGCCGAGAATGCCGACCAGCGCGTCAGAGTAGTAGACGACACCGGTCGAGAGGATCGTCAACGCGGCCAGCGCACCCTGTGTGACGCGGAGTTCAGTCTGGTCGTCCGTGATCGGGTGGCCGAGCGCTCGCGGGATATCCCGCGAGGCAGCTGCCGCGCCGATGTTGAGGAACGAGTCACTCGTAGACATGATCGCCGCGAGCAGTGCCGCGAGGATGAGCCCGGCGACGACACTCGGCGTGTACTCGAGGACGAAGACGGGGCCGACCTCAGAGGCAGCGAACGTCTCGCCGATCTCGCCGGCTTCAACCATCGACCGCATCGAGAGCCCCGCCGAGAACGCGATCAGACTCGAGATCGCATAGGAAATCGCCGCGATGGGGGCACCCCATTTCAGGATCGTCATGTTCCGACTCATGTAGAACTTGGTGATCAGGTGGGGTTGGCCGGCCGCACCGACGGAGAACAGGATCCACCACGCGATTCCCACGAGGACGGCCGCGCTCGCAGAGCCCATCGCGCCGAACGGAGAGATGAGGTTCGGATCCGCACTCGCCAGGTTCCGCGAGATGGTGCCCATGCCGCCACCAAAGGAGAGGGCGTAGGCGAAGACGAAGCCGGCTCCGATGATCATCGTGATCGCTTGTAGGAAGTCCGTCCAGACGCCGGCGATCATGCCACCGAGCATACTGTACAACAGCAAGATCAACGCGCCACCGAGCAGGCCCCAGATGACGGGGATGCCGAAGATCGCCCGCATGACGAACTGGAGGGCGGCGAGATTCGTCGCGAGGTAGGCGACCACGCCGATCATAACTGCGACCCCGGTCAGGCCACGGACGGTGTCGCTTTCGTAGCGGGCGTACATCGCGTCCGCGAGGGTCAACACGTTCCGGACGTCCGCCATCAGTCGCATCCGCTTTGCGAGGACAATCCACGTAAGCAAGAAGCCAAGCGGCGCAGTGAAGAAGATCCACAGCGCGGTCGTCCCGAACGAGTAGACGAGTTCGGGGCCGCCCACGAACCCAAAGCCCGACTGAATCACCGAGAATGCGGTCAGCGCGAGCACCCACGTGCCGATGTTTTTCCCCGTAATCAGAAAGTCACTCGTCGAGTTCGTTCGCATCCAGCCCCAGACGCCGATCAGCATCACGACGAACAGATACACAACCCCAAACCCGAGAATAACGGGATCGTCAGCGACGGGAATACCGCCTTCCTGCAGCGGGATCGGCTGCACGGCGGGTGCGTTACTCATCGTTCACCTCACCCCCATCGGCCACTTCGGTCGGCCGTGACGGCTGCTCCGGTGCCAGCGGAAACGATGTCTGGCGCTGGTGTTTGCGAGCCGAGTCGATGATGTCGTCGACGATCTCCTCGCCTGCGATTCGATCGAAAATCAACGAGTAGTAGACTGCGGCAGTAAGTGGCAACAGCCAAATAAACCCGAAGTAGATGAGCGTCGGAATCGGGATCCCGAGAGCGTAGGTGTATTCGGTCACACCCGGCTCCCACGTCAACCAGATTCCACCCAGCCCGAGCAACAAAAACGCTGTCAGCCCACCGATCAGCCCGGTGTACGGTTGGAGATCGAAGTCACGCTCACCTCGTTCGATCGTGGCCGAGGCGATCACCGAGAGGATGAACGCAGCGCCGATGAACGAAAACACCCGATACAACCCGAGACTTGCCGTTACCAGCGCGCCAAGCGAGAGCACACTGATAACACCCATAATTCCATTTCGTGTCATTATTATCACTCATGTCATGCGGCTGGTTCCGTCCGCAAAGCGGTCACGACAATGACTCGAGCCCGAACTGTCTCGAGTCCGGGAGCGACCATGCCCTATCGTGAGACCGCTCTCGACCGCCGCGATGCTAGTGAACATGTTAGGGAGCCCTGAGAAGCTGTCCGTTAACATGTCAACAACCACCGTGGATGTCAGCACTCGAATAGGACGAAGTATCAAAAGTAATATAAAAATTGAAGCGGGTGCACAACCGGAACGGCGACGACCGGCCCTCGGACGCGCCGACGACGGTCAGTCCAGAACGAACGAGTTGTCGCAGCCGCCACAGGTGAGTCGGAACGCGCCCTCGTCGGTAAGCGAAAGGCCGTGGCCGACCTCCGCCTCGCAGTTCCGACAGTAGACCAGCGACTCGATTTCGTCCCAGTCGTGTTTCGCCCCGGGCGCGCCGAAGGCGAACCCGACGACTCGCTCGTTGGAGTCGTTATACCCCTGCTGGAACTCCCCCGGCGCGAACCGAATCACGTCGTCTGCTTCGACGGTGACCTCACCCGCTTCAGTGTCGAACGTGGCGACACCCTCCTGAACGTAAAAGACCTCCTCCTGATCGTGGTGTGTATGAAAGCCACCCGAGAACGACTCGCCGGGCTCGAGTTCGAAGTAGTTCATCGCGAAGTCTGTCATGCCAAGCGCCTGTGAAACCGGCCGTCTGACCGAGTGGACCCCCATCGGGTTGGGTTCGACGTCGACGTCGTCGATCGTGACTTTCTCCATATGCAGGTGTTTCTCTATCACGGGATAAAACCACACGATTTAACATCCGCTCGGAAAACCGAGCGCCGAGGACGAGAATGAGCCGGCGAAGGGTAACGCCTACGTTTATCCACCCCTGAGAAGCGACCGTGAACCGCCGTAGGGTACTTCAGGTCATCGGGGTAGCTGCGACCGCTGGGCTTGCAGGCTGTGTCGACGGCGTCAAAGAGCATTTCGGGCTACAGGGGATCATCCCCCTCGAGATCCACAGCGAAGCCGATCGCACGCACAATCTCCACCTCGAGGCCTACGAGCGCGAGGTGGACCGGAAAAGCTACCAACAGAGTATCTCCGTGTCGCCGGGTGAGACGGTCGGTGCACCGAACCTCGACAAAACCGCCCAGAGCCTTCGCGTTGCCAGAATCGCCAACGAGGAACAGTCGGATGTCGAAGCGGTGTCGCTGACAGAGAACACCACGCTGGTGGTGATTACGCTCTACGACGACGGGTTCGAAGTCGATGTACGAGAGAACGAGTCGGCTGCGGCCACCGCGAACGAAACGACAGCAAACGAATCCGACGGAGACGCCGACGCGAATGAATCCGACGACACGGCCGGCGACGAGTAGTCCCGACCGCGGACTGTTTTTTCCGACGATCTGTGCGATGTACCGGCGCGATCGCGAGCAGTCTGTGATCGCGCCGGAACTGACTGACAGCGGTCCATCTCAGGAGGCGACCTGAACGAGCACAGCGACAGTGGTCGTCTGGGTTCCTTACGGGTACGGGTGAAACGCCCGCTCGAGCCGTGGCTCGAACCCGAGGTCGTCCGGCACCTGCCGGACTCGCTGTCCGAAATAGGGCGCGCCCGTAAACAGCGGCTGTGCGCCGGGGACGACGACTCGAACCGCCTCGAAGCCGATCTCCTCGACGTCTCGGGTCGTGAGCCGGGCGGCATACGGCGTCAGGCCGGCGTCGGTCGTCCGGGAGATGAGTGCCTCGAGTGCCGCCCCTCCCGAGGGAACCGGATCCGGGCCGACACTGGCTGCGGGGATCGTCCGATCGACGTCGGTGAACGCTTGCGCAGCGTCGGGGAAGGCTGCGTACTCACCGATCGCCCCCGACGCCTCGGCGGCCTCCTCGGGCCCCAGATTCCGGAGTTCCATCCAGTTTTGCAGGGCCTCCTCGAGCGCCGACCGCGCGGCAGCCGTGGCGTCGAGTCCGGCCGCGGAGCCGACGGCGAACGCCGGCCACTCGTCGTCGCCGGGGTCGACGTCGCTGTCCAGCGTCTCAGGCTCTCGATGGACGGCGACGGCGATTACGGGCACATCGACGTCCTGCGTGACGAGCAGCGGCGTCACCGACAGGCCCTCACTCTGTGCACGGCGCTCGAGGGTCGCGAAGGCGTCGTCATCGACGGCCAGCCCGAGCGGGTCGAACGTCGAGTACCACGCCAGCATCGTCGCATCGCGCTCTATGACCTCGGTCAGCCCCGAAATAAGCGCATCGACGGTCGAGGAGCCGAGTCCGAGCCCGGTTGTGATCGAGGGCACGAGCGCCGCGCCGGGCTGGGGAAACTGGACCGCCGCGGCGGGCAGGTGAACGGACTCGCCGGTCGCGAGCTCCTCGCCGGGAACCCACCGGTACGTCTCGCTCGAGTCGTAGGCGGGCGCGTCGGCGGGCCGAACGAGATCAGTGGGTGAAACAGCGCGCTCTAAGTCGTCCTCGCTGGCGTGGACGAACTCGTCGTTCAGATAGACGCCGGCACAGTAGCGCTCGAGGCCCTCGCCGACGGCTTTCATCAGCGCCGCGTTCCAGTCGTCCGCGACGCCGGCCGCCTGTGTCGGCGCGCTGGCGTCGCTAAAGCCCGACGTGTCCGCCGTCGTCGCCAGATAGTACGGCGCGGGGAACGACTCGATCTCGCCAATCGTCTTGACGATGCCTACGCGGTCGTCGATCGCCGCTTCCGCGTGTTCGACGGCCGCGTCCAGGGCGAGCGAGTCGTCGTCGCGCTCGAGCGTTCGTGTTCGTGGCTCGGATTGGCAGTCACAGCCCGGCACGGGTAAGAATCGCCGTCTGTTGTGGGGGAGTTCGACCGTCTGTCCGATCACCGAGCGGTCCTCACCGGAGAGCACCCGGACACACTCCCGGCCGGCGACCGCGCCGGCGAGTCGAGCGGCGCTGCGATCGGCCTGCGGGCGGTCGCTCGTCGCCCCGTCCTCGAGATTCGATGCGACGCGGTGGCGAAGACAGTCAAAACAGCCCGTCGCCGGGGCAAAGCCCGAGACGGCCGCGTCGACGTCGGCGAGCGGGTAGCCGCCGACGCCGCCAATTTCGACGGCGATCCACGGGGTGTTCCCCGCCCGCGCGGCCTCGTTCGCCCGTGTGAACGTCCCCGAACCAGCGACGTCGCTGACGACGGCGAATCTGGCGTCGGCGAGGTCGTCCGGACTGGCGTCTTCGACGGCGATATCGACGTCTCCGAGCGCGGCGACGACGGCCGCACGAACCGGGTCGTCACCGACGACGTGGATGTCCATACGAACACGGTCACAGGCCGGCGTCAAAAGCGCCGCGCTCACGGATCGGCCCGGGTCGGTGGCGTTCTCGAGCTGGCCGACACCTGCAAGCACCCACCGTTTGTCGACGGACGACATCGAGTCGTCTACGATGACCACCACTCGAGATCGAACGGATCTGTTGAAAGACGCAAGTACCGTCACGACGCTCATCGATGCCGCCGTCGAGTTTGTAAACGGTCGCAAGCGCAGCGCCCTCCTGTTGCTCGGTGCGGCCGCCGCCTCCACTCGCGTCCCGGGGCTCGGCACGGCAGTTTCGGTGGTGCTCCGAGCAGTTCGTCGGCTTCGCTAAGCGAGGTTCACGAACAGCCACCTCGAACGAACCGGCCGATTACTTTTCGTCGCGCAGTCGCTCGAGGACGTCCTCGGCGTTGTCGACGGCCTGGGCCTTCTTCGCCGGGTAGGCTTCGACCTTGCCGCGGAAGGTGATCCCATCACCCAGGCGGACGTCGCCGCCGAAGGCGGCCTGCTTGTCCAGTCGTAAGAAGAGTTCGGTGTTCTCGGTGACCCGCTCGTCGAGTTCGTCGATCACCTGGTCGAACGACTCGAGGTCGGCGAGCCGGGACAGGACGTGACGAACGTCGTCGGCGCTCTCGACGCGGGCCGAGAGAACGAGAATGCGGTCGCCGTAGTGGCCTTCGCTCTCGACGCGTTCGATTTCGAACTCCTCGGGGAGGAAGGTTCGGAGCGCCTCCTCGACGCGTTTCTCGTCCTCGGTGGCATAACAGAACGTGCGTAAATCGACGTAGTGAAGCGGGATCTGTGGCATCTGTGGGGTACGGTCGCGGTTCGAGTGACTGGCGAGCCAGTCGCTCGCTTATTCTTCGTCTTCGTCGTCGTCCACGTCGGCTGCCTCGAGGGCGTCCTCGGGAACGCCGGCTTCCTGTCCGTCCTCGAAGCTGATCGTGTAGGTGACGTCGCCGAACATCGACTCCATCGTCTGCGTGATTGTGCCGGTCTCTCCGTCGAACTCGCTGTGCTCGTCGTGTAGGACGACGTGGTCGTCTTCCTCGAAGCTCATAGCCGATGATTCCCCACCGCCGCGTAAAAAGGGACTGATTCGCGGCAAGGCCGAGCGGACCGATCGTCCGTCGTTACAGGCCGCCATTCGAGGCTGCACGCTGCTCGCGCCACCACTCGTAGCCAGCGCCGATTGCGACAGCAATCGCGTAACAGCCGCCGAGAAAGGGAACCCAGTAGACCCAGAAATCAAAACGCGGCGCGATGGCGTTGCCGATCGCCGTGCCGACAGCGTAAATCACGTAGCCCGGCAGCGCGAGCGGCGAGTACAGCGCCGTCGAGAGCGAGCCCAGTGCGAACGGGACGACGAGGGCCAGATAGGTCGCGACCGTCGCCGGACTCGAGACGGCCCGCCGAAAGACCCCGGTCATCGCTCCACCTCGGGCTCGAGCACATCGTGCAACGAGAGTACGTGTGCAGTCGCCAGTCGCGTCAGGTCGACTCGCGTCTCGCGGTCGAGCAGGAACTCGGTCGTCTCGAAGAGATACGTCGGCACCTCGAGGTCGCGAGCGACTTTTTGGAAGAGCAACGATCCGGAAAGGCTCGTTTCGCGGGCGGTAAAGCGGTGAAAGGGGAGATACCACGGCACGCCGTCATCGGTGAGCGACTCGGCGAGCGTCTCGCCGTGGGCGTCCGGCGAGTGGAGGATCAACTGGCCGACGTACTCCCGGTGGAGTCCGTAAATTCCGAGCGAGCGGTGGAGATCGAGGACGACGTCAGGGTCCTGAGCGACGACGGTGTCCCAGATGCCGCGGGCGAGGTCGGTTTCCGGCTCTCGACCGGCCGGAAAGTGGCGGTTCAGGTCACCGTATTCACCCTCGCGTTCGTCGTTGTCGACGGCCACGCGGTTGGTCTCGGGGACGACGACGAGGGTGCCCGCGTCGGGATACCAGTCGGTAATCTCGTGGGCGACTGTAATGCCGCTTCGCTCGTCGCCGTGGACGCCGCCGAAAACCATCGCCGTGGGGCCATCGCGTGGCGCGTCGATTTCGTACAGCGGCGTTTCGTGTACGGTTCCCGAAAAGAGTCGTTCCGTTCGCCGCCGGGGCTCGCCCGCATCGCCGGGTTCGCGAGCCGCTGCAAACAGTCCCTCGTCAGCCGCCGGCTGACTCACGACGCCAGCCGTCACCGTTCCCGCAAGTGCGCTGCCAGCAGCTAACAGTCTCCGTCGCCTCATCGACTCCGTCAACGGCCGGCCGCCTAAAGCGAGTTGCTATCGGCGAACCGCGTGTCTCCTGCTTGACGGGACGCGATCGAAACGCAGACTGGCGTCTGTTCCGGGTTCGAGACGGACTGTCGACGCACGCTTAGCGCATATTGTCGAGGGCAACGACGGTATCAGACATGAGCCACGCCTCCTCGCTCGAGGCGTCTTCGATGCTGAGGGCGTAAAACGACTCGCGGCCGTCGTCGACGGTGATACGGTAGCTGTGACTCTCCAATGGGTCGGGTTGTGCGGGCGTGTTCGGTTCGGCGGAGACCACAGCAGAACTCAGCAATGGCCGTGTATAACTGGCTCGGTCCCGGGTCCGTGCGGGTCGCGTGCACACGAGTCGTCGCAGAAACCGGCCGCGGCTGGTGAGTCAGTGCAGTCGAGGTGTGTCGCGTCGAGCGCCGGTTAGACGCCCAGTTCCTCGAGCAGCGTCTCGGCGGCCACAGTCGAGGATGCGGGACCACGGCCGGTGATGAGATCGCCGTCGACGGTGACGCTCGTGTCGGACTCGAGGTCGGCGTCCCAGTTCCCGCCGGCCGTTTTGACCTCGTCTTCGACCCAGTAGGGGAGCTTTCGGCCGTTTGGCATGCAGTCGTTCTCGTCGACGATCCCGTCTTCCCACTCGTTGGGGAAGCCGGTCACGTCACGACCGGTGACGATGAACGCACCCTGGCTGTCGCGGGCGAACGCGAGAATGCCGACAGCGTGACAGACGACGAGCGCTTTGCCGTCGTCCCCGGCGACGATATTGCGGAGCAGTCGACGGGCGTCGCTGTCCTGATTGACGTCCCACTCGGTGCCGTGGCCGCCGGGGAAAACGACGGCGTCGTACGCCTCGGCGTCGGCCTGGGCGGTCGGAATCGGATCGTTCAGTCGCTCGTCGGTCTCGTGGACCTCCCGGACGTGTTCGGCGGTCTCCTCGCCGACCTGTTCGGGATCGATCGAGCGCTCGTCGATCTGCGGCGGGTTGCCCGACGGCGTCGCGACCGTAATCTCGACGCCGGCAGCGGACAGCGTCTCGAGCGGCTCGACACACTCTTCTCCCCAGTATCCTTCCTCGCTGACGACAAATAGTGCGGTTGTCACAGGGGTGTTACGCACAGGAGCCCCAAAACGGGCGGCCAACCCCTCGATTCTGCCGCAACCGGTCCGAGTGACACGTTGAGTCGATAATCGGTCGTCGAACAGAAAGTGACCGTTTTCCCGTTGAACGCGACCGATATCGGAGTGACTACCGCTCGTTGTCGAGGTTCAACGCGTCGAAAAACCGATGCGTAAGGCGACCGCCGGCGAACTCGAGCAACACGTCTGCGTCGTCTGCATTGTCGGCGAACAGTCCGAGTCCGATCCGTCCGCCGGCCATATCGTGATGGCCGCCGACCTGCCCGAGTTCATCGAAGCCACTCACCAGCGTTTCGCCGATGTGGATCCGCGGATCGATCGAGCGGGCACTCAGTCGGATCGCATCCTCGACGATGCCGTAGACGAGGACCGTATCGACCCCCTCGAGATTCAACAGATAGTCCGCTGCCTGCGGAAGCGCGTCCGTTTCGGCGGTCTTGCCGACGTTCGACACCAGTGCAGAGCCCCGCCGTTCGCGAGCGGCGATCGCCTTCCCGATCGCATCGAGCGTTCCCGGCGAGAACGCACTGCCGTACAGTTGCTCGAGCGTCTCGAGGTCCGCATCGGAGTAGACTGCGAGTGCTGCTTCGTACTCCCGTCTGGTAGGTTCGCGGACGAAATCGAGTCGCTCGCGGTGGAGCGCAAAGAGCAGTGCCGAAGCGAGCCGCGTCGTCAGTTCGACCTCGAGATCGGTGAGATACTCGACGAAGATGGTGGCTGTCGCGCCGATTCGGACCCGGACGTCCTCGAAGGCGGCCCCGATCGGCTCACCCGGATGGTGGTCGACGATGACGTCAGGAACGACTCGGGTGGGCAGTTCGGTGTTCGCACCCGGCTGTGAGTGGTCAACGAATCCGATGCAGTCGTATGCATCGACGTTGGTGTCTTCGATCGGCTGGAGTGCGATCTCGAGCATATTGACGAACGCGCGGTTTTGTTGGTGGGAGATCTCCCCACCGTAGGTGATCGTCACCTCGTCGACGTCGTGGTCGCTCGCGATTGCCTCCAAGGCCAAGGCGCTAGCGAGACAGTCCGGATCCGGATTGTCGTGACAGACGATCACCAGCGACTCGGTCGTCTCGAGGACGGACGCGAGTTCGGCCGCGCGGGACATGAATCGCCATACGGGAGCGAGACGCTTGAATGCCGTGTCGGAACACACCACGAAAAAGTCGGAAACAGCGTCTCGACTGCCAGTAGCGTCTCGAAACGAGAGAAACACCTGAAGAATCCGGAGACCGGTCAGTCGGCGTTGAGCGGCGGTCGTGCGGATCGAGCCTCGTCGGCGCTGTCGACCGGGCCGTTGACGAACATCGCGTGGCCCATGATCGCAATCGCGATGGCCGAACCGATCGGAATCGCTGCGGTCAACGACACGCCGACAACAGTAAGTGCTGCGGTGATACCGAGCAGTGCGACTGGGATCAGGCCAAGAACAAGGTCGTAGTATCCAGTCATAATCTGATATATGGTATGTGAAATAACTATATAAGTGTTTCTCGTAATTGTCTGATAGTGAACGTAAATTGAGTTAGTATCCATGGAATTGAATTTCCATAACTTATGGATTCCATATAGAGTCGTGACCGGAGAAAGCAGACGGCGTATACTCGAGCAGTTTCGAGTGAAAATCCCCGTTCAACTGAAGAGCGATCGGGGGCTCCGACGGCCTACGACGCGCGATGGAGAACCGCCGTGTAGCCGAGACGCCAGCCAACCAATAGAATGAGTCCGAAGCCGGTTATGACGAGCGGGAACGGCCATGTCGCCGTGTCACCGAACACTGACTGGCGAAGCAGCAAGCCGACGTTCGCCGCTGCGATCCACGTGACCGTCGTCAGCCGCGCGACTCGAGTCACCGACGAGACGACGGCCCGCGTATAGATCCCCGCCAGGGTCGCCATGATGAGCCAGCCGACCACGAAGGGAGCGATCGCCTCGAGCGATGCGATCGGCTGTGTGATCGGATTCACACCGTGGCTGAGTTGGCCAACGATGACGAGACCGGCGAGCAGCACGACGTCTCCGACGCCGAGCACGAGCGACTCCCGATCGACCGATCGGGAACGGTCGTCCGTTCGAACTGCTGAGTCCATAGCTGTCCTTCGAGGCCGGAGCCATATTGCATTCCCGATTCGGCCAGCGGGAACTCGAAGTTCGCGTCGGTCGACAGGTCGGACCCTGTCAGAAGAAGAACTAATAAAGGATGAATACAAAAACGCGAACAATGGCTGTGGCTGATGACCATCACGCAGGCTGTGATGGCTGTGGCCGATCGGTTCCACTCGAGGAACTGACGGTAGTGACGATGCCGGACGGCGAGCACGTCGCCTGCTGTTCCCGCTGTGAACCACACGCCCGCGCGGCCGCACAAAAATACACCTCGCTTGATCAGCGCCGTGGAACCTGTGATGGCTGTACCGGAACCTATCTGGAGGCCGAACTCGAGGACGTCGTGTTGAACGACGGGACGGTCATCTCCTGTTGTCCAACCTGCGTGGCAAACGCGCCAGACACTGACTCGGAGACGACCACCACGGGGTCAAACAGCGACACGAACGGGGCAGCGACGGACGGCGACGGCGAAGACGACGAAACCACAGCCGATGAAACCCTCTGTACGCAGTGTCACGAGTGGGTCAGCGCCGAACTGTTTCGCGTGACGACCATCGATGACCGAACCGAACGACTCTGTCCCACTTGCAAAGACACCGCCGAAGACGACGGGATCATCAAAGACATTGAAATCCGGAAAACGAGAGCCCGCGAGGTTCTCGGCGTCGAACCGGGCGCAACCGACGAGGAGCTTCGAACGGCGTTTCATCAGCAGGTAAAGCGTGCCCACCCTGACCAGCAAAGCGGGAGCAAGTCGGCGTTCCAACTCGTCAGAGACGCCTACGAACGACTCACCGAAGACACGTAGTCACGTGTCACTGTCAGCGCCCCCATCGTCGCGACGGACGTATCCGATCGTGGCCGGATCGAAGGCGTACGTCGATTCACAGCGCTCACACGACGCGGTGAGTACCTTGCCGTGTTTGGATCGCATCCAGAGTTTCGTCTGATCCTGCTTGATCTCGAGTGTCACCGGATGGCCACAGTCGGGGACGGTACAGGGAAACCGAACGTACCAGTTCGGGACCGAAAGCGCTCCGAGTGGCGCGAGTTCGCTCCGGAGCCGACTCAAGAGATTGAAAATCGTCACCGACGGCTCCTGGCGGTCGATTGTCACACCGTCGACGTCCTCGACGAAGCCGCCACGACAGCGTTCATCGTCGTACAGCGGGAGCACGGGGATTCCCTTGGCGACGGCGTAGCCGATCTCCTGGTTGATCCACTGGCTGTCAGCCGACGCTGCCGTCAACACCGCAACCACGACGTCGCTGTTTGCAAGTCGTCCCTCGAGTCGACGTCGCGACCGGCCTGATTCGACCGCTTCGAAGGTGATGTGGACGCCGAACGGGAAGTTCTTCACCGTCGAAAACAGCTCCTGGACGAGTTCGAGGTCACCGGGCGCGTGCGAGACATAGATTTGTTCGCCGGTCATTCGTCTCTTACACCAATGGGTGTGGCAGACAGTATGAATCTACCTACATGTGGACCGCGTCGGTCCGGATCGTCTCGAGCACCCGCTGTGAGAACTCTACGTCATCGATTTCGAGTCCCAGCCCGTCGAACCACGCTCGTTCGACGTGCCAGCGGCCCCGTACTGTGCCGTCCGTGGTCAGCGACGTCGCCTCGAGTCGGCCTGGGGCCCAGTCGCGTTCGCCGGCGACGTCGAGCAGCGTCCGGACCACCGCGCCGACCTCCTGACTATCGACGCCCGACGATTCAGACACGGTTTCGTACTCGAGGGCGAGGCCGGTCCCATCCGGGAGGTCGTCAGCAGATCCGCCTTCGTCGATTGTCCCATCGTCTTCCGAGAGCGGCACACACTCGGTGACGTAGATCCCGTGGCTCATGAGTCGGTTCTCGAGTGCGACATCGATGGGGCGATGGTCGGTCATGGTGACTGGTACCACTCGCGGAGTGAAAAGTTGCCGGGCGACACAGGGTCAACATGGACACCGAAACTGGGCGCGAGCTTACAGTGGTTCGACCAGGTCCTCGAGGGCCGCTGTCGGATCGTCGGCTTTCGCGACGCCGCTTGCGAGCAAGACGCCCTCGGCACCGAGGTCGCCGGCTGCGACTGCGTCCTCGCCCGTACTGATACCGGCACCACAGAGCACCGAGACGTCCGTATCGACGGCCTGGGCTGCCTCGACGGCGTCCTCGACGATATCCGGATCGGCCTGACTGACCGGCGTGCCGGTGCCGATCAGTTCCGGCGGTTCGACGGCGACCGCGTCCGGGCCGAGTGCCGCTGCCGCACCGATCTGGGCCGGGTTGTTGGCACAGACGACGGTCTCGAGGCCGGCGCGCTCGGCGGCCCGAACGGCACCGTCGACGTCGGCGAGTTTCAGTCGCTGCTCGGAGTGGTTGACGAGCGTCCCGACCGCACCCGCCTCGGCGACGGATTCGGCGAGCGTGTGCCCCGTGTTGCTCCCGTAATCGATCGGATCGACGTGTTGGGCCCACGTTTCCGCACCCGTCTCGGCGACCCGCTCGAGGTGGGCGGCCTGCGGGGCGACGGCGACGCGGGCGGCAGTGGATTCGTTGACGTCACGGACGGCTTCCGCGACGGCGACTGGATCACAGGGGTACGTCTTCAGATTGACAAGGACGAACATATCACGACAGCCACTCGCCCGGAAGAAATAGTTTGCGAGTCGACGATACCGACCGACGACGGAGACGACGGCGATACTCAGTCACTCGATCGGGCAGCCGATGTGGCTGGCCGAACAAACGGGCTCGACGGCCCGTTGTGCATCGATAGCGAAGCAAGAGAGACGTTCGTTCAGTGGCTCAATCCTTGCGCTTGACGACGTCGCCGAGCGTGTAACTCCCCGACGAGGAGCCACCCGACCACTCCGAGTCGTCGGCTGAGCCACCCTCGGCGCTCAAAGTGATCTCGAGGAAGTCCTCGAGTTTCGACTGCACCTCGTCGCTCGGCAACGTATCGCCGCGTTCGATCTTCCGAATCAGGCTGGCCTTCTCGTTGAGTTCGTTCGCGAGGTCAGACTGGCTGAGCCCCCTGTTCTCACGGGCGTTGCGAACGCGGTTGTCGTAATCAGTCGCCAGCTCGTCCATGTCGTCGAACATGTCCGAGCGTCGCTGGCTACTCGAGCCGCTCGAGCCCGTACTCCCGGCCGAACCCGAGGTGCTCGATCCACCGCTGGAACTCGAGGACGAACTCGAGGTCGAGTACTTCGTCGAGCCACCGGAGCTCGAGGGCTGTTTGACTTCAGTGCCGAAATCGGTGCAGTTCGAACATACGTCTAACTTCGCACCCTCGACCTTGATAGTCTTCGGAGACGACGTCTCAGCGCCACACATCTCGCACTGGACCATACCCGACACTATATCGCGGCGAGTGATAAACCATGCGGGCGCTGCCGAACAGGGAGACGGCGGTCACTCGAGGGCCGACCAGGAGTAGACGAACCGCTGGAGTGCAGTCAGATGGCCGACGACTGCGAGGAAGACGAGCAGCCAGCCGATCAGCGTGAGGCCGCCGTAGGTTCCCGAGGCCGGATAGGCGAGAAAGCCGACGAGGCCGATGATCGCCAGCCGGTCTGCACGCCCGACCAGCCCGCCGTAGACTCGGTCGAGGCCGACCGCCTGGGCCTGTGTGCCGAGATAGGACGTCATCACGACACCCGTCACCGCGAGGAAGCCGAGGAGGAAGTCCCCGACGCCCGCAGCCAACCCGCCGATGACGACGATGTCCGCGTATCGGTCGAGGACGTGATCGAGCAAGTCTCCGCCCGCAGAGGCGACGTTTTGCTCGCGGGCAAGCGCCCCGTCGATGATATCGAGCCAGCCGTTGAGGAAGACGAGCGTCGCGGCCACAACGTACCAGATCGGGGCCGCTTGTCCACCCAAAAAGAACGCGACGGCGGCCAGAATCGCCATCCCGAACGCCAGTACGCTCACCCCGTCGGGGCTCATCCCGACGCGGTCGAACCCCTTGACGAACGGATCGAGAAACTTCGAGACGTACGGTCGGAACTTATCGAGCGTCATGTCAGATACCCCATGAAGTCTACCTCGCCGGCGCTTGGCTCCCGCTCGCCCGTCACGACCGCCTCGAGGGCGTCCGCAACTGCCTCGGGGTCGCGGTCGGTCGTGTCGATTTCGTAGACCGACTCGAGGCCGTGTTCGTCGACCGCTTCCGAGAGGACGACGTCGAGGGCCTCACTTTCGGCGTTCTCGGCCGCCTTCGCCTCGGTCTCGCCACGCTCGAGCAGGCGCGCCTCGAGCATTTCGGGGGCACACCGGAGGACGGCGACCCGGTCGGCGTCGAAGTGATGGGCGAGATGGGAGTCGACGACGGCGTCGTCTCGACCCTCGAGCCACTCGGCAAGCGCCTCGAGGTCGGCGATCTTGCTCCCTCGGTCGGCGTCGACCTCGGTGTAGAGGCCTTCCGCGTCGAGGACGCTGTTCAGGTGGATGACCTCGAGGTCCGGCAGCGAGTCGTCGTCGGCGAGCCGAGACGCGAGGATATTCGTCGCGGTCGTCTTCCCGGTCCCCGGAGTGCCAGTAACGGTAATTCTCACGTATTGGCCACCTCCGAGTCGGTGTCGCGTGCGAGATCGTCGAGGACGGCGTTGAGCGTCTCGACGGCGCGGCCGGTCTCGTCGTCGGTTCCGCAGGTGATTCGGATACAGCCCGGCAGGCCGAAACTCGAGCAGTCCCGGACGATGACGCCACGCGCTTGCATTTCCTCGGCCACGGCCGTTGCGTCGCCGACGTCGACGAGCACGAAATTCCCCTCGCTCTCCCAGACGTGAGCGTCGATTTCCTCGCGCATGGTCTTTCGGGACTCGAGGGACGTCTCGACGGTTCGCTCGACGTGTTCGTCGTCGCCGATGGCGGCCAGTCCGGCCCGGCAGGCGAGTTCGCTCGCCGCAAACGGCGTGTTCACGCGAGCGTAGGCGTCCGCCCACGCGTCGGGAACGACGGCGTAGCCCAGTCGCACGCCGGCCAGCCCGTAGGCCTTCGAGAACGTCCGCAGGACGGCGATGTCGTCTCTGGCATCGAACCCGTTTCGGCCCTCAGTCAGTGAGAGGGCGCTCTCGCCGTCGGCGAACTCGCCGTAGGCCTCGTCGACGACCACGAGCGTCTCCTCGTCGGTTTCGTCGGCCAGCCGATTGATCTCTTCGAGCGCCATCGTCGACCCAGAGGGATTGTGCGGGCTCGTTACCCAGACGATCCGGTCGCCGTCGTAGCTCTCGAGGACGGTGTCGGCGGTCTGCTCGAAGTCGGCCTCGCGCTCGAGGGCGTACTCCCGGACGTCGCCGTGGTGGAACCGGGCGCTCATCCCGTAGTAGGCAAAGCCGGGGTCGGGGACGAGAATCGTGTCGTCGGGCTCGAGTGCGGCGCGGTGGAGGTAATCGATCGCGCCGTCGCCGCCGTTTGCCAGCCAGACCTGCTCGTCGTCGACGGCCCAGCGCTCGGCGACGGCGGCGGTGAGGTCGGCGTGGGCGGCTTTCGGGTAGGAACTGACACTCGAGGCCGTCTCACGAATGGCCACGGCGGCCGCTGGCGAGGGGCCGTGGGGGTTCTCGTTGGAGGCGAGTTTGACGAACTCCGAGGGATCACGCCCGAGTTCGCGGGCGACTTCCTCGATCCCTCGACCCGCCTCGTAGGCGACGTGGTCGGACAGGTCTCGCGGTTTCATATGAGGATCCAGTTTGTGACGGGTCTTAAGAGTGCTTACATATGGTCAACGTGGCCATCGTCGCCTGTCCGCGCTGCTGTGGTACGTACTGCTCGTAACGAACGACAGCTATGTACTGACCGCTCAACGGAGACAGCAGCTGATTTCGTTACGATGAAAAATATGGTGGCGCGGTCGGTCGTTCACTCACTGATGAGGTGGGTTTCGAGGGGCACGTCAGTGGTGATAACATCCATCAGGGGCGACGTCGCCTCGACGCGGTCGCGCAGTTCCTCGAGTTGTTCCTCGGAAATCGGTGGAGACGTACGTCGTACACCGGATCGTTTCGTAGCCGGGGCGGACGTCCTCGGAAATTCCGAGGAAGCCACGGAGGTCGACGTCGCCCTCTATCTCGAAGCGGAGGTCGTCGAGTTCGATGTCCATGGCTGCGGCGTTCGCCGCGTAGCCGACACTGAGACACGATCCGAGTGCGCCGAGCAGGAGTTCGACGGCGTTCGGCGCCGTTCGCTCTCCCAGAATTTGCTCGGGTTCGTCGCCCTGAAGCGTGAACTCACGGGTGTGGATCTTCTCGCCCGCTTGCTCGAACGCATCGATCGTCGTTGTCGCCTTGAGGGCGTCCTCCCACTCGGTCTCAGCCCGGAATCGGAACCTGCCGACATCGGTGTCGTCGCTAATCGCTTCGACTGCCCGCCTCGAGGGCGGACACGTCGACACCGTTGATTTCGGTCTTTTCAGTAGTTGCCATACGGACTCACCATCTCACGAGCAGCAGCATAATCTAGCTAGATACACTCATACATGCATTCAGGCCACTCCGTTGAACGGAGCGGTCGGCTACGCCCGAAGGCGCTCGAGGCGCTCGAGGCTATCGGCATCCGCGGGATCCTTGTCGTGGCGGACCCCCTGGAATCGCGGGAAGCGAAGCGCATACCCCGAGGAGTACGTCGGCGACGTCTGGATCTCCTCGTAGCCGACCTCCAAGACGATTTCGGGCTCGAGGTCGACGTCTTGCCCGTCCTCGGCGACGATGTAGGGCTCGAGGAGGTCCGTCAGGTCGTCCAATTTTTCGTCGGTGATCCCGGTCGCGACTTTGCCGACAGTCTCGAGGGTGTCACCGTCGCGAACGGACAGTTCGAACGTCCCGAGGAACGTCGCCCGCCGCCCTTCGCCCCACTCGGCCCCTGTGATGAGACAGTCGAGCGTTTCGACGTCGGGCTTGCGCTTGCGCCAGTGTTTGCCCCGCCGGCCCGGCGAGTACGTCGACTCTGGGTCTTTGAGCATGATCCCCTCGTGGCGCGCCTCGAGAGCCTCGGCGTCGATCGATTCGATCCTCTCGGGGTCGTCGGTGCGCCAGCACAGAGAGAGGCCGTCGACGGTCTCGGGGTCCTGCGTCTGGTCGTCGGCGAGCAGGGCCTCGAGTCGGTCGTGGCGCGTCGTCAACGGTTCCTCGAGCAGGTCGTCGCCGTCGGCGTGCAGACAGTCGAAGAAGACGGGCCGGACCTCAATGTCCTCCCGGGCCTTCGCGACGTCGTGTTTGCGCCGGAAGCGTTTGAGGACTTCCTGGAACGGCAGCGGCGCGCCGTCGTCATCGACCGCGACGACCTCGCCGTCCAGAATCGTGGGCTCTGTGAGTGTCGCCTCGGCGAACTCGACGACTTCCGGCAGGGCGTCGGTGACGTCCTCCATGTTCCGCGAGAAGACACGGGTGGTTGCCACGTCTGCGCCGTTTTCGGGATCGTAATGCAACTGGATTCGAGCCCCGTCATATTTCCATTCGACAGCGGCTTCGTCCCACTCCTCGAGCGCGTCGGTCACGGTGCCGGCCTGTGCGAGCATCGCCTGGACGGGCCGGCCGACCTCGAGATCCATCGCGTCCAGTCCCTCGAGACCGTCATCGCGGGCGACTCGAGCGACCTGCCCGTAGTCGTTCGACACCTGCAGCGCGCGTTCGACGCGTTCGCCCGGCACGTCGAAGGCCTCGCTGATGGCATCCCGAACGGCCCCCTCGCCGACGCCGATACGCATCTCCGAGAGCACGAGGCGGGCGAGATATCGGGCTTCCGCGCTTTCACAGCGGTTGAATAGGCCAAAGAGGAGGTCGACTTTCGTGTCGTGACTGCCCGAGCCGTCGGCGGCGGCTAGGTCGGAAAGCGTCTCGAAGACCTCGCGGACGGTCAGCGGGTCGCTCGCGCCGCCCTCGGTGAACGCGCCCAGCCCCTGCTGGCCGCCGAAATCGTAGCCGGCCGCCACTTCGCCGATCTCGCCGATCTCGGCCAGCCGGTCCTCGACGTCGGTGGCGCTGACGTTCGTCCCCGCGGCGCGAGCGATCGCCTCGTAGCAGGTGGTCGGCCCGATATCGAGCGTCCTCGACCGCCAGGCCGGAAACACCCGTCCCTGCACGAACCGGGCGACGATCTCGAGGTCGTCGTTCGCGTTCTCGAGGAGATCCCTGACGTGGGCGACGATCTCGAGATCGGCGGGTTCGGCGTCGATCGCAGCGGCACGGTCGGCGAACGTGGCGAACTCCATCGGCGGTGTGTATCGTCGGCGAGTGTAAAACGGTTCTGAGAGACGGCGCGACGGTTCAAGCCGGCGCTCGGGAGGGACGGATTTAAAGGTAGTCGCGCCCGCAGGGGGAGGTATGCCAGAGGAGGAACTCGCAGCGCGGGTTGCAGACGTGCTGTCGGTGGATGACGAGGTGTTTCGCGAGCGGGCCGAACGGGATGGCGAGGTGATCAAAGACGCCATCGGCGACGGCGTCTTCGACAACCCGCAGGCGATCATCGGCTTCGAGTACGAGTTTTACGCGATCAAAAACGACGACTGTGCGCTGCGGCGAGTGCCACGTCGCCTCCTCGAACTCATCGGGTTCGAGAAGGAACTCGGCCTGCACAACGCGGAGATGACGACCAGTCCACAGCCGCTGAACGCGTACGGACTGCTCGCCCAGGAGTCAGAAGTCAAAGCGCGGCTGCAGACGGCCCTCGACGTCACCCAATCCGAGCGCATGCGACTGGTCAGCGACGCGCTCTGGACGATCCCGCCCGAAGGCGAGGATGCGAGAACCTACCTCACCGACAGCATCGAACGGACGATCACGGACGCAGACGGGAGCGAACGGCCGATCCGCGTTGCGACCAACATGAGTGACTCCGCCCGCTATCACGCGATGGCCAACACCGACCGGGCCGACGTCGCCGGGATGCATATCGACGCCCCACACGTCTCACTCGAGGCCGACACCGTCATGCCCGAGAGCCTCATCACGTCGATCCAGCCCCATTATCAGGTGTCACACGCCCCCGACCTCCCGCAGTATTTCAACTACGCGCTGCGCGTTGCCGGTCCCCTCCTCGCACTTGGTGTGAACTCGCCGTTTTTCCCGGCGGATCTGTACGACGACGACGCGACGGCAGACGACATTCTCGCGGACGGCTGGATGGAACACCGGATCAGCGTCTTCGAAACCATGCTGAACGATCCCGCGACGGGCGGAGGCAAGGTCCGATTCCCCCGCGACCTCGAGACCGTCGAGGAGGCTATCGATCGGATCGCCGCCGATGCCACGATGGTTCCGATGCCGGTCGAGCAAGGCGAGCGCTTCGACGATCAGTTCCCGCACTTCCGGCGCAAACACGGTACCTACTGGCGGTGGGTCCGCCCGGTCTTCGGCGGCCCGACTCGGTCCGCTGCCAACGCCCGCATCGAGTTCCGGCCGATCCCCGCCCAGCCGACCGTCAGAGACTCGATCTCCTTTCTCGCTGCCTTCGCCGGCCTGATGGAGAGTCTGGTTCGTCTCGAGCACCCCGTCGTCGAACTCGACTGGGAACTCGCCCGGGAGAACTTCTATGCGGCGATGCGAGACGGTCTCGCAGCCGACCTAACGTGGATCACCAACGACGGCAAGGAGACGACCGACTGTCTCGAACTGTACGAGGACCTGCTGGCCCACGCCGAAGACGGCCTGACCAACCGCGGCCTCACCGATGAACAGGCCGCAAAGTACCTCTACCCGCTCCGACGGCGAGTTCGCCAGGGGGTCACGCCCGCCTCCTGGAAACACGACCACGTCAGTGAGGCCGTCGCGGACGGCACGTCGCTTCCGGAGGCGATCGAGACGATGCAACGCCAGTACGTGCGTCGGCAAACAGAGACGCTCCTCGAGGGGAGTTTTGCCGACTGGATCGGCGAGTAACCGCGTCTTCGAATCGTTCGGTCAGTAACTGGGTTCGCTCTCGAGCGAGCAAATCCGAAGATACTTGACTGACTGGCCAGTCAGTTAGGACAGTATTGACTGATCAGCCAGTGAGCACCGAAACGGCCGACGAACTCATGGACGCGACCTATACCGCGTTGTGTAAACACGGCTACGCGTCATTGCGGATGCAAGATATCGCGGACGAGTCGTCGAAGAGCAAAGCCACGCTCCACTATCACTACGAGAGCAAACAGGACCTCCTCTATGCGTTGCTCGACTACCTGACGGACTCCTTTGCCGACCGAATCGAGACGCTCGAGGGCGAGACACCGATCGAGCAGTTACGATCGCTCGTCGAGACGTCTCTCGAGCCGAGCGAGGACGATGCGCGCAAGCAGTTCCGGACGGCGGTGCTCGAGATCAAAGCCCAGGGACCGTACGACGACCGGTTTCGAGACGAGCTGACGGCGTTCGATCGATTGCTTCATGACCGGATCCGGATCCTCCTCGAGGACGGCCAGGACGCGGGACTCATTCGAGACGATATCGATCCCAACGAAACGGCCGAATTCATTGTGACGGTCCTGAACGGCGCACAGACGCGTCACGTGGCCGTCGGACACTCACTCGAGTGTACGCGCGCCATGCTCGAGACGTACGTCTGCCACCAGCTGCTTGCGGAGGACGTCGATCGCACGGAGGTCGGCTTCGAGTGACGCTTCGCGACCACATGGATGCGATCTTCAAATCGCCCGACGAACTCGATCTCACGTCGGGCGGGATCGCAAAACCGCTGATCTACCTCTCCATTCCGCTCATCATCACGAACCTGCTGCAAGTCACCTACAACCTCGCGGACACGTTCTGGCTCGGCCAGCACAGCACGACCTCGCTTGCGGCGATCAGCTTTGCGTTTCCGATGGTGTTTTTCCTCATCGCGCTCGCACTTGGCGTCTCGGTCGCCGGGAGCGTGCTCGTCGCCCAGTACACCGGCGCTGGCAGGGACGACGAAGCGACGTACGCCGCCTCGCAGACGGTCATGTACTCGGTCATCGCCTCGCTCGCACTCGGTGCCATCGGCTACGTGTTCGTCGAGGACGTGCTTGGGCTACTCGGCGCGTCCGACGACGTCGCGCCGCTGGTCGCCGACTACATGGAAGTCTACTCGCTCGGACTGATCGCAGTCTTTGGCTTTTTCGTTTTCCTCGCGCTCATGCGCGGCTACGGCGACACTGTCACACCGATGCTCGTGATGTTCGGCTCGGTCGTGCTCAACATCGTCCTCGATCCGTTTCTCATCTTCGGGTTCGAAGCCAACCCACTCTTTGGCTATCTCGGATTGCGCGGCCTCGAGACCGAACTGTTCGCGCTCACCGGCTACGCTGGCTCGGGGATCGAAGGCGCGGCGATCGCCACCGTCTTCTCCCGGGCGCTGGCGTTCGCCGTCGGCCTCGCGATCATGTTCCGCGGGACCCACGGCGTCCGGATCAACATCTCGCAGATGCGCCCCGATATCGAGTACGCCCGGCGGCTCGTCGACATCGGGACCCCGGCATCCGTCGAGGGGACGGCGCGGGCGCTGTCGATCAACCTGCTGTTGGTCATCATCGCGATCTTTCCCGAAACAGTCGTCGCCGCGTTCGGGATTGGGACGCGGGTGTTCTCAGTCATCTTCCTCCCAGCAATCGCATTCTCCCAGGGGATCGAGACGATGACGGGACAGAACATCGGTGCCGGGAACCAAGACCGTGCAGAACGGACGAACCACTTCGGCGCGACGGTGTTGCTCGTCACGCTCACCGGCCTCGGGGTCCTCGTCTTCCTTGCCGCCGCGCCGATCGTCTCGGTCTTTACGACCGATCCCGCAGTCGTCGACGAGGGCGCTCTGTTCCTCCGGTACACCGCACTGACCTTTGGCTTTATGGGCGTGATGCGCGCCTACAGCGGCGGCTTCCGCGGTGCCGGAAAGACGCTCATCGCCGCCGCGATCTCAATCCTCACACTCGGCGTGATCCGCTTTCCGCTCGCTTGGCTTGGCGCTGAATACCTCGGCTCGAGCGGAGTCTGGCTCGCCTTCGCCGTCTCGACCGTGATCGGCGGCGCGATTGCGTACGTCTGGTTCACCTGGATCGATTGGCTCGATGGCGGACTCACGGACGACAACGTCGCAATCAGCGCCAAAAACGCCGGCGACACTGCCAGCGACAATGTCGGTGGAGACGACTGATACGGTCTGCTGTAACGATGTACCGGCGCGACCACAGGACGGCTCGCGGTCACACCGGAAATGACGGCAACGACCGACAGCAGTCTGGATGAGAAACGGGATGTTTGATACTCGAGCGAGCACTGGACACTGGGGGACTGTTTTCCACCGGCGATATAAACGCGACCGACACGCGCGACGTCCCGCGTGCCGGCCGAACGCGGCCGCAAGCCATTAAGTACTCACGCTCGAGAAGGATGGGTATGGTAACTTTCCTCTCAGGGGGCACCGGAACGCCGAAACTACTCGACGGTGCTGCCGCCGCGTTCTCGCCGGAGGAAACCACCGTCGTCGCCAACACCGGCGACGACATCGAACTCGGAGGACTATTCGTCTCACCGGACGTCGACACACTGCTCTTTCAGGGTGGTGGGGTGCTCGACCGCGAGACGTGGTGGGGAATCGACGGCGACACGCATCGAACCAACACGGCGCTGTCGGATATCGCCGCCGCTGCTGGACTGCCTGACGGCCCGCAGTATCTCCCCGACGACAAACAGACCGCAGGGCGCGACCTCGCAAACTGGCGGCGCTTTTCGGGGACGGCCGAGTTCATGACGATCGGGGATCGTGATCGGGCCGTCCATATCACGCGAACGAGCCTGCTCGATCAGGGCCAGCCGTTGAGTGAAGTGACGCGGCGACTCGCCGACGCCTTCGGACTCGAGATCGACCTGCTGCCGATGAGCGACGACCCCGTCGCCAGCCTCATCCACACTGACGACGGGATGATGCACTTCCAGGAGTACTGGGTTGCCCACCGTGGCGAGCCGACCGTCGAGACCGTCGAGTTCCGCGGGTCGTCGCACGCCGAGCCCGCACCGGGCGTCCGCGAGGCGCTCGAGGACACGGTCGTCGTCGGTCCGTCGAACCCCGTCACGAGTATCGGCCCAATGTTGACGCTGCCCGGCGTCGCCGACACGCTCAGCCAGTCGACAGTCGTCGCCGTCTCGCCGTTTCTCGGCGACGACGCCTTCTCCGGCCCCGCCAGCGATCTCATGGCGGCGGTCAACGCGCCGCCGAGCACCGAAGGACTCGCAACGACCTACCCGTTCGCCGACGCGTTCGTCATCGACGAGACCGACGACGCCACGTTTGATCGGCCAACGATACAGACGGACATCCGTATCGACTCGGCCGACGACGCCGCACGAGTCTCACGAGCCGTCAAAGACGCGATCGACCTCGTCACCTGATCCATGTTCTCCCCACCACTCGCACTCGCGAGTCTTAGCGGCGAGGCCGACGCCGACTGGGCCCGCGCTGGAGCCCACTACGCTGGCGCGGCGTTTCTCGGCGGAATTGCCCTCGACGACGACTCGAGAGCTGCTGCCCGCGAGCTCGTCGATCGCGACCGACGCGAGTTCCTCCCCAACGATCCGATCGCCTTTATTGACCGCGAACTCGCTGCCCTCGAGGCCGTGCCCATCCAGCCCGTCTTCAACGTCCGAAGCGCGACCCCCGATCCGATCCCCGACGCGGCGCGGGTCTGCCGGGATCGAGACGCGTTGCTCGAGGTCAACGCCCACTGTCGACAGGACGAGTTGTGTGCGGTCGGCTGCGGCGAGACGCTGCTGCGAGATGCCGATCGTCTCTGTGACTACGTCGAACGCGCAGCCACCACTGGGGCGGCCGTCGGCGTGAAAGTCCGCACCGAGGTCCCCGGCGTCGACCTGCCCGCGCTTGCACAGGGACTCGAGGCCGCGGGCGCTGTGTTCGTCCACGTCGACGCGATGGACAGCGAGTCGGTCATCCGCGACGTCGTCGACGCGACAGATCTGTTCGTCATCGCCAACAACGGCGTCCGAGACGCCGACACCGTCCGAGAGTACGTCGAGTACGGCGCTGACGCGGTCAGTGTGGGTCGCCCCAGCGACAATCCGAACGTCTTGGCGCGCGTGCTCGCGGCCGTCGAGGAACAGTACGGTCTCGAGGCGGAGCCCTCGCCGTAGCGTCCCCGACCATCGTGCGACACCGAAAGGACAGTCCTTACGTCATTCACTCCCTAGCGGCTGCCATGCGAACGCCGGCGCAAAACGCTGAACTGGCGCTCTTGCTCGAGGTCGCGGGCACGCCCAAACCGGGCAACATCGACCGTCACCGTGAGCTCGAGGACCTGCGATTTGAACACTTCCTCGCGGGCACAGTCGGTGCTCGTGACGGTCTCGAGTTGGCGGCGAACGGCAGTGCGATCGGCCCAGCGTTCGAACGCGCGATCGAGGGCATGGCTACACAGGGCGGGGGCAACACCCAGTTCGGGGCGCTGTTATTGCTCGTCCCGCTAGTCCGGGCGGCCCGCGACGAGTGCTCACAGCCGATCGTCGAGGCCGTCTGTGAGGAGACCACCGTTGCCGACGCGGCCGGCTTCTACCGCGCGTTCGATCACGTCGACGTCTTCGTCGCCGATCCTCCGACAGACATGGAACCGCTCGACGTGCGCCGCGGCAGCGACGCGATTCCCGCACTCGAGGCTCGTGGACTGACGCTATTCGACGTCATGGACCACAGCGTGCCGGGCGACGACGTCGCCCGCGAGTGGGTGACCGGATTCGAGCGGTCGTTTACCGCCGCCGAACGCCTCGCCGACGCCGACGGGCCGCTGACGGATCGCGCTGCGACGGTCTTTCTCTCCTTGCTTGCCGACCGACCTGATACGCTCGTCGTAAACCGCCACGACGAGGCTATCGCCAAAGAGGTAACCGAACGCGCGGGTGAGCTGGTCGACCGAAACGCTCTCGAGACCGACCGCGATGCCGTCGAGGCCTTCGCCGACGAACTCGTCGACCGCGGCGTCAACCCGGGCACGACGGCAGATATCACGGCAGCCGGGCTGTTCATCGCCCTCGAGCACGGGGCGGTCTCCGTATGAGCGACGACCGTGACGGTGACGACGACACGGCGGGCGCTGAACGCGCCGACTGGCCCGTCTCGCTGTCGGGCGTCACCGAGTCCGTCGTGACGACGCTCGGCCCAAACGGGCTGTGGAACGCCGCGCCACTGGGGCTGTTCGCCGATGATGGGGATGGTCGGATTACCGCGCGAACGTGGGGGAAGACCCGCACTCGAGGCAACTTCCACCGACAGGGCGAATGCTATGTTCAGTTTGTCGACGACCCCGTCGTCTTCGCCGACGCCGCGCTCTCGATCGTCGAACACGAAGAGCCGATCCTCGAGGCCGCAAACGCGTGGGCCCGGGTCACTGTCGAGTCGCTCGAGTCGGGCACCGACGACGGAACTGACTGGGAACGGTGGGCACTGCGCCCCGTCGACGCCGAGATCCGAGCCGAGCGCGTGCCGACGATCGACCGTGGCTTCGGGGCCGTCATCGAGGCGACCGTCGCCGCCTCGCGACTCGGCGTTGCAGGCTACGACGACGACGACCTTCGCGACCGCCTCGAGTACTGTGCGTCGGTCGTCGACCGCGCCGGTAGCCCGCGCGAGCACGAGGCACTCGAGCGCGTGCGCGAACACGCAGACTGGTGAGCCGGTAACTGGGGGCGACACCTCCGTACTCAGCCACGCCCGCAGGTTTATGAGCGAAGCCGCGCCCAAGCGGGGGCAGATGAAACTTCACTTCAGACAGGCGACGAGCGTCTTCAGAAAAACGCTGCCGTTCGTCTTGCTCAGAATCGGCGTCGGCCTCCTGCTCGGGGTCGTCTCCGTCCTCTACTTCGGCATCACCCTCTGGATCGGATACCGACTGCTCGAGGCGGGCACGATTTCGGGATGGATTGCGGCGATCGGACTGCTCGTGGCGGTCGGCCTGTTTGTCTGGGGCTGGCGGCTGTTCAGCCGGTACGTGCTGTATCTGGTCAAAGTAGCACATATCGCCGTTATCGCCCACATCGTCGACACCGGCGAGGTTCCCCCAGACCAGCTTGCGTACGGGAAAGCACAAGTGACGGACCGCTTTGCGGAAGCGAGCGCGCTCTTTGCCGTCGATCAGGTCGTCACGGCCGTCGTCAAAGAGTTCAACAGTGGTGTCGTCTCGTTCTCGCGGCTGTTCAGCGCCGTGCCAAGCCTGAAAAAGCTGATTCGACTGGTCGGGAACGCGATCGCGATCGCGGCCACCTACATCGACGAGGCGATCATCGCCCACATGTTCATCAGCGACGACAACCCGTGGCGCTCGGCCAGAGACGGCGTCGTCCTCTATGGCAAGACCTGGAAGCCCGTTCTCGGTTCGACACTCCTGATCGTGCTCGGACTGTACGCCGCCGCGTTCGTCGTCTTGCTGGCGTTGACACCGATCGCGAGCGTGTTCGGCGGACTCTCGGCGACAGTCGAAGTCGCCGGCTGGATCGTCGTTGGCGGCGTGTTTCTCACGGTCTACACTGGCTTTCTCAAACCGTGGGTGAAAACCGTCGTGATTACCACGTTTCTCGTGGAGTCACGGGAGCAGACCCCCGATAGCGAGACGATGGATCGAATCGCTGCGCGATCGGATCGGTTTCAGGAACTCGTAGATACCGCCGAACGTGAGACAGCCGTCGAACAGCCAGCACAGCCCGGAGACAATCCCGTGCCGAACAGCACCTGAGGCAGTCTGCTGTCCCGATATCCTGGTGCACTTGCGACCCGCCGAGGTGTACCAGCATTGACTGACAGCAGTCCGTCTGAAATCGTGTCGACGGCGCTGCTCGAGCGCATCGGTCGCCAGACTGGGCACCCAGCGTTTTCCCCCGTGACGCTACTCCCCCAATCGCCGTCTTCCGGAGCGTGAAAAGAAGACATTAAAAGCCTCTAGACGGAACCTCACAGTATGGCAATCAAACCGGCCTATGTCAAGAAGACCGGGACCCTCCTGCTGGAACGGTACCCGGACGCGTTCACGACCGATTTCGAACAGAACAAAGACAGCGTCGAGAAGCTCACCACCGTCGAGTCCAAGGGCGTCCGCAACCGCATCGCGGGCTACGTCACCCGCAAAAAAAGCGCCCAGGTTCCCGCATAATCCACGTTCTCCCTCGAGTTCTGCCAGTCGCGAGCCGTTGCTTCAGACGGTCTGCTGGACCGATGTACTGCCGATCGCCAGAGACGGGGTCGGTGATCGGCGGTCAGTGACGACAGCAGTCCGTATCTGTCTTCGCCTGACAGCGCAGTCGCTTCGGCGGTCGCGTACGTCACGAAAATTGCATAGACGGGGAGACAGCGGCCAGTGTCGCAGTACTCGAGTCGTTAGTGGTCGAAGCCGGGTTCCATGTAGAACGCGGCGATGAGCGCAACGACACCGAAAAACCCTGCGAGCATGAGGCCGGCCATACCGGAGACGATATTCAGCTCTGTTCCGACGAGGATGAGCGTCGATTCCTGATAGCCCGTCCAGCCGAGGAAAATCGCGACGAGGAAGCAGACCGCCGAGAGAACGGCGGCACCGGTCTGAAACCGGCTCTCGAACGGCCCGATACCGTTCGAGTTTGCAGTCGAGTTCGTCACCGGGATCCCCCCGCATCCGACTCGGATCGAACCTGTTGTGAGTGCATCGACCGATAGATTCCGCTCCGTTTTCTTAACCTCTTCTATACTCACGCACGCAGAAATCGCCACGCGACACGCCCTGACAGATATCAACGCGGCCCCGACCGATCAAGGCGGACAAACGGTGACGAGCGACGGAAACCCAAACGGTTTTGCGGTCGCAACTCCGACTCCCGGAAAATGGCAGTACGAGTTGGCGTTCTCGGTGCGACCGGTGCCGTTGGACAGCGACTGATTCAGCTTCTCGACCCCCACCCGGAGTTCGAGATCGCAGCATTGACCGCGAGCGACGCGAGCGCGGGCAAGACCTACCGACAGGCCGCCAAGTGGCGCGTCGACAGTCCGATCCCGGACGACGTCGCAGAGATGACCGTCACCGCGACCGACCCCGATGAGGTCCCAAACGATGTCGACTTGCTGTTCTCGTCGCTTCCCTCGAGCGTCGGCGAGGCCGTCGAACCGGGCTTCTGTGAGGCCGGCTACGTCATGTCCTCGAACTCCTCGAACGGTCGGATGGACGACGACATCCCCCTCGTCATCCCCGAAGTCAACGGCGACCATATCGACTTGCTCGAGGTCCAGCGCGACGAGCGCGGCTGGGACGGTGCGATGGTCAAAAACCCGAACTGCTCGACGATCACCTTCGTGCCCACGCTCGCCGCCCTCGCCGAGTACGGCTTAGAGAAAGTCCACGTCGCGACCCTCCAGGCGGTTTCCGGTGCGGGCTACGACGGTGTCTCCTCGATGGAGATCATCGACAACGCGATTCCCCACATCGGCGGCGAGGAAGACAAACTCGAGACTGAATCGAAGAAACTGCTGGGCAGCTTCGACGGCGCGGCACTCTCGCTCAACGACGTCGAGGTCGGCGCTTCCTGTAACCGTATCCCGACGATCGATGGCCACTTAGAGAACGTTTTCGTCGAGACCGCGGAGGATCTCTCCCCTGAGGAGGCAGCCAAAGCAATGCGGGAGTACCCCGCACTTGACCTGTACTCCTCGCCGGAGCAGCTGATCGAGGTCTTCGAAGACCCCGAGCGGCCACAGCCACGCCTCGATCGCACCCTCGGCGACGGCATGTCCATCTCCGCCGGCGGTATCCGCGAATCGACGTTCGGCCTGCAGTACAACTGTCTTGCCCACAACACGATGCGCGGCGCAGCCGGCGCGAGCGTGCTCAACGGCGAACTGCTGCTCGAAAACGGCTACCTCTAGACCAGCCTCGAGTTGCGTCTCGATCCGATCACCCATAGCGAGATCCGTCGCGTGAGGAACCAAAGGACGTGTCAGTAGCAACGACACTCACAGGAGTCGGCCCTGATCACTTCGGCGGCGTGTACAACTGCAACCGATCCCAAAAGCAGGTATGCTTCCCGTTACTGCTGACCCTGAATCCCTGACACCGCCGTCTTCGACGGGTTTGACCGACGAGACGGATGCGACGGTCGAGCTCCTCGCCGATCAGCGACGTCGGGCCGTGCTCCGGTATTTAGACGACCACGACAATCCGGTCTCGCTGTCCGACCTGACGGAGCACGTCACCCTTGAGCAACGAGGGCGAGCGAGCAGCCGCGTCGCCGCAACTGGCGACGCACTGCTGGGGACACGTCGACGCGTCCAGCTCTCGCTTCGTCACGTTCACCTGCCGAAGTTAGCGGCGGCCCACGCTATCGAGTACGATACCGACACGAACACCGTCTCCCTGTGCGAACAGGCAGTTGAACTCCTCGATCGAGTCTAATATGTGTCGTTAGGAGTCGTCAGACGGCAGAGCGACGACCGGAACCGAAGCCTCCTTGATCAGTCGCCGCGCGACGTCACCGGTGAGCAACTCCGCGAGCCGATTCCCCTCTCGAGGCGTAAAGACAACGCTGTCGGCGTTTCGCGCCTCCGATTCGGCGAAGATCCGCTCGACGACATCAGTACCGTAGAGCACGTCGGTCTCGACTGTCGCGTCTGTCGACTCGAGTGCCCGTCGGACGCCCTCGAAGATCTCTTCGGCGTACTCCTCACGCTGTTCCATGGGGGCTTTGTCGGGGACACCACCGCCTTTTTCGATCACGTTGACAGCGATGACCGAACTGGTCGGTGTGAGGTATTCGGCGAGGGCCGTCGCTGTCCGTTCGCCGTCGTCCGGACTCGCTACGGGAACGATGACTGTCCCGTCAAACGAGAGTGTCATCGTCCTTCCTCCATTCGATCCAGCCGGTTACGAACACGCAGCAGGACACACCCGAGCAGTGATAATCGTTCCATACTCGGCGTTCGGCCCATCGAGTGAAAAAGCTGCAGTTCTCCGCGACCGGACGCTCGCGTATGATCAGGGCCTGACCTGATTCTCGAGGGTCGCGTTCGGCTCATCGGCAACCCGACGAACGTTTTCAGCGACGATGTCGGCGAGTCGCTCATAGTAGTTCGGCGTGTGCCCCGCGTTGTGGGGCGTGATCTGGACGTTCCCGAAGGTCCACAGTGGGTGGTCCTCGGGGAGCGGTTCGGGGTCAGTGACGTCCAGCGACGCGCCACGGATCCGGTTCGAGCGCAGTGCTCCGACAAGTGCGTCGGTGTCGACAACCGGCCCGCGGGCGACGTTGACGAGGACGGCGTCGGGATCGACCGTGGTGAACGCCTCGTGGTCGATCAATCCACGAGTGGTCTCCGTAAGCGGACACGCAAGTACGAGATAGTCGGTCCGAGCCAGTGCCTCGTCGAACGCCTCCCCCTCGAAGCCGATCACCTCGTCGGTCGGGCCGCCTTTCTCCGGCGTGTACCGCACGCCAATCGTCTCGACACCGAACGGCTCGAGCCGTTCACAGACCGCTTTTCCGATCGCGCCCAGGCCGACGATCGTCACCGTCGATCCCTGTAGCTCGTAGGCCTTGTAGTGGCGCCACTCTCGGCGGCGTTGCTGGCGCGCGCCAACGTGGAATCGGCGCGTAAACCGAAGGATCGACCCGAGAACGTGTTCACCGATGTTGGGGCCGTGAACACCCGACGCGTTCGTGACTGTCACGTTCCGCTCCTCGAGCGCATCGAGCGGGAGATGGCCAGTCCCCGCGTAGGCACACGCGAAGACCTCGAGGTTTTCAGCGGCCTCGAGGAGGCCCTCGTCGAGAGTCATTCCGGTGACGAACCGTGCGTTTTCGATCGCCACGCGCTCGTCAGCGGGCGTCCGCGCGAGAGCAACCGTCTTCCCCGGAAGCCGATCACGAATCGCGGCGGCGTACTGTTCGACCGGCATTCCGTGAGTCCCGTTTCGGAGGACGAGCACATCAGGCGCGTCCGTCTCGACGGCAGCATCGCTGCTTGCACCAGTTTCGACATCATTCTCCGAGTCAGTCATGTACACTCCCTCGAGCGGGCCCGTCAAAAACGTTCGTCTCAATCGACGCCATCCCAGCGTTGTGTTTGTCCCTGATCTGAATTTCACGCAGTTTAATACGCGCGACGGAGTCTCAATGGAGTATGGAACGCGTTGATGTCGCGATCGTCGGTGGCGGTCCTGCGGGTGCGTCCGCGGCCGAACGGGCCGCTGCCCACGGCGCTGAGACCGTCCTTTTCGAACAGGGCGTCCCGCGGGAAGACCGCGATGGAATCGGCCCGGATTCGACCGACGCCGCTGGCATGCTCGACTACTGGATCGACATTATGGAGTTCGACCACCGGGAGATTCCCGACGAGGTTATCCACCGAGAACTCGAGGCCACGGAGTTCGTCGGTCCCAACAGCACTGTCACGCTGACGACGACCGGCATGGAAGCCACCTACCCGAAATTCGGGTACACCTTCCACCGCGCACGCATGGACGACTGGCTCTACGAACGCGCCGCCGACGCCGGCGCCGACCTCCGCGTCGGAACCGGTGTGAAAGACCTCGAAACCGATCTTCGGGCCTCGAGCCCGAAGGGACCGACCCACACGCTAACGCTCTCGAACGGCGACCATCTCGAAGCGCAGTACGTCGTCCTCGCTGACGGGCCACAGCGTCGAATCACCCTCGATGCGCTCGACCAGTTTACGGCCCCCGGCCGCAGCGTCTCCGACCATCTCTCGCCACCGAACGCCAACCACATCGCCTATCAGGAGTACCGTGAGTTCCCTGCAGAACTGTTCGAAGAATTCGAGGACACCCTCAAATTCTGGTGGGGCTACATGCCCGGCGAGACCGCCTATCCGTGGGTATTCCCCAACGACGGCACGGTCGCCCGCGTCGGCCTGACGATGCCGATCGGCATGGAACTCGAGGACGTCGACAACCCCGACTCCTACGCGCTGCTCGAGCCGTCCGACGAACAGCTGCCGTCTGGTTCGGAATACATCAGCCGTCTGCTCGAACAGGAGTACGGCGACGAGTATGACATCGAAGCGGACATCCCGATCGTCGAGGACCGCGGCAAATCGAAGGGAACGGAAACGTATCCGATCTCATCGACACGACCCATCGAATCGCCCGTCGGCGCGAATATCGCCGTCGCCGGCGGTGCAATGGGGACGACGTCGGCTTTCCACGAAGGCGGCTATCACGTTGCCGTCCGGACAGGGAAGATTGCCGGCCGACTGGCCGCAACCGATTCCCTCGAGAACTATAACGACGTCTGGAAACGAGCCATCGGCGACGAAATCCTCCGCAACGTCGCGTTCGCTGACCTCGTTCGCGAGTACGACCCCGACGACTGGGACTGGGCGTTCGACGTGATCAGCGACATGCAGGAAACTGGATCAGAAACCGCCTTGCTTAGCCGGGGGTACTCCGCCGGTCTCGGGGCCTCGAAAATCCTGCTCGCGTATAAAAAACGGAAATTCGCACACCGCAACGGCGGTTACGTCCAGCTACGCGAAGACGAGTACTTCTACTGACTCGAGTCGGACACCCCTCCGACTCCGACATCTGCCATTATACTGCTGGATAGTAGTCAGTTCGATCGATCGATGGTTAAACGGTCATATGTGACAGTGTGTCTTGAGTATCGGTTTTGGCCAACTGAGAACACGACACCGAACTCGAAGGGGCCATCCTCGAGCAGTGCTCTGTCCCTATCGCTCATTGAAAGGGTTAAACCGCTCACGCCCGTAGCTCAAGTGCGTGCCTTCAGTCCCCGTCCGAGCAAACCCATTCGGGTGCGATGACAGTACGGCGAACCCGGGCACGCAACAGTAATTCGGTGGGCGTCGCTCACCCGGTTGAGGGCCGATATACTTCCGCCCGGCACGAGGGTTAGCCAGCCGACGCGGCATGCCGCCACGGGATGAGGCTGGACGTTAGTGTTCCGGGTGACACCGTTTCTGAAAGCATGAGCAATGCATATCCTAAATATCGAGGCGCATGTTGTCACTGAGTAATAAATACGAAATTCCCAGCGAGCCAGAGCTGTGGCTCACTGAGGGAAATAAGTATGAATGGAGGCGGCGAAACGAGTTTCCCAGAGGGTCGCCCACTCCAGTACTCACCGTAACGCAGGCGAGCTTATCTTCCGTGTTCGGGATGGGTACGGGAGGAACCCCGCCGCTGTGGCCGCCGTAACGCCGATCAACGGAATCGAACCGCTGTCACACCAGTATCGGTGGTCTCTCAGACCGTGTGTATGTGTAGTCCAGTTTGCGTCCGGACCCGTTCACGAATCACGGATCCAATGCGATGTAATATGAATGTGTGGCTTGGCCGATTAG